>NZ_JBFUJO010000001.1:0-542884 GCF_056401355.1 Polaromonas sp. P4_F4 | reverse complement strand
ATGCGTTGCGAGTCAAAAAGGCCATGAGCAAGGCGCAAAACGCAGGCGGGGTAGACCCCGCCAAGGCTTTGCAACGCCGCGCAGGGCCTTTTTGATCGCAACCCGAAGGGAATGGGGTGAAAACAGCGCCACTCTGCGTTGCGCTCCTAGCCCAGACGCCCGGTCTGGGCGTCGTCGCGCGCCTTGATTGGCGCTGTTTTCACCCCATTCGCATTTGCATAAATAGCGTTCACAGGCCCTAGCGTAACTGCAATGAATTTTAAACTTGCCCGCAGATTCCCCGGCCGAGGCTGCTTCACGTCAACCGAGGAGCCCCCGCACGAGCAACAACCCCAATCCCGTGCAGGTATGGACCATTGGCGTCAGGCATTCCTGTCGCGGACAACCAGAACTCCATCGCTGCCGGCCCGCACGGCCCGATCCTGCGATCCAAAGCCTGCAGGGGCGCGCCTCCGACCCTGGCTGCCTGGGCTCTTGCCGCCAGTGATTGCCCTGCGCGGTGCAGGTTGGTTCGTGCCAGTGCATGAGCGCGTGCATGGACAGGCCGCAGCATTGCGCGTATGCTTCCAAAAAAATAATTGTCTCGGTACGGTGCGATCTGGCGAGCAAAGTGGCATTCAGGACCACGCAGCAGCTTGCGACGCATGCGTACGACGTAAGGAGGAGCGGAATGGCCCATATGGTCCTCGCAGTCCAGTGAACGGCGAATGTCAAGCGCCAAACTGTCGTTTTCCAGCCCACAGGCACCACCCAGCGCCAGCGTTCTGCGCTGCCGAAATGTGCCCGCGCGTGGCCGCACGAACCGATGGTGTAGCGCCAGGTATTTTCATCGAGGCGCGATAGCGGCCGCGCATCGTTTGCCAACCCCTGTCTGGAGGAGCCCCCTATGGATGTTCATGCCGGGTCAATGAAGGCGCGCAATGACGCGCCAATAACGCCGCAAGGCGAGCAATCGGCCTTCCTGCAAAACATCCTCGAATCATCGACCGAGTACTCGATCATCGGCAAGGATCTCACCGGCAAGATCCAGCTCTGGAACGCCGGTGCACGCCGCTTGTATGGCTACGAGCCGGAAGAAGTCATTGGCAAGGCCAACTCGTCCATGCTTCATACGCCGGAGGACATCGCCACCGACAAGCCCGTCCAGATCATGGCCGCCGCCCTGCAAGCCGGTAAATGGGAAGGCACCATCACGCGGGTCCGCAAAAGCGGTGAGCAATTCACCGCGCGCGTCGTCATCACGCCACGCCGCGACGCAGCGGACAAGCCCGTCGGCTTCCTGCTCATCTCGAAAGACATCTCGGATGAAATCCGCCTGACGGAAGAACTCCAGGCCACGCAGTTCTATGCGCGCAGCCTGATCGAGGCCAGCCTGGATCCACTGGTCACCATCAGCCCGGAAGGCAAGATCACCGACGTCAATGAAGGCTCCATCAAGGTCACCGGCGTGCCGCGCGAGAAGCTGATCGGGACCGATTTCTCGGACTACTTCACCGAGCCCGACAAGGCGCGCCAGGGGTACCGGGAGGCGTTTTCCAAGGGAGCGGTCACCGACTATCCGCTCACCATCCGGCACACGGACGGACGGCTCACGGACGTCCTCTACAACGCTGCGGTCTACAAGGATGTCCGGGGGAACGTTCTCGGCGTGTTCGCGGCCGCACGCGACGTGACGCAAAGCCGCAAGGCGGAGCAGAGATTCCGGACCCTCATCGAGTCGGCTCCGGATGCAATGGTGCTGGCCAACAAGGAGGGCATCATCCTCCTGGTGAACAACCAGACCGAAAGCTTGTTCGGTTATGAGCGCGACGAGATACTCGGGCAATCCGTTGAGATCTTCGTCCCGAACCGTTATCGAAAGGGCCACCCAGGACACCGGGGGAAATTCTTCGCCGAACCGCGCCTGCGTCCCATGGGGGCGGGCGTCGAACTCTGGGGTGTTCGCAAGGACGGAAGTGAGTTCCCGATCGAGATCAGTCTCAGCCCGATCGAAAGCCCACAGGGTTTGACCGTCGCGGCGACCATTCGGGACGTAACCATACAGAAAACAGCCTCCCAATATGCCCGGAGCCTGATCGAGTCAAGCCTGGACCCGCTGGTCACCATCAGCGCAGAAGGCAAGATCACCGACGTCAATGCGGCTTCTGCCGAGATCACCGGCTTGCCGCGCGAGAAGCTGATCGGGACCGACTTTTCCGACTACTTCACCGAGCCGGAAAAGGCGCGCGAAGGCTACAAGCAGGTTTTCGAAAAAGAATCGGTCTCCGACTATCCGCTGACAATCCGGCACTGCAACGGCAAGCTCACCGACGTGCTGTACAACGCCTCGGTATACAAGGACACACGCGGCAATGTGCTGGGCGTGTTCGCCGCCGCGCGCGACGTGACGGCACAGAAGAAGGCCGAGGCCGAGGTCGCCGAGCAGCGAACCAAGGAGCTGGAGCGGCTGGCGGAACTGGAGCGCTTCCAGAGGCTCACCGTCGGGCGTGAACTCAAGATGATCGAGCTCAAAAAGGAGATCGAAGAGCGCAAGCGGGAGATCGAGGAGCTCAAGAAAACCGGGGGCGGGTGACAGACCATGTCAACGAAGACGGCGCCAAGCATGGATGCTGAACAGCAGTTCAGCCAGGCCGACTACGCGAAGGCGGTGGTCAACATCCTGGAGGATGCCGCGGGCGAAAGAGCCCTGCTGGAGCTGACGCAGAAGGCTGTTCTCAACATACTGGAAGATTCTGGTGCCGAAAAGCTGCGCCTCGAGGAGATGCAAAAGGCGGTGCTCAATATTCTTGACGATCTCGCGGGGGAGGTGAGCGAGCGTACGCGCCTGGAGGATCGGTTTCGTGCGCTGCTGGAAACCGCGCCAGACGCGATCGTCATCGTCAACGAGGCGGGATGCATGGTGCTGGTGAACGCGCAAACGGAGAAGCTGTTCGGCTATGCACGCAGCGAACTGCTGGGCCAGATGGTCGAGATGCTGCTGCCCGAGCGGTTCCGGGGGCTCCATCCCCAGCACCGGATGCGCTTCGGTTCAGAGCCGCGGCTCCGGCCGATGGGCGCCGAACTGGAGCTGCAGGGGCGGCGCAAGGACGGGAGCGAGTTTCCGACTGAAATCCTCCTGAGCCCGGTGAACACGGACGAGGGCATCCTCGTCTCGGCGGCGATCCGCGACGTTTCGCGGACCAAGGACATCGAGCACCAGATCCGGACTTCGCTGAAGGAAAAGGAGGCGCTGCTGCAGGAGATTCACCACCGGGTAAAGAACAACCTGCAGATCATCGCCAGCTTGCTGTCGCTGCAATCGGGCTACATCCGCGATCCGCAGACGCTCATGCAGTTCCAGGAGAGCCAGGGTCGCATCCGTTCCATGGCCCTCATCCACGAAAAGCTTTACCAGTCGGAGACGCTGGCAACGGTGGACCTGGCGGACTATGTGCAGACGCTCGTGAGTATTCTCATGCGCACCTACACCTCCAATGCCAAGGTGAAACTGGAGTTCCGGCTCGAGCCGGCGGCGGTTAGCATCGATACCGCGGTGCCTGTGGGCCTGATGCTCAACGAACTCGTGACCAACGCGCTCAAGTACGCGTTCCCCAATGGCCGTCCGGGGCTCCTGCTCGTGATGTTGAATACCGAAGCGGACGGGAAATTCGCCCTGCGCGTGCACGACGACGGCGTCGGGCTGGCGCCGGACTTTCAGTTGGAGCAGGCCAATACACTGGGCCTGCGGCTGGTCAGGATGTTCACCAGGCAATTGCGCGCCGACGTGACGCTGCGCTCCAGGCCCGGCCACACAGCGTTCGACATTCGATTCAAGGAGGCGGCGGTCAAGTCGCCGTGAAGACCATGGAACAGTTGCTGGGCAAAACCCGTGTGCTCGTGGTCGAGGATGAGATCGTCGTCTCGGAAGACCTGCAGCAACGGCTGGTGGGGCTCGGCTTCGAAGTCGCCGGAGCGGCGGACACCGCGGCCGATGCCATCCGGATCGCCACCACCATGCGGCCCGACGTCGCCCTGATGGACATCATGTTGCACGGCCGGCCCGAGGGCATCGACGCCGCCGAACACCTGCGTGGCGAGCTGGACATCCCGGTCATCTACCTCACGGCGCACAGCGATTCGGCTACCTTGCAAAGAGCCCGGCTCACCGACCCGGCGGGCTATATCGTCAAGCCGTTTGATGATCTGCAGCTGCGCGTGGCCATCGAGCTGGCACCGATGCGACATGAGATGGAGCGCAAGGCGCGCCGGGTCGCGCGGTGGTTGACCGCCACGTTCACGAGCATCGGCGACGCCGTCATTGCCACCAACACCCGTGCCGAGATCCTGCTGCTCAATCCCGCCGCGGAAAAGCTGACCGGCTGGACGCAGGATGAGGCCGCCGGCAAACCATGCGGCGAAGTCGTGCGTCTGATGAAACAGGGCGCCGCCCAGCCCCTGGAAGACCCGGCCGCGCGCGCCCTGCGCCACGGTGTGGTCGTCCGTCTGGACCCGGACACCGTGCTGATCACGCGCACGGGGGAGGAGCGATATGTGGATGACAGCGCTTCGCCCATTACCGACGAGACAGGCAAGATCATCGGCGCTGTCGTGGTGATGGTCGAGACCCCGGACCGGGGCACCGCGAAGAGCCGCGAACAGGCCTTGACGCGCCAGGTGGTGCAGCTGCTGGCCGAGAAGGAGCAGCAGGAGGTGCTCGGTGCCCAGCTGGAAACCTTCGCCGCTGCCGTGAGCCACGACTTGCGCGCGCCGCTGCTGGCAATTTCCGGCTTCTCCGAGCTGCTCGCCAATAAGCATCGTGACCAGCTCGACTCGTCAGGACAATTGTTCCTCGATCGCGTTCAGGCAGGCGCGCTCCAGATGAAACGCATGATGGAGGACTATCTGCTTTTTCTGAAGTCGAACCGCGCGCAATCGCTTCGTCTGGCGGCGGTGGACCTGAAGCGCATGGCGCAGGAAGTTTTCGACGACCTTGCCTCCCTGCCTGGCCAGAAACCGGTGCAGTTCGTGTGTGAAACGCTACCGCAGGCCTGGGCTGACGAGTCCATACTCCGGCATGCGCTGGTCAACCTGCTCGGCAACGCGCTCAAGTATTCGTCGAAATGCGAGCAACCGGTGGTGGAAGTCGGCGCCGCTGCAGACGGTGAAGCAGGCGAGGACTTTCATACCTACTTTGTCCGCGACAACGGTGCGGGCCTGGATCTGGCGGGCGCAGCGAAGCTCTTTGAGCCGTTCCAGCGCTTCCATAGCGCGGCCGAATTCCCCGGCACAGGGGTGGGGCTGGCCATTGTCAAGCGCATCGTTGAGAGCCATGGCGGA
The DNA here is from genome assembly GCF_056401355.1 of Polaromonas sp. P4_F4. Taxonomy (NCBI): domain Bacteria; kingdom Pseudomonadati; phylum Pseudomonadota; class Betaproteobacteria; order Burkholderiales; family Comamonadaceae; genus Polaromonas; species Polaromonas sp. P4_F4. The sequence goes on along the minus strand of NZ_JBFUJO010000001.1, from coordinate 537,568 downwards.
GGGATCCGGGCTGAGAGCCGGCCAGGCGCCGGCGCCACATTTTTTTTCACCCTGCCGGCGAGAGCTCCCAGCGAGCCGAAGCCAGCGTGATGCGAGCCCCTGCGATGAATTCAGCCACGCTTCTCCTCGCCGAAGATCAGGCGGCGGTCACCGCCGATCTTGGAGCCCGGCTCACGCACAATGGCTACAAGGTCTGCGGCATCGCAGCCTCGGGCGAGGAGGCACTCGCCCTGGCGCGCCTGCATCGGCCAAGACTCGCGTTGATGGACATTGGAATCCGGGGCGAGATGAACAGCATCCAGACCGCCGAGATCCTGCGCCACGAACTGGACGTGCCGGTGATCTTCCTCTCCGCGCACTCCGACGAGGCAACGCTGCAGCTTGACAAGCTCACTTTCCCCTACGGCTTCCTCGTGAAACCTTTCGGCGAGCGCGAACTGCAACTCAGCATCGAAGCGGCCCTCCACAAGCACGAGTGTGAACGCCAGCTCGCCGCCGCGCATCTGGAAATCCGTCGCCTCAATGCCAGCATCGAACAAGGTGTGAGCGAGCGAACGGCGGAACTGGAAGCTGCGCTGACGGAGATCGAGGGCTTCGTGCATGCCGTCGCACATCACCTGCGTTCGCCGCTGCGTGCCATGGAAGGCTATTCGCATCTGCTGCTGACCCGGTACGCCGCCAATCTTCCAGATCCGGCCTTGCGATTTCCAGGGGTGATTGCCAGCAGTGCCAAGCACATGGCGCGCCTGGTGGACGACCTGCTTTCGTTCGTCAACCTGCGGCAACAGACCTTGTCTCCCACGCGTGTGGATATCGCAGCCGCCGCGCGCGAAGTCATGGGCGAGTTGATGGCTGCGGAACCCGGCCGCCTCGTGGATGCCCACATCGAGGAACTACCCGACTGTCAGGCCGACCCCGCACTACTGCGGCGGCTCCTGGTCGCACTGCTCTCCAACGCGCTCAAGTTCAGCCGCGACCGCCAGCCGGCGGTCATCACGGTGGGTGCCCAGCCGAACCAGCATGTCTATTTCGTTCGCGACAACGGCATCGGCTTCGACCCTCGCTACGCCGACAAGCTGTTCAAACTGTTCAGCCAGCTGAATCTCCCCGAGGCTTACGAAGGCACCGGCGCAGGCCTGGCGATGGCCCTGCGCATCGCCGAACGCATGGGTGGCCGTATCTGGGTGGAGTCATCTCCCGGGTGTGGCGCCACATTTTTCTTCAACCTACCGGTCCCATCATGAAAATTTTCGCACCAGACATCTTGTTGGTTGAAGACAGTCAAAGTGACGTCGATCTGTTCATGCTCGCTCATCAGATGAATGAGTCGGCCACGACCATCAGGGTCGCGCGTGATGGCATCGAGGCGGTGGAAGTCCTCCTCGGTGGAGAACGCCGACCCGGGAACGCCCAGGACGCCTTGCCCCGACTGGTGCTGCTTGACCTGAATATGCCAAGGCTCAACGGGTTTGAAGTGCTGGCGCGGCTGCGTGCCGATGAGCGCACACGGCAGCTTCCTGTGGTGATCTTCAGTGCGTCCGATCAAAGGTCGGACAGACTTGAAGCCGAGCGCCTTGGCGCCAATGGCTACGTCCGCAAACCTGTGGAGTTCGAGCATTTGTGCGAAACCCTGGCGCAGTTCGAACGCGACTGGCTGAGCGCAGGCCTTGCGCCACGGCATCCGCCGGAATGATTGTGAAAGGGGTTACTCACCATGAACATCTCCGCGCCTGACATCCTGCTGGTTGAAGACAGCCCCACTTCAGCCGAACTATTCGTGTTTGCCCTCGAGGCCAACCAGTCCAGCGCCACCATCCAGGTCGTGCGCGACGGTGTGGAAGCCCTGGACTTCCTGCTTGATGGTGATGGGGCGGCCCGGTCCGGGAGCACCAGCAACGCCCTGCCTCGTCTGGTGTTGCTCGATCTTCACATGCCGAGGCTCGACGGGTTCCAGGTGCTGGAGCGTCTGCGTGCCGATGAGCGGACGCGGTTGCTTCCGGTGGTGATCCTGAGTTCTTCCGACCAGGAGTCGGATAAGCGCGAGGCCTACCGGCTTGGCGCCAATGGCTACATCTCCACGCCCGTGGGGTTCAAGAATTCTTGTGAAATCATCGCCCAACTCGAACGCGAGTGGCTGGGGGCGGCCGGAGAAAATTGACACATGCAAAAGGAGCGAGAAAATGCAGGTTCAAGTCAACTTCAGGTCAACTGCAACCACCCATCCATACCGGGGAATTGTTCGGGCGCTGCGCCACCAGGGGGCTGAAGGCATCGCTCAGCCGTTCAGGCCATGTACGGCGCCCGTGCAGAGCCGGGCTGCCGCGTCAAGGTCTGAACCTGCGTAAGGCCGGTTGCCCAATCAGAACGGGCGCGCTATGCCCCGGTTTGAAATTCACCAGATAGCCCATCTTGCCCAGCGGCTATCCTCGGGATTTTTTGGAGCACAGCATGACGCCTCCCGCAGACAAGGATTTCGACAAAGGCCTCGCCACCCGCAAGCAGGTGATGGGTGAGGATTTCGTTGCCAACGCCTTTGGCAAGGCCACGGATTTTTCCATGCCCATCCAGCGCTACATCACCCGCAATGCCTGGGGCGACGTATGGCAGCGGCCGGGACTGGACCTGAAGACGCGCAGCCTGATCACGGTGGCAATGCTGACCGCCCTGGGAAAGCAGCATGAGCTCAAGGGGCATGTGCGCGGTGCGCTTAACAATGGGGTGACGCCGGAGCAGTTGCAGGAGGTGCTGCTGCACGCCAGCATTTATTGTGGTCTGCCTGCCGCGGTAGAGGCTTTTCGTACGGCGGCTGAGGTGGTGGATGCGCCTTAGAACCTGTTTACGATCTAAACGAGGCCGCGTTGGGGTGCAATCGGGATGAGTGGGGCGCCCGGGTCCGCCGCATGGGCTAATGCCCATGCAAGGGCCGGGTGGCTCAATCGCCCGACCGCACAGCCGGCCGGCTGTGCGTCGTGCGGCTGCCCCCATGGGGATGCAAACGCGACCGCGTTCGCGTCACCCCAACCCGAAGGGCAAGCGCCTTCTCGGGCGGTCTGCGGCGTTGCGGCGCTTGCCCATAGCCCGAGCTATGGGCGGCGCACCGCGCCTTGCATCCCATCCCGAGAAGGTGCTTGCGCGGCCTCGTTTAGAGCGTAAACAGGTTCTTAAGCCGGTTGAAGTATTGAACTTTGCGGCTATTTGGCGTAAACCAGTGAAAACGGGTTCGAGAAGCCATAAATCCAGGAGCAAATATTGCAACGCGACAGTGCACGATAGGGCCCAATAGTGCTCAATAGGGCCGGGATGCCCTTACTTTCACCAAGGACGGGACCTGCACACTCCGGCACGGGTGGCGCGCACAATGGGCTTTCCAGTCGCCCGCGCGTGCGGCTCCATCACAGCGCCGCCCCTGCTGCCAGCAGGCCCGCGCCGCAATTTCCTGAAGGGGAAATACACATGCAAATTCAGGTCAATTCCAACCACACCATCCACACTGGCGAAGCATTTGAACGCTGGGCCACCACAGAGTTGAACGAAGCGCTGAGCCGTTTTAAGGGTGACATTACCCGCGTGGAAGTGCATATGAGTGACGACACCGGCGACGGGGCCGGCGCGGATTCCAGGCGCTGCGTGATGGAAGCGCGTCTGGCGCACCACGACCCCTTGACCGTCAACCACCATGCACCCAGTCAGGACGAGGCCTTCCGTGGCGCCAGCGACAAACTCAAGCGTTTGATCGAACACGCACTCGGCAAACTGCGCGACCAGCACCGTGGGCGCAAGTCGATTCGCCGTGAGGTGGACTCCGGCGAGGCGTGAGCAGATGCAGGTCCGGCGAGCGTGCTACCGGCTATAGGCTATCGGGTTGGTGGCGTCAGTTGAAGTCAGTTAAGACTTCCGAGGAAATCCATCTTGCCCAGCGGCACGCCCTGATTGCGCAAGATGGCATAGGCCGTGGTGACGTGGAAGTAAAAATTGGGCATCACAAAATTGAGCAGGTAGGGCTCACTGGGGAAACTCATTTCCTTGCCGCGTATCTTGAGGGTGATGGTGCCGCCTTCGCTGGCATTGATTTGCGCCTCGCTCACCGTCCCCATGAACGCGATGGTGTTGGCGATACGGGCCTGTAGTTCCTCAAACGTGGTTTCGGTGTCGGCCATGCTTGGCGGCGTGACACCGCCAAGCCGTGCAATGCCAAACTTGGCTGCGTCGCTGGCACCCTGAATCTGGCCCGTCAGCGGGTACATGTCGGGGGCGAGGCGGGCATTGACGTAAGTGGCCAGGTCGATGTTGTTGGCCTCGGCGTGGGCTCTGGCTTTTTCCAGCACGGCGGCCAGGTTGTTGAAGCCGCGGGTGAAGACTGGCACGGAGGCCTGGTAGAGGGTGAGTGGCATAAAGGGCTCTTGGCTAGGGTGGGTGAATCGGACGGGGAGAAAATACTGGAGTCGATTCTGTTCCCATCCGCAAAATCGTGCTGGCCGTGAACGAAAGCAACCCACTGTGCGGCGGGCCTTGCAGGCTCGGCCGCTTATGCGCCCGCCATAAGCTTGTGCACCAGGTCGGCCGTGGTGGAGGCTTTGTACTTGCGCATCAGGCGGGCCCGGTAAATCTCCACGGTGCGGTGGCTGATGACCAGCGCGCGGCCGATTTCCTTGGAGGTCAGGCCGTCCATCAGGTGGGCGGCAACCTCGCGTTCACGTGCCGTGAGTACCGCCGTCACCGGGCGGCGCGAACTCAGGTCTTCAAAGGTCCAGATGCCGGCTTCATGCGGTGCGCTGCGGTTCAGGGCGCGCCCGGTCACATGGCACCAGAAGGTTTCGCCCTTGTTGCGGCCATCCACCCGCTTCATGATGCGGTCGTCGGCGTACAGGCCCCTGGTATTGAGTATGGGAATCATGCGGGCGCCAATGCGCTCGTACTCGTCCACGCTCGGGTAAAGCACCAGAAAGGACTGGCCGACCAGTTGCTCTCGCGAGGCGCCAAACATCTCGCACAAATGCTGGTTGCAGTCCACAATGGAGCGGTTTCGGGACAACACGAGCCCGACGGGCGCCAGATCGAAAGCGAGCTGGTAATCGACTTCCATGGGGGCTAACCTTTACGAAAAACTACGTATCTGAATACGTAGTATCGTAGCGGATTGTTCCCCGTTGAACCACCGCTGAATTACATCAGGAGACTATTTGTGAACAAACTCTTTCCCTCCGCGGCCGAGGCCCTTCAGGGCGTGGTCAAGGACGGCCAGTTGATGGCCGTTGGCGGCTTTGGCCTATGCGGCATTCCCGAAGCCCTGATTGACGCGCTGCGCGACAGCGGAGTGAAGAACCTCTCGGTTATTTCCAACAATGCCGGCGTGGACGGCTTCGGCCTGGGCAAGCTGCTGGAAACGCGGCAGATCAAGAAAATGATTTCCAGCTACGTCGGCGAAAACAAGGAATTCGAGCGGCAGTACCTGGCCGGCGAGCTGGAGCTTGAATTCACGCCCCAGGGCACGCTGGCCGAAAAGCTGCGCGCCGGCGGCGCCGGCATCCCGGCCTTCTTCACCAAGACCGGCGTCGGCACGCAGGTGGCCGAGGGGAAGGAGTTGCGCGAATTCGACGGCGAGACCTATGTGATGGAGCGCTCGCTGGTGCCCGACGTGGCCCTGGTCAAGGCGCATGTGGCCGATAAGTCCGGGAACCTGCGCTTCAACCTCACAGCCCGTAATTTCAACCCGGCCGCCGCGATGGCCGGCAAGGTCTGCATCGTCGAGGTGGAGAAGGTCGTCGAAGTCGGCGAGCTGGCGCCCGACGACATCCACCTGCCGGGCATTTACGTGCACCGCATCGTGCTCAATGCGAACCCCGAGAAGCGCATTGAAAAGCGGACCATTACCGAGAAAGCAGGAGTTTGACCATGCCTTGGACCCAAGACCAGATGGCGGCACGCGCCGCCCAGGAACTCGAAGACGGTTTTTACGTGAACCTCGGCATCGGCATCCCGACCCTGGTGGCCAATTTCACCGGCGACAAGGAGGTGTGGCTGCAGTCCGAAAACGGGATGTTGGGCATTGGCCCGTTCCCGACAGAAGATCAGGTTGACGCGGACCTGATCAATGCCGGCAAGCAGACGGTCACCACCATCAAAGGTTCGTCCATCTTCGGCAGCCATGACAGCTTCGCGATGATTCGTGGCGGCAAGATCAACCTGTCCATCCTGGGCGCCATGCAGGTCAGCGAAAAAGGCGACCTGGCCAACTGGATGATTCCGGGCAAGATGGTCAAGGGCATGGGCGGCGCCATGGACCTGGTCGCCGGCGTGAAGCGCGTGATCGTCCTGATGGAGCACGTCGCCAGGAAGAAAGACGGCACCGAGGACATGAAGATCCTGCCGCACTGCACACTGCCGTTGACGGGTGTGGGCGTGGTCGATCGCATCATCACCGATCTGGCGGTGATGGACGTGACGCCGCAGGGCCTGAAGGTGATGGAGCTTGCGCCAGGCGTGACGAAAGAATCGCTGCAGGCCAAAACCGGCGTCAAGCTGATCTGATCTGACTTGATCAGCCCCAGGCTGAAAAAGTAAAAGTCGCCGGCCTGCGATTCACCGTCAGGCGGCGGCTTTTTTGCCTTTTACCGGCGCCGGGCTTTTGCGCGGCTTTCCCGATGAGTTTGCAGGTTTGGCTGCCGCAGCCTTGCGCCTGGCGGCGGGCGGGGCTTGCAGCAGTTCATCGGCGGCCAGATTCTCGATCATGGCGAGCAATACCTTGCGGGTGATCCTGATCTCGTCGGCAGCAATGCCCTCAATGCTCACGTTGTTGGTTTCCTCCGCCAGGGGTACGAGCTTTTTCTTCAGTGCGCGGCCTTCGCTGCTCAGATAGACATACACATTCTTCTTGTTGGTAGGCAGCTGCTTGCGAATGATGTAGCCCAGAGCTTCCATGGCCTTCATCGCGGAAAAGGTGGTGGGCTCCATCACGCCGGCGCGCTCGCTGAGTTCTTTTTGCGTGAGACCGTCGGACTCCCAGAGGATGCGCAGAAAAGTCCAGTGGCCAAACGGCACCCCATGCTGCGCCAGGCGGACCTGCAAGGCCCTGTGAAAGGCGCGCGAAGCGTCGCGGATCAGGTGCGCGAGGCGGTCATTGGGAACGGCTTCGCGCCAGTGGCGGATGATGCTCTGGGTGTCATTGCTCATGAATTGATATTGTGACCGACTTGATGCCCGGGATGGCACTCTTTGCCCGACCTTGCCGATTCCAGAATGGACAGACAGACCGCCGTGGTAGCCCGTGCCCATTCGCCGCTGTGAACAGCCGGGCGACCATCGACCAGGGTTTCATGGAGTTCGTCAATCACTTCCTGGCGGGGAATGGCGGGGCAGGGAAGGGGTTCGAAAATTTTCTCACGGTCGGTATAGACGGCAATGCCCAAAGGACCCGGGCGCAGGTCCGCCTTTTCGCAACTGACGATGACTTGCCCGAAATGCTGATGCGCCGCTGCCTGGGGCTGGGGCAAGGTCATGGACGGAACGTAGAGGCTGCCACCGTAGTTGCGTGCCGCTTTCAGCGCGGCTTCCTCGGTGGAGGTGGCAGCGCCCTGCAGCCGCTTGCGCGCAGCGCCGTAGTCGCCCTGGTTTTTGGCCTGGCCCATCTCGCCGATGTTGTCCATCAGCTCGTCCGAATCGTAGTGGCCGTAGCCGCTGTAGGTGGTGGATGCAAAGGCGCCGCCTTCAAACCCCAGCAGGGCGCTGTAAGCACCCTCGGTGGGGCGGGCAGGGTCCCAGGCACCGGTGTGGGCGCGCACGCTGTTGACCAGCCCGCTACCGAGCAAGCGGACGATGTCCATCTGGTGTGTCGCCTGGCTGTGAATCACGCCACCGCCGGCCCGTGTGTCCAGTTCTTCCGGGCGGCGCGGCCGGTAGAGGAAGTCGGTGAAGTTCAGCGCTGAAATCATCCGGACGTTGCCGTAGAGCCCGCTGTCAATGATTTCCCGGGCGCGCCGGATGGGCGCGTTGAAGCTGTGGCTGTGACCGACGATGAGATGGACGCCCGCGCTGCGGGTCGCTTCAATCATGCGCGTGCATTCCTCCAGCGTGAGCGCCATTGGTTTTTCCACCAGCACGTGCTTGCCGAAGGAGGCCGCCAGGCACACGTGGGCCGCATGAAACTGGTGCGGAGAGGCGATGTAGATCACCTGAACCGCGGGGTCGGCGCACAGGGCTTCCATCGAGTCGTACGTTGGGGTGCCAAAATCCCTTTCGAACTGCGCCCTGGCGGCGGGCAGGGGGTCAGTCGCCGCCACCAGTTTGACGCGGCTGTCGTGCACAAACGTCGGCAGCATGAGCGTAAAAGCCCGGCCCAGCCCGACGATGCCGATTTGCAGGGTGTGCTTTTTCATAAGTCCAGTACGAGTTCGGCAGATTTTGCACGCGACACGCAGACCATGATCTGGTGCATCTTGTCGTCGTCGCTCAAGACCATGTCCCGGTGTTCGGCTTCGCCCGCCAGCAGCGTGGTGCGGCAAGACCCGCAGGTGCCGCTTTCACACGAACTGGTCACATGATGGCCGCAGGCCCGCAGCGCCTGCAGAATGCTTTGCCGCGCGTCCACCGGCACATTGACGCCGGTCTTGTGCAGGCGCACGGTGAACGCCGTGTCGGCCGCGTAGACGCTGGCATCAACGCCAAAACTCTCAAAGTGGATAGCGCCGGATGGCCAGTGGCCCGACATGTCGGCCACCGCGTCCATCAGGCCGCGCGGGCCGCAGCAATACACATGCGCGCTGCCCGGAGTTTCGAACACCGGCCACAAGTCCAGGGCTTTGCCGGCATCGCCGTGGGTATGGTGCAACTGCACGTGCTCCGCGAATTCCGGCCCGGTCAACTCCTGCAGAAATGCCGTGCTGTCGGCGTCCCGGGTGCAGTAGATCAGCTTGAACGGATGGCGCCCCTGCCTTTTGAGATGCCGCATCATGGACACAACCGGCGTGATGCCGATGCCCCCGGCAATGAACAGAAAGCTGGAGGCCCGTGGGTGCAATTCAAAGTTATTGCGCGGCGCGCTGACCGCCAGCAACTGGCCCACCTGCACATCGTCGGCCATGCTGACAGAGCCGCCGCGGCCCGCGGCGTCGCGCTTGACGGCAATTTGGTAGCAACGGGTGTCGGCCGGGTCGCTGCACAGGGAGTAGTTTCGCCGGGCGCCATTGGGCACTTGAACCGTGAGATGCGATCCCGCGGTGAAAGCCGGCAAATCCAGACCCTCCGGATGGCGCAATTCGAACAGGTAAATGCCTTGCGCAACAGCTTCCTTGCGCACGACCTTGAGGTTGAAAAAATCCGGCTCGGCCGGTGTGCCGCCCGCGCTCGCGCCGACGTCAGGGTTAACGCTCATCGTGGCCTTTCGTAAACAGTCTTGACAAATCTGGAAATCGCGAATAATCTTAGTCATCTAAGAATAATCTTCCTGGCCGGGATTTGCAAGCGGTTTTTTGTTTTGGTTTTTAGTTGACGCCAGTCAATCGATTTGAGGAATTTTGAGATGTTGACCTTTGAAGAAAATGAGTTGTTGTGCCGCGTTGAAGGCAGCGCGCCCATGGGCCAGTTGATGCGCCGCCACTGGACGCCGGTCTGCCTGATTGAAGAAGTCAGTGAGCCCGACGGCACACCCATCAAGGCCCGGATGTTTGGTGAGGACCTGGTGGTGTTTCGCGATACCAATGGCCGCGTGGGCGTGATGGACGAATACTGCCCGCATCGGCGCGTGTCGCTGGTGTTCGGCCGCAACGAGGACTGCGGCCTGCGCTGCCTGTACCACGGCTGGAAGATGGACGTCGAGGGGAATGTGCTTGAAATGGTGTCGGAGCCTGCGGCCAGCGGCATGGCGCAAAAGGTAAAGCACCTGGCCTATCCCACCAGGGAGTGGGGCGGTTTTGTCTGGGCCTACATGGGGCCGCCCGACACGCTCCCCGAGTTTCAGCCGCCCGCCTGGGCTCCTACTGCAGACACGCAGGTGACGGTCGCGAAAGCCATCATTCCCTGCAACTGGGCGCAGATCCTGGAAGGTGCCATTGATTCGGCGCACAGCTCCAGCCTGCATTCGTCGGACATGGTGCCCGCCCGCGTTGACACCGCCAAGGCGACCGACACCAACTGGCTGCGGCCGTCCACCGACAAGGCGCCCCGCATGCAGGTGGAGCGCGGCGCCTATGGTTTCCGGTATGCGGCCATACGCCGGCCCATCAGCAATGCGGCCGCGAACGATTACATTCGCTCAACCGTCTTCGTGGCCCCGGCTACCGCGCTGATTCCGCCCAACAACCTGTACAACGTAGCCAATATCAACGTGCCCATGGACGACACCCATACGGCGTTTTACTTCATCGCCTGGGGTCATCCCTCTCAAACCCCGGAAACCGCCACCTGGCGGAAGTTCCTGGGCCAGCAGGTGGGGGTTGATCTCGATGAAAAATACATGCCGCTGCGCAACCGCGGCAACCACTTCTGGCAGGACCGCGCCGCGATGAAGGCGGGAAACTTCACGGGCATCACCGGTTTTCCCAACCAGGACATTGCGATGTGGGTGACCATGGGGCCCATTGCCGACCGCACCCATGAGCGGCTGGGCGCCAGCGACCTGGCTGTGGTGGAGTTTCGCAAACAGATGCTGGAGGCGGTGCGTGCATTCCAGGCCGGCGGGACCGCCATCGGCACGGGTGAGGCCCGCATACCAGCCAGCATCTGCGCGTTTCAGGCCATCGTACCCAAGACCACCGATTGGCGCGCTTTCCCCGCGTCTCACGTTTGGGACTCCAGTGCGCCCGCGCTCGAGCCTTCTTATTCCACGTCCGCCCAGTAGGGCTGACGTATCTATCACGTATCTATCCTGACCTTGCCCCTGACCTTACCCCTGCCCCTTGCCATGAAACCAAACGGAGACATTCCATGAAACCACGGCGTATTTTTTTACTCGCCACCGCGCTGCTGACGGCTTGCACATTGCTGTTGCCCATCGGTGCACGCGCCCAGGGCGCATACCCCAACAAACCCATCAAGTTTGTAGTGCCCTATTCGGCGGGCGGCTTGCCTGACACCGTCGCGCGCATTTTTGCGCAGCGCCTGGGTGACAGGCTGGGCCAGCCGGTGGTGATTGACAACAAACCCGGCGCCAATGGCGTGGTGGCCGCGCAGGTGCTGGCCACATCGCCCAAAGACGGTTACACCTTCCTGGTTACCGACGGTTCGATGTTCTCCATCAATCCAACGATCTACAAGAATCTGGGCTACGACTATAAAAGGGACTTCATGCCGGTGTCCCTGGCGGCGCGGGCTCCGCTGTACCTGGCGGTGCATCCCAAGGTGCCCGCCAACACCCTGCAGGAGTTCATTGCTCTCGCCAAAGCCAAACCGGGTACGCTGAACTACGGCTCCTCCGGCATTGGCAGCACGCACCACCTGACGATGGAAGCAATGAAAGGCTCGCTTGGCCTGGACCTGACGCACGTTCCCTTCAAGGGCTCCGGGCAGTCAGTCCCCGCGCTGATCGGCGGCCAGGTGGAAGCGCTGTTTTCGGCATTGCCTTCGCTGTCGGGTTTTGTGAAAGCGGGGCAGGTCAAACTGCTGGCCACCAATGCGGCGCATCGCTCCAGCCAGGCAGCCGGTGTGCCTGCCATTGCCGAGGTCATTCCAGGGTTTGACTTTGCGCCCATCGTGGGTGTGCTGGCCGCCACCGGCACGCCGGCCAGCGCCATTGAGCGCATCAGCGCGGAAATGGCGCAGATTGCCAAAATGCCCGAGGTGATACAGATACTCAACAATGCCGGCATCGACCCGATCGGCAGCGGACCTGCCGACTACAACAAGGCCATCCTGGGCGAAAACGAGCGCCTGGCCAAAGCCATCGCCGCTGCAGGCATCAAATCGGAGTAACCATCTACATGTCAAAACTTAAACTGAGCTTCGGCTGCTGGAACTATGACCGTACCCGTGCCTTGATGGACGGGAGCGTGCAGCCTGACGGCATCGACTTGAATTACCTCAACATGCCGGTCGAGGAAACCTTCTTTCGCATGCTCAGGCACAAGGAGTTCGAGGTGGCCGAGATGTCGCTGTCTTCCTACACCGTGTCGCTGTTCAGCGAGGCGCGGCCATTTGTGGCGATTCCGGTCTTTCCCTCGCGTTTTTTTCGGCACTCCTGCATTTATGTGAACGCCAAATCGGGTATCCGTGAAGCCCGGGACCTGATTGGCAAGCGCGTCGGCAATCCCGAATACCAGATGACCGCACCGGTCTGGATTCGCGGCATTTTGTCCGACCACTACGGCGTGCCGGTGGACAGCGTCACCTACTTCACCGGCGGCGAAGAAGAGCCGGGGCGGCCGGAAAAGATCAAGCTTGATTTGCCGCCGAATATCAGGGTGGAACGCATTGGCCCTGAACAGACGCTGGCGCAGATGCTGCTCGACGGCGAGATTGATGCGCTCTACACCGCGCGCATGCCGTCGAGCTTTCTCAAGGGCGGTGGCCGGGTCCTGCGCCTGTTTGAAGACTACGAGCAGGTGGAGCGCAACTACTTCAGGGAAACCGGAATATTTCCCATCATGCACACGGTGGCGATTCGTCGCGACGTGTACGAGGCCAACCGCTGGGTCGCACGCTCCATGATGAAAGCGCTGGAGGAGTCCCAGCGTCGCACGTACGAAGACCTGTACGAAACCGCTGCGCTCAAGGCCATGCTCCCCTGGCTGACCTCGCATGTGGAGCAGGTCAGGCGGGAGATGGGCGAAGACTTCTGGCCCTATGGGTTTGAGAAGAATGAGGCAACCCTGCGAACCTTCCTGCGCTACTCGTTTGAGCAAGGCCTCTCCAGGCGACTGCTTGAGCCGCGTGAACTGTTTGCCCCCGAATCGCTTGAAGCATTCAAGATCTGACGCGTGATGGCGCCCACGTGCCCGGGGTTGGCGGCCGATGTCTGATGGGCTCATCGGCTACCTGCTGGCGGCGGGGGCCTTGTTACTCTTCGCCACATCAACCCTGGTCACCAAGGTCGCCTCCAGCCGCATCCCGCTTGACCTGGGGTTTTTGATTGCGACGGTCGTGAATGTTGTTTTTTCCGCGCTGGTTTTCGCGGTTCAACTCGCCGTGCGGGGCGGCGGCGTGCAATGGAATGCGCAGGCCTTCTGGTTGTTTGTGCTGGCCGGCGCATTTTCCACCTACCTGGGGCAATGGTTTTTTTACGAGTCGGTGGTCCGCTTCGGCCCGGCCAGAGCCAGTCTGTTCCAGGTGAGCAGCCCGCTATTTGCGGCGCTGATGGCATGGCTGTTGCTCGGCGAACATCTGACGCTGCTGGTCGCCGGAGGCATGGTCATGACCATTGGCGGCTTGATTCTGGCAAGTTACAAGCCGGGATTCTTCGTTCGCCGCCAATCCGTCCCTGATATGGCGTCCGGCTCGGACGCGGCCCCCATCACGGCCAGGGCGACCGTGCATGAGCGTCTGCTGGAGTCGGCCCTGTTGCTTGGCCTGGGCAGTTCATTGGCGTATGCGATTGGCAATGTGCTGCGCGGCGCCGCCGTGCGCGACTGGAACGAACCCATCCTGGGCGCGCTGGCGGGTGCGGTGTGCGGGCTGGGGCTGCATCTGGCCTTCAGCGCCGGCAAACGTGAGCTCGCCATCCGCTTGCGCTCAGCCAGCCGCAGCGGCGCATGGCTGTATGCACTGATTGGCGTGTGTACGATTTCTGCGCAGATCTGCGTGATCAGCTCCATGCGCTACATCCCGCTGGCGATTGCCACCCTGGTGACGCTGTGCACCCCGCTTCTGGTCTTTCCGCTCAGTCACCTGCTGTTCAAAGACCAAGAGGACATCACGGCCACCACCGTGCTGGGCAGTGCCTTGACCTTGCTGGGTATAGTCATCATCGTGATGCGATGAGCTGCTGGGCCGCGGCAAGCTGCCATCATTTCGCCAGGAGACCTTAAGGCACACCCATGGACCACCCGGACAAAGCGCTGCGCCGCGATTACGCCTCGGCGGCCGAAGCCATGAAAATTCTCAACGTCAGGCAGCAGACGCTGTACGCCTATGTGAGCCGGGGCTGGATACGCAGCGTGGCCCAGCAAGGCCAGAAGGACAAACTCTACCTGCGTGACGACCTCACACGCGTGGGCATGCGCTCGCTGGCGCGCTCCGGCCATGGCGCGGTGGCGGCCTCGGCCATGAACTGGGGCGAGCCGATTTTCCCGACCTCCATCACCGAGATCACCGAGCAGGGGCCGCGCTACCGCGGCCACCTGGCCGCCGACCTGGTCCGTTCGGGCACCTCTTTCGAAGCGGTCGCCGAGTTGCTGTGGACCGGCGAGTTCGACACCCAGGCACAGGCGCAGGCCCCGGCCTGGCCGGTGCGCAAGCCCTCGGCCGAACTCGTCAAACTCACGCAGACGCTGACCTCGCTGCAGGCGCAGGGCAACGTGCTGGAATCGTTCGCGCTGGTGGTCCTGCTGCTGGGCATGCGGCGCGGCCCGGTGGCCGAGCGACTGTCGCAGGGCAAAACCCTGCCGGCCGCCCGCGAAATCATGCAGACGGTGGTGGCCTGCTGCGGCTTTGTCGGTGCGGCGCAAAGGTACCGGCCCATGCAAAGAGGCGAGTCCGTGGTCACCGGTCTGCTGCATGCGCTGGCCGTGCAGCCCACCGCCGAGAATAGCGAAGCCCTGCGCGCCATGCTGATCCTGATGGCTGACCATGAACTGCCCCCCGGCACGCTGAGCGCCCGCGTGGTGGCCTCCGCCGGCGGCACGCTGCACAGCTGCCTGGCGTCGGCGCTGTGCGCAACCTCCGGCGTGGACGTGGGCCGCATGTACGAACGGGTGGAAGACTTCCTGGGCCAGGCCCAGACCAAGGCCGTGCTCGTCAAGCGCGCCCACAAGCTGCATGCGCAGGGCCAGAGCGTTCCCGGCTTTGACCACCCGCTCTACCCCAAGGGCGACCCGCGCGCCGCGCAGCTGCTCGAGATGGTGTTCGCCCGCCAGAACCCCAGCCGCGAACTGCGCGCGATCTCGCGTTTCATCGACGAGATGCGCAGCAGCGCGGGCCTGCTGCCCAGGCAGGAACTGGCACTGGTCGTGATGGCCCGCGCCATGGGCCTGCCGCGCCAGGCCACGGCCGCGCTGTTTGTGCTGGGCCGGCTCGCGGGCTGGGTCGCGCATGTGCAGGAGCAGCGCGCCAGCGGCACGCTGCTGCGGCCGCGTGCGAAGTTTGTGGCCCCCACGGTCGCTCACTTCGTGTAGTTCCCTGCCCCCCGAGGGGGCCGCCCGCCTGCGGTCTGGCAAGGCCAGTCCCGCGGCCCCTGCTGGTGAAAACCGGATCGGTCAGGCGACCGTGGGGGCATTTGACATTGATTCAATGTTCAAGATTGAATCAATCTCGAGTCTTAACTAGGATGACTTGCGTTCGTTAATTCGCGCAATAAATACTGGAGACAAAACATGAGAATCAACCGCCGCACCGGGATGCTCGCCCTCTGCCTTTCCGCTGCCTTTGCCAGCCCGCCGGGCTGGGCCCAGGACTACCCGACCAAGCCCATACACATCGTCGTGCCGCTGCCGCCCGGCGGTTCCAACGACGTGCTGGCTCGCATCCTGGGCCAGAAGATGTCCGAGGCTTTCGGCCAGCCCGTCATCGTTGACAACAAGCCCGGCGCGGCCGGCAATATCGCCACCGACTTCATGGCCAAGGTGGAAGCCGACGGCTACAACATCGCGGTCGCGCCCAACCAGACCGTGGCGGTCAACCCGGTGCTGTATCCCAAGCTGCCGTTTGACGTGAACCGCGACCTGACCGGCATCACGATGATGGGCCGCGTGCCCATGGTGCTGGTGGTGTCTCCCGCCAGGGTGCAGGCCACCACGGTGGCCGAGCTGATCGCGCTGGCCAAGGCCAACCCCGAAAAACTGTCCTACGCGTCCGCCGGCTCCGGCAGTCCGCAGCACATGGCGGCCGAAGTCTTCAAGTACATGACGGGCACCCGCATCACGCAGATTCCGTACAAGGGCTCGGCGCCGGCGCTGGTCGACGTGCTGGGCGGCATCGTGGACGTGATGTTCTGCCCTATGAATTCGGCGCTGCCGCACATCCGCAGCGGCAAGCTGCGCGCGCTGGGCACCACCGGCACCAGGCGCGTCGATCTCTTGCCCAATGTGCCGACCATCGCTGAAACCGTTCCCAATTACGAGAGCGACATCTGGATCGGCATGGTGGCCCCCGCCAAAACACCGCGGGCCATCATCAACAAGCTCAACGCCGAACTGCGTCGCTCGCTGGCCTTGCCCGACGTACAGGGCAAGCTGGCCGAGCTAGGCATTTACGCCGAAACCAGCACGCCGGCCGAATTCACCCGGCTCATCGCCAGCGACCAGAAGCGCTGGGCGGCAGTGATCAAGGCCGCCAACATCAAGCCCGAGTAAGTCAAACCCGAGTAAGTCAAACCCGAACAAGCCCCGCCTATTTTTAATCAGGAGATTTCATGACTGTTCCTTCCGGCTCCGCCGTGCGCCGCGACATTCCCCAGCCTTCCGAACCGGAAGAGACCGTCTGGGCCAGCGATGCCATCGCCGACATGCTGCGCGCGATGGACATCCCTTATGTGCTGCTCAACCCGGGCGCGAGCTTTCGCGGCCTGCACGACAGCATCGTCAACCACCTCGGCAATGAAAAGCCGCAGATGATGGTGGTGCTGCATGAAGAGCACGCCGTGGCCATCGCGCACGGCTACACCAAGGTCACCGGCAAGCCGCTGATCGCCATCCTGCACAGCAACGTCGGCCTGATGCACGGCTCCATGGCCATCTTCGACGCCTGGGTGGACCGCGTGCCCGTCATCGTGCTGGGCGCCACCGGCCCGGTCGATGCCAACAAGCGCCGCCCCTGGATCGACTGGATACATACCGCGCAAGACCAGGCCGCGCTGGTGCGCCACTTCATCAAGTGGGACTGCCAGCCGGCATCGATTCCCTCGGCGCAAGAGGCGCTGCTGCGCGCGCGGCAGATCGCCACCACCGCGCCCCAGGGCCCGGTGTATGTCTGTTTTGATGCGGCCCTGCAGGAGTCCAAGCTCAGCGAGCGGCCAGCGATTCCCGACCCGGCGCGCTACCTCGCACCGCCGCAGGCCCGGCCTTCGGATGACATCGTCGCGCAGGCGGCCGCGCTGCTGTCCAAAGCCAGCCGACCGGTCATTTTGATGGGCCGCGTCACCCGCAGCGAAACCGCGTGGGCCGAACGCATCCAGCTGGCCGAAACCCTGAATGCCGAAGTGCTGACTGACCTGCGCGTGGGCGCGGCCTTCCCGACCGACCACCCGCTGCACGCCGCGCCCAGCGGCGCCTTCCTCACGCCCAATGCGCAGCAGGTTTTGCGCGAAGCCGACGTGGTGCTGAGCCTGGATTGGCTGGACCTCTCGGGCACGCTCAAGCAGGCCTGGGGCGACAAGCCCGTGGGCAGCCAGATCATCCAGGTCTCGGTCGACCACTACAGCCACAACGGCTGGAGCATGGACCACCAGGGACTGCCGCCGGTGGACGTCTTCATGCTGTGCGAGCCCGAACCGGCCGTGACCCTGCTGAACCAGCACGTCAAGGCGCGCAAGACGCCGGCGCCGCCCAAGCGGCCGCTGCCCGTGTTCGCGCCGGTGCAGCCCGTGCCGGGCGCTTCAGGCGCCAGCAACATGATGGTGTCCACGCTGGCCGCCACCCTCAAGCGCGCGGTCGGCGACCAGAAGGTCTGCCTGATGCGCCTGCCGCTGAGCTGGAGCGGCGAGATGTGGGACTTCAAACACCCGCTGGATTTCCTCGGTTACGACGGCGGCGGCGGCATAGGCTCCGGCCCCGGCATGTCGATTGGCTCCGCACTGGGCCTCAAGGGCAGCGACCGCCTGCCTGTCGCGGTGATCGGCGACGGCGACTACATGATGGGCGTCAACGCGCTCTGGACGGCGGCCAACGCCCGCATCCCCATGCTGGTGGTGGTGTGCAACAACCGCTCCTTCTTCAACGACGAGGTGCACCAGGAGCGCGTGGCGCGCCAGCGCAAGCGGCCGATCGAGAACCGCTGGATAGGCCAGCGCATCAGCGACCCGGCGCCCGACCTCGCCATGATGGCGCGCGGCCAGGGCCTGACCGGCATTGGCCCGGTCGAGGATGCAGGGGAACTCGAGAGGATTCTGGTCGACGCGATCGCCGCCGTGAAACGGGGCGAAACCGTGGTGGTCGATGTAGTGGTGCAGACCGGTTACAGCGCGGCCATGACGGCGGGCCTGACGCGCTCGAAAGACTGAGCGCGTCCCCGCTTCTTTCCCTCTCCCTCTGGGAGAGGGCCGGGTGAGGGCCGTGCGGCTTTCGAGTCGGCACAGCGTTCCCAATGCGGGGAGCCCTCACCCCCGCACTCTCCCAGGGGGAGAGGGAGCAAGAGGGCAAGCCCTCAGCAAACTTTTCCATGGGGGGAGAGAGAGTAAGCCCGAAGAAAAATTGACTATCCGAGAGCATGCAAAAACGCCAACACGCCAACACGCCACTCTCCCTTCCTCTTTTCCCCTCTCCCCCTGGGAGAGGGTTAGGGTGAGGGCCGGCGGCCTTGGAGCCGTTACAGCGTCCGAATGCGGGGAGCCCTCTTGCTCCCTCTCCCAGAGGGAGAGGGAGCAAGAGGGCTCTCACCCTCAACCCTCTCCCGGAGGGAGAGGGAGTAACACGAAGAATTGAACAGCCAAGCATCAAAGGACCCACAAACATGCGCGCACACGAAATCCCCGCCGGCATTTTGCCGACCCAACGCGGCCTCTACTACGGCGGCGCCTGGCATGCACCCAAGGCAGGCCGCTATGCCGAAACCATCAATCCGGCCTACAACGAGGCCATCACGACAGCCCCTGTCGCCGATGCCGCCGATGTGGATGCCGCGGTTCAGGCGGCCCACGCCGCTTTCCCGGCCTGGGCCGCGACGCCGCCCGTGGAACGGGGGCGCTACCTGCGCAAGGCTGCCGCCGTGTTGCGCGAGCATGCCTTGCCGCTGGCCCAGCTCGATGCACTCAACAACGGCAACCCGGTGTCTGCCCTGGCCATGGATGCCGGTTTTGCTGCCGACTGCCTCGACTATTTCGCGGGCCTGGCCACCGAGATCAAGGGCGAGACCATCCCCATGGGCGATGGCAACCTGAACTACACCGTACAGGAGCCGCTGGGCGTGATTGCCCGCATCGTGGCCTATAACCATCCCTTCATGTTTGCCGCAGCCCGGCTTGCTGCACCCTTGGCGGCCGGCAACACAGTGGTGGTGAAATCACCTGACCAGGCGCCGCTGTCCATCCTGCGGCTCGCCGAGCTGGTCGGCGACATCTTTCCACCCGGCGTGGCCAATTTCCTCTGCGGTGGTCGTGAATGTGGCGACGCCATGGGCCGGCATCCGCTGGTGCGCAAGATTACCCTCATTGGCGGCGTGCCCACTGGCAAGGCCGTCATGAAGACGGCTTCCGACAACCTGAAGCCCGTACTGCTGGAACTGGGCGGCAAGAACGCGCTGATCGCCTACCCCGATGCCGACATCGACAAACTCGTCAACGGCATCATTGGCGGCATGAACTTCACCTGGTCGGGCCAGAGCTGCGGCTCCACCAGTCGCGTTTTTTTGCACGAATCCATCCACGACCAGGTGCTGGAGAAAGTCGTCAAGCTGCTGCCCGAGCGCCACAAGCCCGGCATCCCGACCGACCCCAAGACCACCATGGGCTCGCTGGTCAGCCGCGCGCAGCTTGAAAAAGTGCAAGACTATGTGGCCAAGGGCCTGGAAGACGGCGGCCGCCTGGTGTGCGGCGGCAAGCAGCCCAGTGATCCGGCGCTCAAGGACGGTTTCTTCTACGAAGCCACCGTGTTCGCTGACATGCAACCGCACATGCGGCTGGCGCAGGAAGAAGTGTTCGGCCCCATCATGTCGGTCTTCAAGTGGAGCGATGAAGACACGCTGTTTGAACAGGTCAACGGCGTGGACTTCGGCCTCACGGGTTCGATCTGGACGCAAAACATCAACACCGCGCACCGTGCCGCCAGGCGGATCCACACGGGCTATGTGTGGATCAACAACGCCAGCCAGCATTTCATGGGGGCACCGTTTGGCGGTGTGAAGCAGTCCGGTATCGGCCGCGAGGAGTGCTTTGCCGAGTTGCTGGAGTTCACGTATACGAAGAATGTGAATTTGAAGCTGAATTGAAGTGCTTGTTGCCCGCGCCGGCCACAGCAAGCGAGCAAGCCACAGCGCCCCCAGCCACTTCGATTCAGGGCCTCCTCCACGGCGAAGCCCGCTCCGTTGTCTTCGATCACCACGCATACGTCTTTACCATCCGTCGCGGTGCTGAAGCAAATGGGGTGGTGGCCCGCGTGTGGCGCAGCACGTTGGCCACGCATTCCTGCATGATGCGCAGAATGTGCAGTGCGCTGCTCGGGTGCGCGAGCCCGCGTGCTCATTGGGTCGGAACGCTTCAAACGCTATGATAGAAATGCAAGCGCCAAAAGCAGGAGCACGAGGCCCACTGCAACAACCAAACCCTGTGCCCGGTAGTAATCCGTCACCTGCGCCGCAGGAATGAAGAACAGTCCGTGGCAGCCACCGACAAGCACAGAATCGTCCATGGGGGTCACCTCGATCATTTCAGCTGAGAAGTCATTCATGCGGGCAACCGCTGGCTGGGATTGGGTTCATCCGCTTCCTGTCCGGTTGCGCACATGTCATTGCGGCTCGAGCTTTATGGCCTTCGCGATGCGCCGGAATTTATCGATTTCGGCCTGGTAGAACGCGGCGGACTGCATCGGAGTCATCGGCTCTACGGGCAGTGCAGCCGAGTCCTTGAGAAAGTTCTGGAAATCACTGCTTCCCGTTATTTCCGCCAGGCTCTTGTGCAGTGCTGCGGCGACTGGCTCTGGAACGGACGCGGGCACGAAGACCGCGGCCCAGGCGCTGTAGACGAAGTTTTTCAGGTATTTGCCCTCGCTCAGCGTCGGCAACTTTGGCAGATAAGGATTGCGCTTGGTGTTCGCGACACCGATCGCATTGATCTTGCCGGTGCGGATGAGTTCCAGTACGTTGGGCGCCAGCGGCACGAACGCCATGTCGATCTCGCGACTCAGCAGGGCCGAGATCACGGGTGCCGCGCCCTTGTACGGAACATCCATGACGCGTGCGTTCGTCGATGCACTGAAATCCGCCCCTACCAGGTAGGGTGCTGAGCCGTACCCCCAACTCCCGATTGTCAGTTCCTTCTGATCGCTCCTGCGAGCCCGCTCGATGAGGGCGTCAACGCTGGAAAACGCATGGTCGGCGCTCGTGACCAGCGTGAAGTCGGTCGGCAGAATGGTAGCGAGCAGGCGGTACTGTTCGGGCTTGTACTTCACCTGCGACAAGGCAAGCGGTGACAGGATCATGTCGTTGCCCGTCGTCACGAGCAGCGTTTGCCCGTCGGGCGCTGCGATCAGCACGTTGTTTGCTGCGATCGAACCGCCGGCACCAGGCAGGTTCTCGACGATGACCGGCTTTCCGAGTGCAGTTTGCAGAGGTACCTGAATCTTGCGCGCTGCCACATCAGCGGGGCCGCCGGCCGGGTAGGCAACGCGCATCACGAGTGGTCGAGATGATGGAATCTGCGCGTGAACGATGGTGATGGATGGCAGCGTTGCGGCAGCGACGATGCAGGCGGCCAAGCAGGGCCGGCCGAGTTTACAAACGAACTTCATGGTTGTCTCCTTTGTGGTGGTTCTCAACAAGGCGGAGCGCGCGACGACGCTACGACTGGGCCGGTAGCACCCGGCCATGATTGATGCCGAAGCCGATGCGCCGGAAGCCTTTGCGCTCGCACCAGCCGCGGAAGATGACCGAGTCGCCATCCTCGAGAAAGCTGCGGCTTTCGCCGTTGCTCAGTTGGACGGGCCGCTGTCCGGCCAGCGCCAGTTCCATCAGCGCGCCGGCCTCCGCACGGCTCGGGCCTGAGATCGTGCCGCTACCCAGCAGGTCGCCCGCCTGCAGGTTGCAGCCACCCGCCGTGTGATGCGCAATCATCTGACCCATCGACCAGTAGTGGTGAGCGAACGTCGTGTGCGATAGGGTCTGGGGCGGCAGTTCGCCGGAGCGCATGCTATCGGTCTCAATCAGGACTTCCAGGCGAATGTCCAGCGCGCCAGCCGCCCGATTTCCGTCATCTTCCAGATAGGGTAGGGGCTGGGGATCCGAGGCGGGTCGCGTCCAGGGTTTTCGATAGGGGGCAAGCGCATCCAGGGTGACGATCCAGGGAGACACCGTCGTGGCGAAGTTCTTGGCATGGAAGGGCCCGAGCGGCGTCATCTCCCACGCCTGGATGTCGCGTGCCGACCAGTCGTTGAGCAGGCAGATGCCAAAGGCATGGTCTTCCGCGGAAGACAGCGCGATGCGTTCGCCGGGGGCATTGCCGACACCGATGTAGAGGCCGAGCTCGAGTTCGTAGTCGAGCCGCTGGCACGGCCCATATTCCGGAGTGACGCCACCTTCCCGAAGGGCTTGTCCATGCGGACGCCGGAAGGTCTGGCCTGCGACGCCGATCGAGGAAACACGGCCGTGGTATGCGGTGGGCACCCACTGGAAGTTTCTCGGCAGTTCTCCGTTCGGCGTGAGCAGGGCGCTGATGGCTCGAGCGTGGTGGATTGAGGTATAGAAGTCTGTGTAATCGCCGATGCGTGCCGGTAGCGCGAGCTCGGCGGCGGCCATCGGGCAGAGGCTTTGACGGATCGTATCGATGTCGCTTCTGCCATCTCGCCGGAGCAATCGGAAGAGCGCGTGGCGCAACGCGCGCCACGCGGCCGGTCCCATCGCCAGGAAGTCGTTGAGTGCCGGGGCCGCACATGCCTTTGCCGCCTGCAGTGCGATGCCATCGAGCCCGTCCAAGCCCTCAGTTCGGCTCAGCGTTGCCAAATCCAGTACCTGGTCTCCGATGGCGACGCCCCCGCGCAGCGGCTCATCGCTGCCCGATCGCCGGAAGACGCCGAAGGGCAGATTCTGAATCGGGAAGTCGGTGTCGTCCGAGTTCGCGCTCAGTATCCAGCTTGTGGCCGAGGCGTCGTGGGTAAGGTCTATTTCGCGCATGGCTTGACTCGCTCTCAGTCGAACGCGCCGCTGAGACTGCGGCGGCTGCGCAGTACCCCTTGCGTGCGAAGCGCCTCGATGCGTTCCTCTGTGAGCCCAAGTTCGCCCAGGACCGCACTGTTGCTCTCTCCTTGAAAGTAGGGCGCGCCCGGTGCCGGTAACTCGGAACGTCCGAAGCGCCAAGGCGGGCCAGGCATGCGCACCGTGCCGCCGTCGCGATCGTCGATATTGACGATCGCCCCCCAGTCCTTGGCCCACTCCGATTCAGCCAGATCCTGCGTGCTGCGCACGATGCCGATCGCAAGGCCCGCCTCACTCACTTGCGCCTGCAGCAGATCCAGATCGGTGAAAGTCAGGATCCACGCCTTGACCTCGGCCATCAGGCTCTCAAGGTTTGCCTTGCGCAGCGTCGCTGAAGCGAAACGCGGGTCTGTAAAGAGGTCGGTCCGGCGCATCATCGAGCAGTACTTGAGAAACATCGGTGAAGCCACCGGGCTCGAAGCGATGGTTAGCTTTCGCCCGTCTGGCAGCTCGAACAGAGGCGACTCATTTGCGCTCAATGCGTAGGGTTCGTCCTTGACATCCAGACCTGTCAGCAGGGCGCCGGCGCGCTCATTGACCGAGAGCATCGTGGCGGCCATGCACACATCCACGTACTGGCCTTCGCCAGTGCGCTCGCGATGCTGAAGAGCGGCCAGCACGGCGATGACGCCTTGCAGTCCGGTGTACACGTCTGCATGGCTGCAGGCGTCATTGCGCGGTTCGACCATCGCACCTTCGTAATGCTTCTGCAGAATGTCTGTGAGGCCGGTCTCAGCGTGGACCGTCGGTGCGAACGCCGGTCGATTGCGCCAAGGTCCCGTCTGTCCATAGCCGCTGATCGATACGTAGACGATTTTTGGATTGATTTTCACCACGTCGTCGTAGGAAAATCCGAAGCGTGCAAGCGTCCCCGGGCGAAAGTTCTCGACGATGACGTCGGCATCACGGCACATCCGCCCGACAATCTCGCGCGCCTCAGGCCAGTTGAGGTCCAGGCTGATGTTGCGTTTGCCGGCATTCTGCTGCGCGTAGTACATCGACATCGCGCCGACATGCGGTACGCCTGCGCGGCCCAGATCACCGGCGGGTGGCTCGATCTTGGTCACTTCGGCGCCCAGGTCGCGCAGTGTCTTGGTACAACTCGGTCCGGACAGCACGCGCGTGAAGTCGACCACGCGCAAGCCTTCGAGTGGGGCGGCGCTCATCTTAGTTCCCCTCGAAGACTGCGGAGCCCGGCCCTGTCGCGGCGAAGGCATCCAGGCCCCGCTTTTGGTCGCGGCTGTTCCACATCGACGTATTGGCTTCCTCCTGTCGAGCATCGGCTGCTGCGATGCCGCCGCGCGCCGCCAGATTCGCCACCGTCTTGATGCTGCGGAACGCCACCGTGGCACCCGCCGCCAGTTGTCGCGCCCACGAGAGCGACGCGGCGGCCAACTCGGCCTCCGCTGCGACGAGATTAATCACGCCCCAACGCTCCAGCGCACGCGCATCGTGGCGGCGCCCGAACATCGCCATCTCTTTGGCGCGGGCCACGCCGGCACGTTGCACCACACGTTGAACGCCGCCGAGCAGCGGCAACAGGCCGAGTGAGGCTTCCGCCATTCCGAAGGTCGCGGTGTCCGCTGCGACGATCATGTCGCACATCAACGCCAGTTCGAAGCCACCGCCAAGCGCGGCGCCATGGACCGCTGCGACGGTAGGCACAGGCACGTCTTCCAACAAGGCCCAAAGGCGAGCCAGCTCACTCTGGCTCCAGCGTTCAACAGGAAGCAGGTTGAGGTCGGCACCCGCGCAGAAGTGACGCATGGAACTGCGCAGCAGGATGGCGCGACAACCTTCGCCGACGGCTTGCTCGTACGCAGCCGCAAGCGCCTGCAGCATCGCGTTGTCAATCAGGTTGTGGGGTGGCTTTGCCAGGGTGACGACGCCGACGGCTCCATCCTTCTCATATGCAACTGGACTCATGATTTCTCCTTGTGTGAAGATAATGATAACGCTGTTAACTGAAAATGTTATCAGTGTTAACCCCAATGTTTGAAGCAGGCGCAGAGAGATGCCGCTGGTAAGATCGATCACGTTGAAAAACCGTATCGACCATGTCCATCAAGCTGCCCAGAACACCCCCACGAGCGACTCCCCGCGTTGGCTCCAAAAAGCCTCGTGCGCTGCCCCCGCAACTCAGCGAGCCCGCCTACGAGCGCGGCGGCCTGCGCAACGCGCTCGTCGAGGAAGGGCGCAAGATGTTCGAGGAAAACGGTGCGAGCGAATTGAGCCTGCGCGCGCTGGCACGACGACTCGGAGTGTCTGAAGCAGCGCCATCGCGCCACTTCAAGGGAAAGGAAGAATTGCTGGTTGCCATCGCGTCCAGCGGATTCAAGGAGTTGGCCGAGCAACGCGTGAAGATCTCGGCAATGAATCTTGACGCACTGGCCAAAGCCCGCGAAATGATGCTGAGCTACGTGCGCTACGCGGAGTTGCACGCCGGCTTGTTCGATCTGATGACGGGGCCGCGATTACTGCAGGAGTTTGTCCGAGGTGATGTCGAGGCAGTGAGCAACGTGTCCTACTCCTACTTTTCAGATTCGATCTTCGAACTGGCGATCGAGAGTGGTTGGTCGAAGAGCCAACTGCACTATCTCTCGCACGCGGCCTGGTCGATGGAGCACGGTGTTGCTGCGCTCATACTGGCAGGCCGCACGCCGCGAACGGATAGCGGCATTGAGAAGCAACGGATGATCGAACTCTCGATCGATCTCTTTCTATCCGCTGTGGTCGCAGGGCCTAAGGGGTTGAAGGGCCCTTCCAGATCACACGTTGCCTAAGCACAACGCGCTTCCAGTCCACGCCATGTCACCGCACCGTCGCCGGCAACGGGCTCAGCGCCGCGTCGATCACCTGCGTCGGACTCACGCTCGCCCGCCTCCCACGCCCGCAGTGCGCTTACGTCGATCATGTACGTATCGGCGAACCGGGTTTGCGAGAGGCCGGTGGACAGCCGCACGCGCAGGGCGAGGCTGTCGGCTTTCTTCTTCACTTGCGCAATACGGCCCACGCGTACTGCAGCGGGTAACCCCGAACACCAGCACCCCGTATATAAAGTGAGAGGTCGCCATTCCCGGCTGCTCTCAGCAAGTCAGTGGCGCTCAAACCGCAGGCGATGCTTGCGTGCTGAAGATTCAGGTGGCCGCCGCCCAAGAGGGCCGGGTGACCGTCATTGGTTTTCAGGATTTCTTGGTAACTCATTGCATCGGTAGTGGTCAGTGACATCAGGCGACGTGCTTCCAAAAGGCGCTGGCGCCATTGTGCGGCTTGAGGGCCAGCCACGATCTTGGCGATGGCAAGTTCGCGAGTACCGGTTGATATGACAATTTCCCGCTTGCTGAACACATGTCGCAGCTGAGCAGGGATAGCGATGCGTAGGATGTAGATGCCAGAAGGGCGGCGAAAAAGGTCTTGCATTTTGCACACTTTGCATGAGTGTGCTGTGTCAGGCGGGTAAATATGCTAATTCCCCAATGGAATCAACATCTTACAGAGACGTGGAGCGGGTGAAGGGAATCGAACCCTCGTATGAAGCTTGGGAAGCTGCCGTTCTGCCATTGAACTACACCCGCTTGAAGACGCATTATAGGGAGCCCGCTTTCCGGCGCCAATAAGCGTCGGGAAGTGCTGGCAGGCGGAGGTGGGGAAGAGGCTGCTCGCGCAGCGCCGCCAAGAGCGTGTGATGGACCTTGCCGGATTTGAGTTCCACACTGGTGCACAGCGCCTCGATCTGTGTTTGTGCGGCCACCCGGTCATTGCGCCCGCCAAAGATGGTTTGCGCATTTTTCAGCCATTCCAGCCAGTCGTCGACGGCCTGGGGGTCATGGCGGCTGCCGATGAACTCGGTTAGATAGCGCAGCTTCTTGGCCACGATGCGCAAGCGGTGCAGGCGCGCCGGGCTCAGGCGCGCAAGCCCGGGCAGCGCCCGCCGCAGCGTGTGGTCGAGTTGGTCGAGCCGGGCTGTGAGGTCGTCCGGTGAATGGGGGGCAGCATCGTCCGGTCGCGCCAAGCATCGGCCCAGTTGCAGCAGCAGGCGCTGGCTTTCGCGCCCCTGCAGGGCGGCCTGTGCCTGAAGGCGTGCGGTGTCACGCAGCAGTTCGGCGGCTTCCTGTAGTGTCTGGCGCAGTTCGGCATCGTGCAGGTGGCTGGCCAGTGGCGGCCAGATCTCCTCGATGAATACATCCCAATCACGTGCCGCACCCAGCCGCTGGCCCAGCGCGCGCAGGCTGCTTCTTAAAGGAGTCAACGCTTCATTGCGCCAGTGGGCCGCACGGGCCAGCGGACCGCAGGCCACACGCAGCCGCCGCACCGCGACGCGCACCTGGTGCAGGTATTCGCTGTTGTCGGGCTCGCCCAGAAAGCCTGCCTCGTTGGCCTGCCAGTGGGCGAGGCATTCTTCGATGGCCAGGCGCGCCACGGTCCGTGCGTCGGCATCGGGGGGCAGCCGCGGCATGTTTGCCTTGGCGGGCGGTGCCAGCGGCGTGCCTTGGGCCAGCCGGTTGCCGCGCTCGGCCTTGCTGCGGTTATCCAGCACCAGCGGGTGGCGCCCGGCCAGCAGCAGGGCCAGTGCGAACAGGTCGTCCACTGGGCCGTTGAGCAGTTCCATCTCCACTTCGCACAGGGGCTCACGGTGGTCACCGGCAAGAATTTCACCGTGGTCAATGGCCAGCTCGATCTCCGCGCCCGTGGCCCCGCGCAGCCGCCGGATCTCACGCTTGAAGAGGGTTCGGAATTGCGGACCCAGTTTATTTTTGAGCGGTTTGAGCACGCGCTCAAAAACCGTGCCTGCCAGCGGTGGCCATTCCAGGGCCGGGCCGGTCACTGCAAACTCGATTTCTTCGCGCTGGTGCAAGCCGGCCTGGCTTTTGTTGCTCCCCTTGACGGTCTGCAGCCAGCGCCTGCCGTCGCGGCGCAGGCGCAGGGCGATACCGGTACGCGCCAGGGCGCGCTGCGGTGTGTCGAAGTAGATGTTGTCGAGCTGCTTGCGGGTTGTGCGGACGGCCGCCAATAGCGGGTCGGCGCGCAGCGCATCGAGCGCAGACGGGGGCAGGCGAAGCTTGAGTTCGATTTCCATGGCGATTTCCGTGGCATCGGGCGGGGGCGACGGATGAATCCATGGTACTGCGCTACCTTGAGGATGACGAGGCCCCAAAGAAAAAGGCCCTTGCAAGGGCCTTGGCTGGAGGCGCAATCCGGGGATCAAGGCCGCAGGTAGGCCCAGCCTTCGCTTTGCTTTTTCATGATTTCGGTCACGCCGGCTGGTACGTAACTGATGCCGCCCAGCATGTCGTCTTTCGTAAGCTTCTGGCCGCGCATGGTGTTTTCGCAGGCCAGCACTTTGACATTGCCTTTCATCGCTTCGGTAATGCGTGCGCCTGTGGGAGATTCGAGCTTGAGCATGCCAATGCCGGGGCCGTAAGCAACGATTTCGATGTCGACATTGGCTGCGCCCACGTCGTCCTGCAGGTTTTTGGCGTTGTTGAGCGCCAGGTTCCATTTGGCCGGGTCGTTGTCGCTGACCTGGATCACGATTTTGTGGTGTTTTGTGCCTGCAGGCCCCGCGGATTGTGCGTGAGAAGCTATTAAGGACGGAGCAAAGGCTACCGTGGCGCCAGCTTGTACGAAGAGTCTGCGGTTCATTTTTGAATGTCTCCTGAAGGAAGACTTATTTCAACACAATTACCGTCTTTGTTGCTGCCGGCGCGCATCGCCCTTGCCTGCACGCATCAGACACCCCAAGGTGGCCGCTGATCAGCCCGATCAGGGCTGGAGCGATTCAAACGAGTTATCCGACTTGCCACGCGTTAGGGGGCGGCAGAAGATCAGGGATACGACGCAGGACTGACTGCAACGCTACAACCGCCACCGGCCCCATGAATCACGGGGCCGATTTCTGTCGGTTGAGTGCCGCGTGCAGCAATTCCCTGAACTCAGCTGATGAGTGGTTCAGGAAACCGGGGGCTTCACCGAAGCGGGATTATTCAACTTGAACCACAGCTGCGGCTGTGGCTGCGGCCGCGGGTGTATGTGTACGTCCATGAATAACATGATCAGGTGACTTTATCAACTTCCGGGCAAATGTCACCACCTGCCACACGACCAGGGCTCCGATCACGGTGAGCAAGGTGCCGCTGATGGGGCGGTTGACGAATACGTTGAAGCTACCCCGGCTCAGAAGCATGGCGCGGCGGAAATTTTCCTCCAGCATGGGGCCCAGAATGAAGCCCAGCAGAAGTGGCGCGGCCTCCATATCCAGGCGCAAAAACAGATAGCCAACCAGGCCAAAAACGGCTGTGATAAAGATGTCATCCAGGCTGTTGTTGATGCTGTAAGTACCGATGCAGCAGAAAAAGAGAATCGCCGGAAACAGTACGGTGTAGGGAATCTTGAATATCGAAAGCCAGTAGCGCACCAGGGGCACGTTGAGGACGACCAGGAAGCAATTGCCCACCCACATGCTGGCCACCAGACCCCAGAACAAATCGGGGTGGCTGGCGATCATGTTGGGGCCGGGCTGGATGCCCTTGACGACGAAGGCGGCCATCATCAGGGCCATGACTGCGTTTTCGGGGATGCCAATGGCCATGAGCGGGATGAAGCTGGTACGTGCCGCCGCCTCGTCGGCAGCCGCTTGTCCGGCCACGCCCTCGATGCATCCGGTGCCGATCTCGTGCTTGTATTTGCTGAATTTCTTGTCAGCTGCATAGGCTGCGAACTGGGCGATCGTGGGGCCGCCGCCGGGCAGGATGCCGAGGATCGAGCCAATCACGCTGCCGCGCAAGGCACTGGGAATGATGCGCTTGAACTCGGGCCAGGTTGGCATGAGCTTGATCTTGCCGTTGAACGGGGTGAGCACGTTTTTGTTGTCGAGATTTTTCACGACCTCGGCAATGCCGAAGCACCCCAGGGCGATACTGATCAGGCCAATCCCGTCCATCAGAAACGGCAGGTTCATCGTATAGCGTGCCACACCGCTGTTCACGTCGGTACCGACCATCCCAAGCAGCACGCCGATCATGGCCATGGCCAGGCCGTTGAGCAAGCTGCCGCTGCTGACAAAGCTCACACAGAAAAAACCCAGCAGCATGAGGGCACAGTAGTCGGCCGGTCCAAACAGGAAGCCCACCTCCCCCAGTGCTGGCGCCATCGTCGACAGGACCACAATGGCCACGGTGCCGCCAATGAAGCTGGAAATGCCCGCGGTAAAGAGTGCAAGGCCTGTTTTACCCTTGAGGGTCATCTGATAGCCATCGATGCAGGCGACGATGCTGCTCGCGTGCGGAATCTTCATGGTGATGGCGCTCACGCTATCGCCGTATTGCGCCCCGTAATAAATCCCGGCCAGCATGATGAGCGCGCCACCGGTGGGAATGGAATAGGTCAAGGGCAGCAACAAGCTGATGGTGGACAAAGGGCCCAGTCCAGGCAGCAGTCCGATGAGCGTGCCCACCGTGCAGCCAAGAGCGCAATAAAGGAGGTTCTGCAGCGTCAGTGCCTGATCGAAACCAAGCGAGAGGTTGTGAAGGAGTTCCATATCAGTAGAGCGGCAGGCTAAGGCCGAGCAGGTATTTAAAGGCAAAGGCCACGGCGATCAGGCCGGCGGAGATCTTGATATTGCGGACCACGGAATACGAGGTACCGGCCAAGGTGGAGCAAAACACCAAAAATACGATGGCCAGAATCATGTTGATGTACAGGGATATCACCGCAAATCCGACAAGGCTCAGCAAAATGAGGGCGATGTTTTTGACGCTGTAGTCCAGGGGGACGGGATCGACGAAGTGCGAACGCACCACCGAGAGCAGGCCGATCACAAAAAGACAGGAGCTCACCATCAGGGGAAACAGGCCGGGCCCGGACCTGCTTAATTCGCCCATCGTGTAATTCAGCGATACCAGGCCAAAGAGCAGGGCAACCGCCATGAGGCACAGGCCTCTGACGAAATTTCGGTTATTGATGTTCATATCAAGCGACTCCGGGGCTGCGCCGGGTGGGGCGTTGTCATTAACTGGGGATGCGTCATCCAGGTCTCCTTGTGGTTTGTCCCGTGCTGTCCGGTCATGCAACTGCGCAGCCGGCGAGGCGTTTGGGTTGGAGGGGGATGTTAGGGAGCGAGGCTTCCAATCGGCTTTCGTTTTGCGCGCCACACCTCAAAATACGTGTTATCACTAACGGGCAGCGACGGTGCTGCAAGCCGCCATCCTGCAGCCCGCCATGGCTTGGCGGGCAGGTTTGCGATTGCTGCGTGCAGGTGCTGTGTGGTACCGGGCGGCACCCGTGAGGCAGGCCTCAGTGGTCCAGCCGCGAGCGCTCAGCTCTGGCGGTTGGATGCCAGTGGCAGGCGCAGGATGGCACGCAAGCCGGTGGTGCTTGAGGCTGTGCCCGCGCTATTGGCAGGGATGGCAGGGATGGCAGGGAGGGCAGGGAGGGCAGGAAGGTCTGCAAGCTCGATATCGCCGCCGTTACGCCTGGCATAAGCGCGTGCGATGGCCAGGCCCAGTCCGGCCCCGCGCGGGCCTTTGTCAGGGCCCGGGCCGGCTTGGTGGAAGCGTTCGAAGACCTCTACCCGCCGCGTCCTGGCAATGCCTGGGCCGTCGTCGCGAACTTCGGCCAGAGCCATGTCATCCTGGGTGCTCACCATCACGGTAATGTGTCCGCCTGGTGGCGTGTACACAATCGCGTTGTGCACCAGGTTGGCAAGCGCCTCGTGCAACTCGGGGCTCCTGGCCAGCACCGGAACCGCGGGCGCCGCCGCAGGCAGCCCGGCTGGAGAAAATGCATGATCCAGGACGTCCTCGGCCGGCATTGGCGTGGCCGGCAGTTCTTCCCGGGCGTCCACCCAGCCCAGATCCTGATTTTTCTCGTGGGCCAGTGTCAGGTACTGCAGCACGACGTCTCTTGCAATGGCGTTGAGGTCCACAATACCCGGCGCGTCGGTGGGCGGTGTGTAGTCACTCGCATGGGCCAGCGACAGCAGCTGCTCACACAGGCGCCTGCTGCGCGAGATTTGGGTGACGATGGCTCGCAAGGTCTCGTGAAGCTGTGCGGGATCTTTTTCGCGCAGCGCGACGCCTGCCTGGGTCAGCATGATGGCCAGCGGCGTGCGCAACTGGTGCGATGCATCGGCCAGAAACTGTGACTGCTGGTCCAGCAAGTCCCGGTAGCTGGCAATGTGCTGGTTGACGGCATCGACCAGCGGCGCCACTTCATGGGGAACACTGCTGGTGTCCAGCGGCTTGAGATCATTGCCCTTGCTGTGCAGCACAGACTTGCGGAGCCGCTCCAGCGGCTGCAGAGACCAGATCACTCCCAGCCAGACCAGCAGAATCACCACCAGCACCATTCGCGCATCGCGTATCAGCTCCTGCCGCAGAGACGCCGCTTGCGCCTGATCCCGCGGCCCGGTGCTTTCCGCCGCCTGAATCAGCAAGTCAAAGGGCTGGCCACGCCCGTCAACGACCTGGCTTTGGAGTGCCACCACACGGACCGGGTAGCTCCGGTAGTAACTGTCGTACCAGACTGTGGATGAGGACCCGGCAGGGGAGGAGTCAGGCGGCGCAGGCAGGTCTGCTTCGCCCAGCAAAGTCAGTTTGCGCAGGGGCGCTGCCGTGTCGACCTGTGCAGTCCCACGGGGTGTCAGACCAACGTGCAGGTGCTTGTGCAGTGGACTGGTGGCGTCGAACATCGTTTGCACCACAGACGGTGCATTCAACCGGAGCGAGCCGTCCTGCGCAAGTGACAGGCTGCTTCGCAGGGCGGTCACTGCCTCGAACATGGGCTGGTCGTAGGCGTCCTGTACCAGGTTTCTCAATGCACGGTAGTCGTTCCAGCTGTCAAGGGCCAGCAGGCCCAGGATTCCCGGGAGCAGCAGCGTCAGCAGGCGCGCGCGAATACCGAATCGGTCGGGGTCAGTCCGCAGCGTCTTCATGCACGGTGCTTTCCAGCATATAGCCAAGGCCGCGCACGGTGACAATGCGCACGTCGCCACCGGCCAGCTTGCGGCGCAGCCGGTGAAGTACCAGTTCGATGGCATCCGGACCCGCGTTGCTGTCTGTCGGAAAGACCTTGCCCGAGAGCTGTGACTTCTCTACCGGCGAACCGCTGCGTGCCAGCAATACCGACAGGGCCGCGCTCTCGCGTGGTGTGAGCTGAAGCAGCGAGCCGGCCAGGGTGAAGGCCCGGCTGTCATGGGCGCATGACAACGAGCCGCACTGCAGCGGCGTATGGGAGCGCCCCCGGCTGCGCCGAACCAGCGCAGCGAGGCGGGCTTCCAGTTCTTCGATCGCGAAGGGCTTGGTCAGAAAGTCGTCTGCCCCGACGTTCAGGCCTTTCACCCGGTCCTGCAGCGAGCCCTGTGCGGTCAGCACCAGCACGGGTGTGCGATTGCCGGCTTTGCGCATGTCTGCCAGCAGGGCCAGCCCGTGTTTGTCGGGCAGTCGCAGGTCGAGCACCACAGCGTCATAGTCGTTACCGGCCAGCAGCGACTCGGCTGTGGCGGCATCCGGCGCATGATCCGGCACGAAGCCGGTCTGCTTGAATGCACGCACCAGCCAGGACGCCATCTCGGCTTCGTCTTCAATAAGCAGCAGACGCATGTCAGTGCAGGTTTGCGGGGAACTCAGCGCAGAATATCCCCAAGGCACAGGTACTTCATTTCCACATACTCTTCCATGCCGTGGCTGGAGCCCTCGCGGCCCAGGCCCGACTGCTTCACGCCGCCGAAAGGCACGTGTTCGGAGGCGATCACACCCACGTTGATGCCGACCATGCCGTACTCCAGCGCTTCGGCCACACGGTAGATGCGGCCGATGTCGCGGCTGTAGAAATAGCTGGCCAGGCCAAATTCGGTGTTGTTGGCCGCGTCAATGGCTTCCTGCTCGGTCTTGAAGCGGAACACCGGTGCAAACGGCCCAAAGGTTTCTTCCCGGGCGCACAGCATGTCGGCGGTGGCTTCCGAAATCACCGTCGGTTCGAAAAACTGGCCTTCCAGCTTGTGGCCGCCCACCTGCAGCTTGCCGCCCTTGGCTATCGCGTCGGCCACATGGCGTTGCACCTTGTCTACGGCAGAGTCCTCAATCAGCGGGCCCTGAACCACACCGTCTTCAAAGCCGTTGCCGACTTTGAGGGTTTTGACTTTGGCAGAGAATTTTTCAACAAACTGGTCATACACGCCATCCTGCACATAGATGCGGTTGGCGCAGACGCAGGTCTGGCCGGCGTTGCGGTACTTGCTGGCAATGGCGCCTTCGACAGCCGAGTCCACGTCGGCATCGTCAAACACGATGAAGGGCGCGTTGCCGCCCAGTTCGAGGGAGAGTTTTTTGACGGACGGGGCGCTTTGGGCCATCAGGATGCGGCCGACTTCGGTGGAGCCGGTGAAGCTGATGTGACGCACCACATCGCTGGCGCAGAACACCTTGCCGACGGCAATTGAATTGGCGCTGTCGGCAGTCAGCACGTTGAGCACACCCGCCGGAATGCCGGCGCGCACGGCCAGCTCGGCAGCCGCCAGTGCGGTCAGCGGCGTGAGTTCGGCGGGTTTGATGACCACCGGGCAGCCTGCGGCCAGGGCCGGGGCGACTTTGCGCGTGATCATGGCCAGCGGAAAGTTCCAGGGTGTGATGGCGGCGCACACGCCGATGGGCTGCTTGATGACCATCAGGCGGCGGTTGTTGTCAAACTGGGGCAGGGTTTCGCCGTTGACGCGCTTGGCTTCTTCGGCAAACCACTCGACAAAGCTCGCACCATAGGCTACTTCGCCTTTGGCCTCGGCAAAAGGCTTGCCCTGCTCGGCCGTCATGATGCGACCCAGGTCTTCCTGGTTGGCCATCAGCAGCTGGTACCACTTCAGCAAAATGGCGTGGCGCTCCTTGCCGGTTTTGCTGCGCCAGGCGGGCCAGGCAGCGTTGGCTGCGGCAATGGCGGCCTCGGCGTCTTTTGGCCCCAGGTTCGCCACGTCGGCGAGTTTTCGCCCGTTGGACGGGTCGCTGACGTCGAAACGCGAGGTGCCTGCCACCCATTGGCCGTTGATCAGTGCGTCGGTCTTGAAGAGGCTCGGGTCTTTGAGAAGGGAGATGGGAGAGGTTTTCATGTCCATGGGTAAATTCCTGCAAAAAGGGGCGGGTGATGGGACGATTTTGACTGTTTTCAGGTCGGGTTGTTTTCAGGGGCTTTTCGACGGCCCAGGGGTGTTTTGTTCTTCCCAATTCACAATCCGTGCGACCTTGCGATCGAGCACCATGTTGCGCACTAGTGCCAGATCACCTGGGTACTCTACGCCGCAGACCTGCGTTCGCTGTTGGTGGGGGAAAAGTTTGAGAAATGCCTCTTTCTGTGCCTTGCCATTTGCCCTGCCGCAGCGAGAAGTAAGCCTGCACGGAGAGTCGTCTCAGCTCCGGCGTCCGCGCAGCCATTCCAGCAGCACGAGCAAGGTGGTGGTAAACAAAATAAGCAGGGTGGCCACGGCCGCGATCGTGGGCGAGATATTTTCCCGGATGCCGGTGAACATTTGCCTGGGCAGGGTTGCCTGTTCGGCGCCGGCCAGAAAAAGTGTGACGACCACTTCATCAAACGAGGTGGCAAACGCGAACAGCGCACCCGAGATGACACCGGGCGCAATGACCGGCAAGGTGATCCTGAAAAATGTATTGACCGGCGTCTCACCCAGGCTCAGTGAGGCGCGCACCAGGTTATGGTTGAAGCCCGACAGGGTCGCCAGCACCGTGGTCAAGACAAAAGGGGCTCCCAGCGCGGCGTGTACGGCGATCAGTCCGATGTAGCTGTCTGTGAGTCCGAGCGGTGCAAAGTACAGGTAGGTCGCGACGCCCACCACCACAATCGGAACCACCATGGGCGCGATGAGAATGCCCATGAGCAGGCTTTTAAAGCGGAAGTTGGTTCTGGACAGACCCACGGCGGCCAGCGTGCCCAGCGCAGTGGCAATCACGGTTGCCGCGGGTGCCACGATGAAACTGTTTTTGGCGGCCCTTACCCACTCCGGTGACTCCAACAGGTTGCGATACCACTTCAATGACCAGCCCGGTATGGGGTAAGTCAAAAAAGAGCTGTCGGAAAATGACAGCGGCACCATGACCAGCACGGGTGCCAGCAGGAAGGCGAGTGTGGCAACGCAGGCGGCGCGCAGCAGCCACCAGCCGGCCTTGTCCGGCAAGGTGGCATAGCGCGGGAACACGGGCCCTTTGATTTTGAACATGATGTATTGACGCCTGTAAGAGGATATCAACCGAGGTTGAGTTCGGATTTGCCGATGCGCCGGTAAACGCCGTAAAGAATCATGGTGGCCGTCAACAGCAGTGCCCCCAGGGCGCAGGCCATGCCCCAGTTGACTTCCACGTTGGTGTAGCGGGCGATGTAGTAGCTCAGCATCTGGTCGTCGGCGCCGCCCAGCAGCGCGGGGGTGACGTAGTAGCCAATCGACAAAATGAAGACCAGCAAGGCGCCGGCGCTGATGCCGGGATAGGTTTGCGGCACGTACACACGAAAGAACGCTGACAGGGGCGCGCTTCCCAATGACACCGCGGCGCGAATGTAGGTCGCGGGCACGTTCTTCATCACGCTGTAAAGCGGCAAAATCATGAAGGGGAGCAGGATGTGCACCATGGCAATCACCACGCCGGCGCGATTGAACAGCAGGGGCAGTGGGCTGTCGATGAGGCCTATGCCCATCAGCCCGCGGTTCACCAGACCTTCGGATTGCAGGAGAACGATCCAGGCCGCGACACGAACCAGGATTGATGTCCAGAAGGGCACCAGCACGAGGATCATCAGCAGGTTCGCTTTGCGTGCCGGCAATGACGCCAGCCACCAGGCCAGCGGGTAAGCCAGCACCAGGCAAAACAGCGTGACGACAAAGCTGATGTAAAAAGTGCGTAGCAAGATGGTGCCAAACGCGCGCTGGTCTTCGGGCATGCGTTCCACCGCACCCTGGCTGCCGCGTCGCAGGTCGACCGAAGCGAGCAAATAATCGGGCGTCCAGCGCGAGCTGTTTTTGGCGATGGCCTGCCAGAAGGGTTGTTCTCCCCAGCGCTGATCGAGCTGGAGAAGTTTTGCCTGAATCTCCTCCGGAGAACCCGTGACGGGCAGCGCACGGTACGCCCCCATCACCAGGGAGCGCGCTCCCGCCACTTCGGAGTTGAGCCGCCGCGCCAGCGCACCGGCATCCGCGCTGTCTGAAAGGTGGCCGAGGTCTTCCACCAGCGCCGCGTAACTTGCCGGTGCCGGTGGAGTCTGAGGGTTCCAGCCCTGGAGGCTTTGCACCGTCCGCGGCAGGGCTGCCACGACCTCGGGGTTTTCAACGGCGCGCTGCAGCAGGGCGGCAATCGGAATCAGCAAGGTCAGCAGCAGAAACACCAGCAAGGGCATCGTAAGCGCAAAGGCGCGCCATTTTCGGCGGGCATCGGCGCGCGACAGTGCCCGGCGCAACGCCCAGGGGTCGCCAACCTGAAGGACGGTGCTGGTGATACTGCTCATGGGGTGTTGCTCCTGCGGCTTATTGCGTGGCCCAGGCGGCAAAGCGTTTTTCAAGCGCCTCACCCTGATCGGCCCAGAAGCCGACATTCATCTGGATGGCCTCTTTCGCATTGGCCGGTGATGTAGGCAAGTCGTCCAGCACCTTTTTGTCGAGCTTGCTCAGGGCCTTGGTGTTGACCGGGCCATAGGCAATGTTCTGGGCATACACGGCCTGCGTGGCGGGCTGGCTGGCAAAAGCGATGAACTTCATGGCAGCGTCCTTGTTTGGCGTGCCTTTGGGGATGACCCAGTAATCCAGGTCATAAATGCCGCCTGGCCAGTAAATCTTCAGGTTGCGGCCTTCCCGGTTGGCGGCGTCAATGCGGCCGTTGTACACGGTGCTGAGTGCCACGTCGCCAGCCACCAGAAATTGCGCGGGTTGGGCGCCGGCTTCCCACCACTGGATGTTGGGCTTGAGCTCGGTCAGCTTGCGAAATGCGCGGTCGGCGCCGTCCTTGGTAGCCAGGACCTTGTAGACGTCAGCGGGTTTGACACCATCGGCCATCAGGGCGAACTCCAGGTTGTAGCGGGCTCCCTTGCGCATACCGCGCTTGCCCGGAATCTTTTTGACATCCCAGAAATCGGCCCAACTGGTGGGGGCGGTTTTGGTTTTTTCAGCATTCCAGGCCATCACGGTGGACCAGACAAACACGCCCACGCCACATTCCGTCACGGCGGCGGGCAAAAAGTCAGCCTTGGGGCCGATTTTGCTGAAATCCATCTTTTCAAACAAACCTTCGTCACAGCCCCTCTGAGCATCAGGAGCTTCGACCTCGACAACGTCCCAGGTGACTTTCTTTGTCTCGACCATGGCCTTGATCTTGGCCTGTTCACCGTTGTATTCGACGGCAACAACTTTGGTGCCTGCTTTTTCATAGGGCTCGTAGTAGGCTTTTTTCTGCGCATTGGCGTTGGCGCCGCCAAAGTTGACGACGGTAATTTGCTGCTGCGCCAATGCGGGCAGCGCCAGGCACAAAGCCGCGCTGACGACAATGATGTGTTTCTTCATGGTGCTATTTCCTCGGTGGTTGATGAAAAGTGAAAGTGAAGGTGAGCGAGAACGTGAAGGTCGAAAACCCGTGAAGGGAGAAAGCGGTTACACCGCATAGATCCGCGTAAACGCAGCCGGAAATTCGAGATGAACGGCATCGCCGGACTGCGGTGGCGCCAAACCGTTCAGGAGGGTCAGGGGCAGCTTGACCGTGGCTTCTGCCTGGCCGGGGCCGACTTCGCACAGCAGGCGCAGGTGATCGCCAAAGTAAATCACGCGTGCCACGCGTGCAGGCAGCACATCGGCAGATGAGGCGGGCGTCTGGCGGTGCAGCACAATGCGCTCCGGCCGGATGTAAGCTTCTACCTGCGCACCGGCGTTCGGGTGATTGACGTTGATGCCGTGGAGCACGCGGCCATCCGGCAATTCAATGCCGGCCCGGCTCTCGCGGCCGGGCTGCCCGCCAAAAAGTTTTCCTTTGAGCAGGGTGCTGTCGCCCACGAAACCGGCGACGAAACGGTTTGAGGGTGCTTCATACAGTTCTTCCACGGGGGCCAGTTGCTGGATCGCGCCGTCGTTGAAGACGGCCACCCGGTCGCTCATCGTCAGGGCCTCGCCCTGGTCGTGGGTGACATAGACAAAAGTCACGCCCAGCTGCCGGTGCAGTTCCTTCAGCTCAATCTGCATGTGCTCGCGCAACTGCTTGTCCAGCGCACCCAGCGGCTCATCCATCAGCACCAGCTGGGGTTCAAATACCAGTGCCCGTGCCAGTGCGACCCGCTGCTGCTGGCCGCCGGAAAGCTGTCCGGGCAGCCGGTCTGACATCCCGGCGAGGCGAACCATGTCCAGGGCGCGCTGCACACGACGATCCTGATCGGCCCGGGATACCTTGCGCACCGTGAGCGGGTAGGCCACGTTCTGCCCCACCGTGAGATGCGGGAACAGCGCATAGTTCTGGAACACCATGCCGAAATTGCGTTTGTGGGGTGGCGTGCCCGTGATCTGCGAGCCGTTCAGGAAAATCTCGCCCGCCGTCGGGGATTCAAAACCGGCCAGCATCATCAGCGTAGTGGTTTTTCCGGAGCCGGATGGCCCAAGCAGGCTCAGGAATTCCCCGCGATGAATGTCGAGATCGAGCTGCTGCACAACAAGCTGCTCGCCGTCATAGGTTTTTTGCACGCTTGAAAAGCGTACGAGGAAATCGTTTTTAGTCATCGTCGTTCCCGGGCTGGCCATGCACGCCGGTCATGCACATGAGCGCAATGCGGAAAAGCTGTCCGCCAGAATGTCCAGGCCCTCGTCCAGCAAGGCGTCGGTTGCGGTGAGGGGAACCAGAATCCGGATCACATTGCCGTAGATGCCGCACGACAACAGGATCAGCCCGCGCCGCGCTGCCTCGGTCACCACGCGTTTGGTCAGTGCCGCGTCGGGACGGGTGGGGTCCCCGTTTTCGAAGAGCTCTATGGCCACCATGGCGCCCAGGCCGCGCACGTCGCCAATGGCCGCTTCTTTCTCCGCGATGGCGAGCAGACCTCTGACCAGATGGGCACCAAGGGTCTTGCTGCGCTCCAGGAGTTTTTCATCCTTGAAAACCTTGAGCACGGCCAAGGCTGCCGCGCAGCCAATGGGGCTGCCTGCGTAGGTGCCGCCCAGCCCGCCGGGGCCGGGTGCATCCATGACCTCGGCGCGGCCGACCAGGCCTGATAGGGGGAAACCACCCGCCATGGATTTGGCGATGGCAATCAGGTCGGGCGCCACGGGCCACTGTTCGCTGGCAAACCAGGTGCCTGTGCGGCCTGCGCCGGTCTGGACCTCGTCGGCGATCAGCAGGATGCCGTGCCGGTCGGCCAGCGCCTTCAGGCGGCTGATGAATTCGGGCGGGGCAATGTAAAAGCCTCCTTCGCCCTGCACCGGTTCAATGATGAAGGCCGCCACGCGCTCGGGTTCGACGTCGTTTTTGAGGATCTGCTCGACCGAATGCAGCGCTTGGTCGATGCTCACGCCGTGCAGCGCGTTGGGGTATTCCGCATGAAACACTTCGCCGGGGAAGGGGCCGAACCCCAGCTTATAGGGCGCGACCTTGCCGGTCATGCCCAGCGTCATGTTGGTCCGGCCGTGGTAGCCACCCGTGAAGGCGATGATTCCGGGGCGCTTGGTGTAGGCCCGCGCCACCTTGACCGCGTTCTCGACCGCCTCGGCGCCGGTGGTCAGCAGCAGGGTCTTTTTGGCGAAATTGCCGGGCGCCAGGGCATTGAGCTTTTCCGCCAGTTCAACGTAGGGCTCATAGGCGACCACCTGAAAGCAGGTGTGCGTGTAGAGGTCGAGCTGGGCCTTGACCGCGGCAATGACTTCGGCATGCCGGTGGCCGGTGTTGAGTACGGCGATGCCGCCGGCGAAGTCGATGTAGCGGCGGCCTTCGACGTCCCACAGTTCGGCATTTTTCGCCCGGCTGACAAAAATCTCGTGTGCCTGGCCTACGCCACGGGTCACGGCGGCTAGGCGGCGCGCCATCAGGGCGGCATTGCTGGGGGTCTGGGTTGGCTGCATGTTCAGGTGATTTCAGGTTGTAGGAAGGAGATGGGTGGACTTTAGAAGTCGAGGGCAGGCCCGTCCATGTACACCGCCGCGCTGTTTTCAACACACTGTGCGGGTCTAGAATCCTGTACATGGATTCCCCAACCCGGTGCATGAGGTTCGCGATGCACAATCTGCCTTTTTTGATTTTTTGATGCTCACACTTCGCCCGGAACTACAGACCCCACTGGTGAGCCAGATCGTTGACGGCCTGCGGGGCATGATTGCCGGGCAGGCGCTGAAACCGGGCGTCAAGCTGCCTTCCATCCGCGGTTTTGCCGCGATGCATGGCGTCAGTGTCTTCACGGTGGTGGAGGCTTACGACCGCCTTGTGGCCCAGGGCTGGTTGGTTTCCCGGGCCAATGCCGGGTTTTTCGTCAAACGCAGGGGCGATGATGGTGCATCCGGTGCGCCATATGCGCAGCCCCCGCAGCCGAAATTTGACGCGCGCTGGTACCTCAAGCAGATTTTCGAGAACCGCAACCTGCCGATGAAGCCTGGTTGCGGCTGGTTGCCGCATGATTTCCTGTTCGGGGACGCGCTTCGCCGTAGCATGCGGCACCTGTCGGCAGACGGCTCCTCCCTCGAGGGTTACGGCCTGCCCTGTGGGCATATGGCTCTGCGCATGGTCATTGCGGAGGCGCTGGCCGAAAACCAGATATCGGTCGAGGTGGACCAGGTGCTGCTGACGCAAGGGTCCAGCCAGGCACTGGACCTGGTGGCCCGGCAATTGATCAAGCCGGGTGACACCGTGCTGGTGGACAGCCCCGGTTATCCCAACCTGATGTTCATGCTGCGTTTTCTGGGCGCCAACCTTGTCGGTGTGCCGCGTACCCCCACCGGGTACGACCTGGCTGCACTGGAGGCGCTGCTGGCCGTGCACAAGCCCAAGGCTTTCTTTACACAGCCCCGTCTGCAAAGCCCGACCTGCTCGATTGCCTCGGCGGCCCATCTGCACCGCTTGCTGCAGCTGGCCGAGACGCACGGGTTCACGCTGGTGGAGAACGATATTTACGCCGACATGGACCCGGTGTCGCGGTCCACGCTGGCCAGCCTGGACCAGCTGCGGCGCGTGGTCTACATCGGCAGCTATTCCAAAACCATTTCGCCCAATTTGCGTGTGGGCTACCTGCTTGCGCGAGGCGACCTGATCGAGGACCTGGCCCAGCTCAAGATGATTTCGGGGCTCACATCCTCGGACATCGCCGAGCGGCTCACTTTTGGGGTGGTCACCGATGGCCGCTGGCGCAAGCACCTCAAGTCGCTTCGCGAGCGCCTGGCCCAGGCACACCGAAAGACAGAGAAAAGCCTGACCGGTCTTGGGTTTGAGCTCTTTCATGAGCCGGGGGCCGGCATGTACCTGTGGGCCCGGCACCCTGATCTCCCCGATAGCGCCGTGCTTTCCCAGGACGCGACGACCGAGGGCATCATGCTCGGGCCGGGGCAACTGTTTTTGCTTGAACCCCATCCCACGGGCTGGCTTCGCTTTAACGTGGCTTTCAGCGACGACGAGCGTTTATGGCGGTTTTTGTCCCGACGAATTGATCTGGGCCGGCAAGCTGCCCAGTAACTGCTGGGGCCGAGCCAAAGCGCGGCCAGCCAGGTGGTCGTCCACCATGCCAGTAGTTTCACCGGTTTTCGAATAAGGCGTCACCCCGGAACTGCCGCAACTGTGGTTTTCAGTTGTCAATCACGCGCCGGGCAAACCGTTCAAGGTAGTCCATCAGT
This sequence comes from Polaromonas sp. P4_F4, assembly GCF_056401355.1. Classification (NCBI taxonomy): domain Bacteria; kingdom Pseudomonadati; phylum Pseudomonadota; class Betaproteobacteria; order Burkholderiales; family Comamonadaceae; genus Polaromonas; species Polaromonas sp. P4_F4. The sequence goes on along the minus strand of NZ_JBFUJO010000001.1, from coordinate 494,547 downwards.
TGGTCGGCGCCGCGCATGGCCGCTGTCTCGTCGCCCGTGGCGATACCCTGGGCCAGTTCCATGTGATAGCGGGCGCCTTCGGTAATTTCCCCTTCGTGCTGGTAGGCATACCAGAATCGCCGGCATTGCACGACTAGCGGCACCACGCATTTGACCGCCGAATGATTCTGGCTGGCATGGTGATTGACCTCGTCGAGTTCATGGTCGGCCCGCATGTAGTCTTCGAGGTGGCCGCGTGCCGCCGCCTTCACCATTTTTTCGGCGCAGCGCACGATCGCCAGGCGCTGCGGGGCCGTTGCGCGGCGCGCAGAACACGCGGCGATGAGGCGTTCGAGCGCGCGTCGCGTCTGGATCACATCCAGATGGTCCGCCAGATCGATGTGAGAGACCAGCAGTCCACGTCGCGGCTGCTGGTCGATGAGTCCGATCGACACCATGCGCAGCAGCGCCTCGCGCACTGGCGTGCGGCCGAGTTGGGTCAGCTCTACCAGTTCCGCTTCGACCACCGGGCTGCCCGGCTCGAGCCGGAGCGTGGAGATCAGCGCCTCGATCGCATCGTAGGCGAGATCAGCGGCGCGACGCTTTGGCGGAGAAAGGAGTCTAGGCATCGAGGGCTATGACATGGTGGCGTTTGCGTTTGAATTGGCGGCGCTGCAGCAGAGCTTGCCACTCACCGACCAAGCCTCTTCGGAAGAACGAGACGCATACGATGAAGGTCAGGCCTATGATAATTGTAACGACACCACCGAGCTGGGCCAGGTGGTTTTGCAGGCTGACGACCAGCGTGGCGCCGACCACCGGCCCCCAACCCGTGGCAAGGCCGCCGAGCAGCGTCATCAGCAGTACTTCGGTCGAAGTCGAGAGCATGACATCGTTGAGCGCCGAGAGCTGGAGTACCAGGGCCTTGAGCGAACCCGCCAGACCGGCGAGCGCGGCCGACAGCATGAAGGCGTAGAGCTTGCAGCGGTCGGTGTCGTAGCCTAGCGAGATGGCGCGCGGCGCGTTGTCGCGCAAGGCCTTCAGCACCTGGCCGAACGGGGAATGCACGATGCGGTGAATCAGCAGGAATGCCAGCACGAATACGCCGAGCGTGAAGTAGTACATGTGGTTGTCGGCGGACAGATCGACGAGCCCGAGCAGCTTGCCGCGCGGGATGCCCTGCATGCCGTCTTCGCCGCCGGTCCAGGGAATTTGCACGGCGAGAAAGTAGGCCACTTGCGAGAGCGCGAGCGTGATCATCGAGAAATAGATGCCGGTGCGCCGGATGGCCAGCTTGCCAATCACCCAGCCGATGCCGGTGGCGACCACCACACCTGCAAGGATTGCGAGTTCGACCGGAAAGCCTTTGTCCGCAAATCGGATCATGAGGATGCCGGTGGTGTAGCCCGCCCAGCCGAAAAAGGCGGCATGACCGAACGACACCAGGCCGGTGAAACCGATCAGCAGGTTGAAGGCCAGTGCGAACAGCGCATAGCACAGCACTTTCATGATGAAGACCGGGTAGGCGATCTCCGGGAAGGCCGGCACCAGCAAGGCCGGTACCAGCAACACGAGCAGGAAGCGGATGGAGGTGGGAATCGTCCGGAGGCGTGAGGCGAAGAGTGTGGATGGAGTCGATGGGTTCATTCAGTTCTCCTTGCCGAAAAGGCCGGCGGGCCGGCTGAGCAACACCAGCGCCATGATGACGAACACCACCACGGTGGCGGCTTCCGGGTAGAACACCTTGGTCAGTCCTTCCAGCAGGCCCAGGCCGAGCCCGGTGAAGATCGCACCGAAGATCGAGCCCAGCCCGCCGATGACCACCACCGCGAACACGATGTTGAGGAGGTTGGCGCCCATCAGCGGATTCACCTGCATGATGGGCGCAGCCATCACCCCTGCAATGCCCGCCAGCGCCACGCCGAATCCGTAGGTCAGCGTGATCATCAGGGGAATGTTCACGCCAAACGCCTGCAGTAGCTTGGGGTTTTCGGTGCCGGCGCGCAGCAGCGCGCCGAGCTTGGTTTTCTCGAACAGGTACCAGGTCACCGCGCAGATCACGAGTGAAGCCACGACCACGAAGCCGCGGTAGACCGGCAGATACATGAAACCGAGATCCACGCCCCCCTTGAGCAGGTCCGGCGGGTCATAGCTGGCGCCCGAGATGCCGTAGAAATGGCGCAGCGCACCTTCGAGCACCAGCGCCACGCCAAAGGTCAGCAGCAGCCCGTAAAGATGGTCAAGGTGATACAGGCGTTTGAGCAGCGTCTTTTCCAGCAGCACGCCCAGCGCCCCGACGATCAGCGGCGCCAGGATCAGCGCCGCCCAGAAGTTGATCCTGAATTCCGGACCGAGCAACAGGGGCAGTTGCGAGAACCCCATCCACGCCAGGAACGCAGCCACCATGAACTGCGCGCCATGCGCGAAGTTGATGATGTTGAGCAGGCCGAAGATGATGGCCAGCCCCATGCTGAGCAGTGCGTAAAAGCAGCCGTTGATGAGCCCGACCAGCAATTGGGCCAGAAGGGCTTGTGAGGAAATATCAAACATGGTGTGTGCGTTAGAGCTGGAGGCGCGGCAGCCGCACTCTTGTTGGAGGGGCGGCTGCACGCAGTGCCTGGTAGTGCTTGGTTAGTGGCTGATAGCGCAGGCCGGATTGACGGGCGGAAATACATCAGCGCCTTTGAGCACCGCCTTGACCTTGTAGTAGTCCCAGGGTGCCTTGGATTCGGCCGGACTCTTCACCTGCAGCAGCAGCATGTCGTGCACCAGCGCGCCGTCTTCACGCAGTTTGCCGTTGCGAATCACGGCGTCGTTGATCGTCATTTTGCGCAGTTGCGTCATCACCGCCTTGGCTTCGTCGGTGCCGGCGGCCTGTACGGCCTTCAGGTAGTTGAGTGTGGCCGAGTAGACGCCAGCCTGGGCGGCCGTCGGCATGCGCTTGTGTTTGTCGAAGAACTTGCGCGACCAGGCGCGCGATTTGTCGTCCAGGTCCCAGTAAAAGGCTTCGCTCAGGTACATGCCCTGGGCCTTGTCCAGGCCGATGCTGTGCACATCTGAAATGTAGGTCAGCAGCGGCGCCACGACCTGCTTGCGCGTGATGCCGTATTCGTTGGCCTGTTTGATGGCGTTGATCGTGTCGTTGCCGGCATTGGCCAATGCAATCACATCTGCCTTGGATGCCTGCGCCTTGAGCAGGAAGGAGGAGAAATCATTGCCCGGGAAGGGATGGCGCGAGCTGCCGACGACGCTGCCACCACTGGCTTTGATGACCTCGGTGGCGTCCTTCTCCAGCGAGTGCCCGAAGGTGTAGTCGGCGGTGATGAAGTACCACGACTTCTTGCCTTCCTTGACCAGCGCGCGCGCCGTGCCTGCCGCAAGCGCATAGGTGTTGGTGGTCCACTGTGCGTTGAGTGGCGAGCATTTCTCACCCAGAATCGCCGTGGCGAGCCCCGAGGAGGGCATGCTCACACGATTTTTCTGCTTGGCAATTTCCATGACCGCCAGCGCGGTCGAAGAGGTCGGGAAATCGGTCACCATGTCCACCTTGCCCTGGTCGAACCAGCCGCGCGCAAGGTTGGCTGCCACGTCCGGCTTGTTCTGGTGGTCGGCGAAGACGAGTTCGACGGGCTTGCCGAGCACCTTGCCGCCCATTTCCTCGATGGCCAGACGAGCGGCAACGACCGAGCCCTGGCCCGAGAGGTCGGAGTAGACGCCCGACAGATCGTTGAGCACGCCGATCTTGACCACGTCGTCGCTGACCTGGGCGTGTGCCGCGAAGCCCATGCAGGCGACGAGGCAGGTGGTGAGTTTGTTGAGATTCATGAGGAACTCCATTGAGGATTGAAAGGAGAGGGGTGGGGGAGGGAACTGGGAAGGAAATGGGAGAAATGGGCCAGGTCAAATGCCCAGCAACTCATTGAGACGGTCCTGCTTGGCATCGACTTCGCTGCGCTCGATCATCTCGACAACCCGGCCGTGTTCGATCACGTAGTGGCGGTCGGCCAGGTGTTTGGCGAAGCGAAAGTTCTGCTCGACCAGCACCACCGTGAAACCTTGCGCCTTGAGGTCGCGGATGACCTGGCCGAGCTTTTGCACGATCACGGGTGCGAGCCCTTCGGTGATTTCGTCCAGCAGCAAGAGCTTGGCGCCGGTGCGCAGAATGCGGGCCATGGCGAGCATCTGCTGCTCGCCGCCCGACAGGCGTGTCCCGGGGCTGTGGGCGCGTTCCTTGAGGTTGGGAAACATGGCGTAGATCTGTTCGAGCGTCATGCCGTTGTCGCCGACCTTGGGCAGCAGCGTCAGGTTCTCCTCGGCAGTCAGTGATGCGTAGATGCCGCGCTCTTCCGGGCAGTAGCCGATCCCGAGGCGTGCGATGCGGTGCGGCGGCAGGGCGATGACTTCCTTGCCTGCCACATGGATAGAGCCCGCGCGCTTGTCAATCAGGCCCAGGATCGCGCGCAGTGTCGAGGTGCGTCCGGCGCCGTTGCGGCCCAGCAGTGTCACGCATTCACCGGCGCGGACTTCCAGGTTGATGCCTTGCAGCACATGCGACTCCCCGTACCACGCATGCAGGTCGCGGATGGACAGCATGGTTTGACTTGAATCAGACATCTTCTTCGGTCCCCATATAGGCTTCCCGCACCGCAGGATCGACCGACACAGCGGCATACGGTCCTTCGGCCAGGATTTCGCCGCGTTGCAGCACGGTGATCGTGTCGCTGATGTCGGCCACGACTTTCATGTTGTGTTCGACCATGAGGATGGTGCGGTGTGCCGACACTTGTCTGATCAGGTCCTTCACCCGGTCCACGTCCTCATGCCCCATGCCTTGCGTGGGTTCGTCAAGCAGCAGCAGCTCGGGGTCGAGCGCCAGCGTGGTGGCGATCTCCAGCGTGCGCTTGCGCCCATAGGGCAGGTCGCCGGCCAGAAATGAGGCGAAGGATGCGAGCCCCACCTGCTCCAGCAAGGCCATCGCGGGCGCATCGAGTCTATGCAGCGAGGCGCTGGACTGCCAGAACCGGTAGTCAACCCCCAGCTTGCGCTGCAAGGCGATTTTCACGTTTTCCAGCGCAGTGAACTGCGGAAAAACAGCCGATATCTGGAACGATCGCACGATGCCGCGGCGCGCGGTCTGTGCCGGCTTTTCCTGCGTGATGTTCGTGTCGTTGAACAGGATGTGTCCTTCGGTCGGGATGTGGAACTTGGTCAGCAGGTTAAAGACGGTCGTCTTGCCGGCGCCGTTCGGCCCGATCAGCGCATGAATGGTTCCGCGTCTGACGCGCAGGTTGACGTTGCGCACGGCGACGAAGCCGCGGAACTCCTTGGTCAGTCCCCTGGTTTCAAGAATGATGTCTTTGTTCATGTGGATGGTTGAAGTTCTGGCGCGTTAGTGAGGTTGCGTGGAGGCGTGACGCGTCAGCGTGGCAATGCGCGCAGGCGAGATCGGCATGCGTGGTGCGGGCTGTGGCCAGCCAAACAGGAATTGCGTGGCGCCGCCACAGACGCGGCCCTGGCAGGCGCCCATGCCGCAGCGGCTGTGCAGTTTCGCGGCGGTCCAGCTATCGAAGCCGCACAATTGCTCATGGCTCACGTCTTCACAGCGGCACACCAGCGTGTCGGGCATGGCCAGTTGTTTCAAGCCTGGATGGAGCGCGAAGCGGTTGTGCAAAGCCGCAGCAAAGGCCTCCCAGCGCTGCCGCTGGGGCCACAGCCGCCGGGCCAGATCCAGCTGCCCCATGGCCGCGTGGCCGGCAATGGCTCCTTGCACCAGTGCGCGCTCGCTGCCGCCGAAGCCGGTGCATTCACCGGCGGCGTAATGGTCGGGCAGGCTGGTGGTCTGCCAGGGGTCGACCGCAATGGCATGTTGCGCATTCAGGCTGCAGCCCAGGGCCTGGCCGAGCTGGGTGTTGGGAATCAGGCCGAAGCCGCAGGCCAGGCGGTCGCAGGTGATGTCCAGTGTGCGAGAGCCTTGCTGAAGGCGCACCGATTCCACGCGGCCCTGGCCCGAAGCCGCCACGACGTGGCTGGACAGGCGGTAGCCCGGATGCAGGAGCGTCAAGGCCTGCAGGGCCTTGCCGGGCCAGCGCACCAGCGAAGCGGCAAAAGCGGCCACCGCGCTGATGGACGCCTGTTCGGCCACCCGCAGCACCTGCGCACCGGCGGCCTGGGCCGCGGCCGCAACTGCCAGCAACAGCGGGCCGCTGCCCGCCACCACGATGCGCTCGCCACGCACCGGTAGGCCACCCTTGATCAGGGCCTGCAGTCCGCCAGCACCGGTGACGCCGGGCAAGGTCCAGCCCGGAAACGGCAGCAGCAGTTCGCGCGCGCCAGTGCACACAATCAGCTTGTGGTAACCCAACTGCCAGCCTCGATCGGCGTCTTCCAGCAGCAACTGCTTGGGCTGCGGCACCGCCACGATGCGGGTGCCGGACAGCAGCCGCACATTGGGGTGACGGGCCAGGGCTTCACGCCGCTGCAAGGCGGCCCGGGGCAGATGGGCGCCTGGGCCGTCGCGCCAGATCTGGCCGCCGGGGGCTGGGTTGTCGTCGATCAACGTGATGGCCGCGCCCGTGGGGGCCGCAGCCAGCGCCGCAGCCATGCCCGCCGGGCCGGCGCCTACGATCAACAGATCGCAATGCTCCGGGGATGTGGTGGCCATGGTTCAGGCTCCCGTCAAGGCTTCAGCTGCGGCTGCGGTCTGTACCGCCATGCCCTCAACGCACAACGTCTGGCAGGCCAGGCGGCGCTGGCCGTTAATCAGCACCCGGCACTCCTGGCAGATGCCCATGCCGCAGAACGCTGCGCGCCGCTCGCCGCTGACGGAAATGCGCGTGATGCCGTCGCCCGCGATGTACAGCGCTGCGGCCACGGTGACACCCGCGGGCACACGTTGTGGCTGGCCGTTAAGGCTGAATTCAATCGAGCTGTTGAGGCTGTTCATTGGGTAACCTTCGCGCGATGCGCTGCGGTGCTATGAGCCTTGGGAGCGGCCCTGCGGCTCATGCTGCTCATGCGGCCATTCCAAAGCGCTGCGGCAGGTAGGGCGTTAGGTCGAGTTCGGCCCGGCTCCCGGTGATCTGTGCGGCCAGCAGGCGGGCGCTGGCCGGGGCCGTCGTCACGCCCAGGCCTTCGTGGCCCACGGCCAGCCAGAGCCCGGGGCGCTGCGGATGCGGCCCCAGCAGCGGCAGGCTGTCGGGGGTGGCGGCGCGCAGGCCGGTCCAGCAGCGGATGGCGTTGAGATCGGCCAGGGCGGGCATATAGCTCACCGCGCGCTCCAGCATCTGCGCCAGCATGTCGGCATCCACTTCGGGGGTGCTGTCATCGAACTGGCGCGATGAGCCGATCAGCAGTTGCCCGGTCGGGCGCGGCTGCAGGTTGAATGCCACCGAGGGGCCAGTGCTGTGGTGTGCGCTGGTGACATAGCCCAGTTCCACCAGCTGGTGACGGACCTGGCCCGGGTAGCGGTCGGTAATCAGCAGATGGCCCTTCTTCGGTCGGATCGGCAGTTCGGGGCACAGTTGTGTGGCATGGATGCCGTTGGCCAGCAGCACGGCGTTGGCGTCAAGCCAGCTGTTGCCGGCCAGCCGCACGCGCGGGCCCTCAATTTCCAGCACTTCGGCGTGTTGCATGCGGATCTGCTTCGGGTATTGCGCCAGCAGCCAACGCGCTGCGTTGGGCGCATAGACCACGCTGTCGCCTGGCACCTGCAGGGCACCACACAGGCCGGGGCGCAGAGCCGGCTCCAGGGCCTGCAGTGTTTGCGCATCAATGAGATCACAGGCCACGCCGTGTGCGCGCAGCCGCTCCTGCTTGTCGTGAGCCGCCGCCATTTCCTCGTCGTTCGCGGCCAGCCACAGCGTGCCGCAGGGGTGCCAGGCACAGTCCGCGGCCATCGCGTCGGCCCACTGCCGCCACACGCCAAGCGAATGGCGGCTGAGTGCGAGTTCGGCGGGGTTGTCGTCCATGATCACCAGATGGCCCATGCCCGCCGCCGTGGCGCCGCCCCGGTGGTCGTCGAGCACCAGCACGTCCAGTCCGGCACGCGCCAGCTCGTGCGCGCAGGCCGCGCCGACGATGCCGGCACCAATGACGATGACGTCCGCATCCATGGTCAAGTTTGAAGCCGGATGCCCCAGCCAAAGGGGTCGTCGGCCTCGATCAGCAGCGTGGCTTCTGCGCTCATATGGGCGCGCCCGCGCAGCGTAGGGATGATGTGGTCGCCATCGCGCTCAAAGCTGGCTTCGAATTGGCTGCCGATCACGCTGGCCTGGCGCCAGATTTCACCCGGCGCGAGCTTGCCGTCGGCCGCCAGGCAGGCGATCTTGGCGCTGGTGCCGGTGCCGCAGGGTGAGCGGTCGTAGGCCTTGCCGGGGCACAACACGAAATTGCGGCTATCCGGAATTTGGGCCCCCACGCTTGTCGCTTCGCGTACTGCGCTGCCCCCCGAGGGGGCTAATTTTCCTAGGGGCGGCCCGTCGGAAAATTGGCTGCTACCCACGCTGGCCTTCGGCGATGGGTTGCCGGCGGAGGGCGACCCTTCTGCAAACAGTTCGATGTGGTCGATCTCGGCACCCTCCGCACCGGTGATGCCCTGCGCCGCCAATGCTTCGCGCAGCGCCCAGCTGTAGGCGGTGAGGGCGTCGAGGTTGTCGCTGGCCACGCGCTGGCCATGTTCGCTGACCAGGAAGAACCAGTTGCCGCCCCAGGCCACGTCGCCGCGCACTGTTCCGTGGCCCGGCACGGTCACGGCGACCTGGTGCAGATGGCGCCAGGCGGGCACGTTGCGCACGCTGACCGAGCGGTCCGCATGCAGCGTGGCTTCGACCGTGCCCACTGGCGTCTCGATGCGGTGTACGCCCGGCTGAATGCGGCCCATGTGGGCCAGCGTGGCCACCAGCCCGATGGTGCCGTGGCCGCACATGCCCAGATAGCCGGTGTTGTTGAAAAAAATCACGCCGGCACTGGCATCGGCGGCGACCGGCGTACACAGCAAGGCACCCACGATGACATCGCTGCCGCGCGGCTCCAGCACCGTGGCGGCGCGCCAGGCATCATGCTGCTGCGCCAGCACGGTGCGGCGCTCGGCCATGCTGCCGCTTCCCAAATCGGGGAAGCCATCAATGACCAGGCGCGTGGGTTCGCCGCCCGTGTGGGAGTCGATGATCTGGATGCGTTTCATGGGTGTTTCAGTCATGCCGTTGAAGATTCGTGCCGTGAGATGCATAAGAAAACATTGAAAACAACAGGGCAGGTGAGATTGCCCTATTGCTTCAATTCAGCGGCTCAAGAAAACAGGCCGCATCAATAACTTGCCAGTGGAACCGGCAAAGCATTCTTGAAGGTGAAAACCGTTACAGGAGCCTGTTTCATATTGCCTTTTTCGTCGTAGGCATACGTGCCGGCGACTCCCTTGTAACTTGATTTATAGATTTCTGCGCCGACTTTGTTCGGGTCTGTCGAGTTGGCTTTTTGCATGGCCTCGCCAATGAACAAGGTCTGGTCGTAAAACGAAGCCGCATAGGCATCCGCATCAAGATTGAAACGTTTTTTGTATTTCGCTTTGAATGCGGGGCCATCCGTGGCTTTTTCAAGAATCGAACCGCCTTGCGCGCAGAAAACGGTATCGTTGACAGCGTCCGCTGCAAGTTTTCCCATTTCCGGGCTGCACAGCGTATCGCCGCCCAATAACTTTGCGGGCATCGCCAGTTGCTTCATTTGCCGCGTTAGCGGTGCAGCTTGCGGTGCATAGCCACCAAAGAAAATAACTTCGGGCTGTTTGGATTTCAGGTTGGTCAATATCGATGAGAAGTCAACCGATTTGTCCGTGGTGAACTCTTGCCCCACGACGGTGAGGCCCAGATTCTTGGCTTCCTTGACGAATTCATCCGCCACACCCTGGCCAAACGCGGTGCGGTCATCAATCACGCCAACTTTTTTGGCCTTGAGCACTTTGGCCGCATAGACCGCCATGCTGGAGCCAATTTGGTTGTCAGCGGCAACGATGCGGAACAGGTTTTTGTAGCCGCCCTGGGTGACTTTGGGATTGGTGCCGACCGTGGACATCATGGCGCCACCCTCGCTATAGACTCGCGACGCAGGAATGGCAACGCCTGAACAATAGGGGCCCATGACAAATTTGACGCCGCTGTCCACCAGTTTCTGGGCGGCGCTAACGCCTGACTTGGCGTCGCACTGGTCATCTTCGGAGTGCAGTTCAAATTTGAGCGCTTTGCCCGCAACCATGATTTTCCTGGCATTGAGTTCTTCAATCGCCAGGCGCACGCCATTTTCATTGTCTTTCCCTGCAAACGCGTTGGCGCCTGACAGCGGACCGGTGTGGCCTATTTTTACCACCTGCTCCTGGGCATTCGCATGGCCTGCAAGTGCAATCGCCATCACGCCAAGAAGCGGAATCATGCTTGGGTTGATTGTCATACCTGTCTCCTAAAGTTTCGGGTCGTTAAAAGGGCTGCCGTCAGGCAACCGACTGGTATTGAGCCGGTCGTGTCGCCAGCGCTTTGTTCACGATCGTTTCAATGGCTTCGCGCTCCGCACCTATCAGGGGCAGGCGCGGACGGCGCATGTGCTCGGTGCTCACGCCGGCCAGTACGTCGATCAATTTGAGGTTCTGCACCAGCTTGGTGGACACGTCCAGGTGCAGCATCGGCGTCATCCACTGGTAGAGCTTGAGTGCCTCGGCGAACTTGCCGGCTTTCATCAAGTCGTACAGCGCCACGGTTTCGCGCGGGAAGGTGCAGCCGACGCCGGCGAGCAGGCCGTCGCAGCCCAGCGCCAGGCCTTCGTAAGCCAGGTCATCCACGCCCAGGAAGAGCTGATAGCGGTTGCCCACCGTGTTGCGCAGGTCGGTGATGCGGCGTATGTTGTCGGAGCTTTCCTTGATGGCGACAATCCATTCGCAATCGGCCAGCTCGACCATGTGTTCGGGCTTGAGGTCCACGCGGTAGGCGACCGGGTTGTTGTAGACCATGATGGGCTTTTTAGCGGCCTCGGCCATGGTGCGCACATTCAGCATCGCCTCGCGAGCGTCGGCCACGTAGATGACCGAGGGCATGACCATAAACCCGTCCACGCCAAGTTCGTTGGCGCCATGGATGTAGCGCAGCGCTTCGCGGGTGCTGGTTTCCGACACGTTGGCGAGCACCGGGACGCGGCCCTTGCTGGCTTTGATGGCGATGTTGGCGACCTGGAGTTTTTCTTCGAGCGTCAGCGTGCTGGCTTCGCCCAGCGAACCGCAGGTTACGAGGCCGTGAATGCCGTTGCGGATCTGGAAGTCGATATGCTTGGCCGTGCCTTCGGCGTCAATGCTTTCGTCGGCGTGGAATTTGGTGGTGATGGCGGGAAAAATACCTTGCCAGAGGGGGTTTTTCAAGGGTGACTCCTAAGTGAGAGGGTTGAAACCGAATGGGGCAGTTGGTTGAAATTAGCAACTGGTAAATATATTAATAAGATATTTAAAATATCTTATTAGGGTATTAAGCAGATTGCGTGCCAGCCTTTTTTACGGTAATGGAAGGGATTTGCAGCGTCAGAATGCAGCGCACAGTCCGGTTTGGTGCCAATGGGGCGCATCAGGCACCTCAGTGGCGCGCATGCCGCCCACGGAGGCCATGCTAGAGGGCCGTCGGGGGCGGGGCAAGCCGGTGGGACCCAAGTCCATAAATTGAATGTTCAGGCAAATCAGGCATTTAGGGTTCGACGCAATGGGTACGACCGAGGTCGCCGGTGGCCAGGGAACTGCTGGCCGATGTCTACGCCGGCCAGCAAGCGGTGGGCTACCCGTCTACATTGATGACGACGAGGCTCACGACATCTGGAATGAGCTCGCTGCAGGCGCTGCCAGCAACGCGGCCCGGGTGCTGGACCCTGCTGAAAAGCGGCCTCCGCGCCAGGCCTGCCGCTTGCAGGTGGTGCAAACTTATAATCAACGGTCCGATGCAACAGCGCCAGCGCTGACTGCGCGCAAGCCCGATCAAGTCCGATCAAGGGGGAGCCGGATACCTTTCAGCCATTGAGTCCACACCTCGCCTATGACCACGCCTCATTTCACCGTTGCCGACATCCGCAAAAGCTTTCTTGACTTCTTCGCGTCCAAGGGCCACACCGTGGTGCCGTCCAGCTCGCTGGTGCCGGGCAACGACCCGACGCTGATGTTCACCAACTCGGGCATGGTGCAGTTCAAGGACGTGTTCCTGGGCACCGACAAGCGCAGCTACGTGCGTGCCGCGAGCGTGCAGGCCTGCCTGCGCGCCGGCGGCAAGCACAACGACCTGGAAAACGTCGGCTACACCGCGCGCCACCATACTTTCTTCGAGATGCTGGGTAACTGGAGCTTTGGCGACTACTTCAAGCGCGAGTCGCTGAAATGGGCCTGGGAACTGCTGACCGACGTCTACAAGCTGCCGGCCGACAAGCTGTGGGCTACCGTCTACATTGATGACGACGAGGCTTACGACATCTGGACCAAGGAGATTGGCCTGCCGCCCGAACGCGTGGTGCGCATCGGCGACAACAAGGGCGCCAAGTACGCCAGCGACAATTTCTGGATGATGGCCGACACCGGCCCCTGCGGGCCCTGCAGCGAGATCTTTTACGACCACGGCCCCGAGATTGCCGGAGGCCCGCCGGGCTCGCCCGAGCAGGACGGCGACCGCTATATCGAGATCTGGAACAACGTGTTCATGCAGTTCGACATGCAGCCCGACGGCTCGGTCAAACCTCTGCCCGCACCCTGCGTGGACACGGGCATGGGGCTGGAGCGCCTTGCCGCCATCCTGCAGCATGTGCACAGCAACTATGAGATCGATGTTTTCGATGCGCTGATCAAGGCCGCCGCCCGCGAAACGGGTGAGAAAGACCTGAACAACAAGTCGCTGCGCGTGATTGCCGACCACATCCGGGCCACGGCGTTTCTGGTGAGCGACGGCGTCAACCCTTCCAACGAAGGCCGCGGCTATGTGCAGCGCCGCATCGTGCGCCGCGCGATCCGCCATGGCTACAAGCTGGGCAATAAGACGCCGTTTTTCCACAAGCTGGTGGCCGACCTGGCCAGGCTGATGGGCGATGCCTATCCCAAGCTCAAGACCGATGAGGCGCGCATCACTGCCGTTCTCAAGGCCGAGGAAGAGCGCTTCTTCGAGACGCTGGAAATCGGCATGCAGATTCTGGACACGGCGCTCGCCGGAGGCGCCAAGGTATTGCCCGGCGATGTCGCCTTCAAGCTGCATGACACCTATGGCTTCCCGCTTGACTTGTCGGCCGACGTTTGCCGCGAGCGCGGCGTGGACGTGGACGAGGCCGGCTTCAACGCGGCAATGGACAGGCAGAAAAACCAGGCGCGCGCCGCCGGCAAGTTCAAGATGGACCGCGCGCTCGAGTACACCGGCAGCGGCAATACCTTCACCGGTTACGAGCGTCTGGAAGAAACCGCAAAAATCGTGGCGCTGTACGCAGACGGCGTGCCCGTCGCGGCCCTGACAGCAGGGCAAAGCGGCGTGGTGGTGCTGGACACCACCCCGTTCTATGCGGAAAGCGGCGGTCAGGTCGGTGATGAGGGCGAGCTGATCAGCGGCTCGGCGCATTTTGCCGTGGGCGACACGCTCAAGATCAAGTCGGACGTGTACGGTCACCATGGCACGGTGGAGCAGGGCACACTGAATGTGGGTGATCATGTCAACGCGCGTGTCAATCTGGCCGTGCGCGCCGCCACCGTGCGCAACCACAGCGCCACCCACCTGATGCACAAGGCCTTGCGCGAAGTGCTGGGCGAGCATGTGCAGCAAAAGGGCAGCCTGGTGAATGCCGAGCGCACGCGCTTCGACTTTGCGCACAACGCACCCGTGACCGACGAGCAGATTCGCGAGATCGAAGCGCGCGTCAATGCCGAGATCCTGTCCAACGTGGCGACCGACGCCACCGTGATGGATATGGAAGCCGCGCAGAAAAGCGGCGCCATGATGCTGTTTGGCGAGAAATACGGCGACAAGGTGCGTGTGCTGAGCATTGGCTCGAGCAAGGAGCTGTGCGGCGGCACCCACGTGACGCGTACCGGTGACATCGGCCTGTTCAAAATTGTGGCCGAGGGCGGCGTGGCCGCCGGGGTGCGCCGTGTCGAGGCCGTCACCGGCGAGAACGCGCTGGCTTACCTGCAGTCGCTCGAATCCACGGTTCAGGCCGCCGCTAGCTCGCTGAAGGCCAGCCCGTCCGAGCTGCAAAACCGCGTTGGCCAGGTGCTGGACCAGGTCAAGTCGCTGGAGAAAGAAATCGCCGCCCTCAAGGGCAAGCTGGCGTCATCGCAGGGCGATGAGCTGATGGCGCAGGCGATCGACGTCAAGGGCCTGAAGGTTCTGGCGGCCCGGCTGGAGGGCGCCGATGCCAGGACGCTGCGCGAGACCATGGACAAGCTCAAGGACAAACTCAAAACGGCCGTTATCGTGCTGGCCGCGGTAGAGGGCGACAAGGTCCAGATCGCTGCGGGCGTCACGCCTGACAGCGTGGGCAAAGTCAAGGCCGGTGAGCTCGTCAACTTTGTGGCCCAGCAAGTGGGCGGCAAGGGCGGCGGCAAGGCTGACATGGCCATGGCAGGCGGCACGGACGCGTCCAAGCTGGGTGATGCGCTCAAATCGGTGCAAGCCTGGGTGACTGAGCGCGTCTGAGCGCACCTGGCCAGGACCGGGTTCAGGCAGCGGGGTGGCTCGCTATCTTATGGGTAGCTTGCTCCCCTTGTCATGAATGGCTTACAGGCCAATAACGAGCCAAGCCTTAAACCGCTGCCCAGAACACGGCAAACCAGTGCTTCGGGTCGCTCCAGTGCTCCACATGCCTGAACCCGGCCTGGTGCAGCAGTGCCGTCATGCCCTCCAGCGTGTATTTGTAGGAGTTTTCGGTGTGGATGCGCTCACCGGCGCTGAACCGGCGCTCATGACCCGGCCAGCGAACGGTCAGGTCGCAGCTTGCTTTCAGATGCATTTCAATGCGTGATTGGGCCACATTGAACAGCGCCACATGCCGCCATTGGCGCACCTCAAAATCCGACTGCAGCAGTGTGTTGACGTTGAGCAGCAGGTTTTTATTGAAAGCCGCCGTCACGCCCAGCGCATCGTCGTAAGCAGCTTCCAGTGTGGCGATGTCCTTGACCAGGTCAATCCCCAGCAGCAGGCCGCGTGCCTTGCCCCGTGCGGGGTCGGCCATGTGCTGTAAAAACTGCAAAGCCTGATCCGGCGAGAAGTTGCCCAGGCTGGAGCCCGGGTAGAAAAATACCCGGTCGTGGCTTTGAATGGTGTCGGGCAAAGCCAGGTCGGCTGAAAAGTCCATGCCCAGCCCGACGATGTCCAGCGTGGGGAAACTGGTTTGCACCCGTTCGGCCGAAATCCGTAAAAAATCCACCGAAATATCCACCGGCACGTATTGATTTGGCGTCAGATGCGGAATCAGTGCCATCGCCTTGGCGCAGTTGCCCGCGCCCAGGTCAATCAAGCACGGCTTGGTGATGCCAGCCTCAGCAAGGGCGTTGGCCATCAGCGTGTAAGACACTTCAAAAATACCCGCCTCGGTACGGGTGGGGTAGTACTCGTCCAGCTCGGTGATGGCTTCAAACAGTTTGGAGCCCAGCGCGTTGTAGAAAAATTTTGGCGCAATACTGGCCGCTGCCGCACACAGCCCTGAGGTCAATTCTTGCGCCGTGCTGAGGCTTCGCCCCGGCTGCAGTTCGGCTTGACGGCCATAGAGGCTGTAGAGGTCGATGAACTGCGGGGACGCTGGCTGCAGTGCAAGCGACAGGTCGGGAGTGTTGAGTGGGAGTTTCAAAATCGACTTCGAAGCTGAAAATGACTATAGATTTGAAAGCGGTTTGGCTGCTGCGTTTGTAGGACTTAATCGCTTTGAGCGCAAGAGGGCGGGCCGCTCCACGCCCCCTTTTATCAGCCCGTGAGCGTGCTGTTCAGTGCGCAAAGGGTCAAACACCAGGGGCAGCTGCGGCAACTGCGGCAGCATCGCGCAGGCATTGCGCCAGCTGGCTGACCATCGGCTGGCTGGCTTTTGCGGTTCGCTGGAGTATGCCGACCTCACGATAAAACGTGTGTTCTCCGAGTGAAATGGCCCGCACATTCCCGGGCAGCGGAAGATGGGCTTCGACCATCGGTATCAATGCCACCCCCAGGCCATTGGATACCAGCTGGATCAGGCCCTGAATTTCGTCGAGTTCGATCGATTCGTGTACGGGCAGCTGCATGTCGCGCAAAAACCGCTCAACCATGCGCCCCCCGAAAGACTTTCGTTCATAACGGAGAAAGGGGTGTTTCTGTATCAGCTTGCGCCAGTCATTGCCTCTGAGGGCGGCAGGCACGACCAGCATGAAAGGCTCATGGATCAGCGCCTCCCAGGTCAATTCGGGCAACATGCCGAACGGCGGCCGGATCGTAATGGCCACATCGATCTCCCCGGCGTCGAGCTGGTCCATCAGATGCATGGACACACCCGGCGCCAGGTTCAGGCGCAGCTTGGGATACTTCTGCCGCATCGGCGCAAGCGCGCGAGGCAACAGCGAAGATTGAACCGAAGCGATGGCCCCGATGCGCAGCAGGCCATCGGCGCTGTCATCGTCCGGCAGGTCACCGAGTTTCGAGAACAGGGCAACGATTTCTTCGGCTCGCGCCAGCGTCATGGCTCCGGCCGCGTTGAGCGTCGCAGCGCGCCGGGTGCGGTCAAAAAGCTCAAAGCCTAGAGATTCCTCGAGGCGCTTGATCTGGCTGCTGACGGCGGACTGGGTCAGGCCAATACGCTCGCCCGCCGCAGCAAACGTACCGTGGCGGACAACCGCGATAAAGGTGCGTAGTTCTGTGATCACGTTCGAATCATCGATTATTTTGTTTCTCAGTGCAAATATATATCGCTTTTCATGATCAGTTAACGCTTCTACAGTGCAGACATCTTTTCAAACCCGCCTTAAAGGCCCCAACATGACGACACCCCACGCTGCCAATCCACCGTTTCATCTTGCATTTCCCGTCCATGACATCGCCGTGGCGCGCCAGTTCTATGGCGACTTGCTAGGCTGTCCCGAAGGCCGCAGCTCGACGGAATGGGTGGACTTCAACTTTTATGGCCACCAGATCGTGGCTCATCTCGCACCGGATGAGTGCGGCCACAAACAAACGAGCGCGGTCGACGGTCATGAGGTTCCCGTGCGTCACTTCGGCGCGGTGCTGTCGATGTCGCAATGGCAGGCGCTGGCCGACAAACTCACCGCCGCGGCCACCCGCTTCGTGATCGAGCCCAATATCCGCTTCAAGGGCGAGCCTGGCGAGCAGGCCACCATGTTCTTTCTCGACCCGTCCGGCAATGCCCTGGAGTTCAAGGCCTTCGCGACGCTCGACAACCTGTTCGCCAAATAAGATACAGGAGCCATTGATGAACAAAACCATGTCTCTCAAAGCCGCTGCCCTGGCCGCAGCGACGCTCGCGATCGCTTGCGCTCATGCCGAACCGGTGAACATCCTCAAAAAGATCAGGGAAACCGGAACCATCACCATGGGGGTGCGCGAGGCCTCGGGTGCGATGTCTTACTCGCTGGGCGACGGCCAGTACGCCGGCTTTCACCATGATGTCTGCAAAAAGGTTCTTGCCGATATCCAGAAACAGGCTGGCTTGAAAAAGCTTGACATCAAGTACCAGCTCGTCACGGCGCAAAACCGTATTCCGCTGGTGCAAAACGGCACCGTCGATATCGAGTGCGGGACAACGACCAACAACGCCACCAGGCAAAAAGATGTCGCGTTCGCACCCACGCTTTACATCGAGGAAGTACGCATCGCGGTAAAAAGCAGTTCAGGCATCACCAGCATTGCCCAGCTGGCGAATAAATCGGTCTCGACAACGTCGGGGGCTACTTCCGTCCAGTTGCTGCGCAAACATGAGCGCACCTCAGGCATTGATTTCAGGGAGTTGTTTGGCAAGGACAACAGTGAGGGCTTCCTGCTGCTCGAGAGCGGCCGTGCCGACGCTTTTGTTGCCGACGGCCAGATACTCGCGACCCTGATTTCGCAGTCCAAGCAGCCGGGCAACTACCGCATCCTGAACGAAGTGCTGAGCGTCGAGCCGATTGCCATCATGCTGCCCAAGGATGACCCACTTTTTAAACAGGCGGTCGATGCCAGCATCAGGGCCCTGGCCAAAAGCGGCGAGGTTGCGGCGCTGTACGACAAATGGTTTGTGCAGGCGATTCCGCCCAACAATACCCGGGTCGGGCTGCCGGCATCCACGTTGACCAAGGCGGCCTGGGCCAATCCGAGCGACAAGCCGCTTGAGGACTATGTGAAGAAATGAGGCAGGCAAAACCTCATGCGGCCATTGGCTGCCGCGTTTGTGGGAGTTAATGGTCTTGAAGGCAAGTGGTGATCGGTTTTGTTACGCTCTGGGGACGCAACCTTCTTTTTTGGCGCTTTTCTGCCAAATTTGGTACCCGATTTTTCGTGACCCAGTCTGCCATGTCCACAGCCATCTTTTCCCGCCGCGTTTTTCTGCGAAGTACGCTAGTGGCCGCCGCCGGCGCAGCCCTTGTGCCTGTGGCCGATGCCCAGGGCCTCACTGGACCGGCCTATGAGGTCAGCACATGGGCCGGCCCGGTGTCTGCGTTCGGCCTGCTGGACACCACCGGCAAAACCTGGCAATTGGCCGATTTGCGCGGCCGGGCGGTGCTGCTGAATTTCTGGGCCAGCTGGTGCGAGCCTTGCCGTGCCGAAATGCCCACGCTGCAGCAGGTGGCAGACCTCTATGGCCCTGACAAGCTGCTGGTGCTGGCCATCAACTTCAAGGAACCCGCCGCACGCGCGATTCAGTTTGCCAAAACCACGGGGGTGACCATGCCGGTTTTGCTGGACAGCGACGGCCGGACGGCGCGCCAGTGGGGCGTGAAAGTGTTTCCCACCACCCTGATGCTGGACAGCCGGGGGCAGCCCCGGCTGCGCGTGCGGGGCGAGGTGGACTGGACCAGCAGCGCAGCCGAGAAGCTGATTGCCGGGCTGATGAAACCCTGATGCTGTCCGGGGTGACTCTTGTGGGTTGCCTTGTCTTTCGCGCCAGCGATAATTGGCGGGCTGCTCGCGCCGCTTGCCAAACTGGCCAGGGCTCGACCCTGAACATCTCGGGGCACCTTTACCTGCCCCGATGCACGTTACCCTTTTTCATCCGGAGATCTCTTCATGACCACCGTACGCCGTACCTTCCTCAAAAACACCGCGGCTGCCGCCATGGCCGCAGCGCTGCCCAGCCTCAATTTTGCGCAAACGCCTGCGCAGCGCAGCCACTTTGCGCCACAAAGCGGTGCCTGGCGCACCTTTGAAGTGACCACCCGGGTGGACATCCTCAAACCCCAGGGGGTGACCAAGGTCTGGCTGCCGATTCCCTCGGTCAACAGCGACTACCAGCGTAGCTTTGAAAGCAGCTTTTCAAGCAACGGCACGACCGACCTGACCGACGACGGCAAGGACGGCGCCAAGATGCTTTATGCCGAGTTTGCAGAAGGCGAAGCCAGGCCCTTCATCGAGCTGACCAGCCGCGTGCAGACCCAGGGCCGCGCCGTGGACTGGTCGCAAAAAACCGCCAGGCCAGAAGACGCCGACACGCTGCGTTATTTCACACGCCCCACCAAATTCCTGCCGACCGACGGCATCGTGCGCAAGACGGCACTCGACGCCACCAAGGGCGCCAAAACCGATGTGGAAAAAACCCGGCTGATTTACGACTGGATCGTGGCCAACACCTACCGCGACCCCAAGGTGCGCGGCTGCGGCGAAGGCGACATCAAGACCATGCTGGAAACCGGCAACCTGGGCGGCAAATGCGCCGACCTGAACGCGCTGTTTGTCGGCCTCTGCCGCTCGGTGGGCATCCCCGCACGCGACGTGTATGGCATCCGCCTGGTGCCGTCGGCCTTTGGCTACAAGGAGCTGTCAGGCAACCCGGCCAGCCTGAAGGGCGCGCAGCACTGCCGCTCCGAGGCTTACCTGAAAGGCTACGGCTGGGTGGCGATGGACCCGGCCGACGTGGCCAAGGTCATGCGTCTGGAAACCGCCGACTGGATCAAAACCACGGTCAACCCGGTGGTGGCCCCGGTCAACAAGGCGCTGTTTGGCGGTTGGGAAGGCAACTGGATGGCCTACAACACCGCCCATGATCTGGCTTTGCCCCATTCCACGGGTGAGAAGCTCGGCTTTTTCATGTACCCGACAGCAGAAAACCCAGCCGGGCGCTTTGACTCGTATGCACCGGATGATTTCAAGTACCAGATCACGGCCAAGGAAATCAGGGCTTGAGGCTGATACTGCGAACTGGCTTGTAGCCCGAAATCGCTCAAATGGCTGCTCACACGGCGTCGACGACGCGCCCCGGATTGAGTATCTGTCCCGGATCGAGCAGTTGCTTGAGTTGCCGCATGACATGGAGCTCTGCTGCGTCGCGACTGTGGTGAAGAAAAGGCTTCTTCACCACACCGATGCCATGCTCTGCAGAGATGCTGCCGTCCGCGAGCCCTACAGCCTGATAGACCAATTCCTCGAGTGCTTCGAGTTGCGTCGCGTCCGGGATCGGCCCACTGATCAAATGCAGGTTGCCGTCGCCGAGATGTCCGAAAAAGAGATGCTGCTGAGTCGGGTACTTCTGCTCCAGCAACGCGCGCAACTGGCAGACCAGGTCGTCCATTTTGGGGACGGCAACGCTGACGTCAAATGCGGCACACGGGCGCAAATGCGATAGCAGTTCACTGATTCCTTCGCGAAATGCCCAGAGCTGCGTCGCCTGCTCGACGGATTGCGCCACGACTGCATCGGCCACCAGCCCGTTCTCCATCTCCGTTTCCAGGAAGCGCTCGATGGCAGCAGTGCTCGCGTCAGGGTCGCCGCCCAGTGTTTCGATCAGTACATAGAGCGGATACGGCTGGGTGAAGGGCGACGTCCTGTGGATGGCCTTCGCGCTGGCCTCGAAGAAATCGCTCCACATGAGTTCGAACGCCGACAGCTCTGGAAGTTTGCGCCTGGCCTCTCGCAGCAGCTGCGTTGCGGCCGTGAAATCCTTGACCGCGCACAGCACCGTGCAACTGGACAGCGGCGCCGGCGCCAGCTTGAGAGACAAGCGGGTGATGATGCCGAGCGTTCCTTCTGTTCCGACGAACAGATGCTTCAAATCAAAGCCCGCGTTGTTCTTGATCACCCGGTCGAGCATGGTCAGCAGGGTTCCATCGGCCAGTACAACTTCCAGTCCCAGCACTGATTCGCGCATCATGCCGTAGCGCAGGACGCGATTGCCGCCTGCATTGGTGGCCGCATTGCCACCGAGCTGGCAAGAGCCGCGGGCACCCAGGTCGAGCGGAAAGAACCAGCCTTGTTGAGTGGCGGCTGTTTGCAGCTGCTCAAGCGTGACGCCTGCCTGAACCACCACGGTACCGCCCACCGAATCGAAATCCTCGATGGCGTTCAGGCGTTGCAGTGACAGGATGATCTCGCCGTGTTGCGGGTTTGCACCGCCGGCCAGCCCCGTCAAGCCACCCTGGACGCAGAGCGGCTGACCCAAGCGCATGCACATGCGCACCGCTTGAGCCACTTGTGCAGGTGTGCGGGGCAGCAGCAGCGCAGCCGGCGTCAACGCCGATGCTGCACCACTCCAGTCCGCAGTCTGGCGCTCAAGCACCGCAGCGCCCGTCAGCACGCAGTCTGCACCGAGTTCGGCGATCAGCGCGGCAATGGCATCACCGCCCGCAAGCTGCTGGCGATGTCCTTGTTGCGCGTGGATATTTGTGGGTGTGTTCATGGCTTTAAGGGCGTTGCTGGGGGGTGTTGTCAGGGGGTGTTGTCAGGGCTGAACGTAGGCGGTCTTGACCGTTGTGTAGAACTCCGCCGCGTAGCGCCCCTGCTCGCGCGAACCATGGCTGGACCCCTTGCGCCCGCCAAAGGGCACATGGGGATCGACGCCAGCGGTCGGGGCATTCACCATCACCATGCCAGCCTGCAGCTGACGCTTGAAGTGCGCGGCATGGCGCAGCGAGGTGGTACATACCCCGGCGGACAGGCCGAACTCGGTGTCGTTGGCCACCGCCAGGGCTTCTTCGGCGTCCTTGACCCGGATGACACTGGCCACCGGGCCAAATATCTCTTCGCGGTTCAGGCGCATCGCGTTGCTGGTTTCGGTGAACAGCGTGGGTTGCAGGTAATGCCCGGGCTCGCCCTGGGCATTGACTTCAAACGCCGCGCCGCCAAAAGCGAGCCGCGCGCCTTCGTCCTGGCCGATGGCGATATAGGCCAGGTCCTGCGCCAACTGGCTGGCATCGACCACGGGGCCGATGTGCGTGGCGCTGTGGCGTGCGTTGCCCACCACCAGGCCGTGCAGCCTGTCCACCATGGCGCTGACGAAGCGGTCGTGAATGCCCTGGGTCACCACCAGGCGCGAGGACGCGGTGCAGCGTTGTCCGGTGCCGTAGAAGGCGCCGTTGATGGCGACGTTCACCGCCACGTCCAGATCGGCATCGTCCAGCACCACCAGCGGATTCTTGCCGCCCATTTCCAGCTGGAACTTGGCCATGGGGCCTTTGCGGCCCACACAGGCCTGGGCCACCTTGCGCCCGGTGGCGTCGGATCCGGTGAAGGTCACGGCTGCCACGCGTGCATCGTTGAGCAAGGTGTTGCCGACGTCGCGGCCGCGGCCCATGACCAGGTTGAAGGTGCCGGCGGGCAGCCCGGCCCTGCTCAGTATCTCGGCCAGCGCCCAGGCGCTGCCTGGCACCAGATCCGCCGGTTTGAACACCACCGTGTTGCCATAGGCCAGGGCCGGCGCAATCTTCCAGGCCGGAATCGCCATCGGGAAGTTCCACGGCGTGATGATGCTGATCACGCCGACCGGTTCGCGCGTGATCTCAACGCTCATGCCCGGCCGCACCGAGGGCAGCAGTTCGCCGCCGGGGCGCAGCACTTCACCGGCGAAGAACTTGAAGATGTGGCCGGCGCGCACCACCTCGCCGACGGCTTCGGCCAGGGTCTTGCCTTCCTCGCGGGCCAGCAGTTCGCCCAGCTCGGCGCGGCGCGCCAGGATTTCAATGCCCACGGCCTCCAGCGCCTCGGCACGCTGTTGCACGGGAAAGGCGGCCCAGGCGGGGGCGGCCGCATGGGCGGCCGCAATCGCCATTTCGGCCTGTGCGGTGGTGGCGCGGGTGTAGCGGCCGATCAGGTCGCGCGTGTCGCTGGGGTTGATGTTGTCCCCGGCGCCGTCGCCCGCCAGCCATTCGCCCGCGATGAAGTTGAGTTTCATGCCGGTTCCTCGGGATAGAGTTTGTGAACGCGGCCAAACAGCCGTGCCAGCCCCAGCAGCGCATCGATACTCGGCGTGGGGACGTTCAGGCGCAGGCCTATCTCGTGCACCGCGGTGACGATGCTGTCGAGCTCGATGGCACGCCCGGCTTCTGCGTCTTGCAGCATGGAGGTTTTGAATGCTCCCAGCCTGGCCGTGATCGCGTGGCGGTCCTCCGGGTTTTGCGTGATGTCGCAGCCGATGTGCCGACCGATCGCGGCGGCCTCGCGCATGGCGCTGGAGCAGAACTCGCGAACCAGCGGGTCGGCCAGCAGGCGGTCGATGCTGGCCCCGGTGATGGCTGACACCGGGTTCATGGTCAGGTTGCCCCAGAGCTTGTACCAGATGTCGTAGCGCACGTTCGGGGACACGGTCACATCGAAGCCCGCGCCGCTGAGCAACGCGCCCACGCGCGTGGCCCGCGTCGATTCGCCGCCGGCCGCCTCGCCCAGGATCAGGCCCTGGCCCATGATGTGCTTCACGATGCCGGGGGCGCCGCGGCTGGCGCTGGCATGGACCACACAGCCCAGCACGTGTTGCAAGGGAATGAAACTGGCAATGGTGCCGCCGGGGTCTACGCTTTGCAGCGGCGCGTCGCCGATGGCCGTGCCCATGCCAAACCACCACGGCACGCCGTTCATGGCGGGCAGCACCACGGTGTCAGGACCGATCAGCGCCGCAATGGAGGGCGCGACGCTCGATAGAACCGGCCCCTTGAGCGCAACGATCACCAGATCCTGCGGACCCAGCTCGCCCGCCTGGTCTGACGCCCTGGCCGGCGTTTGCAGCAATTTTCCGCCCTGATTCAGGCGCCAGCCGTGCTCGCGCAGGGCTGCGAGTGTGGCGCCCTGCGCGAGGGCGCTGACATCGCATTGCCCGGCGGCGGCCAGACGCGCACCGATGAAGCCGCCTATGGCGCCGGCGCCCACGATGGTGACTTTCATGTGTTTTTCTCGGCAGCGATCCGGTAGTTGTCCTTGAAGCGTTCCGGCACCCGTTCATCAAAACCAAAGGCCACGCGTCGTACCTCGGGGCTGTCGGTGGGCTGATGCCCCACACCCAGGGCCGATGCGCGTGGCGCGGGGATGGCCACCACCGTGCCGGCCAGGCGGCCCAGCCCGGTGATCTCGCACTCCACCAGATCGCCGGGATCGACCGAGCGCGAGTGGCAGGGTGTACCCATCAGGATGACGTCGCCCGGCAGCAGGGTGATGTGGCGGGCAATGTCGGCAATCACGTAGTGCGGACCCCAGATGGTCTCGTCGCCGATGTGGGCTTCCTGCACCACCAGGCCGTTGCGGTAGGTGCGCAGGGTCTGCTCGAACAGGTTCACGCCCTTGACGATGCCGGGGCCGATCGGCAGCAGGGTGTCGGCGCCCTTGACGCGCAGCATGCTGCCCTGGTCGGTATCGCGGTAGTTTTGCAGGCCCATGTCCAGCGCCGGGCAAAAGCCTTCAATATAGTCCCAGGCCTCGTCGGGCAGCACGTTGCGGCAGGTCTTGCCGATCACCACGGCGTACTCGCCCTCGTAGTTCAGGTACAGGCTGTCGGCGGGCTTCAGAATTTCGCAGCCATGGCCGTTGATCGAGGTCGGCGGCTTGGTGAAGTAGGTGGGGGTCTCGGTCGGTTTGGGCTGCTTGCGCGTCTCGAAGCTGCGCGAGCTGTAGGAGATGTGCACGGCGATGATCTTGCTGGGCGCGACCGGCGGCAGGTGCTGCACCGTGGCGGGGTCGACCACGCGGCTGTCGTCCAGGCGCAGCAGGCCTTGCCCGGGGCCGTCTTCGATGATGGTGCCCCAGTAGGCGCTGCCGCCCACCAGCACGCGGCGGCGCTCCACGCGCGGGCCGCGCATCACGGCAGGGAGTTCTTTTAAGGGGAATTCAAAGTTCATGCTGCCTCCTGGTCAAACCACATATGGATATTCCCTGTGCCGCGGGCGTTTTCATAGGCCGACAAAGGCTCGCCCTTGGCCCGGCAGGCCGCCCCGCCCATGGCGCCCAGCATCTGCAGGTAGTGCGCACCAAAAGCCTCCCACGGTTTTTTGCGGTACTCGTCGTCCCAGCGCTCCAGCACGCTGTCGTGGCGGCCTTGCTCCATCAATGCGATGGCCCCCTTGTCGCTGGCGATGTTCTCGGGCCGCGAGACATTGCTCTCGTGGAAGATGCGCGGATGGTTCGGCTTCCAGTCAATCGGGTTGAACTTGTGGCTGAGGGCGCCGGAGGCCAGCAAGACCACCTTCAGGTCGCTGCGACGCACGGCCTCGCCAATCGCCTCGCCCGATTTCAGGAAGTGCTTCCAGTCGCAGTTCTGGCAGGAACTGACGGTCACCACCGGAATATCGGCCAGCTCCAGCCGCAGGTGCTTGACCAGGTTGATGGTGGCATATTGCTTGCCCAGCTCGGGGTGGTTGATGACGCGGTTGTAGCCGCCTTGCTCGCGCGACACGGCTTCAATCGCGAGCGCCAGTTCGGGGTGGCCGCGGTAGTCGTAGGGCACGCCGTGCAAATACCAGGGCATTTCGTCCGAGATGTAGTTGCCCTGGTAGCGCGCCGCGCCGTCCACCATGTGGTAGCCGGTGGTGAACCAGTGGCTGTCAAAGACCACCACCACATCAGGCTTGGCTGCAGTGATCTTCTCGCGTAGCCGGGCATAGCCGGGGATGAGGTCTGAATCCGAGCCCGCGCCCTGCAGCACGCGAAACTCTTCGCACTGCATCAGGCCGGGGTGGTGCGAGACGAGGGCGGCGCCCACGATATGTCCCATGGTATGTTTCCTTTGAAATTAACGGTGGCTGAAGCTGGCGCGGAAGGGCTTTTTCGGCACCACCACGTCCTTGATGTCGCAGAAGAATTCAAAGCTCCAGTTGCCGCCTTCGCGGCCAATGCCTGAGCGCTTGATGCCGCCAAAGGGCGCGGCCAGGTCGCGGATGCCGAAGCTGTTGACCCAGATGAAGCCGGTGCGCACCTGCTGCGCAATCGCCGTGGCGTGTTCGGTCTCGCCGTAGCAGACGCCGCCCAGGCCGTAGTCGGTGCCGTTGGCCAGCTCGATCAGTTCCTCGTCGCTGTCGAAGGTCTGCAAGGTCAGCACCGGGCCGAACACCTCGTTCTGCACGATCTCGCTGTCCTGGCGCACATTCGTCAGCATGGTGGGCTGGTAGTACTGGGCACCGAAGGGATGCGGCGCGCCGCCCCACAGCAGCTCGGCGCCGTCGGCCAGCGCGCGTTCGACAAAGCCTTGCACGCGCTCGACCTGGCGCGGGTGGATGATGGGGCCGACCTCGGTGGCGGCGTCGCGCGGGTCGCCCACCGTGAGCTTGTCCACATAGCCGCGCATGGCGGCGACAAAGGCATCGCGAATCTTGCTGTGCACCAGAAAACGCGTGCCCGCCAGGCAGACCTGGCCGGCGTTGCGGTACATCAGCGCGCCGGTGGCGGCGGCGTTGTCGATGTCGGCGTCTGCCAGCACGATGAAGGGCGACTTGCCGCCCAGCTCCAGGCTGCAGGGCACGAGATTCGCGCCGGCGGCCTGGGCAATCCGTTTGGCGGTGGGCACCGAGCCGGTGAAGGACACGCGCGCCAGGCGCGGGTCGCTGACCAGCGCGGCGCCGGTGCTCGCGCCGCTGCCTTGCACGATGTTGAACACGCCCGGCGGCAGGCCGGCGGCGTGGGCGCAATCGGCCAGCAGGCTGCTGGTCAGCGGCGCCCACTCGGGCGGCTTGACGATCACCGTGTTGCCGGCTGCCAGCGCCGGGCCGAGCTTCCAGGTGGCCAGCATCAGCGGTGCGTTCCAGGGCGTGATGATGACGACCACGCCGGCCGGGTCGTGGCGCACGATGTGGTGTGCCTGCTCGGTGTCAATCGGATGGTCTTGCAAGGTGAGCGCGTGCTCGGCAAACCAGCTGATGTTGAGCATGGCGCGCGGCACCACGCCGTGCTGCATGCGCGACAGCAGTACGCCGGCGTCGGTCGATTCAAGCTGGCAAAAGGCCTCGGCACGCTGGCCGATCTCGGCAGCAAAGCGGTCCAGATAGGGCTTGCGCTCGGCCGCCGTCAGGGCCGCCCAGGCCGGGAAGGCGTTTTGCGCGGCCTGAATTGCGGCGTCCACATGCGCCGGCCTGCCTTCCGATATTTGCCCCAGCAGGCTTTGGTCGATTGGGCTGTGCAGGTCGAACAGCAGGTCGGACGCGACGCGCTGGCCATTGATGTAGTGATGCGGCGAGACGCTGTGGCCCGCTACGGTGAGGGTTTCTGTAGACACGGTTTACTCCTGAATTAATAGCTGCTTGTGCAGGCGGTATGAGGGCTAGAGGCTAATTTCATTGAAATTTCAGGACCTTGCCGGGGTTCATCAGCCCTTGCGGGTCCAGCGCCTGTTTGACGCGGCGCATCAGCTGCAGCTCCAGCGGCGACTTGTAACGCGCCGACTCGTCGCGGCGCAGCACGCCCAGGCCGTGCTCGGCCGAAATTGATCCGTCGAACGCGTGTACCGCGTCATGCACCAGCTGGTTCAATGGGCCTTCGAGCGCCAGAAATTCGGCTACCTGTTGCGGTCCGCTGCCAGGCAGCGGCGAGGCGTTGTAGTGCAGGTTGCCGTCGCCCAGATGGCCGAAAGTGACCTGGCGCACCTGCGGGTACCGGGCGGCGATCAGCGCGTCGGTGCTGGAGATGAAGGCCGGGATGCTGGAAATCGGCAGCGAAATGTCGTGCTTGATGGTTTTGCCTTCTGCCCCTTGCGCTTCGGAGATGTTCTCGCGCAGCGCCCACAGCGCCTCGAACTGAGCCAGGCTGGTGGAAAGCGCGGCATCCAGCACCCATTCGCTTTCCATGGCGGCCTCTAACAGGCCTTCCATGGCTTGTGCCGCCTGTGTTTCGTCCGTGGTGGCAGACAGCTCCAGCAGCGCATACCAGGGCGAAGCCTCTGCCAGCGGGCGGCGCGTGCCGGGGATGTGCTGCAGCACCAGCTCAACGCAGGTGTCGCTGAGGATTTCAAAGGCCGTCAGGCCCGCGCCGAGGCGCGCTTGCGCCAGGGTCAGCAGATTCAAGGCTTCCTGCGGACTGGGTACGGCCACCAACGCCACCACCTGCGCGGCAGGCAACGGGAACAGCTTGAGCGCGGCGGCGGTGATCACGCCCAGCGTGCCCTCCGAGCCGATGTAGAGGTCGCGCAGGTCGTAGCCGGTGTTGTCCTTGCGCAGGGGGCGCAGGCCGCTCCACAGTTCGCCTTCCGCCGTGACCACTTCCAGCCCCAGGCACAGCTCGCGCGCATTGCCGTAGCGCAGCACTTGCACGCCGCCGGCATTGGTGGCCAGGTTGCCGCCAATGGTGCAAGTGCCCTCGGCGGCCAGACTCAAAGGGAACAGACGCCCGGCTTCTTTCGCCGCCTCTTGCACCTGCAGCAGGGTCACGCCGGCCTCGACCAGCATGGTGTTGTTCAGCGGATCAATGGCGCGGATTTTGTTGAGGCGCGTGAGCGATAGCAACACCGGCAAGGCCTGGGGCAGGGCCTCCGGAACCGAGCCGCCGGACAAGCCCGTGTTGCCGCCCTGCGGCACCACCGGCACGCCGTGCGCATGGCACCAGGCGACGATGTTCGCCACCTCTGCGGCATTGTCGGGCTGCGCCACGGCCAGCGCCTGGCCGGTCCACTTGCCGCGAAAGTCGGTCAAAAAGGGCGCAGCGTCAACACCGGTGAGCAGGCGGCCACGAAAGGCGGCGCGAAGGGAATCGAGCAGCATGTCAGTACACCCCGCTACTGGAGGCCGGTGCGGACACCGCGGTTTTGAATTGCGCCGCCAGCGCTGCGGTGGCGCGCACCAGGAGCGTGGTGTCCACGCCGACTGCGATAAAGCGCGCCCCCACGTCGAGGTAGTGCCGGGCCAGGGTTTCGTCGGCACACAGAATGCCGGGCGCCTTGCCGGCGCGCAGGATGCAGCCAATGGCCTGGTCGATGGCAGCCCGCACCTCGGGGTGCGCGGGCTGGCCCAGGTAGCCCATGGAGGCCGACAAATCCGCCGGGCCGATGAACACGCCGTCCACCCCGTCTACCGCCGCAATCGCCTCGATGTTCTGCAAAGCGGCCAGCGACTCGACCTGCACCAGCAGGCAGACGCGCTCATTGGCTTCCTGCAGATAGTTGGGGTAGCGCGACCAGCGCGCCGAGCGGGCGATGGCACTGCCGACGCCGCGCACGCCCTGCGGCGGGTAGCGCATGGCGCGCACCAGCGCGGCGGCCTGCTCGGCCGACTCGACCATGGGCACCAGCACGGTGGTCGCGCCGATGTCCAGCACCTGCTTGATGAGGGCCGCGTCGCCGTGCGGCACACGCACCACCGGATGCGTCGGGTAGGCCGCCACGCTTTGCAAGGCGCCCAGCAAAGTGCGTAAGTCATTGGGCGCGTGCTCGCCGTCGAGCAGCAGCCAGTCGAAGCCGCTGCCGGCGCAGAGTTCAGCGGCATACGGGTCGGCCAGGGCCTGCCACAGGCCGATTTGAACTTCGCCCCAGGCCAGGGCTTGTTTGAATAGATTGTCAGGAGTTTGCATGGACCAAAGCCTCACATGAAGCGAAAGGAGATCGCACCCAAAGGGCCGTAATCGGCGTGAAAGGTATCGCCCGCCGCGCCGGCCACCGGGCGGGTGAAGGAGCCGCCCAGCACCACCTCGCCGGCGGCCAGGCCTTCGCCATGAAGCGCCAGTTTGTTGGCCAGCCAGGCGACGCCGTTGGCCGGGTGGTTCAGCACGGCGGCGGCCAGGCCGCTTTCTTCGATCACGCCGTTTTTGTAGAGCAGGGCGCCGCTCCAGCGCAGGTCGACCGCATCGGGTTTGACCGGACGGCCGCCCATCACGATGCCGGCATTGGCGGCGTTGTCGGCAATGGTGTCCAGCACCTTGCGCGGCGCCTTGGTGACGCGGTCGAGCTGCTCGATGCGGGCGTCGATGATCTCCAGCGCGGGCACAACGTAGTCCGTGGCGGCCAGCACGTCAAAAATCGTCACGTTCGGGCCGTGCAGGTCCTTACCCAGGATGAAGGCCAGCTCGACCTCGACGCGCGGCAGGATGAAACGCTGCACCGGGATGTCGGCGCCCTCGGGGAACAGCATGTCATCAAGCATGGCACCGTAGTCCGGCTCGGTGATCTGCGACGAAATTTGCATGGCGCGCGAGGTCAGGCCGATCTTGTGGCCCAGGATGCTGCGGCCCTCGTCCAGCTTGATCTGCACCCAGGCACGCTGGATGGCGTAGCTGTCGGCCATCTCCATGCCGGGGTAGCGTTTGGAGAAATGCTCGACCTGCACGCGGGTTTTTTCCGCCTGGTGCAGTTCGCGCGCCAGGGCCTGGTGGATGTCGGGGGTCAGCATGCCGGTGTCTCCTTGCTTGTCTTGGGTGAGTCTGGGCCTGGTGTGCTGCCTCGCTCTATCTGGAACATAAAACCGCGTCTTTTCACCCAGGATGTCGTTACAAATCCGCGCAATAGCGGAGCTATTGCTGTGGTTTGCGCCTAATCCTGGGCAAAAATCCATCGGTTTTATTTGTTCCATCAAGAGCGATGCAGCACACTAGGATTCGGCGGTGAAACCAATCGCTTTCACGATCGGGCCCCACTTCTCGGTGTCGGCCTTGAGCATGGCGGCCAGTTCCGCCGGACTGGACGATCGGGCTTCCAGGCCCATGGCGGCCAGGCCCTCGATCACTTCCTTGTTGGCCAGGGCGGTGCGAATGGCGGCGTTGGCTTTTGACACCACGTCCGCAGGCGCTTTTCCCGGCAGGTAAAAACCAAACCATTCACCGAAGACCAGGTCCTTGAGCCCTTGTTCCACCAAGGTGCTGGTGCCGGGGGTGAATCTATTGCGGCTGGCCCCCGAGGTGGCCAGCAGGCGGACCTTGCCACCGCTCAAATGCGGCAAGAACTCGCCCACCGGCGCCGACACGGCGGCGATCTGCCCACCCATCATGTCCAGGATGGCGGGCTGAGAACCGCGGAAACCGATGTGCTGCAAGTTGACCTTGCCGGCCCGGCCGATCAGCTCGCCAACAAAATGCGGTACGGAGCCCGGCGCCGGCGAGCCGAAGTTGGCGCTGGCGGGGTGGGCTTTGCACCACTCCAGGAATTCGGGGACGGTCTTGACCGATGCCGGAACTTGGGGGCCCACGGCGAAACCCATGTCGAACACCACGCCCAGCGATACGGGCGTCAAGTCAGCCACCGGGTCGTACTGCAGCTTTCTGTAGGTGTGCGGGTAGATGCCCAGCATCGACATCGGCGTCGCCAGCAAGGTGGCGCCGTCCGGAGCCGAGGCTTTCAGCGCCAATATGGCGATCTGCCCGCCCGCACCGGTGCGGGTGTCGACGACCGCCGCCTTGGCGTAGCTGCCGTTCAGTTGGGTGGCGGCCCGGCGGGCCAGCGTGTCCACCGTGCCGCCGGCCGCGAAGCCTGTCAGGATTTTCGCGGTTTCGATGGTTTGCGCCCGGCTGACCAGGGGCAGGCTGCCGGCGGCGGTGGCCAGGGCGAGGTGCAACAGTTCGCGGCGAGAAGTTTTCATGGGAGGTCTCCTGTCTGGTTGGTGGAACAAAGTGAAGGATCTGGCGAGAGATCAACTTCAGAGGCAGGCAGTTTGCAAGAGTGAACGCGCAACAACAAACGATAAATATTGGTGTATTGCTTAGGTTTTCTTCATAATCAACCCATGTCCTTGCCCCGCTATACCCTGCGCCAGCTCGATGCCTTCGTGACCGTGGCCGAGCTGCTGAGCTTCACCGCCGCCGCTGACCGGCTGGCGCTGAGCCCTTCGGCGGTGAGCCAACTGGTGGTCGAGCTGGAGTCCAGCCTGGACTTCAGGCTGTTCGAGCGCAGCACGCGCAAAGTGGCCCTGTCGGCGGCTGGCAAGGAGTTTTTCAGTTCGGCCCAGACCGTGCTCAAACACCTGCGCCTGGCCGAAGTGGCCGCTACCGACCTGCGCAACCGGGCAGCCGGGCTGGTGCGGGTGGCGGCCCCCATGGTGATCGCCAGCGCCATCCTGCCGCCCATCATTCGGGCCCACAGCCAGGACCGCCCCAAGCTCGTTGTGCGCATTCGGGACGCGGCGGTGGAGCAACTCACCGACATGGTGGCCAGCGGCGAGGTCGATCTGGCCGTCGGCCCCGACCGCCAGAGCAGCGACAACGTGCTGCGCATCAGCCTGTTCAGCAGCCCCTGGGTGTTGTGGTGCGCCAAAGACCATGCGCTGGCGGCCAAACGGGTGCTGCAATGGAGCGATTTACGTTCTCACGCATTGGTAACGGCGGGGCGTGACCACGAACTTAGCGTGGCGCAAATGGGCGCGGCTTTGCCAGAGGATGAGCGCATCAGCCCGCACGATGTGGTGGACAACATCTCCACCGCGCTCGGCCTGGCTGCAGCAGGCCTGGCCGCCACGGTGTCGCCCGCCTACGTGGCGCCCTGGGCCAAACGGCAGGGCCTGGTGATGCGCCGCATCGTGGAGCCCGAAGTCATGCGCCAGGTCTGCCTGTACCGGCCCGCCTATCGGATAGCGTCGCCCGCGACCGAAAGCTTTGCGGAATACCTGATGGAACGGCTCATGAAGGTACGCCAGGCCGCGACCCATGTTTCGTAACTTGTGTGTTTACGTATTAGGCTCTAACAAGTTATGGTTTAACTTGGCAGCATTGAACTGCCGCCGCCGATTTGCAGCCGACGCCTTCCTGGTCCGGCAGGCCCAGAACCCGGTTCAGGCCAATGACAAACAGAGCCTGCTCTGAAACTGCCTGGCCTGCCCGGTCACCGGGTCGGTAAAGGCAATCGATTTGGCCAGCAGTTGCAGGGGCAGGCCGTAGTCGTCCTCGGGTGTGGTTTCGACGGGCGGGTACATCCGGTCGTTCATGATGGGCAGACCCAGCGCGTTCATGTGCACA
Source organism: Polaromonas sp. P4_F4 (assembly GCF_056401355.1). Lineage (NCBI taxonomy): Bacteria > Pseudomonadati > Pseudomonadota > Betaproteobacteria > Burkholderiales > Comamonadaceae > Polaromonas > Polaromonas sp. P4_F4. Next base: position 461,314 of record NZ_JBFUJO010000001.1, on the reverse strand, counting down.
CGCAACTGATGCTTTTTGCCGGTGACCGGGCTGAGCGCATAACGCGCCTTGTCGCCTTTGATTTCCAGCACATCAATACAGGTTTCGCTGTTGGGCTCGCCCGGCACTTCGCGCTGGCGAAAGAACGGCTCGTCCTCCACGATGCGGCTTTTGCGGGTGATGGGGAATGACAAATCATCGCGCCACGGCGCAATGGCTTCGTAGTGTTTGCTGACGCTGCGATGCCTGAACAAGGCCTGGTAGGCATTGCGCTCGGCGGGCTGAACTGAAAACAGCACCAGGCCCGCGGTTTCCCGGTCAATGCGGTGAATCGGGATCAGGCTGTCAATGCCCAAGCTGTTTTTAAGCCGCACCAGCAGTGTTTCTTGCAGGTAGGGGCCCGAAGGTGTGACAGGCAAGAAATGCGGCTTGTCGGCGACCACCAGGTGTTCGTCCTGGTAGAGCAGGATTTCTTCAAACGGAATGCGGGGCTCGTCGTCCAGGGCGCGGTAATAGTACAGCCGCATGTGGCCGCGGTAGGGGCGCCCGGGCGTGACGGCAACGCCAAATTCATCGACGACCAGGCCATCCCGCATGCGCTGAAGCCAGACCTCGCGCGTGATGGCGGGGAAGCGCTCAAGCAGAAAATCAGTGATGGTCGGCCAGTGACCCGCAGGCAAACCGACACAACTTGGGCTGACACCATCGCGGGTTGGCAGTCCATGCGGGGGCAGTCTGTTTACATCGTCGGACACAGAGGGCTCAAATACGCGTGAACACCACATCCCAGACACCATGCCCGAGCTTGATGCCGCGGTTTTCAAACTTGGTCAGGGGGCGGTAGTCGGGCTTGGGGGCGTAACCGTCACCCGACGTGTCAGCCGTGTTTTTCAGCAGGGCTTCGGCGCTCAGCACTTCGAGAATCTGCTCGGCATAGGGCTGCCAGTCGGTGGCGCAGTGCAGGTAGCCACCGGGTTTCAGCCTGGCCGCCAGCTTGGCAATCAGGGGCGCCTGGATCAGGCGGCGCTTGTTGTGTTTCTTTTTATGCCAGGGGTCTGGAAAGAAGATGTGAACGCCGTCCAGGCTGCCGGCTGGCAACATGTTGTCAATGACTTCGACGGCATCGTGCTGAAGGATGCGGATGTTGCCCAGGGCCTGCTCCTGGATACGCTTGAGCAGCGCGCCGACGCCGGGGGTGTGCACTTCGCAGCAGAGGAAATTTTTGTCGGGACTCAGTGCCGCAATGTGCGCCGTGGCCTCGCCCATGCCGAAGCCGATCTCCAGGATGGTGGGAGCCACCCGTTCAAAGGCGGCGGCGAAATTCAGGGGCGCAGGCGTGTAGGGCAGTAAAAACCGGGGGCCCACGTCTGTAAACGCCTTGGCCTGGCCGGCGGTCGTGCGGCCGGTGCGCCGGACAAAACTCCGGATGTTGCGGGGATGGCTCGCGTCGGTGGACGGGCCCTCGGGGAAGTCGGTGGCGTTGGGGGCGGGGTTTTCAATCACAACGCGATTTTAGTGCGCCGCGTCTGGATGACGGCTTGCCCATTGGGGCACCGCCTGCTGCAGCCATGCTGCCGGTGTGCCGGCTGCGGCATTGCCCTGCAGGCCCAGCAATTGACCGGCCTGCTGAAGCACGGCAAGCGGGTGGCTGGTGTCCAGCGGCTGGGCGCCGTTTTGTTTGGACAGCTTTTCGCCGTTGCGCCCCAGCACCAGGGGGGTGTGCAGATAACGCGGCTGGGGCAGGGCGAGTGCGCGTTGCAACAGGATTTGCCGCGCCGTGTTGTCGGCCAGATCCTGGCCGCGCACGATGTCGGTCACGCCCTGGGCTGCGTCGTCCACCACCACGGCCAACTGGTAGGCCCAGAGGCCATCTGCGCGCTTGAGCACAAAATCGCCGACTTCGCGGCTCACGTTTTGCGCCTGGCTGCCCAGCAGCCGGTCTTGCCACACCACGTCGCCACCTTCTTTTGCGATGGCTATTGATGGAACAGCGCGTTGTGTCTGAGGGGATCCTGCCAGCGGCATGTTTTCCCGAGGTGTTTCCGTGAGGAAGCGCCAGGCGCGGGCAGGACGGCCGTTCAGGCCCTGTCGGCAGGTGCCCGGATAAACCAGCTCGCCGTGGCGTGCCCGCGCTTGTCCGCTGGCCGCAAGTGCGCGTGCAATGTCCTGCCGCGTGCAGGCGCAGGGGTAGGCCAGGCGCCGTGCCACGAGCTGATCCAGCGCGCTTTGGTACAAGGCGCTGCGCTGTGACTGGTATACCGGTGCTTCATCGGGCAGCAGCCCGCAGGTTGCGAGCTGCGCAAGAATGGTCTGGTCCGCACCCGGCACACAACGGGGCGTATCGACATCTTCGATGCGCACCAGCCACTGCCCGTGGTGAGCGCGGGCATCGAGCCAGCTCGCCAATGCCGCTACGAGCGAACCTGCATGCAGCGGGCCGGTTGGCGAAGGCGCGAACCGGCCAATGTAGGGGGCTCCCACGCCGGGTCACTCCGCGTGCTGCGCTGTGCCGGCCATGGGTATCGGCTAGGCGATAGCCAGGGCCATTTCCAGGCCTGACAGGAAGCCGTCTTCAACCCGGTGGCCCAGGCACCAGTCGCCGCAGGCGCCAATGCGGGATTTCGGGTCCCAGGCATGGCTCTTTCCCAGGGGCTCGATGGTTTGGGCATGGCGCCAGCGGTGCACCACGGCGTGTGGCGGCTGCGCCCGTATGCCGGTGACTTCCGTGAAGGCCTTGAGCAGTTTGGCTTTCACGCGTTCGGCGTCGTCTTCCAGATGGCGTTCCGACCATTCCGGGCTGGCCTGGACGGTCCAGCGTTCGATCGGGCTGCGCCCGGGCTTGGAGGACTCGCGGGCCAGCCAGGCGATGCGGTGGTGGGTGCTGCGCGCCGCATTCCAGTGCGGGCCCAGATGCGACAGTGTGGGCTGGAGGGCTTGCGGAAAAGCCAGCATCAGGCTCCAGCAGGGCGCCACGCTGACGTCGGCCATCGCCGCCCTCAGCGGTTTGCCCTGTTGTGAGTTCAGCAGCAAGCCATCGGCCTGCGATGAGGGCACGGCCAAAACCACAGCGTCAAAGCCCGAGTGAACCCGGTTGCTGGCGCCAGGGCCGTCGGTCTGCAGCTGCCAGCGCTCCGGGTGCAGCCTGTCGGCTTCCAGCCGGACCACTTCGGTTTCAAGCACCAGTTTACCGGCCGCTGCCAGGGGCTCGGCCCACCGGCGAACCAGCGCGTTCATGCCGGGGGTGGCAACCCAGTGGGCTTCCTTGGGCGGCAGCGAAGAGGCCACGACGCGGCCCAGCTCATCGAGAATGCGAACGGTATTGGCGCTCCAGGGGCGTACCAGCCCGGGGACTGTGGCCAATGCTTTTTCAAAGCGCGCGTCACGCACCGTGAAGTACTGGGTGCCGTGGTCGAATCCACCAAACTCGCTGTCCCGGGTGGCCATGCGTCCACCCGCCCCCTTGCTTTTCTCGAAGACAGTAACCTGGTGCCCGGCTTGTGTCAGCGTGCGCGCACAGGCGATGCCGGCGATGCCGGCACCCACCACGGCGATGTGGCGCTGTTTGAATTTTTCAGGTGAAGCAGTGCGGGATTTCTTTGTCATGTCTCTCTACTTTTTCTGGTTGGGTGAAAGGGGTGTTTGACTCGTCCATCCATCGGTTCAAAAATTCATTTACAGCGCAACCATAAACGAAATCCATAAGCGCACTCTACACGCAGGCGCGGCCAGCCGGCCTGCAGGGCACGGTTTTACAACGGTTTTAAATGGATTGCTCGCGTTCCAGCAATGCTTTGCGGGTGGTGGGATGGTCCAGTTGCCCCAGCCACCACTGCAGGGCACGTCCTTCGCTGCCGGTGGTGCGGCGCCAGGCGTAGCTCACAGGCACCAGGCGCGCCGCCCGCTGCATCCTCTTTTCCACCAGCCGGCCCGTGGCGATGTGGGGCCGCGCCAGGTATTCCGGCAAAAACCCTCCGCCCAGGCCGCGCAGCTGTGCGTCGAGTTTTTCCTGCATGCCCGGCACGGTAAATATGTCCTGGCCGCCTAGCAGGCCCATTGTCACGCCGCTGCCCCGCTGCACCGAGTCGGCGACAGCCACGGCGCGGTGCGGCATGAGCATCGCGTCCGTGATGGGTTCCGCGGCCTGGGCCAGCGGATGATGGGGTGCCACGGCGTAGACGAAATGGATGGTGCCCAGTGGCCTGCTCTGCAGCGCCTTGCTCGGCGCCGGCTTGGTATCCACGTTGATCGCGACACCGATGGCCAGGTCGGCCTGGCCTGAGGTCAGGGCTTCCAGTGTGCCGGACAAAGCCTCTTCACGTATCCGCAAGCGGGTGGGCGGGTCCAGCGCAAAAAATGCCTCGCACAGCTCCATCACGGTGGTGCGCGAAATCACGCTATCGACAGCCAGCGTGAGCTCCGGTTCCCAGCCCGTTGCCACGCGCTTGACGCGATTGGCCACCGCATCGAGTTCAGCCAGCAGGCGGTTGCCTTCGCGCAGCAGTTCCTTGCCGGCTTCGGTCAGTCTGGCCTGTCGCGACGAGCGGTCAAACAGCAGCACATCGAGCGCATCTTCCACCTGGCGAATCCGGTAGGTCAGGGCGCTGGGCACCACGCCCAACTCCCGGGCGGCGGCGGCCATGCTTCCGGTGCGGTGCACGGCACCGATCAGTCCGATGGCTTCGGGGGTGAGGGCATCACGGACCGCAGTGTTAATCATTGGGCTCTAAAGGTTCAAATAATTTGAATGATGCCATCAAATGAAAGCAATTGCCAGGAGGGTTCTGGCTCTTACATTGGAGTCATTGCAACGCACTCAACGCACCTTGAAAGGAGCACGGGATGATGACCTTAAGAACTTCCAGCGAACGAGGCTATGCCGACCACGGATGGCTTAAATCGTTTCATTCCTTTTCGTTTGYCGGCTACTACGACCCGGCCCACATGGGTTTTGGCAACCTGCGCGTCATCAATGAGGACCGCATTGCGGCGGGCAGGGGCTTTGGCACGCACGGCCACAAGGACATGGAAATCATCAGCTATGTGCTGAGCGGCGAGCTGGCGCACAAGGACAGCATCGGTAACGTGAAGGGCATCCCGCCCGGTGATGTGCAGCGCATGAGTGCCGGCACCGGCGTGCAGCACAGCGAATTCAACCATGCCGAAGGCCAGACCACGCACTTCCTGCAAATCTGGATCGAACCGAACGTGACAGGGATTGTCCCCAGCTATGAGCAAAAAACTTTCCCGGAGGCCGAGAAGCGCGGCGCACTGCGCCTGGTGGCCTCGCCGGACGGCGCGCAGGGCTCTGTCATGATCCATGCAGATGCCAGCATTCGTGCGGGCCTGTTTGACGGTGACGAAGCTGCCACACTGGCGCTGGATCCGTCGCGTAAAACCTATGTGCACCTGATCCGGGGGCAGCTTGAGGTGAACGGCCAGCTGCTTCGCTCGGGTGATGCTGCCGCCCTGCAATCGGAAAGCCAGTTGCGGCTGGGCCGGGGGCAATCGGCCGAAGTTCTGGTCTTTGATTTGGCGCCTTGAGACGCTGCAAGACTAAAAGTATCAAAGGCAAGGTTCAATGTGATAGCGCTTGCCTATCATGATTTTTTGATCCATCATTTTCTTCATTTTTCTTCATTTGCTTTTCTAATTAAATAAGGACTCACCATGTTTGCATCTCTCCAAAATCCTTTGTCGCTGATTGGCCGCGTCTTGCTGGCGTTGCTGTTCGTGCCTGCGGGTTTCAGCAAAATCGGCGGCTTCGCCGGCACGACTGGCTTCATCGCATCCCAGGGCGTTCCTTTTCCCGAAGTGGCCACCGCGGCAGCGATTGGTGTCGAGCTGGGCCTGGGGCTGCTGCTGCTGGTGGGCCTGCAAACCCGCTGGGCGGCGCTTGGCATGGCCCTGTTCACGGTCGTGATCACCTTTGTCTTTCACAAGTACTGGGCGGTGCCGGCTGATCAGGTCATGATGCAGCAGCAAGCCTTCTTCAAGAATATTGCCGTGGTGGGTGGCTTGCTCACGGTGGCAGCATGGGGTGCGGGTGCCTGGAGCCTGGACGCCAAGCGCGCGGACTAGTCATGGCCCCTGCCACGGCGGGTGTAGAGCCCCGCCATGGCAGTTGATTTCCGGATTCTTCCTGATTTATTCACCTGCTTTCTTCAACGAGGACAAGAATGCCGAAAGTCGTAGTGCTCTACCACTCCGGGTATGGCCATACCCAGCGCATGGCGCAGTCGGTGGCGGAAGGTGCCGGGGCTGAACTCCTGGCCATCGACGCCGATGGCAACCTGCCCGACGGTGGCTGGGAAATCCTCGATGCGGCAGATGCCATCATCATGGGCTCTCCCACCTACATGGGAAGTGTCAGCTGGCAGTTCAAGAAATTTGCTGATGCTTCTTCCAGGCCCTGGTACACGCAGGCCTGGAAAGACAAGCTGTTTGCCGGCTTCACCAACAGCGCAGCCCTCGATGGTGACAAGATGTCGACACTCCATTACCTCTTTACCCTGGCCATGCAGCATGGGGGTATCTGGGTGAGCCATGGCATCTTGCCCAGTACCGGCAAGGCCGCACAGCGCAACGATGCCAATTACCTGGGCTCCTACAGCGGCGCCATTGCCCAGACACCGTCGGATGCCGGCGCCGGCGAGATGTTTCCGGGTGACCTGGAAACGGCCCGGAGCCTGGGCAGGCGCGTGGCCGAGGTGGCGCTAAAGTTTCAGCGTTAAAGTCAGGTACGCATCAGCTTTTTTGGCGCTGGCCTTTCGTTTTCAGCTTACCTTTCATTCGTACAGGAATTCCTCATGTCCATCGAACTGCAACGCGACCGCTCGGCGGCAATGGCCCAGAAACTCAGCATCCGCAGCCATGCGCTGATGGTCGATGGGAGCGTGGCCGAAGGCGGCGCCGACATCGGCCCCAGCCCGCACGATTTGTACGATGCAGCGCTGGGCGCCTGCAAATCCGTTACCCTCATGTGGTACGCCCGCAAGAAAGGGATTCCGGTCGACGACATCCATACGCTGGTAGAGCGCGACGACTCCGGTGAACGCAGCGGTGTGTACCGCCTGGCGACCACCTTGCGGATCCGGGGTGATCTGACGGAAGCCCAGTTGCAGGAGTTGCAGGCCGTTGCGCAAAAATGTCCCGTCCATAAACTCATGACCACCGTCACCACTGAAATCACAACCGCTGTGGAGAGACTGTCATGAGCGTGCAACTCAAGCTGACCGGGCACAACAAGGACCTGGGCGGAGGCTTCCTGGTGCGGCGCCTGCTGCCCGCGGGGCGGCGGCAGTCCGTGGGACCGTTCATCTTTTTTGATCACTTCGGCCCGGTCACGGTACAGCCGGGCGCCGGCCATGATGTGCGGCCGCATCCGCATATCGGGCTGGCCACGGTCACTTACCTGTTTGAAGGCGCGATGATGCACCGCGACAGCGTGGGCTCTGTTCAGCGCATTGAGCCGGGTGCGATCAACTGGATGACGGCCGGTCGCGGCATTGTGCACTCCGAGCGCGCTCCCGAGGATTTGCGGAGCAAGACCTACGTGAACCACGGCCTGCAGCTGTGGGCCGCCTTGCCCCAGGCGTATGAAGAAGCGGCCCCGGACTTCTCGCACACGCCTGCGTCGGCCATTCCTGCGGTGTCGGTCGATGGGGCTGACGTGCGGGTGCTGATTGGCGAGGCGTTTGGTGCAACATCGCCGGTCAGGACATTTTCCAAAACCATTTACCTGGATATCCAGCTCGCGGCAAATGCGACACTGCAATTGCCGGCGCTGGCCGAGGAGCTTGCGATTTATCCTGTGGATGGTGATGTGACGGTGGACGGCGAGCCGGTTGCGGCGGGTACTCTGGCCACGCTGGCGGCGGGTGCTGGCGCGACCATCAGCAGCGGCGCGCCGGCGAGGTTGGTCGTGATAGGCGGGGAGCCGCTCGATGCCCCCCGGTTTATCTGGTGGAACTTTGTCTCCAGCCAGAAGGCGCGCATTGTGCAAGCCAGTGATGACTGGGAGGCTCAAGCCATGGGTCATGTGGGCGGGGAAACCGAATTCATTCCCCTGCCTGAACGAAAATTCGCCGCCAGTTAGGCGCTGCCTTTTCGCGGCTTTTTTTGCATGTACCTTGCACGTACTTTGCGCGTATCTTGCACGTAAGATGGCGCGATGAAAATCTTCGCGCTGCTTCCCTGGGGTGACTGGCTGGCCATCGTCTGGTTTTTCTCGGGCTGGATAGGCTATGCCTGGTTTGCCCGGCATTACGGCGTGCAACGGCCTTCGCTGCTGCAGACCACCAACCGCTACCGGCACTACTGGCTGTTGCAGGCCACCGCCCGCGACCCGCGGGTCATCGACGGAATCATCACGCAAAACCTGTCGAGCACGCCGGCCTTTTTTTCCTCAACCACCATCATCATCATCGGCGGCCTGTTCGCGCTGCTGGGTACGACCGACAAGGCGACGGAGCTGGTGCGGGAGATCCCGTTTGCGGTCCGGACCTCTGTGCTGATTTTTGACCTCAAGGTCATCATGATGGTGGGCGTGTTTGTGTACGCTTTTTTCCGCTTCAGCTGGTCCATGCGCCAGTACACCTTTGTCGCGCTGGTGATTGGCTCCATGCCGTCGCCGCAGGAGTTTGAACAGGGCAAGTTTGACCGTGAAATGTTTGCCCTGCGGGCCAGTCGCCTGGTGGGGCTGGCCGCCGAGACCTTCAACGACGGGCTGCGCGCCTATTACCTCAGCTTTGCCATCATGGCGTGGTTTTTCTCCACCATTGCCTTTGCATTGGCCACGGCTGTGGTGCTGCTGATTCTCTACAACCGTGAATTTGACTCCGACGTGCTGGGCGTTTTGCGGGAATAAGTAGCCCCCACGCTTGCCACTTCGTGTGCTGCGCTGCCCCCCGAGGGGGCTGTGCTTGCTTGGGGCGGCCCTGCGCGGCGCACGGCCCGGCGGAGAATTTTCTCTTCGTTGAAACTCTCAGGTGATGTCGCGCGCCAGCCGCAGGCCGCTGAACTGCCATTGGGCATCGGGCGGGAAAAAGTTGCGGTAGCTCGCGCGAATATGGCTTTGCGGCGTGGCGCACGAGCCGCCGCGCAGCACAAACTGGTTGCACATGAACTTGCCGTTGTATTCGCCCACCAGCCCCTCCCAGGGTTTGTAGCCGGGGTAGGGGTTGTAGTTGGACTGCGTCCACTCCCAGACATCGCCAAACATCTGCGCGGGAGCGCCCTGGCTGGGCTGCTGCAGTGGCAAGGGGTGGTAGGCCGCATTCTCGACAAAGTTCCCCGGCCGTTCGCCTGGCGGCGCGGGGAGGGCGCGGGCCGCCGCTTCCCATTCAAACTCGGTGGGAAGCCGCGCGCCAGCCCAGCGCGCAAACGCATCGGCCTCAAAGTAGCTCAGATGGCACGCGGGGGTATTCGAGTCTACTTCCACCAGCCCTTGCAGCGTGAAGTTGCGGTAGTTGGCATCCGCGTGGGTATCGGGGAGATCGCCCTGCCAGTAAAGCGGTAAACGGCGCTGACCGGCTTCCACCCAGTCCCATCCCATGGACAGCCATAACTCGGGCCGCTGATAGCCGCCATCGGCGATGAAGGCCATCATTTCCCCATTGGTCACCAGCCTGCTCGCCAGCTCAAAGGGGGCAACATGGACGCGGTGACGCGGTATTTCGTTGTCAAACGCAAACCCGCCATCCCGTCCGGTGTCAAAGCCGTGCTCTGTCAGGCCGCCGGCGTAGCCATGCCAGCGCAGCGGCTGGGGATGGATGCCGGCCAGCGGCCAGCGTCTGGCATAGGCGGGCCGCTGCGGATTGAAGGACAGGGCATGCTTGATGTCGGTGAGCAGCAGCTCCTGATGCTGTTGCTCGTGATGCAGGCCCAGCGTGACGAGTTGCGCGAGTTCGCCCTGGCCGGCCCGCCGGCCTGCAGCCAGCACGTTCAGCACACGTTCATTGACCTGTGCACGGTAAGCCAGTACTTCCTCAAGCGAAGGGCGGCTGATCAGGCCGCGCTGTGGCCGCGGGTATTTAGCCCCAACGCCGTTGTAATAGCTGTTGAACAGCACGCGGAAGCCAGGATTGAAAGGTGTGAAGCCCGGCTCGAACCTCTCCAGGACGAAGGTCTCAAAAAACCAGGTGAGGTGCGCCAGATGCCACTTGGCCGGGCTTGCCTCCGGCATGGACTGGAGCTGGCAGTCTTCAGCGCTTAGCGGCTGTATGAGAGCCTCGGTCTGGGCGCGGACCTGCTGAAAGCGCTTTTCCAGATCGGAAGCCGGCGTGACGGTGCGAAGCACGGGTTGTGAGGGAGTCATGGGTTATCGCCTTGGGGGTGATTTCCGCAGCTTTCCATAGCTTGCCCCCGTCAGCTGTCAGACAAAGCGCCGACCTGCACCCGGGGATTGAGCGCCGGATCCAGGGCCCGGCGTTCGTCAAAGACAAAACACTCGCCCTCAAAGTGGGCGTGGCCGCTTTCCTCAAAATACTTCAGGATGCCGCCGTCGAGCTGGTAAACATGCGCCACGCCTGCCTCCTGCATGAGAATCGCGGCTTTTTCACAGCGAATCCCGCCCGTGCAAAAACTTACAACGGTTTTGTCTTGCAACTCTTCACGGTGATCCAGCAAGGCTTGCGGAAACTCGGTGAACTTGTCGATGCGCCAGTCGATGGCATTCCTGAAGGTGCCGACATCGACCTCAAACGCGTTGCGCGTGTCCAGTGTCACCACGGGGCGACCCTGGTCATCGTGCCCGCTGTCCAGCCAGCGCTTGAGCGTGGCGGCGCCAACGGCTGGTGCCCGGCCGGCAGAAGGCCGGATAGCCGGGTGATTCGTGCGGATGATTTCAGGCTTGATCTTGATCAGCAACTTGCGAAAGGGCTGTCCTGCGGACCAGCTTTCCTTGGTTTCCAGGCCATGAAAACGGGCGTCGGTTCGCAGCCATGCCAAAAAATCATGAATGTCGGTGCGGCCGGCGGCCAGAAAGAGGTTGATGCCTTCTTCCGCGAGCAGCACGGTGCCCTTGATGCCGCGCGATTGCGCGGCCGCCAGCACCCCTGCCTGCAGCTCGGGCAGGCCGTCCAGCGCGACAAATTTATACGCTGCAATGTTCAGAATTTGCATGATGCGGCTAATTGTAGGCAAGGCGCGGGCGGGCAATGGGGGTATTGGCGAAATGGGCGGTGGCCCCAGCCCTAAAATGAAGCACATGTTTGTCCATTTACGTATCCACACCGAGTTTTCAGTCGTCGACGGGACCAACCGCATTGATGAGATTGTTCAGGCCACCGCGGCCGACCAGCAGCCGGCACTGGCCATTACCGACCTGAGCAACCTGTTCGGCACGGTCAAGTTCTACAAGGAAGCCCGTGGCGCCGGGGTGAAGCCTTTGATAGGTGCCGACGTCTGGGTGCAGGTTCCGGGAAAAGATGCTGCGACGCCTGCGGCCCGCCTGCTGCTGCTGGTGCAAAGCCACAGGGGTTACCTCAATCTGTCGGAGCTGCTCACGCGCGCCTGGACCAAAAACGTGGTGCGCGACCAGGCCGTGATCAAGCTGGAGTGGCTTGAAGAACTGAACGAGGGCCTGATTGCGCTGTCGGGCGCCCAGGGTGGCGCCGTGGGCCAGGCCTTGCTTCAGGGGGACGACGCACGGGCGCTGGAGTGCGCCCTGCACCTGGCGGGTCTGTTTCCCCACCGCTTTTACCTGGAGCTGCAGCGCGCCCAGCGTCCGGATGACGAGCGCCATGTGGCGGCGGCCGTCCAGCTGGCTGCCCGGCTTAAGCTGCCGGTGGTGGCCACGCATCCCGTGCAGTTCCTCACCTACGACGACTACGAGGCGCACGAGGCGCGTGTCTGCATTGCCGAAGGTGAAATACTGGGGAACACACGCCGTGTGCGCAAGTTCACGCGCGAGCAATATTTCAAGTCGGCAGCGCAAATGACGCAGCTCTTTGCCGATGTGCCATCGGCGCTGGCCAATACGCTGGAAATTGCCAGGCGCTGCAACCTCAAGCTCGAGCTGGGCAAGCCCATGCTGCCCGACTATCCGACGCCGGAAGTCGATGGTGTGCGCCTGCCCATTGATGCCTACTTTCGCCATGCCTCGTTCGAAGGGCTGGAAGAGCGCCTGGCGCACCTGTACCCTGATGCGGCCTTGCGCGACCAGAAGCGGCCGGGCTATGTCGAGCGGCTGGAGTTCGAGATCAACACCATCCTGAAGATGGGGTTTCCGGGCTACTTCCTGATCGTGGGCGATTTCATCAACTGGGCCAAGAACAACGGCTGCCCGGTGGGGCCTGGCCGCGGCTCGGGTGCGGGCTCGCTGGTGGCCTATGCCCTGAAGATCACCGACCTCGACCCGCTGCAGTACAACCTGCTGTTCGAGCGTTTCCTGAATCCTGAGCGGGTTTCCATGCCCGACTTCGATATTGACTTTTGCCAAACCAACCGCGATCGCGTGATTGACTACGTGAAGGACAAATACGGCAAGGAGGCGGTGAGCCAGATCGTGACCTTCGGCACCATGGCGGCGCGCGCCGCCATTCGGGACGTGGGGCGTGTGCTGGATTTCCCGTACGGGTTTTGCGACGGCATTTCCAAGCTGATTCCCAACAAGCCGGGCCAGCACATCACGATTGAAAAGGCCAAGGAGGCCGAGCCGATCCTGGCCGAGCGCGAGCGCAAGGAAGAAGACGTACGCACCCTGCTGGAACTGGCGCAAAAGCTGGAAGGCCTGACCCGCAACGTCGGCATGCACGCCGGGGGCGTACTGATTGCGCCGAGCAAGCTGACCGATTTTTGCCCGCTCTACGCCCAGCCCGGCAGCGACTCCGCGGTGAGCCAGTTTGACAAGGACGACGTGGAGGCCATTGGCCTCGTGAAGTTCGACTTCTTGGGTCTGGCCACCCTCACCATTCTGGAAATAGCGCGGGAATTCATCATCCAGCGCCATCCGGCGCAAAAGAATTTCAGGTTCGAGGACCTGCCGCTGAACGACCAGAAGGTGTATGCCCTGTTTGGCAGCGGTCAGACCGAAGCCGTGTTCCAGTTTGAAAGTATCGGCATGCAGCGCATGCTCAAGGATGCCAAACCCAACCGGCTGGAAGACCTGATCGCGATGAACGCGCTCTACCGCCCCGGGCCGATGGAGCTGATCCCGACTTACATTGCGCGCAAGCAGGGCAAGGAAGAACCGGAATACCCCGACCCACGCGTCAAGCCCATCCTGGAAGAGACCTACGGCATCATGGTCTACCAGGAGCAGGTGATGCAGACCGCGCAGATCCTGGGCGGCTATTCACTCGGCGGCGCCGACCTGTTGCGCCGTGCGATGGGCAAGAAGAAGAAAGAGGAGATGGATGCCCAGCGCGAGGTGTTCCGCAAGGGCGCCGGCGAGAACGGCCTGACGCTGGAAAAAGCCGACGAAGTCTTTGACCTGATGGAAAAGTTTGCAGGGTACGGCTTCAACAAGTCGCACTCTGCCGCCTACGCGCTGCTGGCCTACCATACGGCCTGGCTCAAGGTGCACTACACCGCCGAATTCTTTGCGGCCAATATGACCGTGGAGATGGACGACACCGACAAGCTCAAGGTGTTGTTCGGCGATGCCCAGAAAATGGGCATCCAGTTTGAGTCCCCCGACATCAACCGCGGCGACTACCGGTTCGAGCCGATCAGCGCCACATCGGTGCGCTATGGCCTGGGCGCTGTCAAGGGCACCGGCCAGCAGGCGATTGCGGCGATCGTGGTGGCCCGCAAGGAAGGCGGCCCCTTCACTTCGCTGTACGACTTCTGCGTTCGCGTGGACCGCAGCAAGTTGAACAAGCGCACCGTGGAAGCGCTCATCAAGGGGGGGGCGTTTGACAACCTGCATCTGAACCGTGCCGAGCTGCTCGCGTCGGTCGACCGTGCCTTCGAGTTTGCCGCCGCCACTGAAGCCAATGCCAACCAGGGCGGACTGTTTGACATGTCCGACTCGCATGCCGCCAGCACCCAGGAGCCGGCGCTGGTCGAGGCGGTTCCGTTCGGCGTGAAAGCGCGCCTGGTGCTTGAAAAAACCGCCATCGGCTTTTACCTTTCAGGCCACCTGTTTGACGAGGTCGAGACCGAAGTGCGGCAGTTTGCCAAGCGCAAGATTGAAGACCTGATTGACTCCCGAGAGCCACAGCTGCTGGCCGCCATTCTCAGTGATTTGCGGGTGATTAACGGCAACCGGGGCAAGCTGATAATTTTCAAGCTCGACGACAAGACCGATGTGCTGGAAGCCTCGGTGGACGAGACTGTCTTCAACGCCAACCGCAACCTGCTGAAAGACGACGAACTGGTGATTGTGCAAGGCACGCTGCAGGGCGCTTCCGAGCGTTTCGGGCGGCGCTTCAAGGTCACACAGGTCTGGGACCTTGAGACGGCGCGCTGCAAGTTCGGCAAATATTTGCGCGTGGCGGTCAATGGCGCAGCGCCCGATATTTCGAGGCTGGTTCGAGACTTTCCACCGCGCCCCGAAATGACGGAGCAGGGGGAACTGAAGCGCGGTTTACCGGTGCGCCTGAGCCTGCGCCGGCAAGACGGCAGGGTGGGCGCCACCGCCGAACTTCATCTGGGTGAAGCCGCCCGGTTCTTTCCGACCGATGCCGCGCTGGCCAGCTGGATGGCGCAGGCCGACCGGGGGTTGGTGCAGATTGTTTATGAGTGAAAAAAGGCCTGAGCCGAACCGATGCAAGGACAGTAAGCTACTGTATTGATAGCGGTCGTCGGTCGTCGTACCGACATGCGGGCCTGTGCCAGGCCAGCGCATGCTAGCCCTTGGGCCTGAATTCCAGAATCATCGGAGTGGGAACCCGCCCGTCGTCGTCGCGCGGCAGGGTGCCGGTACGAATGATGGCTTTGATCACCGCCTCATCCCAAGCCTTGTTGCCGCTTGACTTGACCAGCCGCTGACCGAGGATGACGCCGTCGGGTGTGCTGCGCACTTCAACTTCGGCCGTGGGGTTGCCGGCAATATCTTCGGTGAACACCACATTGGGCAGGACCCTGGCCCTGACCTTTCCGGCGTACCCGGCAGACGGTCCGCTGGATTTTTGGCCTGAACCTTTGGCGTTGGCGTCACCCGTGGCGCCAGCCAGTCCCATCATGCGGTTCAGTGCATCCTGCCGTTGCTTTTGTGCCAGGGCTTCAGCCTGTTTTTTCTTCTCCAGGTCTTTGGCATCCTGCTTTTTGGCTTCAGTTTTCTGGGCTTCTTCAGCGGCTTTGCGCTTGGCCAGTTCTTCCTTGGCCTTTTGCTCTTTTTCTTTTTTGGCCTGCAGCTCGGCTTTCAGTTTTTCCTGCAGCTTCTGCGCCTTCAGCATCTCGGCTTCTTTTTGCTGCTGTAGCAACTTGCGTTTTTTCTCTTGCTCCAGGGCAATGTCCACATTCGGTGTGGGTGGAGCCACCCTGGCTTCCGGCGCTTTGGGCTCCGGTGGCGGCGGAGGTGGTGGCGGTGTTTCGACCAGCTTGGGCGCCGCCTCCTGCGGCACACTGGACCACAACTCGGCTTCAAACGAGGCGGCCCGGTCACTGCGTTTCCAGTGAACGCCCCAGGTCAGTGCGGCCATCAACAGGATGTGGGCAAGCAGTGCCAGGGCGAAAGCGCGCAAGTAGCCCGCATCGCGAGGCGGGCCAAACTCAAGGCGGTCTGCAGCGCTGGGCATGGTGAAGTTGGTGAGGATAGTGGAGATGGTGGATATGGTGAGGAGGGTAGGTTTGAGCCGGCTTGGGGTCAGTTGCTGGTTTGTACCGACAGGCCAACCCGCGACACACCGGCCTTCTGCAGGTTGTCCATGACCTGGACCACGGTTTCGTACTTGATGGACTTGTCGGCACTGATGACGACCGGGACCGCGTCTGCGCCTGCCGCCTGGACGGCCGGCTCCCGCTTCACGATGTCGGCGGCCACGTTGCGCACGTTGCTGGGCAGGGCGTCCGTCTTGATCCTGATCTGGACCTTCTCGTCCTTGCCGATCTCGATCTGCACCGGATTGGGCGGTTTGCTGCTGGCCTTGCCAACCTTGGGCAAGGCAATCATGCTGGGCGTGATCAGCGGTGCGGTCACCATGAAGATGATGAGCAGCACCAGCATGACGTCGATAAACGGCACCATGTTGATCTCGCTGATGGTGCGTCGGCCGCGGCCGCGGGAAGTGACAGCTGGCATGGCGATCTCCTAGGCGGACGGCCGCCGCGAAGGGCCGCCCCGAGATAAATTGGCCCCCGAGGGGCTGGAGCCTGCGGCTCCAATCCTGCTTGAGCAGGATTGGACAGGCGACAGAGGCGAAGCGTCTGGCGAGCCGCGGCCTGCAAGGCCTCGCGCATTACACGAAGTGAAAAGCGTGGGGGTCAACATTTCAGTGGCCCGAAGGCGACTGGGCGCCCAGGTTGCGCTGCAGGATGTTGGAAAACTCCTCGATGAAGGTTTCCAGCCGGTTCGCTACGCGGTCAATGTCATGGGCGAATCGGTTGTAGGCCACCACGGCTGGAATGGCAGCAAAAAGGCCGATGGCGGTGGCCACCAGTGCTTCGGCGATGCCGGGGGCTACCGTGGCCAGCGTGACATGCTCCAGGGCCGCCAGTCCGGTGAAGGCGTGCATGATGCCCCAGACCGTGCCGAAGAGGCCGACATAAGGGGAGACCGAGCCGACAGTTGCCAGAAACGACAGGTTGACTTCGATGGCATCGAGTTCGCGCTGGTAGCTGGCGCGCATTGCCCGGCGCGCGCCATCCAGCAGCGTGCCCGTGTCGGCGATGCGGCGCTCGCGCAGTTTCTGGTATTCACGCATGCCGCTGGCAAAAATACGCTCCATGGCACCCGAGTGCTTGGCGTTTTGCGCGGCCCCTGCAAACAAATCATTCAGGCTGGTGCCGGACCAGAACTCACGGTCGAAGTCGTCGTTGAGTTTCTGAACCTTTTTAAGCGCCACAATTTTCCTGAAAATCGCGGCCCAGCTGGCTATGGAAACGCCAACCAGCAGCGCCACTACCAGCTGGACGACCCAGCTGGCGTTGAGGATGAGGCTGACAATGGAGAGGTCTTGGTTCATGTTGAAGCTTTGCCCGGTTTTAAGCTGTCAGGAAAGGAAGCAGGAAATTATCGATTCGGGTATGCGCGCGGGCTTGAGGCTGGCGGCCTCGACCCAGCCAATCCTGATCGTGCCTTCACAAAGCAAGAGGGGCGATTGCCCGGCCGCCTGCTCTGTTTTCAATAGCGCCTGCTGTCTGATTATCAAAGACGCGCGGCCTGTTTCGACCATGCATGCCGTAACAATCAGTTCATCGTCGAGCCGGGCAGGGCGGTGGTAGCGGATCTGGGTGTCGCTCACCACAAACATGCCCCCCGTGCTGTCCTTCAGGCGCTGCTGTTCAATGCCCAGTGATCTGAGCCATTCCGTGCGCGAACGTTCAAAAAATTTCAGGTAGTTGGCGTAAAAAACGATGCCGCCGGCGTCGGTGTCTTCCCAGTACACCCTGAGCGGCCATTCGAAGACCTGTCGGAGCTGCGGTTGCCGCAACCCCTCGACAGGCTCGGGACGAACGAATGCGCTCATGCCAGCAAGGTCCTGAGCCGCGCCACTGCTTCCCGCAATTGCTCCATGGAGTTGGCGGTTGAGAAACGCACAAACTTTTCCGGTGCTGCCTGTCCGAAGTCGCGTCCGGGCGTGACGGCCAGATGCGCGCGCTTCATCAGCTCGAACGCGAGGTCCCAGCTGCCGCTGACGCCCAGTCGCGCGGCGGTTTCCGTGCAATCGGCATACGCATAGAACGCCCCGTCCGGCATGACCGGAACGCGCAGGCCCAGCCCGTTGAGTTCTGGAATGAAGTAGTCACGGCGCGCCTTGAATTCGGCGCGGCGGCGCTCGTATTCCAGCAGGCTGTCGGGCTCAAAGCAGGCCAGCGCGGCATGTTGCGCCACGGTGCTGGCGCAGATAAAGAGGTTTTGCGCAATGCGCTCCACGACGGGCGCCAGTGCCTCGGGCACCACCAGCCAGCCCAGCCGCCAGCCCGTCATGTTGAAGTATTTGCTGAAGCTGTTGATGCTGACCACACTTTGCCCCAGCTCGCCGGGCATGGCCAGCGCGGAATGCCCGAAGTGTTCTTCATAACTGAGGCCCAGATAGATCTCGTCAATCAGGGTCACGCCGCCCTGGCCATGCACAAACTCATGGATGCGCTGCAGTTCTTCAGGGGCAATGGAGGTGCCCGTCGGGTTGGAAGGCGAGGCCAGCAGCACGCCGCGGGTCTTGTCATTCCACGCCGCCTGTACCTTCTCGCGCGTGAGCTGAAATCGCTCCTCGGCTGTGGTTGGAATCAACACCGCATTGCCTTCCGCCGCGCTGACGAAATGCCGGTTGCACGGATAGCTCGGATCGGGCATCAGGATTTCATCCCCTACCTCGATGAGTGCCAGGCACGCCAGCTGCAGCGCCGCCGACGCACCCGCCGTAACGATGATGCGGCTGGGCGCCACCTGGACACCAAAGCGCGAGGCGTACCAGCCGCTGATGCGTTCGCGCAAAGCCGGCAAGCCCGTCGCCTGCGTGTACTGCGTGGTGCCCCGGGCGATGGCGCGTGCGGCTGCTTCCTGCACCAGCGGCGGGGCCGTGAAGTCCGGCTCGCCGATGTTCAGGAAGATCATGGGTTTGCCGCTGCCGGCAAATTCCTGGGCCAGCGCCGAGGCTGCCTTGGCAACCTCCATGACGTAAAACGGCTCAATCCGCTGAGCCCGCTGGGCGATTTTCACGGCAAGCCTTTCATGGTCAGCAATTTATTTTGTCTGGTCAGCGGCGACTTCGGCGGCGCGCAGGGAGGGCGCCATTTTATGCAGAACCCCGTTGACGTATTTGTGCCCGTCGGTGCCGCCAAACGCCTTGGCAAGTTCGATGCACTCGTTGATCACGACGCGGTAGGGAACGTCCAGGCACTGCCTGAATTCGTAAGCACCCATCCAGAGCACGGCATGTTCAACCGGTGAAATTTCGGCCATGGGCCGATCCAGCAGGGGGGTAATGACCGCGTCAAGGGCGCTGGCGCCCTCAATGCAGCCATGCAGCAGCGCATCGTAGTGCGCCGAGTCTGCCTTGTGGAAACCGACCAGGTCGCGGGTAAAGGCATCAATCGAGTCGGCGTCGTTACGGCCCACCAGGTGCTGGTACAGCGCCTGCAGGGCGAACTCGCGCGCTCGGGTGCGGGCCGATTTGTCGGCTGCTTTTTTGACACCCGTGTCGGTCAGGCCGGTGCGGATTTGGGGTGGTCGTTTGGGTTTGTTGAGGGGTTCAGCCATGAAGCGCCGGTTGGTAATAAATGTTTTCTGGAACTGGGCTTACGCAAGCTCGTCCAGCAGATTGGCCATTTCGACGGCAACGCGCGCCGCATCACGTCCTTTTTCAACCTGGCGCACCTCGGCCTGCGCCAGGTTCTCGGTTGTCAAAATCGCGTTGGCAATCGGTAACTGGTAGTCAAGCGCCAGGCGTGTCACGGCCGAGCCGCTTTCGTTGGCCACCAATTCAAAGTGATAGGTCTCACCGCGAATGATGCAGCCCAGGGCGATCAGGGCATCGTATTTGTCACTTTCGGCCATGGCCTGCAGCGCGCAAGGCACTTCGAGCGCGCCGGGAACCTTGACATGCTTGATGTTTTTTTCTTCCACGCCCAGGGCTGCAAGCTCCTGTTTGCAGGCTTTGGCGAGGGCATCGGTGACGCTTTCATTGAAGCGCGCCTGCACAATGCCAATGGAAAATTTCCTGCCGTCAAGCTTGTCAATCGAACCTTTTTCTGCACCAAACACAATGAGCTCCCTTGATTGAATTATTGAATGAAGTTATTGAATTACTGAGTGATGTAGCCGACGATCTCCAGGCCATAGCCGGTCATGCTGGGCATGCGGCGCGGGTTGCCCATGAGGTTCATTTTGTGCACGCCGCATTCGCGCAAGATCTGCGCGCCGATGCCGTAGGTGCGCAAGTCCATGCGGCCGCGTTCGGGTGCCTGGCTGGCACGGGCGGTGCCTTCAAACTGGGCCAGCAGCTGCGCCGCGCTTTCACCGCAGTTCAACAGCACGGCCACACCTTTGCCTTCCCTGGCGATATGGCTCAGGCTCTGGTCCAGGCTCCACGAATGCATGGAACGCTGGACCTCCAGCGCGTCGAGGACTGACAGTGGCTCATGCACCCGCGCGGCGACGGTATCGTCCGCCGACCACTGACCCCGGACAAGTGCCAGGTGCAGGCCCTGGCTGGGTTTATCCTTGAACGCATGTACGGTAAATTCGCCGAACGCGGTTTGCAGCGTGCGGTTGCCAATTTTCTCGATCAGCGACTCGTTGCGGCTGCGGTGCTCGATCAGGTCGGCAATGGTGCCAATCTTCAGCCCGTGTTCAGCGGCAAATAACAGCAGGTCCGGCAGGCGGGCCATGGTGCCGTCGTCCTTCATGATCTCGCAAATCACGGCGGCCGGTGAGCAGTCGGCCATGCTCGCCAGGTCACAGCCCGCCTCGGTGTGGCCAGCGCGCATCAGAACGCCGCCATCGACAGCCTGGAGCGGAAAGATGTGGCCGGGCTGCACCAAATCGCTGACCTTGGCGTTTTTGGCTACGGCGGCCTGTACCGTGCGAGCCCGGTCAGCGGCAGAAATACCCGTGGTGACGCCTTCGGCCGCTTCAATGGACACGGTAAAGGCCGTCGAATGCTTGGTGCCGTTACGGGTAGCCATGGGGGGTAATTGCAGTAACTCGCAGCGTTCGCGCGTCAGTGTCAGGCAAATCAGGCCACGACCGAAGCGGGCCATGAAGTTGATGGCCTCTGCGCTGACGTGGTCTGCTGCCAGAACGAGGTCGCCTTCGTTTTCGCGGTCTTCTTCATCGATCAGGATCACCATGCGGCCGGCGCGCATGTCGGCAACGATGTCTTCAACAGGGGAAATTACAGTGGTCATGGTCAGCTTTTTCGGGGTGAATGGGTGTCTTTGAGCATGCGTTCAACATAGCGCGCGATCAGGTCGATTTCCAGATTGACTTGGGAGCCCGGCGCCAGTTGGCCCAGTGCCGTGTTTTGAACGGTGTGGGGGATGAGGTTGATGCTGATTTCGCTGCCGCCGGCATCGTCGTCCGTCAGGTCCACGACACGGTTCACCGTCAGGCTTGCTCCATTGACGGTGATGGAGCCTTTGTAGGCCAGGTATTTGCTCAGTTCCCGGGGCGTGCGGATGCGCAGTTCCCAGCTTTCGCCGACCTGGGCAAAGTGCGTCACACGGCCAATGCCATCGACATGGCCGGAAACAATATGCCCACCGAGGCGGTCATTTGCGCGAAGGGCTTTTTCCAGGTTGATGATGCCGGTTTGGGTCAGGCCGCTGGTTTTGGCAAGGGATTCGGCGGAGACGTCGACGCAGAAGCGGTTGTTGGCGCTGTCCAGTGAAGTCGCGGTCATGCAGGCGCCGTTGAGGGCAATGCTGTCGCCCAGACCCACATCGTCGAGATAACCCGCGGGTGTTTCAATGGTCAGTTGCTTGCCATGGTCTGAAGAGCTGCCCAGGCTATGGATGGCGACGATGCGCCCCATGCCGGTGATGATTCCGGTAAACATCCCGCCATTTTCGCAGGGAATCGAGCCATTGCGCCCCGAAAGGGCACTAAAGGCCTGGAAAAGAGCGCCTGAACACCAGATTCCCGGGTATCTGCGCGGCGTTAGAACCGGTCCCGTCCCGCGACGCGGGCGAGTACACGCAAATCGACACCTACCCTCTCGGTGGAAAGAAATTCCAGCGGGATTCCGTCAGAAAGTTGTTGCAAGGGGCCAAAAGAAGCCATGCCATGGCCAGCGCCGAGCAGTTTCGGGGCCAGGTAGACCAGGAATTCGTCGATCAGCCCTTCCCGGAGCAGGGAGCCGTTGAGCTTGTGACCTGCCTCAACGTGCACCTCGTTGACTTCACGCTGCGCCAGATCGCGCAACATGGCGGCCAAGTCCACTTTGTCCGGCGTTCCGGTTTGCCGGCCGGGCAAATAGATCACGGTGGCTCCGCGCTCTTCCAATGCAGTCTTCCTGGCATCATCCGGCACGGCAGCATAGACATAAATCGTGCGGTTACCTGTGAAAAGATTGGCGTTCAATGGCAGTTGAAGCCGGCTGTCCACCACCACCAGATGGGGCTGGCGAGGCGTGGCAGCCAATCTGACATCCAGGCGCGGGTTGTCTTCAAGGACCGTGCCGATGCCGGTGAGGACGGCGCTGGCACGTGCGCGCCAGGCATGCCCGTCCGTGCGTGCCACTTCCGAGGTAATCCACTGGCTTGCGCCATTTTCCAGCGCTGTTTTGCCATCCAGCGATGCCGCAATCTTCATGCGTACCCAGGGGGTTTTGCGGATCATGCGGCTGAAAAATCCGATGTTGAGTTCCCGCGCTGCCAAAGCCACGGGATTATCCGGGTTGAGCACGCTCACTTCGATTCCCGCCTTCTGCATGCGCGCGATACCCTGTCCCGCCACCAGGGGATTAGGATCCTTCTGCGCCACCGCTACCCTGGCAATGCCGGCTTCAATCAATGCATCGCAGCATGGGGGGGTGCGGCCGTGGTGGGAGCATGGCTCCAGCGTGACGTAAGCGGTAGCGCCGCGCACATCGAAGCCCGCCGCACGCGCGGCCCGCAATGCCATGATTTCTGCATGCGCCTCCCCCACGCGCTGGGTATGGCCCTGTCCCAGTGTGCGGCCGTTGGTATCCACGATGATGCAGCCGACGCGGGGGTTTGGATCGCATGCCAGGGTGGCTTGCACGGCTTGCGCGGCGGCTTGCTGCATGGCAGTCTCTGAAGGAAAAGGAGTGGGCATAAACCTGTTTTTACCATTTGTCCGGATGGACCGACCATTTGTCTGCTGCTGCTGGCGGGCGATGGTGGGGCTGCGAATAATCCGGGCATGAAGGAAAAACTTTTGATGCGATGCTTCCGGCAAAGGGGCTTTACCCTGATAGAGCTCATGATCACTGTGGCCGTGATCGGCATTCTGGCTGCTGTGGCCTATCCTTCGTACACCCAGTACATCGTCAGGGCCAACCGCTCTGCGGCGCAGAGCTTCATGTTCGCTGTGGCCAACAAGCAGGAGCAGTACATGCTGGATCGCCGTTACTACGCGGGGGGAGCTACTGCGGTGACGGACTTGAGCATGACGGTGCCTGCGGATGTGTCAAGCAAATACACCATCACTGCCATCTGCACCATGCCCACGGCCGTCGGAAATTGCACGGCATTGGCAGGCATACCGACTTATGTCATCACCGGTACACCGATTGGCGCGCAGTTGACCAACGATACCAAGTGCGGCACCCTGACCCTCAACCAGTTGGGCGCCAAAACGCCTGGCACTTCCGGTTGCTGGTAAGAGGAACTCGCAATGCAATCCAGGTCCCGTGGCTTTACCCTGATCGAGTTGCTGGTGGTGGTCACCATCGCGGCCGTGATGTTGGGCTTGGGCATGCCTTCGTTCAAGAACTTTGTTGCCGGGCAGCGTGTGAAGACGGCGGCTTCGGATTTTTCAAGTGCCGCGGTCTATGCGCGTTCCGAGGCCATCAAGCGCAACGCAGAGGTCGGCGTGCTGGCTGCTGCAGGCGGCTGGAAGGACGGCTGGAGCGTCAAAACCGGTACCGTCACGCTGAATGTGCAGGCGGCCTATCCAGCGCTGACGATGACGAGCGCTGTCACCGAGATCGTTTATCTCGGCAGCGGCAGGCTGAAGGAGCAGGCGCTCGCGTCGAGCCTGCAAGTCGCGGGCGAGGGCGGCAGCCCGGCGCGCTGTGTGTCGTTCGATCTGAGCGGCTTACCCAAAAGCAGACTGGGAAATTGCTGATGAATCCTACCTTCAGGCAACGCCAATCCCAGCGGGGATTCGCCCTTATAGAGGTGCTTGTGACGCTGGTCATCCTGATGCTGGGTCTGCTGGGGCTGGTCGGCCTCATGGTGCAGAGCCAGCGGTCCCAGATGGAGTCCTATCAGCGTGTGCAGGCGCTCGTGGTGATCCAGGACATGGTGAATCGCATGAATACCAACCGCAAGGCCGCGGTTTGCTATGCGGTCACCACGGCGGCGAATGGGGCCCCTTTCTTGGGGACAGACTCTGCTGTGACGCCTACGTGTACCGTAGGAACGGCAGAACAACAGAGTCGAGCTGTTCAGGATTTGACGGAGTGGAATAACCTGTTGCTGGGAAGCGCCGAGAAGTCCGGTACAAGTGATGTGGGTGCCATGCTGGGTGCACGCGGGTGTGTCAGTGTTGTATCTCCCGGGGTGTACCAGGTCAGTGTCGTGTGGCAAGGTAACGGTAAAACAGTGGCGCCTGCGGGCGTGACCTGTGGTACGGGTCTCTATGGGGATGAGGCACAGCGCAGAGCGGTCACTGTCCCCCTTCAAATTACCAGTTTGAGTTGAGATGCCGCACATGAAACCGACCCCATTCCCGAATCCGCGTCCCCGTCCCTTGCAAGGGCGGCGCCATCAGCGGGGCATGACACTGATGGAGTGGATGGTCTCCATCACCATCGGTCTTATCCTGCTCACGGGCTTGGCGGCCTTGATCGCCCGGCAAAGCGGCACCCAGGCGGAACTTGAAAAATCGAGCCGGCAGATCGAGAACGGACGTTATGCCATGCAGCTTTTGCAGGATGACATTCAGCTCGCTGGCTACTATGGAGCGTTTTCCGCTGTGTCTACCCTGGCCGTCCCGGCCTCCCTGCCCAATCCCTGTCTGGTTGCGCCTGCCGACCTGACCAGTGCCGTGCCGTTTGCAATCCAGGGCTACGATTCCCCGGGGGCTTCTTTGCCCGCGGCATTTGCCGACTGCCCGTTGAATGCAGCGAATCACTTAAGTGGAACCGATATCCTGGTTCTGCGGCGCGCCGATCCTGAAGTGGTCACGGGGGCGCTGGTGCCGGGGCAGGTTTATCTGCAGGGCGGCTTGACCGCGTCCGGGCTTGAATTCGGCTATGTGGTGGACAAGGCAACCACCACATCGGTCGATACCGGGGTCTTCAACCTGAAACTGAAAGACGGCATTTCAACCGCCCCCCTTCGCAAGTACCTGGTGCATATTTATTTCGTAAGTCCCTGCAGCGTACCGGCTTCGGGTTCGAATTGTTCAGCCGCCAATACGGATGATGGCGGTGTGTCCGTGCCGACGCTCAAACGTCTGGAGCTATCCGTGCAGGGAGGTGTTTCGAAATTCCTGACGACTTCGCTGGTTGAAGGTATCGAGACGATGCAGGTTGATTATGGGTTCGACTCGACCGGTGACGGTGCCCCCGATAGTTATGCGAAGGATGCGGCGGCGGTGGCGGATTGGGCCAATGTGATGGCTGTGAGGCTTAACCTGCTGGCGCGCAACAATGAACGCTCAGCCGGTCATCAGGATACGAAAACCTACAACCTGGGCCTGGAAGGCACGACGGCTGCGACCAATGACGGTTTCAAGCGCCGGGTATTCAGTCAGTTGATCCGGGTGGTCAACCCGAGTTCACGGAGGGATCAATGAATTCCCCGAAAAACGAGAGGGGGGCCACCTTGCTGGTGAGCATGATCATGCTGGTGGTGCTCACCCTGCTGGTGGTGTTCAGCATCCGGTCCGGCAATATCAATCTTCGCATTGCCGGCAATATGCAGTCCCAGGCGGAAGCCGCTGCTGCGACCCAGCAAGTCATAGAACAGGTGATCGAGCAGATCAAGGGCACTGAAAACATCGCCCTGATCCCCGGGCAGTCGGTGGTGGTTCCCATGGGAGCAACAACTTATACGGTAAAGGTCGAACCCATCACCAAGTGTGCTGTGGAGATTCCCGTGCTTAATTCATCATTGGATCCGACCATCGCGAATGACATCCCCTGCTTTGAAAGCCTGGATGAGGACAAACCGATCAAGGTCGATGGCACGCTGGCGACCAAGCCCTCGGCTTGCAAGTTGCAGCAGTGGGACATCCAGGCGGGTGTGACAGATGGTGCTACGGGCACGAAAGTCACCCAGGTTCAGGGAATC
This sequence comes from Polaromonas sp. P4_F4, assembly GCF_056401355.1. Classification (NCBI taxonomy): domain Bacteria; kingdom Pseudomonadati; phylum Pseudomonadota; class Betaproteobacteria; order Burkholderiales; family Comamonadaceae; genus Polaromonas; species Polaromonas sp. P4_F4. The sequence goes on along the minus strand of NZ_JBFUJO010000001.1, from coordinate 435,301 downwards.
GCCGTCCGGGTGCCGGCAACGGTGGATTGTCCATAAATTTGCACGGGTTATGCCATGAAAACTTTCCGAATTCTCCTCCTTTGCCTGTTGCTTGGCATGTCCTTATTCACCCAAGCCGAAGACATTGATATCTACAGCGACAATGCCGGCACGACAGGGGCGCCTAACGTACTGCTGGTGCTGGACAATGCGGCCAATTTTTCAGCCAGTGCCGGTAATTGCACCTATGTAGATGGTACGGCGCCATCTCTCAACGGGACGGCAGGTGGTATTGAGCAGTGCGCGATTTACAACGTGATATCAAGCTTGCCGGCGGGCTCGGTCAATATCGGCCTGATGGTCTATAACGCCAACAATATTCACGACATTAACAACGCCAATTGCGGTGGCTCGAATGGGGGATGTCTGGTCCAGCCGATCACGCCCATGACCGGCACTGCCAAGTCAAATTTCCTGGCCTGGATCAAGACCTGGAAAACCTCGGGAGGGGCGGGCGATGGTTATATCAAGGCTAACGGCGAGGCCACCGGGGCCACCATGCAGGAAGCCTGGGCCTACTATGCCGGCAACACCGGCCTGTCCGGGCGATCTTACGCGGGCATCCAGCCAACGGCGGGTTGCCAGAAGAACTTCGTCATCTTCATTGGCAATGCGTTCACTACCGCGGGCACGCCGGGCGACGGTGGCAGCACCAGCCCCATGAGTGCTTTGAATACCGCGCCTGGTGTCACGGCAGCCCAGAAGGTAAACATCACCATTCCTTCGGGGTCCTACGGAACCAGCGCTTTCAGCTGTGGCAACTACACCATGGGTACGCACTCGGATTCGTCAGGCCTGTACGCGGACGAGTGGGCGCGCTACATGTACCAGACCGATATTTACGGCGGATTTTCCGGCAATCAGGGCATCACGACCTACACCGTGGGACTGCTTGGATCGAGCTGCAAGCCCGATTTTCCGGCCCTCCTGAGCAGCATGGCCAAGTATGGTGGCGGGAAGTACTTTGCCACGTCGAGCTATGACGAAATCACAACCGCCATCCAGAAAATCCTCAATGAAGTTCAGGCAGTCAACAGCGTGTTCTCGGCAGCCAGCCTGCCGGTCAGCGTTAATGCACAAGGCACGTATCTGAACCAGATCTTTCTGGGCATGTTCCGTCCTGACGCGAGCGCCAGTCCGCGCTGGCTGGGCAATCTGAAGCAGTACCAGTTCATACTGGAGTACCCGGATCCCAGCAATCCCGATCCGAACAAGGCCACACTCAGGCTGGGCGACGCCAATGGTAATCCCGCTATCAGCGCGGCGGGAACCGGCTTCATCACGTCGGACGCGGTCAGTTACTGGACTCAAAAAAATACCGCAACAGCACCCGATTCGACGGGTGGCTTCTTCATCAATGATCAGCGTGGCGCTGGTCTGGCCTTCGATTCGCCTGATGGTGAACTGGTCGAAAAGGGAGGCGCGGCGCAGCAATCGCGCCTGAGCAACCTGACGGTGAATTACAACAGCACACCGTCTTCCCCCCGCAAGCTTTACACGTACTGCCCTGCCGGTTCGGGATGCAATGTGAGCTTGTCAGACAGCAGCAACGCATTTGCAACGACCAACAGCGCCATTACCGACGTCATGTTGAGTTCATCTTCGGGTTTTGCTGTGTCCTCCATTGTGAGAGGCGGCACGGTTGCTACGGTCACAACCGGCTCGAATCATGGTTTCACCACGGGCGATTCCGTCACCATCAGCGGCGCCAACCAGACGGAATACAACGGCAAGAAGGACCTGATTACCGTACTGAGCCCCACCTCCTTTAGTTTCACCGTCGCGGAATACCCGCCCAGCCCGGCAACTGGCGCCTTCACGGCCTCAACCCCGGGCACTCCGCAGGCGGTGAGTTCCATCACACGCACCGGTACCGTGGCAACCGTGACCCTGCCGGGGCACGGTTATTTCCAGGGGCAATCCGTGACCATCACCGGGGCTGCGCAGACCCAGTACAACGGAACCTTCGCGATCACGCTGATCGATGCGAATTCTTTTTCCTACCCTGTCGTGGAGGGGCCTGCATCGCCTGCGGGAGGCGGCACAGCGACGGTCGGAAGCACCAGCCGCACGATCGAGGCTTACAACAGCAATCCAACCCCGGGCGTGGTGCGTGTCGCAGGCAGCACCACGGTCACGGTGACCACCACGTCGAACCATGGTTTTTCGACTGGAAACGTTGTGACCATCGCCGAAGTGCGTGACACGACGGGCGCACTGATTCCGGAATACAACATCGGTCCGGTGAGCTTGACGAAAACAGGAAATAAATCGTTCACCTATACGATTTCAGCTACGACTCCTACGACTCCGGCAACCGGAACCATCAAAGCCGACGGCAGCACATCGCCGAAAACGATTTCCAGCCTGACACGCAGCGGAACAGTGGTCACCGCGACGGCTGCCGGGCATGGTTTCGTCAATGGCGAGACGGTAAGCATCGGCGGCACGGCGGGCACCAATGAAGGAGGCTACATTGGCAGCTTTGTAATATCCGGTGTTACGGCCAACACCTTTAATTACAGCGTGGTGACAACACCTGCCTCACCAGCGACGGGAACGATCATCGTCCAAAAGAGTGGCATCAGCGACCGCACGGCCCTGATCAACTGGGTGCGCGGTGAAGACAATTTCGGTGACGAAGCCAGTCCCGGCAGCGGGTACACGGTCCGCCCGTCCATTCACGGCGACGTGTTGCATTCACGACCGGTCGTGATCAATTATGGAGACACCCGAGGCATTGTGGTTTATTACGGGGCCAATGATGGCGTGTTCCGTGCCGTGAATGGCAGCCAGACGGGCTCCATAGGTTCCGTTCCTGCCGGCGGCGAATTGTGGGGTTTGGTATTGCCTGATTTTTTCGGCAAACTCAATCGCCAGCGGGTCAACAGTCCGGAGTTGAAGCTGCCATCTACCGTGCTTCCCAGTGCCCAGCCCAAAGATTATTTTGTTGACGGCTCAATGGGTGTTTTTCAGCAGCTCAAGGCTGACGGAACCATCGACAAGGCCTACATTTACCTGACCATGCGCAGGGGCGGGCGTTTCATTTATGCCCTGGATGTGACGGAGCCGACCAACCCGAAATTCATGTGGAAAATCAGCTCTACGGATGCCGGGTTTGATGAGCTTGGGCAGACTTGGTCGCGCCCCCGGGTGACGCTGGTCAATGGTTATGCAAACCCCGTGCTGGTGTTTGGCGCCGGCTATGACCCGGCCGAGGATGCCGAGCCACCTACTGCCGACACGATGGGGCGTGGTATTTTCGTGGTGGATGCGGTTACCGGCGTGCGGGTGTGGAAAGCGGTCTACACAGCGGGCGCATCGTCCTGCAGCGGTACCAGCACCCAGGCAACATGCGCAGTGTCCGGCATGAACTGGGCCATTCCGGCGGACATCAGTTTTGTAGACCGCGATAACGACGGAAAGACGGATCGTTTTTACGCTGCGGATGTGGGCGGCAATGTTTGGCGTGTGGACCTGGAACCTGCGGCGGGCAGAACCCCTGACAAGTGGCAGGTCACCAAGCTCGCCGCTCTGGGTTGCGCCACGGGCACCTGCGCGATTGGCACAACGCCGCGTAAATTTTTCTTTCCTCCCAATGTTGTGTCAATCGGCGCCACAGGAGCGACCGGTTCTTACGATGAAATCCTCTTGGGATCGGGGGACCGGGAGCATCCGCTCATAAGCACGGCGACAGGCTCTGCCTACAACGTGGTGAACCGTTTTTACATGCTCAAGGACACCAAGACTGGCAAGGATGCCAATGCCTCACCTGCAAGTACCGTCATTACGGAGGCGGCTTTGTTCGATGCGAGCTCCGTGGCTTATGCGGGCACCGACAAAGGCTTTTTTGTTACCCTTCTTTTCACGGATGAAGATGGCAATTTGCTACGGGGTGAGAAGTCCGTGAATGCGCCCACCACGGTCAGGGGAACGACATTTTTTGGGACCAACGCACCCAAGTTGCCGAGTGCAACATCATGCGTGTCGAACTTGGGCGTCGCCAGGGGTTATGCCTTGAATCCATTTACCGGGGCACTCAGTTTCACGGAGTACGACGGTGGCGGCTTGCCGCCCAGTCCGACGACGGGCATCGTCACGATTCAGACTGCCAATGGACCCGTGAAGAAGACCTTTTGCGTGGGCTGCGGCGGCGGTGGTGGCGGCGGAGGCGGCGGCGGCGGCGGTGGGGATTGCAAATCAGCACTGGGGGTGTGCGATCAGACCAAGCCAGTACCCAAGAACGCGCGCCGGACCTACTGGTACAAGCAATAAGGCCTGCCTGATTGGTGCCACGCTTGTTGTTGGGTTGTGGTTAATGCCCCGGACTTATCCTCCAAATGCAGGATGGTAACTTCTTGATACTTTAGATACGATTTCGGCCATACCCTGTCTCGCCCTTGAGGTAGGAACTGGCCGGCTCAAGACCGGTCTCAACTATCGGGTGGAGGCGGGTTTGAGCAAGCATGGACGTTCCAGGTCTGGCGGCGTCACTTTGATCGAGTTGCTGGTGCTGCTGACGATTGTGGCGATAGTTCAAACGTTGGCGGCTCCGGCCCTGTCGGGGTTTGTCGATTCCATGAGGTTAACTGCGGGGATCAATACACTGTTCTCCAGTGTTCACTTCGCACGCAGTGAGGCGGTCAAGCGTAGTGCCCGGGTTGTACTATGCAAGTCGGCCACGGGTAACGGCTGTACCAGCACGGGTGGATGGGAGCAGGGGTGGATCGTTTTCCACGATGCCAACAACAACGCCTCGCTGGATGCGGGAGAAATACGGCTGTTATGGGAGCAGGCCTTGCCTCACCGATTACGGCTCGCAGGCAACAGCCAGGTCGCCAGTTATGTGTCCTACACCTCCGCGGGGACTACAGGCCTCACGTCGGGCGCATTTCAGGCCGGTACCTTCACACTTTGCCTGCAGTCATCTACTCCTGTGGAAGCCCGGCAGATGGTTATCAGCAGTGCAGGGCGATCCCGTACAACGAAGGCAATGGTGAGTCAGTGCCTTTGAGTCCATTAGACCTCAGGTCATCCAAGGCAGAAACACCTTGCGCCTAGCGCCTCACCTCATCCACCAGTGTCTTGAATTCATCAATGTCTTCAAAGCTGCGGTACACGCTGGCAAAGCGGATGTAGGCTACCTTGTCGAGTTTCTTCAGCTCCCGCATGACCAGCTCGCCGAGGCGGTTGGAGGCGACTTCCCGAACGCCCAGGCTGAGAAGTTTTTCTTCAATCCGCTCGATGGCTGAGTCGATTTGCTCTGTGCTCACCGGCCGCTTGCGCAGCGCCAGGTTCATGGAGCCCAGGATTTTGCCGCGCTTGTATTCAATGCGGCGTCCATCTTTTTTGACAATCGCCGGAAAATTGACGTCTGGCCGCTCGTAGGTCGTGAAGCGCTTTTCACACGCGCCGCACTGGCGGCGGCGGCGTATGAAATCTGCATCTTCCGACACCCGCGTTTCCACCACCTGGGTCTCAAGGTTGCCGCAGAAGGGGCATTTCATCGGTTTGCCAAGACGTCGACGTGCGCTTCAGCGGTAAACAGGGAAGCGGCTGGTCAGGGCATTGACCTTGGCGCGAACCGCTTCGATATTGGCGGCATCGCGGGGGTTGTCCAGCACATCTGCAATCAGGTTGGCCGTGATGCGCGCCTCTTCGTCCTTGAAGCCGCGCGTGGTCATCGCTGGCGTACCGATGCGCACGCCACTGGTGACCATCGGCTTTTCCGGGTCATTCGGAATCGCGTTTTTATTGATGGTCATGTGGGCGCTTCCCAGTACGGCTTCAGCTTCCTTGCCGGTGATTCCCTTGGCGCGCAGGTCGACCAGCATCACGTGGCTCTCTGTTCTGCCGCTGACAATACGCAAACCGCGTTGCGTTAGCGTTTCGGCCACGATGCGCGCGTTCGTCAGCACCTGCTGCTGATACGTCTTGAATTCGGGGGAAAGCGCTTCCTTGAAAGCCACCGCCTTGGCGGCAATCACGTGCATCAGCGGGCCACCCTGCAGGCCGGGGAAGATCGCGCTGTTGATGGCTTTCTCGTGCTCGGCTTTCATCAGGATGATGCCGCCGCGCGGGCCGCGCAGGCTCTTGTGCGTGGTGGACGTCACGACGTCGGCGTGCGGCACCGGGTTCGGGTATACGCCTGCAGCAACCAGGCCCGCGTAGTGCGCAATGTCGACCATGAAGATGGCGCCTACGGCTTTGGCGACTTTGGCAAAACGCTCGAAATCGATGCGCAGGCTGTAGGCCGAGGCGCCGGCGATGATGAGCTTGGGGCGGGTCTCGTGCGCCTTGCGCTCCATCGCGTCGTAGTCGATCTCTTCCTTGTCGTTGAGTCCGTATGAGACAACGTTAAACCACTTGCCGCTCATGTTGAGTGCCATGCCGTGGGTCAGGTGACCGCCTTCGGCCAGGCTCATTCCCATGATGGTGTCGCCGGGCTTCAGAAAGGCAAGAAACACCGCCTCATTGGCGGAGGCACCGCAATGCGGCTGCACATTGGCGGCATCCGCGCCAAAAATCTGCTTGATGCGGTCAATCGCCAGCTGCTCCGCCACGTCCACATACTCGCAACCACCGTAATAACGGCGGCCGGGGTAGCCTTCGGCGTATTTATTGGTGAGCTGCGAGCCTTGGGCGGCCATGACGGCGGGCGAGGCGTAGTTCTCGCTGGCAATCAGCTCGATGTGGTGTTCCTGCCGGGCGTTTTCAGCCTGGATGGCAGCGAAAATTTCGGGGTCGGTCTGTTCGACCAGAATATTGCGATGGTACATGGCAGTCCTTCAAGACTTTGATCCTTGTCCTTGGGTAGCAAGGAAACAAGGGCTGCCCAGGCGAACGGCTGAACGCTGTGGCCAAACGGCTTTGAGCGGTGCGCTTCCCAGTGGTGTCCCCACGTCAGCATCAATGGCCGGCAAGACCATGATACCTATCGCCAGTCGCGCACCTCGCTAGTGTAACTGAGGCCGGGCGTTCGGGGGCAGGCGTGGGTTCAAAAGTAAAAAGCCGGGGAGAAGCCCGGCATGGAAGGAGCGTGCGCCGAACCACCCGCAAAGGTCTGGCGGCCAGCAAGAAGAGGGGCTCAGGACCGGCTGAGGAGCGCTACTTTCTCAGGCGTTTTGCTGCCGTCGCCAGCATCTACCGCGCCGGGTTTTGCCGGCAACGAGGCTGGCATGGGGCGCGCAGGCGCCGGGGAAGCAAAGAACGGCGAGGGCAAAAGGCGCTTGCTCCCCACCACCGCCAGCAGGCGGGCGTGCTCGGCCATGACTTTCCCGGCGTAACCGCCGTCATCTTCCATGTTCGCCGCACCCACGTAATACTTCAGGCCACCCTCGATCGAGCCGGCCCTGGCAATGCACTCCTGCAGCACCTTGACCCCGACGCGAAGGTTGGTAACCGGGTCAAACGCCGCCAGTTTGCCGCCAAAGTTTTCATACTTGTCGTGATGCACCTTGGTCATCACCTGCATCAAACCCTGTGCGCCGACCGGGCTTTGGGCAAAAGGGTTGAAACCCGACTCGATCGCCATGATGGCCAGAATCAGGGTGGGGTCAAGCTTGGCCTTCTGGCCAATCTCAAACGCCTCCGACACCAGAACGCTCAGGGGCTCCGCCGCCACGCCGTATTTTTTACTCAACCAGTAAGCCACTGCCGCCTGTTGGGACGGCAGGTCTTTCGGGTTGGATGCGGTGGCCCGGTCAATGGCGGCGGGCTCGGTAAAGCCGATCGCTTCCTCCTGGCGCTCCTGCAGCCAGGTGATGAGTTCGGATTCACCGGCCTGACGCAGATCGGGCCGGGCAACAAGCGTAATCACCGCGAACACAACGGCCAGCCCCAGCAGGGCAAAGCTGTTGTGGATGATCTCGAAAAAGCCTTGGGCAATGTCGTCAGCAATATTTGAAACACTGCTGCGTGCACTTTTGAAGTGCGCCTCAAGGTACGGCATCAAGCCATGGTTTCCTAGCGCTGTCATAGCACTCCTTTCTACGCCTGCAAAGGCGCGGGGGCCATGCAGACTTTGATTGGGTCGCCATCAAACCAAGGCTTGGCCTTGCGGGTGTTGACCCTCGTTTGACGTTGCCGGGATCGGCAGCGGATTCGGGTTGCCCCTAGGTGGTTTTGGGAGCAAGCCGAATTTTAGTGGCCGCTTTAATAACCTGTCAAGAATAACAAAGTGGTTTGATATGCATTTTTGTGAGATTAGACCCTGCTTTTTATCGAAAAATGGCCAAAGAGCGAGCTGTAGCGCTGCCTTTTAAAGAACCGCCCCAGTTAAATTTACTTACTCAAATTTCACTGTCATCCAAAATCCCGTGTGTCTGCCAGATAGCTTCTCATTGCAGGCGCAGGGCTCCCCCGGCGCTGCCTCAAGAAAACGGCAATCACTCCTGTGCCGACGATTGAAAATTTGGACTTGCCCCCGGCCTGTCGAGGGTTTAACCTCTAATTGCCTGATTAATTCAGGCTCCCGCTGGGTAACCAACCCCGGTAAAACTGGAAGCAATCACTTGCTTCTATCGCACTGTGAGACGATTACTCTCTCCTTTTGCGAAGACCGACGGCATGAGCATTACGCCCGCCGTCAACCCCGGTCAGTCAAGCTGGTCGGGGTTTTTCGTTTTGAATCACCACTTTTTTCAAATAAATCATTGACCTTTTGGCCCGGCCATAAAAAACTCGGGTCTTATGCCAAGCAATGAATTGAAGAACAAGTGGTGGGAGAGGGGACGGAAATTTCAGGCCAAGGTCGGCGTTTGGGTCCGGTCACCGTCGTGGCGGCGCCGTGCGAGCTGGGCTTTCGGGGGGCTGTTGCTGTTGTGGGTGCTGGCCTATGCGGTGGTCCCCGTCATCCTGACATCGCAACTGGAAAAAATTGCCTCTGAAAAGCTGGGTCGCCGGGTGACCGTGGGACAAGTGGACTTCAAGCCGTGGTCGCTGGAGCTGACACTCAATGACCTCGTCATCGCAAAAACCAGCCGCGCCGGCGCCACTACACCGGGTGCAGCCGGGAGCGCCCAGGCCGGCGCAGCGGCTCAGCTCACGATCAAGCGTATCTATATAGATGCGGAACTCGAGTCCCTGCTGCGGCTGGCACCGGTGGCCGATGCGATCGTGGTGCAGGAACCCGTGGCTTCGCTGACTTATCTTGGGGAAGGGCGTTACGACATTGACGACATCCTGGACCGTTTCAAGGCCTCCGCAGGCGAGGTGCCTGGCGAGCCGCCGCGGTTTGCCCTCTACAACCTGGAGCTCAATGGCGGTCAACTGGACTTTATCGACCAGTCGGTGAGCAAGACCCACGTGCTGCGGGACCTGCAACTCACCGTGCCTTTTTTGAGCAACCTGAAGTCCCAGCGCGAGATCAAAACCACGCCGCACCTGGCTTTCCGGCTCAATGGCAGCAGTTTCGACACGGCGGCCGTCGGTACGCCCTTTGCACAGACCCGCAAGACCGACGCCAGCGTCACGCTTAGCGGCTTTGACCTGAGCCCCTACCTGGCTTACTGGCCAGCCAGCCTGCCGTTCCGGCTGCAAAGCGCGGTGCTGCATGCCGATGCCAAGGTGGCGTTCGAGCAGACGCCGGATGCCGTAGTCAGGATATCAGGAACGGCCACGGCAGAGAAAGTTCGCCTGCTGACTGTTCCAAGCCCCGCCCTGCCGGAGGCTTCATCGTCAAGCCGGGACTTCCTGTCCTTCGATCGGCTGCAGATCAGCATGGACGACGTGCGCCCGCTGGAGCAATTCGTCAAACTCTCTGCGGTGGAGCTCGCCGCGCCTACGCTGCAGATCACGCGGGACCGGGCTGGGCGCCTGAATGTGCTGCCTTCCAGTGGACAAAGCGCTACAAAAAACATAGCTGCCGACGGCCAAAAACCGGGAGCAAACCCGCCAAACGATGTCCAACCAAAGGCCGCGGTCAGCGCACCGGTGATCCCGCCCGCTGCAGCGGTTTCCACGGCGGCGACGCCCTGGAAAGTGCAGGTGGGCAAGGTCACCGTGCGCGGTGGTGCACTGAACTGGCTGGATGAAACCCTGAGCTCGCCTGCCCAGATCCGGCTGGCTGGCATCGCACTGGACGCGTCGGCCATTGCCGTGCCGTTTGCTGCCGGCGCACCCTTGCAGTTCAACGGATCGATAGGGCTGGATCAGTCCGTCCAGGAGCCGCCCGCTGCAGCGGCAGGTGCCAACGCAAGCGCACAGACAAAGGCGAAGGCGGCCGGGGTTTCTGCGAAAGCCACCGCGCCCGAGCCGGCCGCCACCCCGGCGTTGTTGACCTTCAGCGGAACGGCCACTGACCAGGCGGCCCAAGTCACGTCCACAGTGGCTGCCTGGCCGCTCAACATGGCAGCCAAGTACGTTGGCGAGTTTTTGCTTCCGGCGTTGAATGGTCAACTCGATGCCCAACTGGGCGTGACGTGGCAGGCCGCTAGCGGCGACAAGGGCCAGGCGCTGCAGGTCACGGCCCCGCAGATCGCCGTCAGCGACGTGGTGCTGGCGCAAGGCAAAACTTCGCTGGTGTCCATCAAGCGTGTGGACCTGTTTGAGGTGGGCATCGATGTGGCCGGCCAGACCTTCAAATCCGCCAAAATGCAGCTGACCCAACCCAGGGCGAAGATCGACCGCGACAGCGACAAACGCTGGATGTACGAGCGCTGGATGGTGAGCCACAGCACGCCATCGCCATCGTCGCCGTCAGCGCCTGTCGCCACCAAAGCAGACGCGCCTTCCTGGGCGGTGGCCATTAACGAGGTGCTGCTCGATGGTGGCGCCATATCGTTTTCCGACAAGGCCGGCGCCAAACCGGTCGCGTTTGAGGTTTCGGCGGCCAGGGCTCAGCTGGGCGGGCTGGTGCTTGATGACCGGCCTTCGGCCAGGGCGCAAGCGGCCAAGCCCATGCCGCTCACCGCCTCTTTGCGTCTGGCTGCCGGGCATTTTGAACCCGGCAAGCTTGACTTCAAGGGCAGTGTGGGTCTCGTGCCGCTGCAGGCACAGGGCCAGCTGGTGGTGGACCGGCTGCCGGCGCAGGCGTTTGAACCTTACTTTGCCGACACGCTCAACATCGAACTGCTGCGCGCCGACGCCAGCTTCAAGGGCCGCGTGGCCTACCGCCAGACCCCGGCCGGGCCGCAGGCCCAGATTGCCGGCGATGTGGCGCTGGAAGAGTTCAAGGCCAATACGCTGGCACCCAGTGAAGACTTGCTGGCCTGGAAGGCGCTGAACCTGCGCGGCCTGAATGTGGCGCTGGATCCGGCCAAGGCCACGCGGGTGGACGTGAAGGAAACCGTGTTGACCGACTTCTTCGCCCGCGTGATCGTCACCTCCGAGGGCCGCATCAACCTGCAGGACCTGCTCAAGCCGGCCACGTCTGCCAGCACCGCGGGGGGCACGGCAACGGTCGCTGCTTTCACGCCTGCATCTCAAGCGGCTACCAAAACCATAGCTGGTGGTGTCCGTCAAACAGAGGCTGTAGCGCCAAAAGGCTTGCAAACCGTAGCGCAATCGCCTGCTTCGACCCCTCCCGTAGCCAGCCCCGGCCCGCCTCCGGCAGTGAGTTTTGGCCCCATGAGCCTGGTCAACGGCAAGGTGCTGTTTTCGGACCGTTTTGTCAAACCCAACTATTCGGCCAACCTGAGCGACCTGACCGGCAAGCTCAGCGCGTTCTCCTCGGTATCCCCGGCGGTGCCATCCACGCCGGGCAGCGGCACAGCTACGACGCCCAACATGGCCGACCTGGAGTTGCGAGGTCGGGCCGAGGGCACGGCGTCGCTGGAGATTTTGGGTAAGCTCAATCCGCTGGCCAAGCCGCTCGCGCTTGACATCACCGGCAAGGTGCGCGACCTGGAACTGCCGCCGCTCTCGCCCTATGCCGTCAAATACGCCGGTTACGGCATCAACCGCGGCAAGCTCAGTATGGACGTGAACTACGTGGTGCTGCCTGACGGGCGGCTCATCGCCACCAACAAGCTCATCCTCAACCAGCTCAGTTTTGGTGACAAGGTCGAGGGTTCCACCGCCAGCCTGCCGGTCAAGCTGGCGGTAGCGCTGCTGGCCGACCGCAATGGCGTGATTGACCTGGACTTGCCCATCAGCGGCTCGTTGAACGACCCGCAGTTCAGCCTCGGCCCCATCATCGTCAAGGTCATTGTCAATGTGATCGTCAAGGCGATTACCGCACCGTTCAGCCTGCTGGCCAGTGCGCTGGGTGGTGGCGGGGACGAGTTGAGTACCGTCAGTTTCAAGGCCGGCAGCGCCCAGCTGGGGCCAGAAGCCAGGGCAGGGCTCGACAAGGTGGCCAAGGCGCTGGCGGATAGACCCGCCCTCAAGCTCACGGTAGTTGGCACCAGCAGTTTGGAGGCCGAACGTGAGGGTTTCAAGCGCGAGCGGCTTGATGAACTGGTAGGGGCCGAAAAGCGCCGCAGCACAGTCAAAGAGGGCGGTACCGCCGGGGCCGCGGTCAGCATCAGCGCCGCCGAGTACCCCGCCTTGCTCAAGGAGGTGTACAAACGCGCGGACATGCCCAAACCGCGCAACCTCATTGGCCTGGCCAAAGAGCTGCCTGTGCCCGAGATGGAAAAACTGCTGCTGGCCGCCATCAATGTGAGCGATGACGCCATGCGCGAGCTGGCGGTGCAGCGCGGCATGGCAGTCAAGGACTACCTCGCCACCCGAAACCTGCCACCTGATCGCCTCTTTCTGGGGGCCGCCAAAGCGGTGCCGCCAGAGGCCAAATGGACGCCACGCGCCGAACTTAATTTGGCGATGCCCTAAAAACAGCGAAAATACGCGCAGTGCTTTATTTTTTAAAGCGTGAGGGTGGGGCGCAGGAGGCAAAGGCCTTGTACGCCGCGACCCGCTTTCCCCGCTGACGGTTCACCACCCATTGCCCTACCTGTGGCAGCAAGTGCTGGCAGGCGCAAGCATCCCGGAGCACAGGGCGCCCCGGCTCGCGTGCCGTCTTCGGCTGTTTTTCTCGAACCGAGTGTTATTAATTTTTTATGCTGCGTTTTCCCATGTCCAAATCTTCCAAAGCCGACGCCACCCCGGCACATGCATCCGCCGTGAAAACCGGCCCGGCCAAATCGGCTGAAGCCCATCCGCTGGACGGCCTGACGGGCGGCGCGTTTTCAGCGCCCACCTCGGGCGAGCGCACGGCGCGCATCCGTCAGTGGCTGGCGACGGAACCCACGGCAGAGCAGATGGCCGAGGTCTACAAGGACCTGGCCAACCGCGACAAGGGCGCCGCCAAACCCCTCAAGGAAAAGCTCGACGAAGTCAAACGCAGCAAAGGCCAGGAAGCCGTGGCGGCTGAATGGGCGGAAAAAGCGCAGGGCCTGCTTGCCTTGCCCAAGCTCAATCTGGCCGATGCCCTGGCCTGGCAGCGCGATGCCGCCAAAGCCGGCGCCCCCTTGTCCCGGGATCCCCTGGCCAGCCTGAAGGTACAACTGGCCGAGCGCGTCAAAACCATCGAGGACCTGCAGCATCGCACCCAGGTGCAGCGCGAAGCCGCCGTGCTGATTGCGCAGCGCATCGAGGTGCTGTCGATCAAACCCTGGCGCGATGCGGAAGCGGCGCTCGATACGCTGCGCACCGACGTGACGCACTGGCAGAACCAGGCCGACGAGATCATGCACGACGCCAACTGGGCCAGTGTCGATGCCAAGTTTCCACCGCTGCTGGATGCCTCGCGTGGCCAGTTGCTCGCTGTGTGGGACGCGTTCCAGGGGGCCCTGGCCGTGGCTGTGAAAGCCGCGGAGGACGTGGCGGCGCCGCTGCCCGCCGTGCCGGTGTGGGCCGACGAACTGCGTGCCGCGCGCGGTGTGCCGGCGCCCGCGGGCGAGCAGCCGGCGCGCGCGCCCAAGGCCAAAATCGACCCCGCCGTGTTGCAGGACATGCGCGAGAAGGCGACGGCGGCCGTGCAGGAGGCGCTTGCCAGGCTGGAGCACGAAGTCACTGAAGGCCATGGCAAGTCCACGCCCAAAGTCGCCGCTGACCTGCGCCATGCACTGAAAGAGCATGTCCGCCACATCGACAGCAAGCTCGAAGCCGCCGCCCACGCCGCGTTGACCGCTGCCGGTGAACTGGAAGGCTGGCAGCGCTGGCGCGCCGACCAGATCCGTGAAGAGCTGGTGGTGAAAGCCGAAGCGCTGGTGGCGCACCCCATGGGCGGCCGCAAGCAACAGGAAGCCTTGCGCGCCATGCGCGAGCAATGGAAGACCAGCGATCAGGGCGGCACGCCCAACCATGCGCTGTGGAAGCGCTTTGACGACGCCTGCAATGAAGCCCATAAAGTGGTCGAGACCTGGCTCGAAAAAGTCAAGGAGCAGACAGAGGCCAGCAAGGCTCAGCGCCGCGCACTGATTGATGAAGTGCTGGCCTGGGCCGAAGCCAACAAGACCAACACCGACTGGAAGCACCACATTCGCAGCCTTAACGGGTTTGTGGAGAAATGGCGCGAAGCCGGGCACCTGGGTGAAAAGGCCTTTGCCGAAATCCAGCCTGTCTGGAAAGCCGCCATGGATGCGGCTGATGCACCGCTGACGGCCGCCCGCAACGAGAGCCTGGCGCACCGCAAAGCCATGATTGAAGAGGCGCAAGTTCTGGGGGCTGAGCCCCAGTTGCGCATTGATGCCGTCAAGACCCTGCAGCAGCGTTGGCAGCATGAGGCGCAAAGTGTGCCGATTGAGCGCAAGCAGGAGCAAAAACTGTGGGATGCTTTTCGCAAGCCGATTGATGACGCCTTCCAGCGCAAAACCGCCGAGCGCGAAAAAGCAGCGGCTGCGCTTGGCGAGTTCGACCGCATGGTGCTCGAGGCCTCCAAAGCGGTGGAAGCCGCCACGGCCAGCGGCGATGCGCAAAAAATCCACGCCGCCGCCAAGGCGCTTGAGGCGATTGTTCGCGGCCAGGTTCCCGTGCCAGCCCCTGTGCCCGTGCCTGCACCTGCGGCTACATCGGAGTCCGACGTGCCGTCGGCTCTTTCGGTCGAGGCTGTGCTTGCCGCCGCCAATGAAACGCATGTTGCAGCAGGAGATGATGCTGAAGCCATTGTTGAACCTGCGCAGGAAGCTACAGAAACAGCAGCAGACCAATCGCCCGTCATGGAAGCCGCTTCTGAAGCGGCCGCCGCCGAGTTTGCGCAAGCCGGCGAGCCTGCCTCTGCACCCGCTGAACCCCCGCCGCCGCCCAAAGCCGCACCCAGGCCTATCGTGGCCATGCGCGGTGACGACCGCCCAGGCATGCGCAAGGCTGAAGCAGCGCCCGCAGGACGAGGCGGCAAATTCGGTGACCGCAAGGATTCGCGCCCAGGCGGCCCGCGCCAAAGCACGGACAACAAGTTCGAGCCTTACCGCCCCGACCGCGATGGCAGCCGTCCCGGCCGTGACGACCGGGGCCCTCGCGGCAATGACCGCCCGGCCTTCGAAGACCGTGGTCCGCGCCTGGGCGATGCCGCTTTCCGCGCCCAGCGCGAAGCCTTTGAGGCCGCCAACCACGCGCTGAAAAAGCTCGCCATGCAGGCCCATGGTGAAGTGCTGACCCACTTGATCACCGCCTGGGAAAAGCGCGATCCGTCGCTGCTGCCCGGCGCGCAGGAGCTGGGCAAGCAGGTCGCGCCCGCCGTGCGCAACCGCTGGGTTCAGGCGGTTGGCGCGCCCTCGGGCAAGGATGCGTCCGAGGCCTTGCTGCGCCTGGAGATTGCCGCCGAACTGCCCACGCCTGCCGAGCACCTCAGCGCCCGTCGCATGTTGCAACTGCAGCTGCTGACCCGGCGCAACGCGCCCGCGCCCGCTGAAACCTGGGGTGAAGACGCCGCCCAGGTGCTGGCAGCCGACTTCGATGCCGGCAACGCCAGGCGTGTGCAGAACGTGTTGAAGGTGTTGCTCAAGCGTTGAGCTGAACTTTAAGCTGACCTCCCGCCCCGCATGGGTTTGAGTTGGGCTTTCACGCTCCCGGTCTGCGTTCTTCGTGTTGCGTTCTGGTGCGGCATGGATGCATGAGGCAGCCGGGAGTGTTCATCTCAAGGATGTCGGTGCCAGCGGCCTGACATCACTGGGCAGGAAATGGGCGGTGCAGTCGCTCATGGCTGGCCGGCTATCGCGTCGACATGCCGTACGAGGAAATACTCAAGCACCTGCCAGCTGCGAATTTCCCGTGCATGCGGTCAGGATGCTATTAAATAGATAGCTTCTTTCTCCTGCACTTCTCTGCTCTTCTCTTCCCTGTGCTTCCCTGTCCTTAATGGGCTGAGGCCCTGTTTCTCTTGAAGTACTCATCAAACAGCCCAGCCAGGGCCGCAAAGTCCTGCGCAAAGCGGGAACGGTTCACAAAATACGCTTCGCAGGTCACGGCGAAGAATTCGGCCGGTGACGTGGCGCCGTAGCGGTCCAGCCAGGGCGGCGCACCGCCAAAACGTTCGGCCATGGCCACCTGTTCGCAAAAGTCGTCGTAGGCCGGTTGCATCACGGCTTGCCAGGCCTCGCGTGCAGCACGCGAGGGCAGGGGTGGGCAACCGTTCGCGGCGCCGTCACGCATGTCGATCTTGTGGATGAATTCGTGAACCACGACGTTGTAGCCGTGGCTGGCCGATTCACCAGCGGCAGCGACATCCTGCCAGCTCAGGGTGACGGGGCCCCGATCCATCGCTTCGCCCAGCAGGACTTCGCTGTAGCGGTGCACCACGCCGCTGCCGTCCGTGACCTCGCGGCGCGCCAGCATGGCCCCCGGGTGCACCACGATGCCTTTGAAGTCGTCGTAATAGTCGAGGCCCAAGTGCAGCACGGGCAGGCAGGCCTGCGCAGCAATCGCAACCGCCATCTTGTCCGTCACGACGAGGCCGTGCGCACCGCTGAATTCCTTTTGGGTCAGAAACTGGCTGACCAGGGTCCGCAGGTGTAACTGCTCGGCCGCGGGGCGCCGGGCCAGAAAAGGGTAGTGGGCCAGCGTGTCCAGCCACAGGGTCTCGGGAATGGCGCCAGGATCGGCGCGGACGAGCCCCAGCAGTGTTCGCAACCAGTTCAGCATGAAGCGGGTGTGTCGATTGCAGGCTTTTGTGAGCAGGCCGGCAGCCGGACCTACAGCAGGGGAATGCGCCGCAGGCCGCCGGCAGAAAGGCGCAGCACTTCGGCGCGCGGCGGTTTGGCCTCTGCGTGCCAGTCGCTGAGGACCACACGTGCAAAACCCTGGCCGAGGTCATGCACCGCCGGTTGGTGGGTGTGGCCGTGAATCAGGGTGCGTGCCCCCGCAGCCTCCAGCCACTGGCGGGCGGCCTGGGCGTCCACATCGGCATAGCCGGCCCCCGATTGCCGGCGGCGTTCATGCTGCTGCTGGCTTTGCTGGCGCAGCCCGCGCGCAATGGCCTGGCGTTCGGCCAGTGGTCTGGCCAGGAAGGCCCTCTGCCAGTCGGGGCTGCGTACCTGCTGGCGAAACTTCAGGTAGTCCACATCACCCAGGCACAGCGCGTCGCCATGCGACAGCAGCCAGCGGTGGGCGGACTGGCCTGGAAACACCAGCACAGTCGGGTCGGCCAGCAGGGTGATGTTGCACAGGTCCATCAGCGTCGGGCCGGTCGGGGTCTGGCCCACCAGGAAGTCGCGGTTGCCGTGCATGAAAAAAACAGCCAGCCGGCCAGCCGTCTCGCCCAGCAGGCGGGCGCAGCGGTCTTCAAAGCTGGTTTCCGGTTTGGTCTCCAGGCCAGTCGCTGGGGCCGACAGATCAGCACTTACCGCGTCGTCGCCGACCCAGACTTCAAACAGGTCGCCCAAAATGAACACCGCATCGGCAGGCGTGCTCTCAAGGTAATGCCTCCAGGCCGTGAAGGTGGCAGGCTCCCCGGCCTGCAAATGCAGGTCAGCAATGAAATCGACCGTGCGCCAGGAAGGCGGTGCATGGAACTCCGCGATCTGGGGCACGGTCAAGGAGGATGTCACGGGCTGGACTTGGGCAGGCTCAGTCCGAAGGGCTTCAGGCCAGCGCTACCGCTTTTTCGATCACCACGTCTTCGAGCGGCACGTCGTCATGAAAGCCTTTGCGGCCGGTCTTGACAGCCTTGATCTTGTCAACGACCTCGGTGCCCGCCACCACCTTGCCAAACACGGCATAGCCCCAACCCGATGCGCTGGGTGCGGTGTGGTTCAAAAAGCCGTTGTCAGCCACGTTGATGAAAAACTGTGAGCTGGCCGAGTGCGGCGCATTGGTGCGGGCCATGGCGACGGTGTAGTTGTCGTTCTTCAGGCCGTTGGTGGCTTCGTTCTCGATCTCGGCGTCGGTGGGCTTTTGTTTCATGCCGACTTCAAAGCCGCCGCCCTGCACCATGAAGCCGGGAATCACCCGGTGAAAAACGGTGTTGGCGTAGTGGCCCTTGTTGACGTAGCTCAGGAAGTTGGCGACGGTCTTGGGTGCCTTGGCGGCATCCAGCTCCAGCGTGATCACGCCGTAGTTCTTGATGTGGAGTTCGACTTTTGGATTGCTCATGGTGGTTCCTGTATCAGTGAGTCAATTGATTAATTGACGAGGGTTGCAGATTGGATGAGAACGGGCGTTTTAGGCACGTCCGTGGGGAAGGGGCCGCCGGGGCCGGTGGGCACCGATTTGATTTTGTTCACCACGTCCATGCCGCTGATGACCTTGCCAAACACCGTGTAGCCGTAGAGCTGGGGAGCGTTGACGAGTTGCGCGCGTGGCGTGTTTTCATAGACCTGGCCCTGGTACTCAAACCGTGGCACCGGGTCGCCCGGCGGGATCGGCGTCGGGTTCAAAAAGTCGTTGTCCTTGACGTTGATGAAAAACTGCGATGACGCCGAATGGGGGTCGTTGGTGCGGGCCATGGCCAGTGTGCCCACCACGTTTTTGGTGCCGCCTTTGGCCAGGGCTTCGCGGCCTTCATGGACCACCGGCGGACGGGTCTTTTTCTCGGCATATTTCGCATCGTAGCCACCGCCCTGCACCATGAAGTTGCCGATCACGCGGTGAAAAATGGTGCCGTCGTAGTGTTTGTCCTTGACGTACTGCAAAAAGTTTTCAACTGTTTTGGGCGCTTTGTCGGGGTAGACCTCGACCACGAACTCGCCTTCGCTGGTCACAAACTTCACCTTGGGGGCACTTTGCGCCAGGGCCGGGCCGGCAAGGCAGGTGATGACGGCAGATGCAGCCATTGCTGCAAGCGCTGCGCGGCGAGCTGCGCTGAATGGGGTCAACGTGGCGGACATGGTGAGCTTGGCAAATGCCATTGAATTACCTCTTCAAAAAAATATTTTTCACTGGCTACCCCGGCGAGGGCTACTACCACTGCGGGTGGCTGGCCCGGCCTGTTCCAACGTCCCAGACCAGTTTGCTAAAGGTTACCACCATCGTGTCGCTGCTGTCGGTCCAGCGCAGGTCTCAGGGCAGCGGCTCATGCAATGCGAAGCACGTGCTACCGGGGCGATGCCCCGGATGCAGGGGCGGGCCTGGCAACCGTCGGGCTGGATGCCTGCGCGCCAGCGGCGGCCGGCTTTTGGCCTTTGGGGTCGGCTGACAACAAGGTGCGGATCAGCGCCAGCTTGGACGGCACGCTGGTGTTGCCACCGTCAAGCTGCAGGGCTTTGCTGTAGGCCTGGCTGGCGAGCTTGGCGTAGACGTCGCCCAGGTTTTCGTGGGCGGTGGCGTAGCTGGGGTTGGTGCGGATCGCCATTTCAAGCGCAGCCCTGGCCTTGTCAAACTGGTTCTGGCCGGCGTAGAGCACTGCCAGGTTGTTGTAAGGCTCCGGCAGCTCGGGATATTCTTCCGTGATTTTGGTGAAGGTGGCAATCGCGTCGCCGGTCTTGCCGGTTTCGGTCTGGATGACACCCTTGAAGAAACGCATCTGGGGGTCGCGTGGCTTTCCGGCGATGTACTGGTCGGCCTTGGCCAGCGCTTCGGGGTATTGGCCGGCCCGTATCAGGTGGCTGACATCGGCGTAGTCGTCGGCATGGGCTGCGGATACCGACAGCATGGCGGCCAGCAACAGCATGCGCAGGGCCGCCGGCAAGGGGTTGCGTGAGTTGCTTGAGAACGGTGCGCGCGTGGGCATGAGAAATCTCGCAATTGTTTGGAAGCGTTGGTTACCCGTCGGGCAGAAAATCGCCATGAAACAGTCCGGCTTTTCAGTGGCCCCTGGATTTGCCGCATGCTGCATGCTGTCAGGTCGGCTGGATATACTGACCAATTGTAGCTGAGGGGGTATAGTTCGTTGCCGCCCGAAAATCGTGCTTTCCCCTTTATGGCAGCTTCTTTTGCATTCCGTTTTTATATTTTTCTGCGCCCAAAACTGTCCGCCAGATTCCGTTTCCTGTCTCCCCTCTGACCGATCGACCGATTCCAGTCAGGCCACGCATCCAGATACTCCATGAGCCTTCGCATTTACAACACGCTGTCGCGTGACGTGGAAGATTTTTCTCCCCTGGTCCCCGGTCATGTCCGCATGTATGTGTGCGGCATGACGATTTACGACCTGTGCCACATCGGCCATGCGCGCATGATGATGGCGTTTGACGTGGTGCAGCGCTGGCTCAAGGCCAGCGGCCTGCAGGTGACTTATGTGCGCAACATCACCGACATCGATGACAAGATCATCAAACGGGCGGTCGAGCGCGGCATCACCATTCGCGCACTGACCGACGAGATGATCGTCGCCATGCACCAGGACATCGGAGCCCTGGGCATCGAGCCGCCCACCCTGGAGCCGCGCGCGACGGAATACGTGCCGCAGATGCTTTCATTGATCGGCACGCTGGAGGCCAAGGGCCTGGCCTACCGTTCTTCGAATGGGGACGTGAACTATGCGGTGCGCAAATTTCCGGGCTACGGCAGGCTTTCCGGCAAATCACTCGACGAGCTGCGGGCGGGCGAGCGCGTGGCGGTGCTGGACGGCAAGGAAGACCCGCTGGACTTCGTGCTCTGGAAACGCGCCAAGCCTGCCGAGCCACCGGAAGCTAAATGGGATAGTGACTATGGGTCCGGCCGGCCAGGCTGGCATATCGAATGCTCTGCCATGAGCTGCCAGACGCTGGGCGAAACTTTTGACATTCACGGCGGCGGGGCCGACCTGCAGTTTCCGCACCATGAAAACGAAATTGCGCAGAGCGAAGGCGCCAACGGCAAGCCGCTGGCACGCTTCTGGGTGCACAACGGCTTTGTGCGGGTTGATAACGAGAAGATGTCCAAGTCGCTGGGCAACTTTTTTACCATCCGTGAAGTGCTGCAGAAATACGACGCCGAAACGGTGCGGTTTTTCATCGTTCGTGCGCACTACCGAAGCCCGCTGAATTACAGCGACGCCCACCTCGACGACGCCCGCAATTCGCTCAAGCGCCTCTACACGGCGCTGGATCTCGTCAGCCCGGCCGACGTGTCGATTGACTGGGCCAATCCGTTTGCAGCGCGCTTCAAGGCTGCCATGGACGAGGACTTCGGCACACCCGAAGCCGTGGCGGTGCTGTTTGATCTGGCCGGTGAAGTCAACAAAACCCGTTCCGCCGAACTGGCCGGTTTGCTGAAGAGCCTGGGCGGCTGCCTGGGCTTGCTGCAGGGCGCCCCCGGTCGCTACCTTCAGGCCGGCGCGGGGCTGGATGACGCCAGCATCCAGAAACTGATCGCTCAGCGTGCCGATGCCAAGAAAGCGAAAAACTTCGCCGAGGCAGACCGCATCCGCAACGATTTGCTGGCCCAGGGCATTGTCCTCAAGGATTCACCTGCAGGCACTACCTGGGAGGTGCAATCGTGAGTTCAGGGCGTAATCATTTTTTTGCGCATTCTGGCTACCCGTCGGCGCAGTGCGGGCGCGGGCAACCATGAAAAAGATAGTAAAAACCGGCCCCGCCAGCGTTGAACTGGCCGATGTTCCCGAGCCCGCCACCACGGTGCCAGAGTACTGGGGCGACGCCTGCAAGCACCTGGTCAAGAAAGACCGGGTGATGAAGCGGCTGATTCCCCAGTTTGGTGATGCCTGTCTTCATGCAAGAGGCGATGCCTTCAGCACGCTGGCGCGCAGCATCGTGGGGCAGCAGATCTCCGTGAAAGCGGCCCAGAGCGTCTGGACAAAGTTCTCGGCCCTGCCCAAGAAAATCACGCCCGCCAACGTGCTCAGGCTCAAGGTTAACGACATGCGGGCTGCGGGCCTGAGTGCACGCAAGGTGGAGTACCTGGTAGACCTGTCGATACACTTCGATACCGGCGCGGTCCATGTGAAAGACTGGCAGGCAATGGACGACGAAGCCATCATTGCCGAGCTGGTGGCCATCCGCGGCATTGGCCGCTGGACGGCCGAGATGTTCCTGATTTTTTACCTGATGCGTCCCAACGTGCTGCCGCTGGACGATCTCGGCCTGATCAGCGGCATCAGCCAGAACTATTTTTCGGGTGAATCCGTCAGCCGCAGCGATGCGCGCGAGGTGGCTGCGGCCTGGGCGCCGTATTGCAGTGTCGCAACTTGGTATATTTGGCGCTCGCTGGACCCATTACCGGTTCTGGGTACCGAGCAAAAATAACGGTAACAGGCCTTAAGTTTTAAGAAGCCTTGAGGAGCATTACATGGCGAAAAAAACCTTTCTCGATTTTGAGCAGCCCATTGCGGAGCTTGAAGGGAAAATTGAAGAGCTGCGCTACGTGCAGACCGAGTCGGCTGTAGATATCTCGGAAGAAATCGACCAGCTGGCCAAGAAAAGCCAGCAGCTGACCAAAGACATCTACAGCGACCTGAACCCCTGGCAGATCACCAAGATCGCCCGCCATCCGGAGCGGCCTTACACGCTGGATTACGTCAACGACATCTTCACCGATTTTGTGGAGCTGCACGGCGACCGGCATTTCTCGGATGACCTGAGCATTGTGGGCGGCCTGGCCCGCTTCAACGGCACCGCCTGCATGGTGCTGGGCCACCAGAAAGGGCGCGACACCCGGGAGCGCGGCCTGCGCAACTTCGGCATGAGCAAGCCCGAGGGCTACCGCAAGGCCTTGCGCCTCATGAAGACCGCCGAGAAGTTCAAGCTGCCGGTGTTCACCTTTGTGGATACCCCCGGCGCCTACCCCGGCATCGATGCCGAAGAGCGCGGCCAGTCGGAGGCCATCGGCCGCAATATTTTTGAAATGGCGCAGCTCGAAGTGCCCATCATCACCACCATCATCGGCGAGGGCGGCTCCGGCGGCGCGCTGGCCATTTCGGTGGCCGACCAGGTGGTGATGCTGCAGTATTCGATTTACTCCGTGATCAGCCCGGAAGGCTGTGCATCCATTCTCTGGAAAACCTCGGAGAAGTCGCAGGAGGCCGCCGATGCGCTGGGCATCACGGCGCACCGGCTCAAGGCCCTGGGCGTGATCGACAAGATCGTCAACGAGCCCGTGGGCGGCGCCCATCGCGACCACAAGCAGATGGCGGCATTTTTGAAGCGGGCACTCAACGACGCGTTCCGGCAGGTCAGCGACCTGAAGGTCAAGGAGCTGCTGGACCGCCGCTACGAACGGCTGCAAAGCTACGGCCGTTTTACCGATACCAAAGCCGACGCCGGGAAATAGGGCGCCACGGCAAGCTCAAGCGAACAAGGCCATGGCCAGCCTGTCCGATCAGGAAATCCGGCACTACCGGGAGCAGGGCTACGTTATTCCGCAGTTCCGGCTCAGCGATGCCTGGGTCCTCCGGATGCAGGATGCGCTGAACACGTTGATCCGCAACAACCCGGGCGTGCGCCCGGAAAAGCTGGTGAGCGCCCATATCGAGGGCCAGAACGATGAGGGTGTGCGGGGCAGCCGGGATTTTTTCGATCTCGCCATGAACCCGGATATCGTTGACCTGGTCACGCAGGTGATCGGGCCCGACGTCATCCTGTGGGGCTGCCACGTATTCTGCAAGCCGGCCAGCGAAGGTTTTGAAACGCCCTGGCATCAGGACGGCCATTACTGGCCCATCCGCCCGCTGGCCAACTGTACCGTCTGGGTGGCGCTGGAGCCGAGCACGCGTGAGAACGGCTGCCTGCGCGTGATCCCCGGCTCGCACGCCGCCAAAGTGCTCTATCCTCACCTGCATGAAGACCGCACCGACCTGACCCTGAACCAGCGCATGGCCGAAGGCAGCTTTGACGTGAATGAGGCGGTCGATCTGGAACTTGAGCCCGGCCAGATGTCTTTGCACGACATTTACATGATCCACGGCGCCCAGGCCAATACCTCTGGCACCAGGCGCACCGGCGTGGCGTTGCGCTACATGCCGGGCACCTCACTGTTCGACCGCAGCCTGCGCCCGTCGGACGGCGAAACCGGCGTCCCGGTCAGCTTCGCCACGCGGCCTTTGTGGCTGCTGCGGGGCGAGGACCGAACGGGACGCAATGATTTTTCGGTGGGCCACCGTGGCTCGTAGCGGACCGGCGCACGGCTTATCCGAAGCGCTGGCTTCTTTCTCTCCGGGCCTGCCTTTCGCTGTAGCGCTCAGCGGCGGCGCCGATTCAACCGCCTTGCTGGTGGGCTGCGCCGAGAAATGGCCCGGTCAGGTCCGGGCCGTTCATATCCATCACGGCCTGCAGGCTGCGGCCGACGACTTTGAACGGCACTGCCAGGCCCTGTGTGCGCAGTTGAACGTGCCGCTTGCCGTGAAACGCGTGCAGGCCCGCCATGCATCCGGCGAAAGCCCCGAAGACGCGGCCCGCAAGGCCCGCTATGCGGCTTTTGGTGCTGTAGCTAATGAGGAATGGGCGCAGATTGGTATCAGAGACATAGCAATTGCCCAGCACGCCGATGACCAGGTTGAAACCATGCTGCTGGCGCTGTCGCGCGGTGCGGGGCTGCCGGGACTGGCAGCCATGCCGGCGCGGTGGGAGCGAGACGGCATCACCTACCATCGCCCGCTGCTGGCGGTGCCCGGGGCGCTGCTGCGCGCCTGGCTGGTCGAACGGGGCGTGCCCTGGGTGGAAGATCCGACCAATGTCGACGAGCAGTTCACGCGTAACCGCATTCGGGCCCGGCTGTTGCCCGCGCTGGCGGACGCCTTTCCGCAGTTCCGCGAGACCTTTGCGCGCAGTGCCCGGCATGCGGCCCAGGCCCAGGCGCTGCTGGTGGAGGTGGCGCAGCAGGATCTGGCCGCGGTCGGCTTGCCGCCTGCCATCACGGCCCTGCAGGCGTTTTCGCAGGCGCGCCAGGCCAATGTGCTGCGCCATTGGCTGCAGCTGCAACAGGCAACGCCCAGCGCGGCGCAACTCGATCAGTTGCTGGTGCAAGTGGCCTCCTGCACCACCCGCGGGCACAAGATTCACCTCAAGGTGGCGACAGGCCACGTGACGCGCGCCGGTGCGGTGCTGCACTACACCGCCGGGGCGGGCCAGACGGACGATTAGGTAATAGCCCTGGGTATAATTGAGGGCTTTGCTGGCTGCCAAAGCCTTCTTCTCACCTTCTTCTCAGAATGCGGGAAGGGCGTCAGGGGCCTGCAAAAAGCAGCACGCAATGTTCGCAACCAACTCCTGAATTGACATCCTGCAATGGCTTTGATCGTTCATAAATACGGCGGCACATCGATGGGCTCAACCGAGCGCATCCGCAATGTGGCCAAGCGCGTCGCCAAGTGGGCGCGGGCCGGCCACCAGATGGTCGTGGTTCCCAGCGCCATGAGTGGCGAAACCAATCGTTTGCTGGGCCTGGCCAAAGAGCTGGCCCCCGGACGGCCCGGTGACGACTATCACCGTGAACTCGACGCGCTGGCCGCGACCGGCGAGCAGGCCTCCAGTGCGCTGCTGGCCATTGCGCTGCAGTCAGAAGGCATGCAGGCCGTGAGCTACGCCGGCTGGCAGGTCACCATCAAGACCAACAACGCCTACACCAAGGCCCGCATCGAATCGATTGACGACGAGCGCGTGCGCGCCGACCTGGACGCCGGCAAGGTCGTGATCATCACCGGCTTCCAGGGCGTGGACGAGGGCGGCAACGTCACCACGTTGGGTCGCGGCGGCTCGGACACCTCGGCCGTGGCGATCGCGGCAGCCCTGAAAGCCCACGAGTGCCTGATTTACACCGACGTGGACGGCGTATACACGACCGACCCGCGCGTGGTGCCCGAGGCACGCCGCCTGCACACCGTGAGTTTCGAGGAAATGCTGGAGATGGCCTCCATGGGCTCCAAGGTGCTGCAGATCCGCTCGGTGGAATTTGCCGGCAAGTACAAGGTGCCGCTGCGCGTGCTGTCCAGCTTCACCGACTGGGACATCGACATCAACGAAGAAGCCAAATCAGGCACTTTGATCAGTTTTGAGGAAGACGAAAACATGGAACAAGCCATCGTATCGGGCATCGCTTTCAACCGCGATGAAGCCAAAATCTCCGTCCTCGGCGTGCCAGACACCCCGGGCATTGCCTACCAGATCCTTGGCGCCGTGGCCGACGCCAACATCGAAGTCGATGTGATCATCCAGAACATCAGCAAGGACGGCAAGACGGACTTCAGCTTTACCGTGCACCGCAACGACTATTCCAAAGCCGTTGACCTGCTGAAAACCAAGGTGCTGCCGGCGCTGGGCGCACAGGAAGTCACCGGCGACGCCAAGATCTGCAAGGTCAGCATCGTGGGTATCGGCATGCGCAGCCATGTGGGCGTTGCCAGCAAGATGTTCCGCGTGCTCAGCGAAGAGGGCATCAACATTCAGATGATCTCGACCAGCGAAATCAAGACCTCCGTGGTCATTGATGAAAAATACATGGAGCTGGCCGTTCGTGCCTTGCACAAGGCTTTTGACCTGGACCAGCCCGCCGCCTGAAAACCGGCGTTAAGTCGTGAGATAATCGCTTTATTGGAAACGTGACCGAGTGGCCGAAGGTGCTCCCCTGCTAAGGGAGTATGGGGTGTAGAGCCTCATCGAGGGTTCGAATCCCTCCGTTTCCGCCAGTACAAAAAGCCGCCTTCGGGCGGCTTTTTTACGTCTATCCCAGGCTGGCCGACAGATCAACTGGACAGCCGGGTTCCACGGGCCACCAGCAGCTCATTTGGCCCTTCCCAGCCGCCTGGCGACTGAAATGCGCTGAGCCTGCTTTCCATCTCAGCCCAGGCGGCGTCCTGTGCTTCCTGGCTCAAGTTGCCCAGAATCTGCACGATCGGCGAGGCCGACGTGCGTATGAAAGTCAAATAGTCCTGGGTCGAGGGCAGGCGAAAGGGCGCAGAAACCCGGGTGCTTGTCACGTCTGTGAATCCCGCGGCGTGGAACAGCTCGTCAAGCAGGCCCGGCTTGCCCAGACTCATCAGACTGCCGGGTTGGTATGGATCTCTCGGCGGCAGGCCTGCATGCTTGAGCGCCGTTGACATCAGGATGCCGATGCAGGGGTTGTGTTGCGGCTCGGAGAACACCAGCACAGCGGCATGCCCATCGGGTCTCAGGGCGTGGTGAACCTGCTGCAGGGCCTGCAGGGGATCGGGGCAGAACATGAGGCCGAGCCGGGACACGGCCGCATCGAAGCTCGCAGCATCAACGCCCAGATGTTCCGCATCGCAGACACGGGTTTCGACATTGGGCAAACCGGCATCGCGCGCGTTGTCTTGTGCGAACTGCAAAATCCCTGGGGAAATGTCGGTGGCCAGCACATAACCGCCGGGCCCGACCCGCCGGGCGATGTCCAGCGTCTGGTCCCCGGCGCCTGCGGCGATGTCGAGCACCCGCATGCCGACTGTGATGCGGGCAGCATCCAGCATGGCCGGTGTGGCTTGTGCGAGCCAGCCATGGATATGCTGTGTTTGAGCGTTCCACCCGCTGGCAGACTTATCCCAGGCTTGCCTGGCGGCCGCCTTGAACTGTTCCGGGCTCAATGCGTTCATGAAAGCTCCCTGGGAGAAACGCGCGGCAGCCAGTTTGATCCGAACCAGTTGCGAACGCAAGCGTAAGCGTTTCCCCTGCCATCCCGATACACAATTTCAGGACACAGCTCGCAAACGTTCGCTGGCTATCGGGTGCCCGTGCGCCCGGTTGACGTCGCCGCACACCATAATCCGGAATTGTTCGAAAAACCGAGTCAACAGGACACCCATGCGCCTTCGCCACATCGAAGTTTTCAATGCCGTCATGCTCACTGGCAGTGTCAGCGGTGCGGCGCGCCTGATCAATGTCACCCAGCCGGCTGTCAGCCGTGTCCTGCAGCATGCGGAGCTGCAGCTTGGTTTCGCGCTCTTTCAGCGCGGCAAGGGCCGACTCACGCCAACTTCTGAAGCGCTCACCCTGTATCCGCACATCGAGCGGCTGTTTGCCCAGCTCGATGAGGTGCAGCGTCTGGCGGCCAACCTCAAGACGGGCGAGAGTGCCAGGGAGTTGCGCGTCCTGACCGTGCTGGCGCTGAGCTACGAAATCCTGCCGCACACCATCAAGCTGTTTCGCGTCAGGCATCCTGATGTGGCCATCACGGTCAAGGCGCTGCATTCGCCGCAAATTGTCTCGGCATTGGCGTTGCAGGAAGGGGATGTCGGCTTTTTGTTCAGCCCGGTAGTGCATTCAGCGCTGGCGCAGGAGCATCTGGCCGACGGCCGCATGGTCTGTATCGCGCCCAAAGGCATGCTGGCCGCGCGCCTGACCAAACGCGGCAGCGTCACGCTGACGGATTTAACCAAGGTGCCCGTCATCGGGCTCGACGTCCTGGATCCGGTGGGCCGCAGCCTGAACCAGGCTTGTCGTGAGGCCGGGGTGGGGCTGGAGTTTTCCATTACCGTGCAGACCTACCATTCGGCGTTAGCACTGGCGCACCACGGGCTCGGCATTGCCGTGGTGGATACCTGCACGGCGGTATCCGCCGATCTGTCGCGCGTGGATGTGTTGGCGTTGGAGCCCCTGATTCCGGTGCCCATCAAGGCTGTGTTGCCCGCGGGCAAGCCGGGCTCGGTCGTGGTGCGGGCGTTTGTGCGATGCTTTCAACAGGCGCTGGCACGGACAGTCTGAACGGGCTCCCGTGGTCCGTGCGGTATCGTGCTTGGTCGTGCTCGGGGGGTAGGAGTCAGGGGCTCAGCAAGCGGCTGATGCGTTGTGCCGAACCAAATGCCAGCGTAAAGCCCAGTGCGCCATGGCCTGTGTTGAACAGCAGGTTGCGAGGGCCTTTGGCGTGCTTGCCGATGATGGGCAAGCCGGTGGGCGTCGCCGGGCGCATGCCGGCCCAGGGGCTCAGGTCCGCCAACGCATTGCATTGCGGGAAAAGCATTTGGGTCGTGGCCTTCAGTGAGGCGATCTGTGCGGGGCAAACAGCGGTGTCATACCCCGAGAGCTCAGCCATGCCCGCCACCCGCAGGCGCGAGCCGATGCGCGCAAACACCACTTTGCGGGCGCTGTCCGTCACGCTCACGGACGGCGCCGCGCGTGGCGCCTCGCCCACCTCCACCGTGATGCTGTAGCCCTTGAGCGGGTAGACGGGAAGGTGCACGCCGAGCGTGCGGGCCAGGCGGGGGGAGTGGGCGCCCAGCGACATCACATACTGGTCGGCTTCGACGAGGCCTTGCGGCGTGGCTGCCGCCACCACCAATCCGCCGCGCACCACCAGTTGCTCAATGGGCGAGGCGAGTAAAAACCGCACACCCTGGCGGCGCAGCACAGCCATCAGCGCACGGCAGGTTTTCAGGCAGTCGGCGGCGCATTCACTGGGCGTGTAGATGGCGCCGGCAATGTGGCGATGGCGGCTTGTCAGCGCAGGCTCAATCTCCACGCAACGGTCGGCACCGACCGCTTCCTGTCTGCTGCCCAGTTCACGCTGCAGCAGCATTTGCCGGCGCGCGGCCGTGAATGACGGCTGGTCCGGATACAGTACCAGCTTGCCGGTGGTGGAAAAATCGCAGTCCAGTTGTTCCTCGTTCATCATGGCGTCGAAGGTCTGCCGGCTGAGCGCCGCCAGTTCGAGCAGCCGGGCCGTGGTGCTGCGCGACGTGCTGCCCTTGCATGCGGCCAGAAACTGTGCGCCCCACAACCACTGTCGGGGGTCCAGGCGCGGACGCAGTTTCAGCGGCGATGAGGGCGAGAGCAGCAGTTTGGGGAGTTGCCGCCAGATGCCCGGATCAGCCAGCGGCTGAACATAGGAGTAACTCAGCTGTGCACCGTTGCCGCCACTGGCGCCGCTGCCGGGACTGGCGCGGTCAAGCACCGTGACCTCGTGGCCGGCACGGCGCAAGCTGTAGGCCGTGGCCAGCCCCACAATTCCCGCGCCGAGTACACAGACATGCATGAAAGTCCTTTCGTCTTTTGTTCTTGAAAGAGGGCCACTTTACGCAGCGCTGGCAGGTTTGAACAATGCTGAATTCGGCACCGCCCATGACCTGTGGTTATGCCCGCGGGCCTGACGCCCCGGAATGGGTAAACCATGAGTTTTTGGCATGGGTTTGCCGTGAAAATGAATGGCACGCATCCTGCTCATGTTCCTACACTGGCAATGCCTTCTTCCTGAAATTCCCAACTCCCTGCCCCCGAAAGGACTCGCATGAAATTCTCGACCCTCATGACCGCCGTGCTGCTGACAACAGGCTTGGCCGCCACCGCCAGCGCGCAGACGCTGAAAAAAGTGGCCGACAGCAACAAGATCACCGTGTCTTACCGCGAGGCGTCGGTGCCTTTCAGCTACCTGATCGGATCGACCAAGGCGGTGGGTTTTTCGGTCGAGCTGACCGAAGCCATCATTGATGACGTGCGCAAGAAGACCAAAAAACCCAATCTGGAAGTGGCCTACATGCCCGTGACGTCCCAGAACCGCATCCCGCTGCTGGTCAACGGGACGTACGACCTGGAGTGCGGCTCGACGACGAACAACTCGGTGCGCGGCAAGGACGTGGCTTTCTCCATCAACATGTTTTACACCGGCACGCGCCTGCTGACCAAGAAGACCTCCGGCGTCAAGAACTACGCAGACCTGGCCAAGAAAACCGTTGCGAGTACCACAGGCACCACGAACGCCCAGGTGATTCGCAAGTACAACACTGAAAAGAACCTGGACATGCAGCTGATCCTCGGTAAGGACCATGACGACTCGCTGCTGCTGGTGGAAAGCGATCGCGCCGTGGCCTTTGCCATGGACGACATCCTGCTGTTCGGTCTGATGGCCAACTCCAAGAATCCGGCTTCCCTGCAAGTGGTGGGTGACTCGCTGCAGGTTGAGCCCTATGCCTGCATGCTGCGCAAGGATGACCCGGAGTTCAAGAAGCTGGTGGATGGAACCATTGCGCGCCTGATGAAGTCCGGCGAATTCACGAAGCTGTACACCAAATGGTTCGAGTCGCCCATGCCGCCAAAAGGCACGAACCTGGGCTTGCCCATGAGTCAGCAGCTCAAGGACAACCTGAAGGCGATGAGCGACAAGCCCGCCACTTAATTCCGAATTCCAGCGAGGCGGGGTTCGCTCACGCCTTGCTGACCGCGCCGTGCTGGCCTCGCGCAAGGCCGCACAGCTCTCACTTAAAAAAAAGACGGGTTTCAGCCCCTTCCGGCCAAGCCGGGAGATGGGCCTTGGCGCGAGCATGCGCGCCGGTTTTACAGGAGCGGCACCACATCATGAATGGGCTTATGCACAAGACAAGGGTTGTAGGCATTCTGGGCGGCATGGGGCCGGCCGCAGGCGCGGACTTTGTCCGGCTGTTTGTACAGGCCTGCGCAGACCGCATGCGCGAGCAGAATATCCCCGTATCGGACCAGGCGTTTCCCGAGCACTGGCTGGCGCAGGTGCCGGTGCCGGACCGCAGCACGGCCCTTGGGTCGCCCGGCCCGGGCGGGCACCAGCCGCTGGACCCAATGCTGCAGGCCATGGGCAAGCTGGCCGCGCTGGGAGCCACCACGGTGGCGGTGGCCTGCAACACGGCGCACGCCTGGCATGCTGAACTGCAAGAGCGCTTTCCGCAGCTCGAAGTGCTGCATGTGGCACGTGAAGTGGCCCGCGCGCTGGCCGGCCGCGGTGTGCGTGAAGTGGGCTTGCTGGCCACAGAAGGCACCTACCGCGCCGGGTTGTATGACCAGGCGCTGCGCCAGGCCGGACTGCAATGCCACATTCCGCTGGCCGAAGAACGCGAACGCTTGATGGACGGTATCTACCACGGCGTCAAGGTCGGCAACATGGCGCTGGCCCGAGACTGCTTTGCCGGTGTGGCCCAGGCGCTGGCCCGGCGGCACGGGCTGTCCACGCTGGTGCTGGGGTGTACGGAAATTCCGCTGGCGCTCGGCGCTGTTCCGGAAATGGATGAGCTGGTTCTGGTGGACCCGGCGGCTTTGCTGGCGCGGGCGCTGGCCAGACGGGCTTACGCCGCCTGAAGGGCTTGGAAAAACCGGATATTGGATAAAACGGGTTCCGGGTGAGTCAGGGTTTATGCAACGTGCTATAAAAAAATAGCAAATTACCCGCCGCCACCACGGCGTGTCATTTCACCCGCTGCACCATCAAAACCCTGCGCGCGTCAGCCGGGTACGCAATGAAAAGCGCTCTGCCGGGTGGTGCGTCACGCTGATCTCAACGACTTCACCCTGCTGGTTGAGGTAGTGGCGCACGATGCGCAGTCCCGGCGCTTGCGGCTCCACGCCAAGGCGGCGGGCCACGGAATCGGGCAGGGGGACGGCACACAGGTCTTGCGTCATCTCCTTGATGTGCTGGCCGTAGTGCGTCTCCAGCAGCGTACTCACCAGTGTGCCGGGGGACTCGCGCACGCGTCCTTCCAGCCCGTCGTAGTCGGGTGCGACATAGACCTCGGTCCAGCCAATCGGTTCACCCTGCGGCTTTTTGGAGCCGGGCCCCTGGCCGTCCAGGCGCAGGCTGGCAATGCGCAGCCAGGGCGTGCCCTCGGCACAGTGCAGCAGGCGCGCCAGCGCCGCCGGGGTGGCAATGCGGTCAATCTGTTGCACCACGCGCGAGTGGGTGGCCCCAAATTGCACCAGATCGTCAATGGACGCCAGCGACTGATGAAAGCCCACGCTGGGGGTGACTGACTCCACCCGCGTTCCCGCATTCTTGCGGCGCGACACCAGCCCCTGTTGCTGCAATTCCTGCAGGGCGGCGCGTACCGTGTGGCGGCTGGTCTGGTAGTGGGCGCACAACTCCAGCTCGGTGGGCAACACGCTGCCCACGGCGAAATGACCAGTGCGGATGGCCTCGCGCAGGTGGTGCGCAATGTCGGAAAAACGGGGCTTGGCAGTCATGGCATCAAGTGTAGGGTGCGCGGCTTGCCATGGTCTTGGCGTGACGAGCAGGGCTGTACGGGTAACTACTGATTTTATTTATGTCCGGACTTATTAACATTCAATATGTCCGAACATATAAAGCCATTTCTGCTTGAACCTAAACCATGAAAACACCGCCACCCCTCTTCAGCGCCAGCACCGTGATGGATTCCATCCTGTTTCGTGATGCCTTCGGCACCCAGGCCATGCGCAACCTCTTTTCAGACCAGGCACTGGTTCAGCGCTACATCGATGCCGAGGTGGCGCTGGCGCGCGCCGAGGCGCGCTGTGGCGTGATTCCGGCTGAAGCCGCCGAAGTGATTGCGCGCGAATCCCGCCTGGACCGCATCGACTTCGACCACATGCGCGAAGAGACCGACATCGTGGGCTATCCCATCCTGCCGCTGGTGCACCAGCTGGTGGCCATGTGCGGCGAAGCCGGGCGCTATGTGCACTGGGGCGCCACGACGCAGGACATCATGGACACTGCCGTGGCCCTGCAGGTGCGCGATGCGCTGGACAGCATCGACGCGGACATCCGTGCGTTGCGCCAAATCCTCGCCAACCTGGCGAAGAAACACCGCGACACGCCCATGGCGGGCCGCACCCACTTGCAGCAGGCCCTGCCCATCACCTTTGGCTACAAGGCCGCCATCTGGCTGGCGATGTTTGACCGCCATCAGCAGCGTCTGGCGCAACTGCGCCCGCGCGTGGCGGTGGTGGAGTTTGCTGGTGCGGCGGGCACGCTGGCGTCACTGGGCGACAAGGGGTTTGCGGTGCAAAAAGCCATGGCCGACGAACTGGGCCTGGGTGTGCCGGCCACCACGTGGCATGTGGCGCGCGACGGTTTTGCCGAGGCCGTGAACCTGCTGGCCCTGGTCACCGGCTCGCTGGGCAAGATCGCGCTGGACATCATGATCATGGCCTCGACCGAGTTTGCCGAGGTCTACGAGCCCTTCGTCAAGGGGCGCGGCGCCAGCAGCACCATGCCGCAAAAGCGCAACCCGATCTCCAGCGAGTTGATGCTGGCAGCCTCCAAGGCCGTGCGCCAGCATGCGGGTTTGATGGTGGATGCCATGGTGCAGGACTTTGAACGCGCCACCGGCCCCTGGCATGCGGAGTGGATTGCCATTCCCGAGAGTTTCATCCTCACCGCCGGGGCGCTGCACCAGGCCCGGTTTGCCTTGGGCGGCCTGGTGGTGGATGCCGACCGCATGCGCCACAACCTCGGCATCACCCGCGGCCTGATCGTGGCCGAGGCGGTGATGATGGGGCTGGCCCCGCACATGGGGCGCCAGCAGGCGCACGACGTGGTGTATGACGCCTGCCGTACCGTCAACGAACAAGGTGGCACTCTGGCCGAAGCGCTGGCCGCCTTGCCTGTCGTCACGCAGTACCTGGACCGCAGCGCCATTGATCATCTGTGCGACCCCGCCAATTACCTGGGCCTGGCGCCGCAAATGGTGGACAGGGCGCTGGCGCTGTCGGCCGGGGTTTGACTGTTCTTTTCTCTTTCTCCCTCCCTTCTTTCCTCCCCCGCTTTTGCATTCATCACGGAGACTTTCATGCGTCCCAGCCCTTTTGTTCGCCCCATTCGCCTCGCTCTCATCGCGCTCGCCGCTGCCGCCTGCAGCTTGCTGGTTCATGCCCAGGACTATCCGCAAAAACCCATCAGCTGGGTGGTGCCGTTTGCGGCAGGGGGCCCCACCGACGCGCTCGCCCGTCACATTGCCGAGCGCGTCGCGCGTGAACTGGGGCAGCCCATCATCATTGACAATTCTCCAGGTGCCGGCGGCACGGTAGGTGCGGCCAAGGTGGCCAAGGCCACGGCCGACGGCTACACCTTCCTGGTCGGCCACATGGGCTATATGGGCGCAGCGCCGGCGCTTTACCGAAAACTCGGCTACGACCCGGTCAAGGACTTTGACGCGGTGTTTCGTTTCCCTGACACGCCGCTGGTGCTGATGGTGCGCGCAGGGCACCCCGTCAAGGACATTGCAGGCCTGATCGAATTTGGCAAGAAGAACCCGGACAAGCTGTTCATCAGCAATGCAGGCGCAGGTTCCAGTTCGCACCTGATCGCGGCACTGGTCGCCAACTCCGCCGGCATCAAGGTCACCATGGTGCCTTACAAAGGGGCCGGCCCCGCACTGGTGGATGTGATTGGCGGGCAGGTTGACGGCATGTTCGACCAGACCAATACTGCCATGCCGCAGATCAGCTCGGGCAAGGTGCGCGCGCTGGCTGTGACCTCCAAGGTGCGACTGCCCCAGTTCAAGAATGTGCCGACGCTCAGCGAGACCGTACTGCCCGGCTTCGAGGCCAGTACCTGGTACGGCATTTACGCTCCCAGGGGCACGCCTAAAGCCGCGCTGGACAAGGTGCAGAACGCCTACCTGAAGGTGATGAAGGACACCGTCTTCACCGGCAAGATGGCCGAGCAAGCGATCCAGATGCTGCCGCCCGAGCAATACACCGGCGCGGCGCTGGCCCGGCATACAGAAACCGAAGTGGCCCGCTGGCGAGCCGTGGCCGCCAAGTCGAACCTGGCCCTGGACTGACGGCTGCTACTATTTTGATAGCTGCTTGCGACCATCGCACAGGAGCAAGCGGCCTTTTTATTCCAGAAACCACCGCTATGCGCCCCATCACCCAGGAAGACCTGGTTCAAAGCATTGCCGACGCACTGCAAGTCATCAGCCACTGCCATCCGGCTGATTTTGTGCAGGCCTTGCGCCGCGCCCATGATGCCGAGACCCATGCTCCGGCACGGGATGCCATGGCGCAGTTGTTGATCAACAGCCGTCTGAGTTATTTCGGCAAACGGCCGCTGTGCCAGGACACGGGTGTGGTGCAGGTGTTTGTGCGTCTGGGCGCCGAGGTGCAGTTCACGCGCGTTGACGGCCAGCGCCTGCGCAGCCTGCAAGCGCTGGTCAACGAGGCCGTGCACCAGGCTTACACCGACCCGGCCAACCCGCTGCGGGCGTCCATGGTGTGCGACCCGCTGGGCACGCGCAGCAACACCCGTGACAACACGCCCGGCATCGTGCAGGTCGAATTGACGGAAGGCGATGCGCTGGAAGTGCTGGTGGTGGCCAAGGGCGGCGGTGGCGACGTGAAGGCGCGCTTTGCCACCCTGAACCCCAGCGACAGCGTGGTGGACTGGGTGCTGGCGCAGCTGCCGGGCATGGGCGCCGGCTGGTGTCCGCCGGGCGTGCTGGGCATAGGCATAGGCGGCAGCCCCGAGCAGGCCATGCTGCTGGCCAAACAAAGCCTATTCAGCCCCATCGACATTGACTTGCTGCGCGAACGCGCTGGCAACGCGCTCGAACTGACCGCCGAAGAGGCGCTGCGGCTGGAACTGCACCAGCGCATCAACGCCCTGGGCATAGGCGCGCAGGGCCTGGGGGGCTTGACCACCGTGCTGGACGTGAAGGTGGTCACCGCTGCCTGCCACGCCGCCACGCTACCGATCGCCCTGGTGCCCAACTGCGCCGCCACCCGCTACACCCGTTTCACGCTGGACGGCAGCGGCCCGGCCACACTGACCTTGCCCCCGCCGGAACTGTGGGACGGCATTCCCGAGCGATTTGAATCACCGCAGGCCACGCGCGTCAACCTCGACACCCTGGACGCGGCCCAGGTGGCCCGCTGGTGCAGCGGCCAGACCCTGCTGCTCAGCGGCCGCGTGCTGACCGGGCGCGACGCGGCGCACAAGCGCCTGGTTGACCTGTTGCATGCGGGGCGGCCCCTGCCGGTCGACCTGAAAGGCCGCGTCATCTACTACGTGGGCCCCGTGGATGCGGTACCCGGTGAGGCCGTGGGCCCGGCAGGCCCGACCACCGCCACGCGCATGGATAAGTTTGTGGACACGCTGCTGGCCCAAACCGGGCTACTGGCGATGATCGGCAAGGCCGAACGCGGCCCGGCCGCCATCGCTGCCATCCAGAAGCACGGCGCCGCCTACCTGATGGCCGTGGGCGGCGCCGCCTACCTGCTGTCCAGGGCCATCATTCACGCCAAAGTGCTGGCCTTCGACGACCTGGGCATGGAAGCGATTCACGAGTTTGAACTCAAGGATTTTCCGGTCACGGTGGCGGTGGATGCGACGGGGCGGTCGATCCATCGGCATATCGAGATAAACGACCTGGTGGATTGAACGCGGTCATGGTGTGATCCGGGTTTCATGGCGCGGCAGGTGTTCTTCAGGCTGCCCGGCTGACAGCTTGGTTTGCAGCCAGCGCAGCAAAGCCTGCACCCTGGCAACCTGAATGCGGCTTTCCGGCACCAGGGCCTTGAGCCACAGGTCCGTTATCGGGTAGTCACTTAATACCGGCACCAAGGCCACGGTACGCAGTGCCGGGGCGGCAAGGTAGGCCCCCAGAATCGCAATGCCATTGCCTGCGAGGGCGGCAGACAGCAACAGTTGCGCCTCGTTGGTACTGAGACGGGGCTCTAACTCCACCCGCAACGGGCCGGTGCCGCTGCCAAACTCCCAGGTGTTGCCGGTGGGCAAAAAATTCAGCGTGTCATGCTGCGCCAGCTCACGCGGATGCGCAGGAATGCCTTTGCGCGTCAGATAAGGGGGTGAAGCACAGAGGATGCGTGGCATGGCACATAGCGGCACATCGACCACACCACCAAAGGCGTAGGGCATCAGGGTGAGGGCCATGTCAAAGCCCTCGTCTATCGGATTGACGGCGCGGTCCAGCGCAATAACTTCCAGACGAATCAGCGGGAACTGCTGCGCAAAAGCATCGAGCAAGGGACCAATCAACACGGCTGCAACCGTGCTCGGCACTTTCAGCCGAATACTGCCTTGAAGGCTGTGGGCCGAACCTTGCACCTCGCTGAACAGGTCATCCACGTCGGCCAGCAGGCGTTGCACCGTGGGCAGGTAGCGCTGGCCTGTCGGCGTCAGGCTGACGCGACGTGTGCTGCGCTCGAACAGCGGGCTTTTCAGGCGCCACTCGATCTGGCTGATGCGCTTGGTGACGACCGAGGGGGCCACCTTCAACTCGCGCGCAGCGCCGACAAAGCTACCCGTGCGTGACACCGCCAGGAAGGCTTTGAGATTGGCCAGAGTATCCATGATTATTCTCGATTAGAAAATTCACTGTTCTTATCTTGATCTATTGTTCTCAAATTCTATCGAAACTAGGATCAAAGCCTCAGCAATAAATGCCCGACCGGGCAGGAGACCAAAACATGCAG
Organism: Polaromonas sp. P4_F4; assembly: GCF_056401355.1. Lineage (NCBI taxonomy): Bacteria > Pseudomonadati > Pseudomonadota > Betaproteobacteria > Burkholderiales > Comamonadaceae > Polaromonas > Polaromonas sp. P4_F4. The sequence continues at coordinate 396,911 of NZ_JBFUJO010000001.1, read as the reverse complement.
ACCACAGCCAAGCCAATGACCTTGATGGAACCCAGCCGCCAAACCCCGGTTTGGGGTAGCTATGACGTGGTGGTGCTGGGGGGCGGCCCGGCAGGCATTGCAGCTGCGACCGCTGCGGCACAAACCGGACAATCCACCTTGCTGATCGAGGCTTATGGCTTCCTGGGCGGCATGGGTACGGCGGCCGGGGTGACCAATTTTTGCGGCCTGCATGCCAATGTGCACGGCACCATTGAGCAAGTGGTGCATGGCGTGGCGGGCGACTTGTTGGCCCGCATGCGCGCCTTGGGTGGCCTGAACGAGCCGCATGTCATCTTTGGCAACAGGATTGCCGCCCAGGCCTATGACAACGCAGCCTTCAAGGTCGCGGCCGATGCCCTGGTGCTGGCCAGCGGCGCCCAGCTGTTGTTCCACGCCCAGGCGGTCGGGGTCATCATGAACAAGCCCAACGAAATTGGTGCGGTGCTGATCGAGACCAAATCAGGCCGCTACGCCGTGGTAGCCAAAACCTTTATTGACTGCTCGGGCGATGGCGACCTGGCGACCCATGCCGGTGCGCCGTTCGAGAAAGGCAAGGGGCCGAACGGTCAGGGCCACGACATGATGTACCCCTCCACCATGTTCCGCGTGAACGGCGTGGACCCGGTACGGGCTGGCGACGCCTGGAATCACTTTGGCCATCTGATGGACGAGGCCGAAAAGCTGGGCCGCGAGTTCCCTCGCAAAAGCCCCATCATCCGCCCGCAAAAGAACCCTGCCGAGTGGCGCGCCAACGTGACGCAACTGGCCAATGCCGATGGCAGCCCGGTGGACGGCACCAATGCCGCACAACTGAGCGATGCCGAGGTGCAGGGGCGCAGGCAAATTGTGGATTTCTTTCAGTTTCTGCGTGAATCCGCGCCGGGCTTCGAGCAGTCCTACATCCTGGAAATCGCCCCCCAGGTGGGCGTGCGTGAAACGCGCCGTATGGTGGGCCAATACCAGCTGAATGAAAGCGACGTGCTGCAATGCGCCAGCTTTGACGACACCGTGGGTGTCAACGGCTGGATGATTGAAGAGCATGTGGCGGGCAACATCGCCTTCAAATGGCAAGACATTCCCAACTGCCGTGGCTTTAACCACCTGCCGTACCGCATGCTGTTGCCGCTTCAGGTGGACAACCTGCTGGTGGCGGGCCGTTGTGCTTCCATGACGCACATGGGCCAATCCGCCGCACGGGTCTCGGGTGGTTGCTTTGTGATGGGCCAGGCTGCGGGCACGGCCGCTGCGCTGGCGATCCAGGCGAATGTGCGTCCCCGTGATTTGAATGTGAAAACCCTGCAAGCCAGGCTGGAGGCCGATGGTGCTTACCTGGGGCGAGACAAGTCCTGAGCACCGCATTCCCGATCCATAAATCAACTGGAGACTTTCATGAAAAAACGCAGTCTGAACATCGCGGCATTGGCCGCCACCCTGATCGCCATGGCCCCGCTGGCACAAGCGCAAGCCAATGCCCCTGTCGTGCCGCCATGGCCGACCAAACCAGTGCGCATTCTGGTGGGTTTTCCCGGCGGTTCCACCCCTGATATTGCGGCGCGCACCTTGGCTGAAGCACTCTCCAAAGTACTCGGGCAGCCCGTGATCGTGGAGAACAAGGCTGGCGCGTCGGGCAATATCGCCGCCGACCAGGTGGCCAAGGCCACGGACGACCACACGCTGGGCGTGGTGATCAACGGCAACCTGACCTCCGCCAAGATGCTCTATCCGAAGCTGCCGTATGACCCGGCCAGGGATTTCAGCTACATCTCGCTGCTGGCAACCGCGCCCTTGCTGCTGGTGGCCCCCACCAGCGTGCCCGACGGTGCTGCCTTTATGGCTGCAGCCAGCCAAAACGGCGACCGGTGGAGCTACGGCTCGGTCGGCAACGGCTCGGTGGCGCATTTGGGCATGGAGTTACTCAAATCGAAGACCAAGGGCCTGACGCCCATGCATGTGCCCTTTCAGGGCAACCCTGCCGTCATCACGGCGCTGCTGGGGGGCCAGATTCAGATGGCCTTGGTGCCGCCAGGCATTGCCATGCCGCAAGTCAAAGCAGGCAAGCTCAAAGCCATAGGCCTCACCAGCGGGCGCAGCGCCCTGGTGCCAGAAGTGGCCCCCTTGGCCGATGCCGGTGTGCGCGATTTCAACCTGGAAGTGTGGACCGCGCTGGTCGGACCGGCCAGTCTCTCCAAAGCAGCGCAGGACCGGCTGAATGCCGAAGTGCCCAATATCATCCGCAATGCCGACACACGGCAAAAGCTGTTCAACCAAGGCTGGCAAGCCGTGGGAACTTCACCGGAGGGTCTGAAGAGCCGGGTTAAAGAAGAGGCCAGCATCATGAACGGCATCATTTCTGCGCGGGGGATCAAGCTGGAGTAGTTGCCAGATTTGAGCGCAAGGATTTCCCGGTCCCGGTCCCGGTCCCGGTCACCGTGGCGGTGGATGCGACGGGGCGTTCGATTCATCGGCATATTGGTTTGCGTCTTACGCGCAGCCTGAATAGCTTGAAAAAAACCTGAATAGTGAATAAAACCGGCTTTCGGCCCAATCAGGGCGGACGCAAGCAGCTATTAAAAAAGTAGCAGACAAGCGCCGCGCGGTTAATCCGTCGACGCGCTCCAGCGGCTGTTCCAGGCCTTGTCACGGGTCTTGTCCATCTCGCGGCGGTCGCGTTTGGTGGGGCGGCCGTGTTCCAGGGTGCTGGCCGGGTCGCTGTTCAGGCGGCGCTCTTCGGCCGCCTGCGTCCGCAGCGCCTGACTTTCCGCGGTTTCTTCATACAGCTGTTGCGCCACCGGCGCCGGGCCGCGCTGGCTGCTGATGCCGCGTACCACCAGCGTGCGCATGACCGGGCCTTGCCGCAAGCTCAGGGTATCGCCCACCTTGACCTCTCGGGCAGGCTTGGCTTCCTGGTCGTTGATGCGAACGCGGCCCTTGTCGATTTCTTCAACCGCCAGGGAGCGGGTTTTGTAGAAACGCGCGGCCCACAACCACTTGTCGATGCGTAATTTGTCCATCGATAGGCATTTTGGATCAGGTCGACCGGTTTTCAAGGGTTCAAATTCAACTCCGGGTTTTCCATGGGGTCGCCCATTGGATCGTCTAAACCGGGAAAACCCGTTGGGTCCGTGTCTTCCATGGACCGAAGCGTTGGGCGCCTACGCGGCCAGCGGCAGTCGAACCGTGGCATCCAGCCCCGTCACCTGGCCATGCACCACGCGATTTTCCAGGGAGATGGTGCCGCCCAGCGCCTCGGTGATTTCCCGGCAAATGGCCAGGCCCAGCCCGGAGCCGTGGCGCACATTGCCTGCTGAAAAAGGCTGGTACAGGCGCGTCGACAGCTCGGCTGAAATGCCGGGGCCGCCGTCGCTGATGGTCAGGGCGACATACACGGCATCGCGCACGATGCGCACCGCCAGCGTGCCGCCGGCCGGCGTGTGCTTGATGGCGTTGTGCAGCAGGTTGCGTGACAGCTCGCCCAGCATCCACTCATGCGACAGGATGGGGGCGGGGACTGTCTCGATTTCAAAGTCGATGTCTTTTTCGGCAATCAGGGGGGAAATGTCCAGCGCCACTGAACGCACGACCTGCGCCAGGTCGATGACCTGCAGGTCGGCCTGCTGGCGCAACTGCTCGACCTTGGCCAGCGCCAGCATCTGGTTGGCCAGCGTGGTGGCGCGGTCCACTGTCTGGTTGATTTCGCCCAGGGCTTCGCGTGCATCGATGTCGCCGCGCAACGCGGACTGCACCTGCACCTTGAGCACGGCCAGCGGCGTGCGCAACTGGTGCGCCGCGTCGCGCACAAAGCGTTTCTGGTGTTCCAGCAGGTGTTGCAGGCGGCCCATCACCTCGTTGGTGGCGTCGACCAGCGGTTGCAGTTCGCGCGGCGCATCGGGCGCGGCGATGGCTGTCAGGTCGCCTTCGCGCCGGGCCTGCAATTGGGCGCTGAGCCGGCGCACCGGCCGGGTGGCGCGCTGCACCACGATCACCGCCACCAGGGCAATCACGGCCAGCAGCACGGCCTGTCGCCAGAGCGTATCGATCAGGATCTTGCGGGCCAGCGTCTTGCGCAACTCCAGTGTTTCCGCCACCTGGATGACGGCCATGGCGCGCCCCGTGGGGCTCGCCACCGGCTGAAGCAGCACCGCCACACGCACAGGCTCTTCCAGAAAAACGTCGTCATAAAAATCCACCAGCGCGGAGTAGGGCGGCCTGGGCGGGATGCGGCCTCGCCAGAAGGGAAGCTGTGCAAAGCCCGAAACCATTTCGCCTTTCAGGCTGGATACGCGGTAAAAGAGGCGGCTCTGGTTGTCGGCCTCGAACGCTTCAAGCGCTGCATAGGGCACCGTCACGCGCAACTCGGAATGCTCGTCGTAACCCGACACATCAAGCTGCTCGCCAATCGATTTGGCAGATGCCAGCAGGGTACGGTCGTAGGCTGTGTTGACGGCAGCCAGCGCCTGCTGGTAAAGGCTTACGGTGTTGACCACCACCAGCAGGCCGACAGGCAGCAGGATGCCCATCAGCAGATACCGACGCAGGGACATGGCCCCCGCGCTTGAGGATGTAGCCCCCACGCTCGCCACTGCGTGTGCTTCGCTGCCCCCCGAGGGGGCTATTTCGGCTTGGGGCGGCCCGGCGCCGAAATGCGGCGCCCCCAGCGTTGCCGCGCCTTGCCTTGTGCTGCTGTCGGAAGGGGTTGGCTCGCCGGTACTCACGCATCCACCTTCAGCAAATAACCCAGGCCGCGCAGGGTGACCAGCGTGACGCCGGTATGGGCGAGTTTCTTGCGCAGGCGGTAGACCACCACTTCCACCGCTTCGTACTGCACATCGGCTTCGCCCGGAAACACCAGTTCAAATAACCGTTCCTTGGACACCGCATGGCCGGGCTTGACGATCAGGGTCTGCAGCAAGGCCAGTTCGCGCGGGGTGAGCTCCAGGACCTGGTCGCGATAGTAAATCGCACCGCTGTCTTTTTCATAGCGAAGATTGCCCACGAATTGTGGGGCAGGGCCTGATTCAGTGCCCGAAGCAGGGCGCCTGCGGCTGAGGGCGCGCAGGCGGGCTTCCAGCTCGTCCAGGTCAAACGGTTTGGGCAGGTAGTCGTCCGCACCCGTATTCAGGCCGATGATGCGGTCACCCACGGTGCCGCGGGCCGTCAGGATGAGCACGGGTGTGGCCAGCCCCTGCCGGCGTGCCTGTTCCAGCACCTGCAGGCCGTCCATCCCCGGCAGGCTGAGGTCGAGCACGACCACGTCGGGCTGCACGGTGGTCCATTGAGCGATCGCCTGCCGGCCGTCGGTACAGCCCGCGACCTCGATGCCGCGCCGGCTCAGCGCGCGCTGCAGGGCGGTCTGCATGGAGGCATCGTCCTCGATCAGCAGCAATTTCATGGTTGGCATCATGGGCAGGACATTAGCACTTTCCCCAATGCTTCCGGACAGCCGTTTGACAGGAAGGAGGCGCATGATGGCGAGGTTACTACCCATCCAAGGAGACAATCCATGCGTCGCGATACCTTTTTGAAATCCATGGCCGCGCTGGCCGCAGCGGGGGCCTTGCCCATGCCGGCCTTGGCTGCAACCAACGTGAAAATGATGATTCCGGCCAATCCCGGCGGCGGCTGGGACACCACCGGCCGTGCCCTGGGCAAGGCCTTGATGGATTCCGGTGCAGCAGCGACCGTGACCTACGAAAACAAGGGCGGCGCCGCCGGCGCGCTGGGCCTGGCCCAGTTTGTCAACGGCAGCAAGGGCGATGGCAATGCAATGATGGTCATGGGCGCCGTGATGCTGGGTGGCCTGATAACCGGCAAGCCGCCGGTCAGCCTGTCGCAGGCCACACCGATCGCTCGCTTGACCAGCGAATACAACGTGTTTGTGCTGCCCGCCAACTCGCCGTTCAAATCGATGAAAGACGTCATTGAACAGCTCAAGAAAGACCCCGGCAGCGTGAAATGGGGCGGCGGCTCGCGCGGCTCCACCGAGCACATTGCGGCGGCCATGATTGCGCGTGAAGCGGGCGTGGACCCTTCCAAAATCAATTACGTGGCTTTCCGCGGAGGCGGAGAGGCCACGGCTGCCATTCTGGGCGGCAATGTGACCATAGGCGGCAGCGGCTACAGCGAATTCTCGGAGTACATCAATTCCGGCAAGATGAGGGCGCTGGCGGTCACCTCCGAAACGCGCCTGAAGGGCGTCAATGTGCCCACGCTCAAGGAGCAGGGCGTGAACGTGGTGATCGGCAACTGGCGCGGCGTTTATGGCGCCCCCGGCATTTCGGCCGAGCAGCGCAAGGTGCTCACCGAGATGATTCTCAAGGCCGTCAAGTCCAAGAGCTGGATCGAGGCTTCTGAGAAGAACAACTGGACCCCCGCAGTGCTGACGGGCCCGGCCTTTGACAAGTTCGTCGATGACGACTTTGCCAGCCTGCGTGCCACCATGGTCAAGTCCGGCATGGTCTGAGGCTGCGGCCTCCACCTTCCCACGGCGCGTCGCCTGACCCAGGCGGCGTGCCGTTTTCATATTTAGTTCGACGTGTTGGAGAACCGTAACAATGACAACTTTAGATGCCTTGGCCGACGGGCCATCCGATCAGGCCGCGCGAGCCGCCGAGGCCGTCTGGCCGCAAACCCTGGTGGGTGCCGGTGTGCTGCTCACCGGGCTGGCGCTGGCCTTCGGCGCCATCAGTATTTCTTCTGTGGCAGGTTACGGTGGTGTCGGACCGAATTTTCTGCCGTGGCTGGTGTCTATCATGCTCACCGTCTGCGGCGGGTGGATCATCTGGGAAGCGCGCACCGGGGGCTTTCGTGAGCTGGATCTTCCCGCCGGTGCCCCGCGAGCTTACTGGCCAGGCTTTGTCTGGGTCTCCGCCGGCTTGCTGCTCAATGCGGCGCTGCTCACCACGATCGGCTTCATCCTGAGCTGCACGCTGTGCTACCTGCTGGCGGTGCAGGGCCTGCGGCGCGCCAGCGGTCAGCCGTCGGGCGCGGCGCGCACCTGGGTCATCGACATCGTGACCGGTCTGCTCATTTCAGCGCCAGTGTTCTGGATGTTCACGCAATTCCTGGCCATCAACCTGCCGGGCCTGACAGCAACCGGGTGGCTCTGACATGGATATCTTCAACGCATTGATGCATGGCTTCGCGCTCGCGATTACCCCTGCCAATCTTCTCTGGTGCCTGGTGGGCTGTGCCCTGGGCACAGCCGTCGGCGTACTGCCTGGCATCGGCCCGGCCGTGGCTGTGGCCATGCTGTTGCCCATCACCGCCAAGGTCGATGTCACGGCTTCGATGATTTTCTTCTCGGGTATTTATTACGGAGCCATGTACGGCGGCTCCACCACCTCCATCCTGCTGAACACGCCCGGTGAAACGGCGAGCATGGTCACGGCCATGGAGGGCAACAAGATGGCCAAGAGCGGCCGTGCGGGTGCTGCGCTTGCCACGGCCGCCATAGGCTCCTTTGTCGCCGGCACCATCGCCACCGTCATCGTCACGCTGTTCGCACCCTTTGTGGCGGACTTCGCGGTCAAGCTCGGCCCACCGGAATATTTTCTGCTGATGCTGCTGGCCTTTACCACCGTGAGCGCGGTGCTCGGCAAGAGCACGCTGCGCGGCATTACGGCGCTGTTCATCGGCCTGGCTGCGGGTTGTGTCGGTCTCGACCAGATTTCAGGCCAGAGCCGCTACACCGGCGGCATTCCCGAGTTTCTGGACGGCATTGAAATCGTGCTGGTGGCGGTTGGGCTGTTCGCCGTGGCGGAAGTGCTGTACGCCGTGCTGTACGAGGGCCGGGTCGTGGAGGAGCAGAACCGGCTGAGCCGCGTGCACATGACGGCGCGCGACTGGAAGCGTTCGATCCCGGCCTGGCTGCGCGGCACGGCCATTGGTACGCCGTTCGGCTGCATTCCGGCCGGCGGGACCGAGATACCCACGTTCCTGAGCTATGCGATGGAAAAAAAGCTGGCCAAGGACCCGAAGGACAGGGCGGAGTTTGGCAGCACTGGCGCCATTGAAGGTGTGGCTGGACCCGAGGCCGCCAACAATGCCACCGTGACTGCCGCGCTGATTCCGCTGCTGACGCTCGGCATTCCCACCTCCAATACCACGGCCATCCTGTTGGGCGCTTTCCAGAACTACGGCATCCAGCCCGGCCCGCAGCTGTTCACCACCTCGGCGGCTCTGGTGTGGGCGCTGATCGCCTCCCTCTACATTGGCAACGTGATGCTGCTGGTGCTGAACCTGCCGATGGTCGGGTTCTGGGTCAAGCTGCTCAAGATTCCCAAGCCGCAGCTGTATGCCGGCATCCTGATCTTTGCAACGGTGGGAGCTTATGGCATGCGCCAAAGTGCGTTTGACCTGTTCCTGCTGTATGGCATCGGCGTGCTGGGTGTGTTGATGCGCCGCTTTGACTTTCCGACCGCACCGGTGGTCGTTGGCATGATCCTCGGGCCACTGGCGGAAGCGCAGTTGCGCAATGCCATGTCCATCGGCGAGGGCAGCGCGGTGGTGTTTTTCCAGCGCCCCATGTCGATCACCCTCATCGTGATCATCGTGGCCGTGCTGGTACTGCCGCGGCTGGCAAAGTTCTGGTCGATGCGCAAGGCGGCGATATGATTTTTGCGTTGAGAAAGCCATCAAGTTCACTGGATCACTGGAGCAAAACATGCTGAAAATTCAACGACGCGCGGCTTTGGGTGGACTGGCCATTGCCGCACTGGGCGGCACGGGGTCGCTCTGGGCCCAATCGCCCAAACCCGGCGCGGCCAGCGCGGGAGCGGCTTCCACCAAGGGCAGGGTGGTCAAATTGGCGCCCAAGCTGCGCATCGTCATCCCGGCCAACGCCGGCGGAGGCTGGGACCAGACCGGCCGCGCCCTCGGTACGGCGCTGCTGGGCGCGGGTGCAACGGACGAGATCGAGTATGAAAACAAGGGTGGCAAGGGCGGCACGATTGGCCTGGCCCATTACGCTGAAAAGTACAGCAACGACCCCAACACCCTGCTGATGGGGGGCATGGTGATGGTCGGGGCGGTGGCGCTGCAGAAGCCCGCTGTGGACATGACCCGCATCCAGCCCATTGCCCGGCTGACCAGTGACTACCTGGTGGTGGTCGTGGACGCCAATTCCCCGATTCGCACAGCGAGCGACCTGGCGGCGCGTATACGCGCCAACCCCAAAGAAGTGCCGATTGCCGGTGGCTCGGCCGGCGGCGTGGACCATGTGTTTGCCGGCGTGTTCATGCGGGGCTCGCAGAGCAAACCGGAGGAACTCGTCTACCTGCCATTTGCGGGGGGTACCGAGGTGGTGCAGGCGGTGCTGAGTGGCAAGGCGGTGGCCGGCATTTCAGGCTTCAGCGAATTCAGTGAACAGCTGGCCAGCGGGAAATTGCGCGCCATTGGGGTGTCGTCCAAACGCTCGGTGTTTGGTATTCCCGCGATTCGCGAGCAGGGAGTGGGTGTGGACATGGCCAACTGGCGGGGTGTGTTCACCGGACAGGGCGTGACGGCCGCACGCCAGGCAGAGATGATTGAAGCTGTGAAGGCCGCCACCTTGCATGACTCGTGGCTGAAAACCCTGAAACAGAACCACTGGGAGTCCTCCTGGCTTGCCGGCCCCGCCTTTGGCAGCTTTATCGACTTTGACTTGACGACTTCGCGTGTGATGGTGCATTTGCTCAAGCTGAAAGCCTGAGATATCTGCGCGGGGCCACCTGCGCATGGAAAGCGTCTGCTTCATCCAGCGACCCACTGATGCGGTCTGTCGGCTAAAAGTCGTTGTCGTAAAGCTTTTTGCCGCGTCTTCAAAAATCATGGCGCACTCGCCACAAAAATTTAATCAGCGTGGCCAAGCAGTCACTTTTGCATAAGCGTCGAAAATCATTAGGCATGTAAGTAAAAAGCATAATATTTTTGACAACATGCTTGAATTTGTCTGGCTTGCACCGCACAAAAGTTCGCGGGTGCAGGTTGTCAAGCGAATTTCATGCCCTCGAAATTGTCACTATTTCCCTGAAACAACACCCATCCACCTGTGACGCGCCATGTGCTCACTGATAGCATCACGCGGGGCCCGCGGATGCGGTTTGATGCATCAAAACGAGCTTGCAAGCTGGTGCCTATAAAACTGGTGATGTTAAATTTCGAGGAGGAAATATGGCTTTCAATCCTGGCGATATCTTGCCCGCGCAATACAACCTGATGTATGTGCTGGGGTCTTACGTCGTGGCGGTGATGGGGTCCTTGATGGCGCTTTACCACGCAGGGCATATTCGCCGTAGCGATGGGTCCATTGACAACGACATGGTGATCGGTGCCGCGGTGTCTTTGGGCGGCGTCGGTATCTGGTCCATGCACTTCATCGGCATGCTGGGCTACCGCTTGCCCATGACCGTAGTTTATGACGGCACGCTGACCTTCGCGTCGTTGCTGGCGGCCGTGCTTATTTCCGGCATCGCACTGCGGCTGGCAGGCGGCAGAAGCCAGTTCAGCATCGGGGGCTGGTTGGCGGGAAGCGTGCTGGCAGGGTTGGGAGTTTGCGTGATGCATTACGGCGGCATGTATGCCATGCATTTGCGCGCTGAGATGGTGTTCAACTGGTCGATGGTGGCCGGCAGTGTCGTGATCGCCATCTGTGCGGCGGCGGCGGCTCTCTGGATTGCGTTCAATATCCGCAAGGCGAGCTACCGTTTTGTGGCTGCCTTGATCATGGGCCTGGCGGTGTGCGCCATGCACTACACCGGCATGGCCGCTGCGGATTTTGTGTGTGTTGCCAGCAAGGCATCACCGGGCTGGACCATTGGCGGCAGCTTGCTGCCTTCGCTGGTTTTTGGCACCGTCGGGTTGGTGCTGGTGGTGCTGCTCTGGAATTTGATGGGACGACTGGTCGAGCCTGTGAGAAAGCCACTTAAACAGGGCTGAAAAATCCGGGCATGTAATGCCGCACTAGCGTGGCGCGCCCAGGGCCACTGCCCGTTCGCGTGAACGGTGCAGGGCTTCGGCCTCCGTTGGTGTCCCGGTTGGCCAGCCCGCCAGTTGCTGCGCGCTGAACTCTGCCAGCGCAGCCATCCACACGGGGCTGTCGTTCAGGCACTCGATGTAGTAAAACTCCTTGCCGCCCGCCTGTAAAAAGGCGTGGCGCGCTTCCATTGCGATTTCTTCCAGGGTTTCCAGACAGTCGCCGGTAAAACCCGGGCACACCACATCGACCCGCTGGACACCGGCCTGCGCCATCTTGATCAGCGTGGGTTCGGTATAGGGTTCCAGCCATTTGGCCTTGCCAAAGCGTGACTGGAAGGTGACCTTGTAGCGGTCCTTTCCCAGCCCCAGCTTCTCGGCCAGTAGGCGCGCTGTCTTGTGGCATTCGCAGTGGTAAGGGTCACCCAGCGTGAGCGTGCGCTCGGGCACGCCGTGAAAGCTCATGACCAGTTGCCCGGCCTGGCCATAGTGCCGCCAGTGCGTGCGAATCCGGTCGGCCAGCGCGTTGATGTAGCCGGGGTCATCGTGGTAGTTGTTGACGAAGCGAAACTCGGGAATCCGGCGTATCCGCGCGGCCCAGCTGTAAACCGCGTCGAACACGCTGGCGGTCGTGGTGCCGCTGTACTGCGGATAGGCCGGCAGGATGAGGATGCGGGTGGCGCCGTCCGCCTTGAGCTGGTCCAGCTGCGAGGCAATCGATGGGTTGCCGTAACGCATGGCGTAACGCACCTCCACGGTGTGCCCGCGCGTCGCCAGGTAGCCACGCAGCATCAGGGCCTGCTTTTGCGTCCAGACCTTCAGCGGTGAGCCCTCCGGCGTCCAGATGCTGGCGTATTTGGCGGCGGATTTTTTGGGGCGCAGGCGCAGGATGATGCCGTGCAGGATCAGCCACCAGACAGGCCTGGGGATTTCGACCACGCGCGGGTCGCTTAAAAATTCGGCGAGGTAGCGGCGCAGCGCGGGTGCGGTGGGTGCATCGGGTGTACCGAGGTTGCAGAGCAGGATGGCGGTGGTGGAGGATGCAGCCGGTGGCTTGCCATGAACGAAGGACGGCTCTGAGGCAAAAGACATGGGTTATTCTAGTGCGGGGTGGCGCAACACCGTATCCATGAACTTACCTATGCTTGACCTGACCATCATCAAAGCCATCTCGCTGGACCTCGACGATACCCTGTGGCCGATCTGGCCCGCCATTGAACGGGCCGAAAAGGTGCTTGACGACTGGCTCAGCCAGCATGCGCCCATGACCGCTGCGCTGTTTGCCAATCCCGCGGCTCGGCATGAGATTCGTGAGCACGTGATGCGTTCGCGTCCCGAACTCAAGCACAACCTGAGTGCCATCCGGCGCGAGGCTATCCGGCTGGCGCTCTATCGCTCCCGGGAAAATCCCCTGCTGGCTGAAGATGCGTTCGCGGTTTTTTATGCCGAGCGCAACCGGGTCACGCTGTTTGAAGATGCCTTGCTGGCCCTCGAATTTTTGTCCAGCCGCTTTCCGCTGGTGGCCCTGTCCAACGGCAATGCGGATATTCAGCGCATTGGTATCGGCAACTATTTCCGCACCAGCATCAGTGCCCAGCAGTTTGGCGTGGGCAAGCCTGATCCCCGGATTTTTCACGCGGCTGCGGGGTCCGTCGAGGTGGAGCCTGCTCATGTGCTGCATGTGGGTGACGACGCCACGCTGGATGTGCTGGGGGCCCTTAACTGCGGCATGCAGACGGTGTGGGTAAACCGGACAGAGCATTTATGGACGCACACAGGTGAACCCCATGAAACGGTGGCCTCGCTCACCGAATTGTGTGACCTTTTTCCTCAATGAAGGGGACGGGCTGTCCTGGAGCTGATTGACATGACCCTCAAAATCTACGGCACAGCAGCCTCGCGTGCGGCACGGCCGCTGTGGGTGGCCCAGGAGCTGGGCCTGGCCTATGAACACATTCCCCTGCCTTATCTGAGCGGTGCCACGCGCACGCCGGAATTTCTGGCGATCAACCCGAATGGCCGCATTCCCGTGGTGGATGATGACGGTGTGCTGGTCTGGGAGTCCATGGCGTGCGCGCTGTACCTGGCCGAGCGGTTCAAGCCCCCTGGCGCGCGATCGCTGGCGGCACAAAATGATGTCAACACCCCCATGCTGGCGGCGCGGAGCCATGCCGAGCTGGCCGAGATTTTGCGCTGGAGCTTCTGGGTGGTGACCGAGTGCGAAAAGGATGCGCTGACCATCCTGATGCACCGGGTGCTGATGCCGGCAGAACGGCGCAAGCCGCAACTGGCCGATGAAGCCGAGCGGCGGCTGGCCGGTCCGCTGGGCGTGCTGGAGCAGCATTTGCAAACGCGCAGTTATCTGGCCGGCGAGCGTTTTACCGTGGCCGATATCTGTGTGGCTTCCGTGCTGACATGGGCGCAGAGTGCCATCGAATTGATGGCGCAGTGCCCGCGCACGGCTCAATGGCTGCGCGCCTGTCTGGCGCGCCCCGCTTATAAGGCCGTCAGGGCCATGGCACAAGGTGCATGACCTCGATGATCCGGGGGGCCTTATTGCTATTTAATGGGTAGCAATAGCGTCGGGATTCATCAGGATTAGCCGGGATTAGCCAGGATTGATCGGGATTGTTCAATGCAGGCGCCTGGCCACCTCCAGGCCGGAGCGCACGGCACCTTCCAGGGTGGCTGGATACGGCCCGGCAATGTAGTCCCCACACGCCATCAGGCCCGGAGCGACGGCGGCGCCGGGCCGCTGTACGCCGGGGGTGCAGGCAAAGGTCGCACGCTTTTCCACAATGGTCTGCACCGGCTGCAGCGGGTTCAGCGAATTCAGCCCCAACTGCCGCGCGGCTTGCGCCAGCACCTGCTGCGTCAGTGTGGCGTTGTCGCCCGAACTGGCACTGATCACGAACGCCRGCAAGCCCGCGGGGCCGCCGAGTTGTCCGCGGTCGAACACGAATTGGGCCGGCTCCCTGGCACTTGAAGGCAGCGCCAGCATGGGCTGGGCCAGGCGTGCATCGGACGCGTGGGCATAAACGGTGGTGAGGGCCTCGTGCTGCAAGCCGCGCGTCTGCATGAGCCATTCGTCAGCCGGCACGCCACTGCCTTCGACAAGGCGCGCTGCCTCGTGGGGCGGGCAGGCAAGCACCACGCAATCAAAGGCGACGCTGCTATCGGTGGTCACGACCCAGCTTGAACCGAGAGGGGCGATGGTGAGCACACGAGCGCCCAGCTGTGCGGGGCTGCCCTGCTCATGGAGCCAGGCCAGCGTGGCATCCGGCAGCAGGGCGCTCAGGTCCTTGCGGGGCAAGAGCAGGTTGGAGCCGCCGCTCTGCAGAAACAGCGCATCACGGATCACGCGCAGGAACACCTGGCCACTGGCGCATTGCGCCGGCGTGTTCAGCGCCGACACGCACAAAGGCTCGATCAGCGAAGCCATGGCGCCTGGTGTCAGGCCCTGGCATATATCGGTCACCGACTGGCCCGGATCGCACTGAAATCCCTTGAGTTTCCAGCCCAGCGCCACCTTAAGCAGCGACAGCTTGTCCGCCCATGACCAGCCACGGGCCACGAGGATGCCGGCGAGCGCATCCAGCGGCGCCGGCCACCGGGGCAACTGCAGGCCGCTGCCATTGGGGAAGCGCATGCTCAAGGGCAGACGCAGCATGGCAGCATTCACGTCAACGCCCAGGTCTTCCATCAGGCGCAGGGTTTCGGCATAGGCGCCGATCAGGATGTGCTGGCCATTGTCGAGCGGGACAGACCGGCCCGCCACCGTGCCGCCCAAGCGGCGGGCCCGCCCGCCAGCGGTGCGGGACGCTTCAAAAAGGGTGACCTGATAACCCAGGCGCGTGGCCTCGACGGCTGCGGCGCAGCCCGCCCACCCGGCACCCACGACGGCGACTCTCATGTTCCCACCAACCACACGTGTTAAACCACCCGCCCAAAGGCCTGCGTTTTCCAGGCCAGCCAGAATTTTCGCAAGGGTGTGAGGCTGACCCGCTGGTGCAGCACCTGATAGCCGTCGGCGGCGATCTCGCGCAGCAGCGTGCGGTAAATGCTGGCCATCATGAGGCCGGGCTTCTGGGCCCGGCGGTCAGCCGGGGGCAGCAGGGCCAGCGCCTCGTCATACAGCGCCAGTGCGCGCTGGGTCTGGAACTGCATGAGCGCGGTAAAGCGCTCGGAATACTGGCGTTTCAGGATTTCGTGCGCCTTCACATCAAACTGCTGCAGCTCGTTGATGGGCAGGTAGATGCGGCCGCGCATCGCATCTTCACCCACATCGCGAATGATATTGGTGAGCTGGAACGCCAGGCCCAGCTTGTGTGCGTAGGTGGTGGTGGCTTCGTCCGTCTGGCCAAAAATGCGCGCGGCTACCTCGCCCACGATGCCCGCCACCAGGTGGCAATACTGCATGAGGCCGGGGAAGTCGAGGTAGCGGTTTTGCTCCAGGTCCATCTGGCAGCCCTCGATGACCGCCTGTAAATGGCGCGCTTCAATGCCGTAGCTCCCGGCCAGGGGCATCAGCGCCTGCATGACCGGATGCGTCGGATTGCCGGCATACGACTTGGCCACCTCGGCCTGCCACCAGGCCAGCTTGGTTTGCGCCACGCCGGGGTCGGTCACTTCATCGACCACATCGTCTATTTCGCGGCAGAAAGCGTAAAACGCGGTGATGGCGGCACGCCGCTCGGGGGGTAAAAACAGGAAGGCGTAATAGAAACTGCTACCGGATGCGGCGGCTTTTTGCTGGACATACTGCTCGGGATTCATGCGGCGATTGTTGCACGTGGAAATGACCCCCACGCTTTTCACTTTGTGTAATGCGCTGCCCCCCGAGGGGGCTATTTTTTCTAGGGGCGGCCCGTCGGAAAAATGCTTGGTTCCTGTTATGGGCCGCCTGTGAGTGTCGTGCCTACATCCATAAAGCACGCCAGCCCATCACCGCCACATCCCAGGGCCCGAGCTTGGGGCGTTGCTGCAGCGTGTTGAAGCCCAGCGCTTCGATTTTGTCCAGGATGCGCAGGCCGCCTTGCACCACCAGCCGCAGCTCCCAGCCGCCGCGCCCTGGTATCCTTTTCACCAGCGGGGAGCCTTTGAGCATGGCAGCCCTTGCGGATTGGACGCAGTCAGCTATTAATTTAGTAGTGGCTGGGTTGCTGTCCAAAGCCAGTAGTTGCGCTTCATCGACGCCATGGCGCGCCCAGGCATCGGCCGGCAGGTAGATGCGTCCGCGTGGAATGTCCACGCTCAGGTCCTGCCAGAAGTTGATGAGTTGCAGGGCGCTGCAGATGTTGTCACTCATCTGCAGCGAGTCGCCGTCGTGCACACCATACAGGTGCAGCAGCAAACGGCCCACTGGGTTGGCTGAACGGTTGCAGTAGTCGAGCAGTTCGGCCTGACTGGCGTAGCGCTGTTTCACCACGTCCTGCTCAAAGGCGCTGAGCAGATCGGCCAGCAAATGCACCGGCAGGGCAAATTGCGTGATCACGGGGCCCAGCGGGTCAAACACGGCGGCCCAGCGCGGGGAGGGCGAGAGGCCAGCAGCGGTCGCCATGAGATCGGCGTGGTAGGCGGCCAGGTCGTCCAGACGGGTCTGGGGCAGGGCGTCACCCTCGTCGGCGATGTCGTCTGCGGTGCGGGCGAACCAGTAGATGGCGGCGATGGCGGGTCGCAGGTGCGGCGGGCACAGGACAGAGGCGACCGGGAAGTTCTCGTAATGGTCAACGCCCGCCTTGCGCGTGGTCATAGAGGTCGTGGTCCTGGTTGGGGAAGCGACCGGGGAGGTTGTGGGCGCGTCCGTGCCGGCCGGGTCTTGCGGCAAAGGTCTTGATGTCACTGGCATGCCCGTCAAACCGCCAGCCTGCCTGGCATGCGGGTCATGAAATCGGCGAGGTAAGTCGCTTCCTCCGAGGCCCCGGTGCGGGCATACAGGCCAATCCCGATTTGAATCGGGTTCGGGAATTCAGGCGTTGCCGCGAGCACGCGGCAGCCGGGCGGAATGGTGGCTGAAATCATGGGCCCGATGCCGATGCCCACCTGCACAGCGGTAGCCATGGCCACCAGCGTGGAGGCCTCGCACACCATGCTCCAGCGCAACTGGGCGTCGGCCAGCGACTCCATGACCCGGGTGCGCCAGGGGCAGGCGTCGGTGAACAGAACCACCGGCAAGGCATCGTCCGGCGGCAGCGTCAGGTCGGAGCGCACCACCCACAGCAGTTGCTCGGGCCATTCGACCAGGGGCTTGTGTGCCACCTCCTGGGTGTCGCAGATCAGCAAATCGAGTTTGTCCTGCTCAAACAGCGCGGCCAGCTGCCGGTTGCCCGCGATGATCAGGTCCAGATGCACCTTGGGGTTCTGGTCGCGAAAGGACTTCAAAATCTCAATCAGTCGCGTTGCGGCGAAGTCTTCCACCACCCCCAGCTTGACGCGGCCTTCCATGCGCTGGCCGCTGATGCGTTGCCGGGCTTCTTCATTGAGGGTCAGGATTTCACGCGCATAGGGCTCCAAGACCCGCCCCTCGGCGTTGGCCGTCAGGCCCTTGGGCGAGCGTTCGAACAGCGGGGCACCCGCAATATCTTCCAGGCGCCGGATCTGCATGCTGACAGCCGCCTGGGTGCGATGCAGTGCGGCAGCTGCGCCATTGACGGTGCCGACGTCAATCACCGACAAGAATGCACGCAACAGGTGCGGGTCCAAGTCTTGCATTCAGTTTTATTGATAGGTACGCGACAATTTTGTGACTATCGCTACTTTAGCAGAGCCATTACGATGACTTTGAGATTTTTTGAGGGCTGCGAAACGGGTATTCAGCAAGTCAACAAATTATTCTTATATGTACACCCACACAGGAGAAACCGATATGACACACGATATCCAACGGCGCACCTTGGTCAAGGCAGGCGCTGCGCTGGCCTCGACAGCGCTGGGCTTTCCGGCACTCAATGCGCTCGCCCAAAATCGCAAGTTCTCAGGGAAAACCCTGCGTATCCTGACCTGGTCGGACGATACGGGCCTGGCGGTGCTACGCAACATCGCGCAAACCTTTGAAGCCCAAACGGGTGCCAAGGTCATTGCCGACCGCACGGGCAGCACGTCCGAGATGGTGGCCAAACTCAAGGCGGGCGGAAATCGCCCGCAATACGATGTGATCACGCTGGCAGGTGTCGGCGCCGTCACCCTGGCCAATGCAGGCCTGCTGGAAAAGCCCGACCTGAACCAGTTACCCAACCTCCAGAGCGTGGACGCGCGTTTTCGCACCGGTGCCGATGGCCACGGCATTGGCTATCTGCTGTGGACCGGTGGCATGCTGTACAACACTCGCACCTTCAAGGCGGCACCGACCAGCTACGAGGAAATGTGGAACCCCAAATATGCCAAGCGGGTGTTTTTGCCGCCGGCGACCTGGACGGATTCGCTGGACACCATCGTGGCCGCAGCCAAGCTGACCGGCGGCAGCGCGACCAATGTGGAAGGTGGTTTCAAGAAGCTGGCCGAGCTCAAGGACCGGGTGCTGACCTTCGGCGAGAACCCGACGCAAATCGCCGAACTGTTTCGCTCCAACTCGCTGGACATTGGTGCGGTGTACGCCCCGGCCTTCTTTGCCAAGGAACTCAAGGATCCCAACTCCGGCCTGGGCGCCACGTACAACCTGAAGGAAGGTTTTTTTGCCGACCTGATGTACACCATCATGCCCAAGGCCCACCCCGGCGAATCGTCGCTGATCCATGCCTTCATCAACCATTCGCTGGATCCCGTTGTGCAGGGAAAAATGGCCGAGGACGTGCTCAACGGGCCGGTCAACCTCAAGGCCGTGCTCTCACCCGAGGCGCAAAAGAGCCCCTTCATCATCAAGCCCGAGCAGCTCGGCTCCACGGCGGTGATTCACGACAAGGCGGTGATTGCCTCGGTACGCGACAGCTGGATCAAGCGCTACACGCAGACCTTCTCCTGATCGTCTGCAGTTGATAAACGGCCGGACCGCTTCCCGCGGCCCGGTCGTCAGGAAAGTTTTGACCATGTCCACTCTGAATTCTGGCCGCCTCCGGCTGGCCCTGCTGGCCCTGCCGGCCATCGTGCTCTTGCTGCCCTTTCTGCTGGCTGTTGTCTTCGTGCTCCGCTTTTCCTTTTCGGCGGACACGCAGTCTATTGACGGTTTCAGCCTGGAGCGTTACCTGGGCCTGCTCGACCCGTTTTTTCTTCGCTCGGTCGTTCTGACGCTCAAGCTGGCGGCGCTGAGCACGGTCATCTGCCTGGTGCTGGCGGTGCCCGTGGCCATGCTGATGGCGGCGATTACCCAGCCCATCTGGCGACGCGTGGTCACCAGTCTCATCCTGCTGCCCATGATTTTGAACCTGCTGATTCAGTCCTATGGCTGGATCATGGTGCTGGGGCCCAACGGCATCATCAATGGCGTATTGCTTAAGCTGGGTGTGCTGGACCGCCCGGTGCAGCTGCTGTTCAATGAGATCGGTGTGCTGGTGGGCCTGGTGCAAACCGCCTTGCCGCTGGCCGTGTTTCCCATCCTCGGCTCGATGCGGGCCATCTCGGCGCAATACCTGGAGGCCAGTGCCAGCCTGGGCGCTGCGCCCTGGCGCTCGTTTCGCGACATCACGCTGCCGCTGCTCAAGCCCGGGCTGATCGGTGCGGCCTCGATTGTGTTTGCCTTCAACGCCAGCGCTTTCGCCGTGCCGCTGCTGCTCGGCGGCCGCCGTGTCCAGACCATGGGCGTGGCCATCCGCGACATGATTTCACCGATGTTTGACTGGGCAGGTGCGGCGGCGGCGGGCGTCACCCTCATCGCCATCACGCTGGCAACCCTGATGGCCGCCACCTGGCTGTCCACACGCACCACCCAATGGCAGGGAGCACGATGATGGCAACGGCAACTTCAATTACCCCTTCAGTGACTTCTCCAGCTGCGTCCTCAACCACTTCCCGTGCCGGCCGCGGATCGTTTGGCTGGGTCATGGGCACCCTGGCCGGGCTGGGCCTGCTCATCGCGGCGTTGCCGGTGGTGATCATCCTGATCATGTCGTTTTCGGGCGGCACCAACCTGGATTTTCCGCCGCAGTCCCTGTCGCTGCGCTGGTACGGCGCTGCCTTCGATGTGCTGTTTGGCGACAAGAGCGAGGGCACGATGTCGGCCTTCAGCGCCATGACCAGCAGCCTGATCGTGGGCCTCATCACCATGCTGGCCAGCGTCAGTGTCTGTGTGCCGCTGTCTTATGCCGTGGTGCGCAGCCAGGGGCGCTGGCGCCATCTGGCCGAACTGCTGTTCACCCTGCCCATCGTGTTTCCGCTGGTGGTGCTGGGCGTGGCCTACCTGCTCATGACCGAAGCACTCAGCCGCGAGACCGGCGTGGACCTGGGCCTGTTTCGCCTGGCCATTCCGCACATCACGCTGGCGCTGCCTTTTGTTTTACGCAATTGCCTGAGTGCCATGAATGGCGTGGGGCTGGACCTGGAAGAAGCCGCCATGTCGCTGGGGGCCTCGCCTTTGCGCGCCATCCTGCATGTCGTCGTGCCGCTGATGAAGCCGGGAATCATGGCCGGGCTGATCTTCGCCTTCATCATTTCCTTCAACGAGTTCACGGTGACTTTCTTCATGTACACGATCGACGTGCGCACGCTGCCGATCTGGATGTACAGCCGCACCGTCTCGTCGCTGGATCCCACCACGCTGGCCATTTCGACCCTGATCATTGCGCTGGACGTGGCGCTGATCGCCTGGGTCGACAAGCTCGTGGCCGGCAAGGGCAGCCTGTTTTGAGCGCTGCCCCCAAGAACCTGATTAACGAAAGACTGTTGCATATGGACAAGCATCTGGAACTCCGGGGCGTCAGCAAACGCTTCGGCACGGCGAACGTCCTCAGCGATGTTGACCTGACCATCGCCCGCGGGGAATTTGTATGTTTGCTCGGCCCCTCGGGTTGCGGCAAGACCACGCTGCTGCGCATCATTTCCGGCTTCGAGAGTGCCAGCAGCGGCCAGCTGCTGCTGGACGGCCAGGAGATCAGCCATGTGGCTCCGCATCTGCGCGGCTTTGGCATGGTGTTTCAGTCGCTGGCGCTGTTCCCGCACATGACGGTGGCCGAAAACATTGCCTACGGCATGAAGCTCAAGGGAGTCGCCACGGCGCAGCGCGCCAGCCGCGTGGAAGAACTGCTGCACATGGTGCAACTTCCGGCAATTGCGGATCGCCCGGTGTCGGCACTCTCCGGCGGGCAGCGCCAGCGCGTGGCCATTGCGCGTGCGCTGGCCGTTCCGCCCAAGCTGTTTTTGCTGGACGAGCCGTTGTCGGCCCTGGACGCCCAGCTGCGCGACAGCATGCAGATCGAGCTCAGGCAACTGCAGCAGCAGTTCGGCGTGACCACCATCGTGGTGACGCACGACCAGCACGAAGCCATGATGCTGTCGGATCGCCTGGTCGTGCTCAAGGGCGGGCGCGTCCAGCAATGCGATACGCCCTCGCAGGTGTACCGCAAACCGGCCAATGCGTTCGTGGCCGAGTTCCTCGGGGCCGCCAACCTGCTGCCCGGCATGGTGCGCAGCCCGGGCGTGATCGAGGTGCTGGGCAGCGCCCTGGCGCTTCCCACCAGTTTGCCGGCCGGCAGCGCCGTGACGCTGGCCGTGCGCTCCGAAGACCTCAGGTTCGAGCCGACCCATGCCGATGCACCGGCGCGGCCCAACAGCATTTCAGGGGAGATTGATTTCCTGCGCGACCTCGGTGCCAAGTCGGAACTGATCCTGCGCTGTGGCGATGAGCGCCTGCGCTGCCACGGCGGCGATGCCCAGTTTCAAAGCGCGCGCTGCGGGCAGCGTGTGAATGTGTTGATTGATGCCGAACGCTGTTCGGTGTTCGCTGCTTGAGCGGGGAGGGCGCCATGGAAAATTCTCCATCCACGATTTCCCCGGTTTTTATTGATGCCGCGAGTGTGGCCCGCCATTTACCCTGGCCGGAGCTGCTGCGGGCCCTGCACAGCGCCTTTGCCGCCACCGACCTGAGCACGCCCACGCGGGGGCATTACCACATGGAAGGCATGGGCAGCGCCAGCACACCGGTGTTGCTGTCCATGCCGGCCTGGAGCCCCGGTTTAGGGGTGGGGGTCAAGCTCGTGGCGGTCTATCCGGATAACCATACGCTGGATCTGCCATCCATTCACGGGCTTTACGTGTTGATGGAGGGCGCCAGCGGCCGTCCGCAGGCGGTGCTGGACGCTGGCGAGCTGACGGCGCGTCGCACGGCGGCGGCCTCGGCCCTGGCCAGCCGGTTTCTCTCGCGCCCCGACAGCCGCACGCTGCTGATGGTCGGGACAGGGCGGCTGTCGCAGTACCTGCCCCTGGCCCATGCCCAGGTGCGACCGATTGAGCGCGTGCTGGTGTGGGGCAGGTCGCCAGCCAAGGCGCAGGAGAGTGCGGACGCCTTGCGGGCGCAAGGCGTGAAGGCAGAACCTGTCACCGCGCTGGAAGAGGCTTGCGCCCAGGCCGACATCATCAGCTGCGCCACGCTGTCGAAAACCTCGCTGTTGCACGGTGAGTGGCTGCGTCCAGGCACGCATGTGGACCTGGTTGGCGCCTTCACGCCGCAGATGCGCGAGGCAGATGACCAAGTGTTCATACGCGCCACTTCAGTCTGGTGCGACACCACCGCGGGCGGCTTGGCGGAGGCGGGCGACTTGATCCAGGCGTTGGCGTCCGGTGCCTTGGCGCGCAACCGTATTCGGGGCGAGCTGGCTGACCTGTGCCGGGCGGGCGCACCCATTGCGCGCCGCGACACCGATATCACTGTCTTCAAATCCGTCGGAGCGGCACTGGAAGACCTTGCCGCTGCGCGGCTGTGCCTGGATCGGCTGTCGCGCGGCAGCGCGGCGCCGCAGGCGTGAGCGGCGGCAGCTGCCAGCCTCCCGATTTTTTCCAACATGAACCATTCCATGCATTCCATGACTACCAACGCAGAACATTTGGCCAGATTGCGGGCCCGTTATGCCGGCGCTTCGGGCGCCGACATGTTTGACCCGGCATTCAAGGCCGTCGCTGAACAGATCTTCAGCAGCTCGGACCGCCGCAAGTGGCCGTTTGCCGACGTCCCCACATTTCTCGATGCCCCTTACCGCGCGGATGGCCTGGCCCAGCCTGAGCCGAATCTGGCGGGCCTGGATGTGGCCTTGATCGGCGTGCCGATGGACCTGGGCGTGACCAACCGCGCCGGGGCCCGCCTGGGGCCGCGCGCCGTGCGCAATGTGGAGCGTATCGGACCTTACGAGCATGCGCTGGGCCTGGCGCCGGTGACCCGCCTGAAGATGGCCGACATGGGCGATGTGCCCATGCGCAGCCGTTTCAGCCTGGACGAATGCCATGCCGACATCGAGGCCTGCTTCAACCAGGTTGTGAAAGCGGGTGTGATTCCGCTGGCTGTGGGCGGTGACCATTCGATCACGGGCTCCATCCTGAAAGCGGTGGGACGCGACCGGCCGGTGGGCATGGTGCATATTGATGCCCACTGCGACACCGCCGGAACCTACGAGGGTTCCAAATTTCACCACGGCGGCCCCTTCCGGGAGGCCGTGCTGGCGGGCGTGCTGGATCCGCGCCGCTGCGTCCAGATCGGCATTCGGGGCGGGGCCGAGTATTTGTGGGAGTTTTCGTTTGACTCCGGCATGACCGTCATCCATGCTGAAGAGTTCTCGAAAATGGGGGTGGAAGCCGTGATCCGGCGCACCCGCGAAGTGGTGGGCGACGGCCCGACCTATGTGACGTTTGACGTGGACAGCCTGGACCCCGCGTATGCGCCGGGCACGGGCACGCCCGAGGTCGGTGGCCTGAGCCCGCGCGAAGTGCTCACCTTGCTGCGCGGCCTGGCGGGCCTGAATATCGTCGGCGGCGACGTGATGGAGGTCGCCCCACAGAATGACCCCTCCGGCAACACGGCTCTGGTGGGCGCGCAGATGTTATTCGAGATACTGTGCCTGGTTGCGTTGTCGCCGGCCATGGCGAACCGATAACCGGCGGGAATCATTCCCTCTGTTTTTTTATTTTCACCTTACAACACCTACGAGGAAGACCCCTATGTCCATCCAGCGCATTGAAACCGGCCCCCGCATGTCGCAAGCAGTCGTGCACCAGAAAACCATTTACCTGGCCGGCCAGGTAGCCGACCACGATGCCGGGCCCAGCGTCTTCACGCAGACGCAGCAAGTCCTGGCGAGCATCGACCGCCTGCTGGCCGCTGCCGGCAGCGACAAGACCCGCATACTGAGTGCGACCATCTGGCTGACCGACATGGACACCTTTGCCGACATGAACCGTGCCTGGGAGGCCTGGGTAGTGCCCGGCAGCACCCCGGCACGCGCCACCGTGCTCAGCGCCCGTCTGGCCGCAACCGAATACCGGGTGGAGATCGGCGTGATTGCGGCGCAGGCCTGATCCTTCGTCTGCACTGCCGGCGCCATGCCGGGTTGGCTCGCCCTGGCGACGGCTCCAGGGCCTCACGGCGGCGGCGCGCTGTCCGCCCATGCGTGCGGATGTGTGCAGTGACGTGCAGGTGCGCATGCGTGGTGAGCTGACGGCAGGGTGGCCCGCCCCGCCCGGGCGCTGAAACCTGCGCCCCAACCGGGGCACCTTGCTGCCGCTCTGCCCCATGCCCGGTCAACTTGACCATTGATTCGGCGCGCGGGGCCCCATCGCCCCATCGTTTGAGCAATTTCGAGGCCGCACTCGTCCTTGTCGTCCTCGTACAGGCGGCGGCGTTCAGCCGTGTCTCGGTGTCCCCCATGTCCCATCGGTACTGCCGCGGGTAAATTTTCCCCGGTATTCGGGTGATTTATGCCGAGGCCAAGTGCTTGACAAGCCTCCCCATTTATCCTAGATTACTAACCAGTCAGTCAGTAATTGCCTGGCCTGACCTCCTGCTGATTTCCTGATTCGATCTCCTGTCCCGACTCTTCATCTGAACCAGACCATGAAAAAAACCGTCTTTTCGCTGGTGAGCATTGCCGTCGTACTGGCCGCCTGTTCTCCATCCGCTCCACCTGAGGAGCCGGTACGTGCCGTGAAGGTCATGACTGTAGGGACTGATGCGTTTTCTTCCAGCCACGAGTATGCGGGGGAGGTCAGGGCCCAAGTCGAGTCCCGCCTGGGCTTCAGGGTTGGGGGCAAGATCATCAAGCGGCAGGCCGAGCTGGGCCAACGCGTCAAGGCCGGCCAGGTGCTGGCCCAACTGGACCCGCAGGATTACAAGCTGGCCGCCGATGCAGCCCGCGCCCAAGTTGCAACGGCAACGACCAACCGGGATCTCGCCGCGGCTGATTTCAAGCGCTACAAAGAGCTGAAAGACCAGAATTTCATCAGCGGCGCGGAACTGGAGCGCCGCGAAACGACCTTCAAGGCGGCCCAGGCACAACTGGAGCAGGCCCAGTCGCAGCTGGCCGTGCAGAGCAACCAGGCGGGTTATGCCGCGCTGGTGGCTGATGTCTCGGGTGTGGTGACGGCGATAGAGGCGGAGCCGGGTCAGGTGGTGGCAGCGGGGGTGCCGGTGGTGCGCATTGCGGCCGACGGCGTTCGCGACGTGGTGTTCTCGGTGCCTGAGGACAAAGTGGCCGGCATCAAGGTCGGTGCACCCGTCAGGATTCGCCTTTGGGCGCAACACACCGATTTACCCGGCAAGGTGCGTGAGGTGGCTGCGAGCAGCGATCCGGTGACGCGGACTTACCCCGTCAAGGTTTCCATCGACGCCAAGGAGCCGCCCGTCCTGGGTGCCACGGTGTCCGTGGTGCCTGAAGTGGGCGACGCCGTCGGTATGCCAGTCATCAAGCTGCCGACCACGGCCTTGCGCCAGGAAGGCAATGCCACGGCGGTGTGGGTGCTCGACAAAGGCAGCATGACCGTCAAGCCGCAGGTGATCCAGGTCGCCACCGCCGACGGCAACGATGTGGTGGTGGCGTCGGGCCTGCAGCCGGGCATGCTGGTGGTCAGCGCCGGCGTGCATGTGCTGTCGCCCGGACAGAAAGTCACTATTTACCGGCCCAGCGTGGCGGTGACGACCGCCAGTCCGGCGCAAACAGGTCCTGATTCGATAGCAAAACCTGCGACGGCTGCTTTGGCTTCCAGCGCATCAGCGTCGGTTGCGAAGTGAGGCCGGCATGACGCAGGCAGGCAACGGCACCGGCAGCCAGGCCGGCAACAACCTTGGCAACAACTTCGCCGACAGCGCTATTGACAGCGCTCTTCCTTCTCCCCGGTTCAATCTATCCCGCTGGGCGCTGGAGCATGCGGCGCTGACGCGCTACCTGCTGGTCGTGCTGATGGCGCTGGGTTTTGCATCCTATTTTCAGCTCGGGCAGGACGAAGATCCGCCGTTCACCTTCAGAGCCATGGTGGTGCGCACCTATTGGCCCGGCGCCACCGCGCAACAGGTGGCAGAGCAGGTGACTGACAAGATAGAGCGCACGCTGCAGGAAGTGCCCTACGCCGACAAGATACGCAGCTATTCGAAGCCTGGCGAGTCGCAAATCATTTTCCAGATCAAGGATTCCTCCAAACCCGGCGACGTGGCCAACGTCTGGTATTCGGTGCGCAAGAAGGTCGGCGATATGCGTGGCACCCTGCCGGGCGGTATTCAGGGCCCCTTTTTCAACGACGATTTTGGTGATGTCTATGGCGTGATTTACGCCCTGGAATCCGATGGGTTCAACTATGCTGAGCTCAAGACCTTTGCGGACGATGTGCGCCAGCGCCTGCTGCGTGTGCCGGATGTCAACAAGGTTGAACTGTTCGGCGTACAGGACGAAAAGGTTTTCATTGAAATTTCCCAGAAACGCCTGGCGCAGCTGGGGCTGGATTTCAACCAGGTGCTGTCGCAACTGGGCCAGCAAAATGCCATCGAATCGGCGGGTGCCGTGCAGACCCCGCTGGATGTGGTGCAGGTACGGGTAGCCGGCCAGTTCGAAGCGGTGGAACAGCTGCGCGCCATGCCAATTCGCGGGGCAGGTTACGGGGCGGGAACCAGTGCCGGGGGCAGCCAGCTGCGCCTGGGTGACATCGCGGAAATCAGGCGGGGCTATGTCGATCCCCCGTCCGTCAAGGTTCACCACCAGGGCAAGGAAGTGATTGCGCTGGGCGTGTCCATGGTCAAGGGCGGCGACATCATCGGGCTGGGCAAGTCGCTGGAAAAATTGTCCGAAAGCATCGCCGGCGCCTTGCCTGCCGGTATCAAGCTGGTCCATGTGCAGGATCAGCCCAAGGCAGTGTCGAGGTCTGTGAATGAATTTGTCGGGGTGTTGATCGAGGCTGTGGTAATTGTGCTGGCGGTCAGCTTCATCAGCCTGGGTCTGCATAAACGCCCGCATGAGGGGCTTGGCCGCCTGCCGCTGTGGCGGCGCTATTACATCGACATGCGGCCCGGACTGGTCGTGGGCATCACCATTCCGCTGGTGCTGGGCATGACCTTTCTGGCCATGTGGTACTACGGTATCGGCCTGCACAAGATATCACTGGGATCCCTGATTATTGCGCTGGGCCTGCTGGTGGACGACGCCATCATTGCCGTGGAAATGATGGTGCGCAAGATGGAAGAGGGCTACGACAAGGTGCGCGCCGCCACCTTTGCGTATGAAATCACCGCGATGCCCATGCTGACGGGCACGCTCATCACCGCCGTCGGGTTTTTGCCCATTGGCCTGGCCAAATCGACCACGGGTGAATACACCTTTGCAATTTTTGCGGTGACCGTGATTGCGCTCGTGCTCAGCTGGGTTGTGTCGGTGTATTTTGTCCCTTACCTGGGCACGCTGCTGCTCAGGGTGCCACCGCACGTCAAGGAGGTCGCTGCCGGCCTGGACAGCCCGCACGAGATGTTCAACAGCCCCTTCTACAACACCTTTCGCAAAACCGTGAACTGGTGCGTGCAGCATCGCTGGATCACGATCGGCGCCACGGTGTTGATCTTTGCTTTGGGCATTGTGGGCATGGGCAAGGTGCAGCAGCAGTTTTTCCCCGACTCCAGCCGCCCCGAAATCATGGTGGACATCTGGTTCCCCGAGGGCACCTCTTTTGCGGCCAATGAGTTCACCGCCAGGCGCGTCGAGCAGCGCCTGATGCGGGAAGCGGGCGTGACTTCGGTCAGCACCTGGGTGGGTTCGGGTGTGCCGCGCTTTTATTTGCCGCTGGACCAGGTGTTCCCGCAGACCAACGTGTCGCAGATGATTGTGCTGGCCAAGGACCTGAAGGTGCGCGAGACCCTGCGCATCAAGCTGCCGGCCCTGCTGGCGACCGAGTTCCCCGAGGTGCGGGGCCGCGTCAAGTTGCTGCCCAACGGACCTCCGGTGCCTTACCCGGTGCAGTTCCGGGTCGTGGGTATTGACCCGCTGGTCCTGCGTGAGCGCGCCGATGAGGTCAAAGCGGTGATGCGGGAAAGTGCGAACACGCGCGGCGTCAATGACAACTGGAACGAATCGGTCAAGGTGTTGCGCCTGGAGGTGGACCAGTCGAAAGCACGCGCGCTGGGCGTGAGCAGCCAGTCCATTGCCCAGGCCTCCCGGACCATTCTGGCGGGCACCCCGGTGGGCCAGTTCCGCGAAGGCGACAAGCTGATCGACATCGTGCTGCGCCAGCCGCTGGACGAGCGCAACGCCATCACCGACATTGCCAATGCTTACCTGCCCACGGCTTCCGGGCGTTCGATTCCGCTGACGCAAATCGCCAAGCCGGTCTTCACTTGGGAGCCGGGGGTGATGTGGCGCGAAAACCGCGATTACGCCATCACGGTGCAAAGTGACATTGTCGAAGGGCTTCAGGGTGCAACGGTGACCCAGGAGCTGATGCCCAGGCTCAAGGCGCTGGAGACCCAATGGCACGGCAGCGGCATGACGGGCTACCGCATCGAGGTAGCGGGCGCGGTGGAAGAAAGCAGCAAGGGCTCGGCGTCCATCGCTGCGGGCATTCCCGTCATGCTCTTCCTGACCTTCACGCTGCTGATGCTGCAATTGCACAGCTTCAGCCGCGCCATGCTGGTATTTTTGACCGGCCCGCTTGGCATCGCAGGGGTGGCCGGGGCGCTGATTTTATTGGGGCGGCCGTTCGGTTTTGTCGCTTTGCTCGGCGTGATCGCGCTCATGGGCATGATCCAGCGCAATTCCGTGATCCTCATCGATCAGATCGAGCAGGATCGTGCCCGGGGCGTACCCGCCTGGGATGCGATTGTCGAGTCAGCTGTGCGCCGGTTGCGGCCTATCGTGCTGACGGCCGCAGCGGCGGTGCTGGCCATGATTCCGCTGTCGCGCAGCGTGTTCTGGGGTCCCATGGCCGTGGCCATCATGGGGGGACTGGTGGTGGCGACGGTGCTGACGTTGCTGGCGTTGCCGGCCATGTATGCGGCGTGGTTTCGCGTCAAGCGCGAGCCGGAGAACCCCCTGGCAGTCCCCTGAATGGCACCGGGCGGGTCGATGCCCGTGAAATCGGGCTGCGATAACGGCTAAAATAGAGAGTTGACCGATTTCAAGCGGGGATTCGGAGGTTTTTCGGATTCCCGTTTTTATTTCAGGCGCGCGGGTGGCGAAATTGGTAGACGCACCAGGTTTAGGTCCTGACGCTGGCAACAGTGTGGGGGTTCGAGTCCCCCCCCGCGCACCATCCTTGAGGGTTTACGGGAAGCAGGTGAAGTGCTGCTTCCGGGCCTTCAGGCATTGCGGTATTGCCGCAGCATGTCAGGTGCAAGCCCTGTTTTGAATATTTTTTGATTTTAGGAAACCATCATGGCCGTGACTGTTGAAACCCTTGAAAAGCTCGAGCGCAAAATGACGCTGACGCTGCCCCTCAATACCATCCAGTCGGAAGTCGATACGCGCCTCAAGCGCCTGGCCCGCACGGTGAAGATGGACGGTTTCCGTCCCGGCAAGGTGCCCATGAATGTGGTGGCCCAGCGCTACGGCTACTCGGTGCATTACGAAGTCATGAACGACAAGGTGGGCGAAGCGTTTGCCGTGGCTGCCAACGAAGCCAAGCTGCGTGTTGCGGGCCAGCCGCGCATCAGCGAAAAAGAAGGCGCCCCCGAAGGCGAACTGGTATTTGACGCCGTATTCGAGGTCTATCCCGACGTCAAGATTGCCGACCTGACCCAGGCGGAAGTCGAAAAGGTCAGCGCTGAAGTGAGCGATGCGGCTATCGACAAGACCGTGGACATCCTGCGCAAGCAGCGCCGCACCTTTGCCCAGCGCGCAGCCGATGCGCCGGCCCAGGATGGCGATCGCGCCACCATCGACTTTGAAGGCAAGATCGACGGCGAAACCTTTGCCGGCGGCAAGGCCGAAGATTTCCAGTTCCTGGTCGGTGAAGGCCAGATGCTCAAGGAGTTTGAAGATGCCGTGCGCGGCATGAAAAGCGGCGAGAGCAAGACTTTCCCGCTGAACTTCCCGGCTGACTACCACGGCAAGGATGTTGCCGGCAAGCAGGCTGACTTTCTGGTGACTGTCAAGAAAATCGAAGCAGCTCACCTGCCTGAGGTCAACGAGGCACTGGCCAAGTCGCTGGGCATCGCGGATGGGACTGTGGAAGCCCTGCGCGCCGACATCAAGAAAAACCTCGAGCGTGAAGTCAAGTTCCGCTTGCTGGCCCGCAACAAAAACGCCGTGATGGACGCGCTGGTGGCCAATGCCGAACTCGAGCTGCCAAAGTCCAGCGTGCAGGCCGAAGTCGACCGCATGATCGAAGGCGCGCGCGCCGACCTGAAGCAGCGCGGCATCAAGGATGCTGACAAGGCGCCGATTCCTGACGACGTCTTCCGCCCCCAGGCTGAAAAACGCGTGCGCCTGGGCCTGGTGGTGGCCGAACTGGTTCGCGCCAACAGCCTGCAGGCCAAACCCGAGCAACTCAAGGCCCACATTGAAGAGTTGGCTGCCAGCTATGAAAAACCCCAGGATGTGGTGCGCTGGTACCTTGGCGACAACCGCCGCATGGCTGAAGTGGAAGCCGTTGTCATTGAAAACAACGTGACGGAGTTTGTCCTTGGGAAAGCCAAGGTCAATGAAAAAGCCATTTCGTTCGACGACCTGATGGGTCAGAACTGATAAGGCGAAATTTCTCCTGAAGCTGGGGCTTGTGCCTGACTTGAAGTTGGGGGCACAGGCCCCAATTTATTTTAGGTACAGTACAAACATCTCTGGAGAAAACATGATGGTCCCAAACAGCATTTATGGCGGCGCCTATGGTGGCCCGCAAGCCGGCGCGCAGGATGTGCAAGGCCTGGGCATGGTGCCCATGGTGATTGAGCAGTCCGGGCGTGGCGAGCGTTCGTACGATATTTACTCCCGCCTGCTCAAGGAGCGCGTCATTTTCCTGGTTGGTCCGGTCAATGACCAGACCGCCAACCTTGTGGTGGCGCAGCTGCTGTTCCTAGAAAGCGAAAATCCTGACAAGGACATTTCCTTCTACATCAACTCCCCGGGTGGTTCGGTGACGGCGGGCATGGCCATTTACGACACCATGCAGTTCATCAAGCCGGATGTCTCGACGCTCTGCGTGGGCATGGCCGCCAGCATGGGGGCATTTCTCCTGTCGGCGGGTGCCAAGGGCAAGCGCTTTTCGCTGCCCAATTCGCGTGTGATGATTCACCAGCCCTCGGGCGGTGCGCAGGGCCAGGCGACCGACATTGAAATCCACGCCCGTGACATTCTGAAAACGCGCGACCAGCTCAATCGCATCCTGGCGGACAACACCGGCCAGCCGATCGAGAAAATTGAACGCGACACCGAGCGCGACTATTTCCTGTTTGCGGAAGACGCCAAGGCGTACGGCCTGGTTGACCAGGTGATCTCCAAGCGCCCCTGAATCCGGAAAGCTTCAGGCTGCCCTGCAGCAACGGCGTTTTCTGTAACTGAAAACGCCGTTTTTTATTGGTTATCATTAGGTAACACTTCCTCCAACTCCTCTAGCTCCTCTAGCCATCCTTAAAGGCAACCCACCAATGGCCGAGAAAAAAGGCTCCTCCGGCGAAAAGACTCTTTACTGCTCTTTCTGCGGCAAGAGTCAGCACGAAGTTAAGAAACTGATCGCTGGTCCCTCGGTCTTTATCTGTGACGAGTGCATCGATCTTTGCAACGAGATCATCCGTGACGAATTGCCTGCCGGCGAAGATGTCCACGAGACGCGCAGCGATTTGCCGACACCGGCAGAAATCAAGGCGACACTGGACGGCTATGTGATTGGCCAGGAGCCCGCCAAGCGTACGCTGGCTGTGGCTGTCTACAACCACTACAAACGCCTGCGCCACAAGGACAAGGCCAAAAAAGACGATGTGGAGCTGACCAAGAGCAATATTTTGCTGATCGGGCCCACAGGTTCAGGCAAGACCCTGCTGGCCCAAACGCTGGCACGTACGCTCAACGTTCCTTTCGTCATGGCCGATGCCACCACGCTGACGGAAGCGGGCTATGTCGGTGAAGACGTTGAAAACATCATCCAGAAATTGCTGCAGAGCTGCAATTACGAGGTTGAGCGCGCCCAGCAGGGCATCGTCTACATCGACGAAATCGACAAGATATCGCGCAAATCCGACAACCCTTCCATTACCCGTGACGTGTCGGGCGAGGGGGTGCAACAGGCTTTGCTCAAGCTGATTGAAGGCACCATGGCATCGGTGCCACCACAGGGCGGGCGCAAGCATCCCAACCAGGACTTCCTGCAGGTCGACACGACCAATATCCTGTTTATCTGTGGGGGTGCGTTCTCCGGCCTGGAAAAGGTCATCGAAAACCGCACCGAAGCCTCGGGCATTGGCTTTGGCGCCTCCGTGAAAAGCAAAAAGGCCCGTTCGCTGACGGAGTCGTTCAAGGAGGTCGAGCCGGAAGACCTGATCAAGTTCGGCCTGATTCCCGAACTGGTGGGCCGCATGCCGGTCGTGGCGACTCTGGCGGAACTCACTGAAGATGCCCTCGTGCAGATCCTGACCGAACCGAAAAATGCGGTGGTCAAGCAGTTCAGCAAGCTGCTTTCCATGGAAGGGGTGGACCTGGAAATCCGGCCTTCCGCGCTCAAGGCCATCGCCCGCAAGGCCCTGGCCCGCAAGACGGGCGCACGGGGCCTGCGCTCCATCCTTGAACAGTCACTGATTGACACGATGTTTGACTTGCCCAATGCCAGCAATGTCGACAAGGTTGTGGTGGACGAGTCCACAATCGAGGAAAACAAGGCACCCTTGCTCGTGTACCGCGAAACTGCCAAGAAAGCCTGATCCGGAAAGGGGCGGGTGCAAGGCTTGAAAAGCAATTCTTGCGCCCCACTTCTGGGTTGACTACGCTACTCCTGGCCATGAAACTGGTCGCCACGGCTTACGTTTAAGGTTTTATATGTCCGGACAAACTTCATTGCCTTCCACACCCATCGATTTGCCACTTCTGCCTCTGCGGGACGTGGTGGTCTTTCCCCACATGGTCATTCCGCTGTTTGTGGGTCGGCCCAAGAGCATCAAGGCGCTTGAATCGGCCATGGAAGCTGAACGCCGCATCATGCTGGTGGCCCAAAAGGCCGCAGCCAAGGATGAGCCCTCGGTTGAGGACATGTTCGAGGTGGGCTGTGTGGCCACGATCCTGCAGTTGCTCAAGCTGCCAGATGGCACTGTCAAGGTCCTGGTAGAGGGGCAGCAGCGCGCCAAGGTCAATAAGATCGAGGAAGGCGAACAGCACTTCACGGCCAATATCACCCCTGTTGAGCCCACCGTGGTGGTGGTAGGCGACAAGGGCAGCGAGATTGAAGCCTTGCGCCGCGCCGTGATGCAGCAGTTTGATCATTACGTCAAACTCAACAAGAAAATTCCGCCGGAAATCCTCACCTCGATTTCCAGCATCGACGATGCGGGTCGGCTGGCCGATACGATCGCCGCTCACCTGCCGCTCAAACTCGATGCCAAGCAGGTCATTCTGGATCTCGACAACGTCAAGTCCCGGCTCGAAAACCTTTACGAGCAGCTTGAGCGCGAGGTGGACATCCTCAATGTGGACAAAAAAATCCGTGGCCGTGTCAAGCGCCAGATGGAAAAGAACCAGCGGGATTTTTACCTCAATGAGCAGGTGAAAGCCATCCAGAAAGAACTGGGTGAGGGTGAAGAGGGCGCGGACATCGAAGAGATCGAGAAGAAGATCAAGTCGGCCAAGATGCCGCAGGATGCGCGCAAAAAAGCCGAAAGCGAACTCAAAAAACTCAAGCTGATGTCTCCCATGTCGGCTGAAGCGACGGTGGTGCGCACCTACATCGATGTACTGACCGGCTTGCCGTGGAGCAAAAAGACCAAGATCAAACACGATCTGGTCAACGCCGAGAATGTGCTCAATGAAGACCACTATGGCCTTGAAAAAGTCAAGGACCGCATTGTGGAATACCTCGCGGTGCAGCAGCGGGTTGACAAGCTCAAGGCCCCGATTCTTTGCCTGGTGGGCCCTCCTGGCGTGGGCAAGACTTCTCTGGGCCAGTCGATCGCCAAAGCGACGGGGCGCAAATACGTACGCATGGCTCTGGGCGGCATGCGTGATGAGGCGGAGATTCGTGGCCACCGCCGTACCTATATTGGCGCCTTGCCCGGCAAGGTGCTGCAAAGCCTGACCAAGGCGGGTACCCGCAATCCCCTGTTTCTGCTGGATGAGATCGACAAGCTGGGCACCGACTTTCGCGGTGATCCGTCGAGCGCCTTGCTGGAGGTGCTCGATCCCGAACAAAACCACACTTTCGGTGATCATTACGTCGAGGTCGATTTCGACCTGAGCGACGTGATGTTTGTGGCAACGTCGAACTCGATGAATATTCCTCCGGCCCTGCTGGACCGCATGGAAGTGATCCGGCTTGCGGGCTACACGGAAGACGAGAAAACCAGCATTGCAATGCGCTATCTGCTGCCCAAGCAGCTCAAGAACAATGGCGTCAAGGAAGGCGAGCTGGAAGTGCAGGAGCAGGCCATACGCGACATCGTGCGTTACTACACGCGGGAGGCCGGTGTGCGTTCGCTGGAGCGGGAGCTCTCCAAAATCTGCCGCAAGGTGGTCAAGGGCATTCAGCTCAAGAAAATGGTGGCCAAAGTAGTGGTCGGACCGGATAACCTGAACGACTTCCTGGGCGTGCGCAAATTCGACTATGGCCGTGCCGAACAGCAGAATCAGGTCGGCCAGGTGGTTGGCCTGGCCTGGACGGAAGTCGGTGGCGATTTGCTGACGATTGAGGCGGCCCTCATGCCCGGCAAAGGCGTGATCACGCGTACTGGCTTGTTGGGCGACGTGATGAAGGAATCGGTGGAGGCCGCGCGTACGGTGGTTCGCAGCCGCTCCAGGGTGCTGGGTATCAAAGATGAGATGTTTGAGAAGCGGGACATCCATATTCACGTGCCGGACGGTGCGACGCCCAAGGACGGGCCGAGTGCCGGAGCTGCCATGACAACCGCCTTTGTGTCGGCCCTCACAGGTATTCCGGTGCGCGGCGATGTCGCGATGACGGGTGAGATCACTTTGCGTGGTGAGGTGACCGCCATTGGCGGCCTGAAAGAAAAGTTGCTTGCCGCCTTGCGCGGTGGCATCAAGACGGTATTGATCCCGGAGGAAAATGCCAAGGATCTGCAGGAAATTCCGGACAATGTAAAAAGCGGCCTGAACATCGTGCCCGTGAAGTGGATAGACCAGGTGCTGCAGGTTGCACTGGAGCGTCAGCCCATTCCGCTGAGTGATGAAGAAGTCGCTGTTGCCGCTGCGGCTGCTGTCGCTACACCTGCCGAAGTTGCAGGCACAGTGAAGCATTGAAGCAAAACAGAAGCAAACTTTTTTCGATTTATTGAAAAGCCTGAAAAGTTACGCTATAATTTGAGGCTGTTATCGCGGGAGTAGCTCAGTTGGTAGAGCGCAACCTTGCCAAGGTTGAGGTCGAGAGTTCGAGACTCTTCTCCCGCTCCAATTCAAAAGGGCAGCACTTTAAAAATGCTGTCCTTTTTCTTTGGGACATTCGGTAATCGATAGTCGGTAAAGCTTCCGGGCTTTGGCGATTGAGTGAATCAGATAGAAACACGGCGCGGTAACAAAGCGGTTATGTACCGGATTGCAAATCCGAGTAGGTCGGTTCGACTCCGGCCCGCGCCTCCATCCAGTCATCAACATTGAGCCCCGTCACGGGGCTTTTTTGTTTGACAATACAGAACTGCGACGATACGTTTCGGCCTGAGTGGTGAAATAGGTAGACACAGCGGACTTAAAATCCGCCGCTTCCCTAACAGGGGCGTACCGGTTCGATTCCGGTCTCAGGCACCACCATCGGGCCAACCACCCATGTGCCGGTTGCGCCCCCGAAAACTGGGTAAGATTAAATCCATGGCCCGCTACAACACACCATTTGAAATTCACGTTCACGGCGAAGTACCTTTGCGCGCGGACGTCACCTTTGAGCAGCTGCAGGAGGCCCTCAAGCCCTTGTGGAAGTACGCGG
Source organism: Polaromonas sp. P4_F4 (assembly GCF_056401355.1). Taxonomy (NCBI): domain Bacteria; kingdom Pseudomonadati; phylum Pseudomonadota; class Betaproteobacteria; order Burkholderiales; family Comamonadaceae; genus Polaromonas; species Polaromonas sp. P4_F4. Next base: position 360,494 of record NZ_JBFUJO010000001.1, on the reverse strand, counting down.
GCTCAAAGTCCCTGGCGGCGGGCGCTGCAAGTGCCTACGAGGAGGAGCCCGGCATACAGTTTGATGTTCACAAGCACCTGCTCCAGATGTGCTGGACCGTGCCCGGTGACGAGGATTTTCGCCAGGCGCTCGACGAAATGTGCATGGGGTTGAACGATCTTGCCGAGATGGGGGCGCCCATTGAAGTGACTTTTTACGACTCTGACTTCGACGAAGAAGAGGGCGCCGAGGATGACGAGGCGCGTGATGACTTTGCCATGTACTTTGTGGGCCCCACGCCGGCCGCCATCATGCAGGTACAGCGCGATTTGCTCGTGCAGGACATGATAGGCCTCATGGAGCGGCATTTCGACGCCTCGGAGTTGGGCGAGGTCGTGGCGGCGGTTGATAAATTATTCGAGCAGCGCTTCGATGCGCTGGTCAATTCCATGCAGCTCGGCAAGCCACCGCGCGGGCTTGGCGGGCCGCAGGGTGGGTCGGGCCACGGGGGCGGCGGGCGCAAGCCCAGGCATTTGCACTAATTTGCACTAGGAAGGCGTTGGCGCAGTCCCTGCTGGTGTGGCGGGGGATGGTCCACCGTTAAAGCCGAGCCCGCCAAGGTAGACGTTCATGACGCTCTGGCCTACCTCGAGAAGGTCAAAAGCCTCCGGGTCCAGCAGCCAGTTTTGTATCAGGCCGTCTATCAGGGCGTGAAACCCCTGTGCGGCAACAGAAGCGGGCATCGAAAGCTTCAATGCCGTCTGGCGGGAGGCGAGGTCAATGCTCTGTTCACAACGGTTCAAGAACCCGTTGCGCACCGCCAGATGCCGAAGGCGGACGGCTTGAAGCTCCTCTACATATTCCACCTTTTGTGTCGCCACTTCAAAAACCCGACGGGTCTGTGTGTCGTTAACGATCTGCTTGAGAGCGTTGACGGTGGCGCGCCGGATGCGGTCAAGCGCGTTGGCGCTGGTGTCAGCGGCTTCTTGCTGATCAGCCCCCTCCTGGTCGAAAGATTCTTCCATGGGCAGCGTCACCCGCTCCATCATGGCGTTGAAGAGGTCGGCCTTGTCCTTGAAGTGCCAGTAGATGGCTCCGCGCGTGGCGCCGGCGCGCCGGGCGATGTCCTGCAGGCTGGTGCGCGACACGCCCTGCGCCTGAAACAGGTGTTCGGCGGCATCAAGCAGCTTGTGGCGAGTCGCCAGTGCCTCTTCTTTGGTTCGGCGGGCCAATGGGTGTCTCCTGAAATCAATTTTCGGGGTGTCTATATACATTCATAAATGTATGTAAACTATAACACTCGTAAAAACCCTTACCCTTTCCCTTTTCGGTGAATGTGCTTGCGTATGCTCTGCACTATTCGCCGACGCTGCGCCACTTTCGCGCTTTTTCCAACATCCGAGGAACAGCATGCCTACGTCCCGCGTTGCCCAGTCTTCCCAGTCTTATTTCCTGCCCTCGTCGTTTATGGGGCTTCAGCCGTTGGCGCTAATTGCTGCGGTCTCAGTTTTTTTGGCCGGTTGCGGCAATGGGGGAACCGCGCAAGGCGGGGCCACCCCACCTCCCGCGCAGGTGGGTGTGGTGACGGTAACCCAGGGCGATGTGGGCCTGGTGACCGAGTTGCCCGGGCGTCTTGAAGCCTCGCGCGTCGCGCAGGTCCGGGCGCGGGCGGCCGGCATTTTGCAAAAGCGGCTGTTTCGGGAAGGCAGTGACGTCAAGGCCGGTCAGCCGCTGTTCAGCATTGACCCAGCGCCCTACGCTGCGGCAACTGCCAGTGCCAAAGCCGGCCAGGCGCGCGCTGAAGCCAATCTGGCGCAGGCGAGCGCCCTGGCCGAGCGCTACAAGCCGCTGGTTGAAGCCAATGCGATCAGCAAGCAGGAATACGCCAACGCCGTGGCGGCGCAAAAACAGGCCGAAGCCGATGTGGCGGTAGGCAAGGCCAATGTGCAGACGGCCGGCATCAATCTGGGCTATGCATCGGTGACGGCTCCTATCTCGGGCCGCATAGGCCGCGCGCTGGTCACTGAAGGCGCGCTGGTCGGGCAGGGCGACGCCACCCAACTCGCCGTGATCCAGCAGATCAACCCCGTGTACGTCAACTTCACGCAATCCGCCTCCGAGGTCATGAAGCTGCGTGCGGCCATGGAAAGCGGCCAGTTCAAGCGCGCCAGCGGGGAAGATGCGGCCAGCGTGCGCATTGTGCTGGAAGATGGCACCGAATACCCGCGTCCCGGCCGCTTGCTGTTTTCAGACCTGACCGTCGATGCCACCACGGGCCAGGTGACCTTGCGCGCGGAGGTTCCCAATCCGGGCGGCCAGCTGCTGCCGGGTCTGTATGTGCGGGTGCGCCTGGAGCAGGCGCAAGCGACCAATGCCGTCACCTTGCCGCAGCAGGCCGTGACGCGTACGGCGCAGGGTGACAGCGTCATGGTGGTGGATGCCACTGGAAAAGTCGCATCGCGCCCGGTCAAGATTGGCTCCGCCAAGGGCTCGCAATGGGTGGTGCTTGACGGGCTGAAAACAGGTGAACAGGTCATGGTGGATGGTTTCCAGAAACTGCAGCCCGGCGCATTGGTCAAGCCTGTGCCGTGGCAGCCGCCGGGTGCCAATCCGGCTGGCGCGGCTTCTGCTCCGGCTGCTGCGGCATCGTCGGCGGGCGCTGCCCAACCGGCGGCATCGGCTGCATCCGCAGCCGCGACAAAATAAGGAGCCCGGCACATGGCCAAATTTTTTATTGATCGGCCGATCTTTGCCTGGGTGATTGCCTTGTTCATCCTGGTGGTCGGCGGCGTGTCGATCACGCAGCTGCCGATTGCCCAGTACCCGCCCGTGGCCCCGCCCGCGATCGTCATCAATACGGCCTACCCCGGCGCGTCGGCCCAGACGCTCGAGGACAGCGTGCTGTCGGTGATTGAGCGTGAAATGAACGGCTCGCCCGGCCTGATCTACATGGAGTCGGTCGCGCAGGCCGACGGTTCCGGCAGCATCACGCTGAGCTTCCAGCCCGGCACCAATGCCGAGCTGGCGCAGGTGGACGTGCAGAACCGCCTGTCGCGCGCCTCGCCGCGGCTGCCAGCCGCTGTGACGCAGCAGGGCGTACGCGTAGACAAGTCGCGTGCCAACTTCCTGTTGTTCACCATGCTGTCGTCCGACAACCCGGCGCATGACCCGGTCGCGCTCGGCGACTATGCCTCGCGCAACATCGTGCCCGAACTCCAGCGCCTGCCCGGCATTGGGCAGGCCCAGCTGTTCGGCAGCGAACGCGCCATGCGCATCTGGCTCGACCCGGCCAAGCTGACGGGCTTCAGCCTTTCGGCGAACGATGTCAATACAGCGATTCGTGCGCAAAATGCCCAGGTGGCCGCCGGCAGCATCGGCGACCGGCCCAACGTGGCAGGCCAGGGCATTGCAGCCACCGTGGTGGTCAATGGGCAGCTCGCCAACGTCGGGCAGTTTGGCAATATCGTGCTGCGCGCCAACCCCGATGGCTCGTCGGTGCGCCTGAAGGATGTGGCACGTATCGAACTGGGCGGACAGTCCTATGCGACGTCGGCGCGTCTTAATGGCCAGCCCGCCGTCGGTATCGGCGTGCAGCTCGCGCCCAGCGGCAATGCGCTCGCATCCGCCAAGGCCGTGCGCGCGAAGATGGCCGAGCTTGAGCGCTACTTCCCGCAGGGCATGAAATGGGACATCCCCTACGACAGCTCGCGCTTCGTCAGGATATCGATTTCGCAGGTGGCCGAGACGCTGTTCGAGGCGGTGGCGCTGGTGTTCCTGGTGATGTTTCTGTTCCTGCAGAACTGGCGCTACACCATCATCCCGACCATCGTGGTGCCGATCTCGCTGCTGGGCACTTTCGCCACGCTGCTGGCGCTCGGGTTTTCAATCAACGTGCTCACCATGTTCGGCATGGTGCTGGTGATTGGTATCGTGGTGGACGATGCGATCGTGGTGGTCGAGAACGTCGAGCGCATCATGACCGAAGAGGGCCTGCCGCCGCTCGAGGCCACGCGCAAGGCGATGAAGCAGATCTCCGGCGCCATCATCGGCGTGACCGTGGTGCTGATCTCCGTGTTCGTGCCGCTGGCCTTCTTCGCGGGCTCGACCGGCAATATCTATCGGCAGTTTTCGGCGGTGATGGTGTCGTCAATCGGCTTCTCGGCATTCATGGCGCTGTCGCTCACACCGGCGCTCTGCGCCACGCTGCTCAAACCGGTAGAGGCCGGGCACCACCACGAAAAGACCGGTTTCTTCGGCTGGTTCAATCGGGGCTTCACACGCACGGCCAAGGGCTATGAAAGCGTGGTTGCGCGCATCCTCAAGCGTGCGGCGCGCTATCTGGTGATCTACGCAGCGATCATCGGCGCGATCGCCGTGGTCTTCCTGCGCCTGCCCACCTCGTTCTTGCCCAACGAAGACCAGGGCAACCTGCTGGTGAATGTGCAGCTGCCTCCGGGCGCGACGTACGAGCGCACGCTCTCGGTGATGCAGACCGTCGAAGCGTTCATCCTCAAGCAGCCTGAAGTGGAAAGCATGGTCGGCGTGCTGGGTTTCAGCTTCTCCGGCCAGGGTCAGAACGCCGCGCTCGCGTTCGTGACGCTCAAGGACTGGAAAGAGCGCGCGGGTGAGCAGCATTCGGCCGGAGCGGTTGCGGGACGGGCCTTCGGTGCGCTCATGGGTGTGCGTGATGCGTTCATCTTTCCGCTGAGCCCGCCGCCAATTCCCGAACTGGGTACGGCGTCGGGATTCAGCTTCCGTTTGCAGGATCGCGGCGGCGCGGGCCATGAGGCGCTCGTCAATGCGCGCAACCAGTTGCTGGGTCTGGCATCCAAGAGCCCGGTCCTCGCGCAGGTGCGTCCCGATGGCCTGGAAGACGCGCCGCAACTGCAGATCGATATTGACCGGGACAAGGCCAATGCGCTGGGCGTACCGTTCGACGCGATCAATTCGGTGTTGTCGACCTCGCTGGGCTCCAGCTACGTGAACGACTTCCCGAACCAGGGGCGCTTGCAGCGTGTGGTGGTGCAGGCCGATGCACCGGCGCGCATGCAGCCCGATGACCTGCTAAAACTGAACGCCAGCAACAGCAAGGGGCAATCGGTGCCGCTCTCGGCATTTGCCACGACGCGCTGGGCCAAGGGCGCGATGCAGACGGTGCGCTACAACGGCTATCCGGCGATCCGCATCGGCGGCAGCGCCGCACCGGGCTACAGCACCGGCGCCGCGATGGCCGAGATGGAGAAGCTGGCGGCGCAGCTGCCGCAGGGCTTCGGCTATGAGTGGACCGGCCAGTCGCGAGAGGAAAAACTCGCCGGCTCCCAGGCGACCCTTCTCTATGGCTTCGCGATCCTCGCGGTGTTCCTGTGTCTCGCTGCGCTATACGAGAGCTGGACCATTCCACTGGCGGTGATTCTGGTGGTGCCGCTGGGCGTGATCGGCGTGTTGCTGGCGACCCTGCTGCGCAGCTATTCGAACGACGTGTACTTTCAGGTGGGCCTGATCACCATCATCGGCCTGTCGGCGAAGAACGCCATTTTGATCATCGAGTTTGCGAAAGACCTTCAGGCGCAGGGCAAGGGCGTGATCGAGTCGGCGCTGGCCGCGGCCCATCTGCGTTTTCGCCCCATCATCATGACCTCGCTGGCTTTCGGCCTCGGCGTGATGCCTCTCGTGCTGGCTTCGGGCGCCGGCTCTGCTAGCCAGCGTGCCATCGGTACCGCCGTGATCGGCGGCATGGTGACCGGCACGGCGCTCGCGGTGATTTTTGTCCCGGTGTTCTTTGTCGTGGTGCGCGGCTTTTTCAAAGGCAGTGCGCGGCAAAACAGGATCTATTCGGAGCATGCCAAAGCGGCAGGCATCTCGGGAGATGAAGGAAATGAAGGTAAAGCCCATGCGTAAATCCAGGCTCCCCCAACTCCTGACGGTGGGCGCCGCGGCGCTGCTGGCGGGGTGCTCGATGATTCCCAAATACGAGCGGCCGGCCGCGCCGATTGCCGCAGAGTGGCCGGCCTCGAGCTGGATGGCTGAATCGGCCCAGGCGACCACCGGTGCGAGCCCTGCCGTGGCAACGGCACCCGCCGTGCCGGCGGCCGACATCGAATGGCAGGGTTTTTTCAGTGACCCCAAGCTCAGGCAACTGATAGAGGCGGCGCTGCGCAACAACCGCGACCTGCGGATTGCGGTGCTCAATATCGAGCAGGCCCGGGCCCAGTTCCAGATCCGGCGCGCCGACCAGTTTCCGACCGTCAATGCCGGGCTCTCGGGCTCGCGCCAGCCCAAGGCCGATGGCAACGGCGACAGCAGTATCACCAGCACCTACTCCGCCGGCTTGCTGGTGACGTCGTATGAGCTCGATTTCTTTGGCCGCGTGGCCAGCCTGAAGGAAGCCGCGCTGGCGCAGTACCTGGCGACTGAAGAGGGCCGCAAGACCACCCAGATCAGCCTGATCGCGGCCGTGGCCAACACCTACCTCAGTCTGCTGGCCGATGAAGAGCTGCTGGCCATCACGCAGCAAACGCTGGCGACGCGCGAAGAATCCTTCAAGCTGAGCAAGCTGCGCTTTGACAATGGCGTGACGTCCGAGCTGGATTTCCGGCAGGCCGAGTCGCTGACGGAAGCGGCCCGTGTCTCCCTGGCCCAGCTGGTCCGCCAGCGTGCCCTGGATCAGAATGCCCTGACGCTTTTGCTGGGCCAGCCCCTCGCGGGCGAGTTGGCAGTGGCGCCGCCGGCGGGCAAGGGGCTGGCTGACACGCCCATGCTGGTCGATGTGCCTGCCGGACTGCCCTCCGACCTGCTGACCCGCCGCCCCGACATTCGCCAGGCCGAGCAGCAGCTGCTTGCCGCCAATGCGGATATCGGCGCAGCCCGCGCCGCATTTTTCCCACGCATTTCGCTCACGACCAGCGCCGGCAGCGCCAGTTCGCACCTTTCGGGCCTCTTCAAGAGCGGCTCTTACGGCTGGACGCTGGCGCCGCAGTTGCTCCTGCCTATTTTTGATGCGGGGCGCAATCGTGCGGGGCTGGATTCGGCCAATGCCGGGCGCGACATCGCCGTGGCCCAGTACGAGAAATCGATCCAGACGGCCTTCCGCGAAGTTTCCGATGCGCTGGCAGGCCGCGCCACGCTGGGCGAGCAGTTGCGCGCGCAGCAGGCACAGGCCAACGCCGAAGCCACGCGCTTCAAGCTGGCTGACCTGCGCTACCAGAACGGGGTGGCCAGCTACCTTGACCTGCTCGATGCCCAGCGCTCGCTGTTCGCCGCGCGGCAGGCCGTGGTGCAGACCCGCCTGGCCCAGCTTCAGAGCCAGGTCACGCTTTACAAAACGCTGGGTGGTGGCTGGAAAGAGCCGGCAGCCTCCGCAGCGCCCTGAGCACATCCTGAGCGTTGGGTAGGGCGATTTTGCCGCCGCGCCCACAGGTATTTGTGAGCGAATGTGAGCGAAGTTGCTCTCAATTGAATAGCATCTTGCGCATGGCATTTATGGGCCGGATGCCTATTCAAACATTGCAATGCCATCCAGACCGGTTTCGCGCGGCCCGCCCCACCGGGTTCGGAGCCATCAAGGCGTTTTGTGTTTTCCGCTTCACCGCGCAAGGGTTCTGCCAGGAGGGCTGCATTGAGCGCGCCAGCCGTATCCGGTTGTGCTTGCAAACGGCTGGTACTCGGCGATGGCTGCCACCTCGGGCACACTTTTTGCGATTAAATTTTTGCGGATAAAGGCGCGCGCCGCGTAACCCATGATGAAAGGGCTTGAAGTCCTTGCTGAAGGGTTAGCCCCTACGAAGGAGCTGTTGGGGCGGCTGTATATTCGCAGCCGAAAGACACGCAAGCGCGGCCTCTCCCCATTGGAGACCCGCCGAACCATGAAGCACAGCGGGCCAAAAGTTCGCCAGTTTTTTATTCAGGAGTGCTACAAGCATGAAGTCAAATCGAACGATGAAGGCGCTGGCAGGCGCTGTGTTGCTGGCCTGCGCTGGCCTGGTTTCTGCGGCCACGGTGCCTGCGGGCGTGAAGCTGCATGAAACGCAGGAACTGGTTCGCAACAATGGCTCTGAGCCCGAAACCCTGGACCCCGCGCTGGCGTCGGGCGTGCCGGCCAATAACGTCATCCGTGACATGTTTGAGGGGCTGACGGCAACCGATGCGAACGGCAAGGTTGTACCCGCAGTCGCGGAGAGCTGGAAGCAGACCGATGAGAAAACCTGGGTCTTCAAACTGCGCAAGAACGCCCGGTGGTCCAACGGCGATGCAGTGACCGCAGATGACTTTGTTTACGGCATGCGGCGCTTTGTGGACCCGGCGACTGCCTCGAAATATGCCGCCACCTACGGTATCTTCCTGCTCAACGCCAAGGAAATCATTGAGGGCAAGAAGCCCGGCACCGAGTTGGGCGTCAGGGCCGTGGATCCGTACACGCTGGAAATCAAGACTCCCTTTCCTGTCGGATTTTTGCCTGATGTCGTTTCCAACCTCCAGCTGGGTCCGGTCCACAAAGCGACGGTGGAAAAGTTTGGCAAAGACTGGACCAAACCTGCCAACATGGTGAGCAATGGCGCTTTCGTCCTGAAAGACTGGCAGGTCAACAGCAAGATCACGCTGGCCAAAAGCCCCACCTACTGGGATGCCAAAAATGTCCAGCTGAACAAAATGACCTACCTGTCGGTCGAAGACGGCAACGCCGATGTCAAGCTGTACGAGTCGGGCGAGAACGACTGGGTGTATCAGCTCCCCCCGGGTACTTTTGACAAGTACAAGGCACAGTACCCGAAGGAAATTCGCAACACGGACATGCTGGGTTTGCGCTATTACTCCCTGAACAATGCGGATCCGGTCCTCAAGGACATTCGCATGCGCCAGGCGCTGTCCATGGTGATTGACCGCGACATACTGGCGCAGCGTGTGACGGCCGATGGGCAGACCCCTGCCTATGGCGTGATCGTGAAGGGCACGGCGGGTGCGGATGTCACCGCCTACGACTGGGCCAAGTGGCCCATGGCCAAACGCGTGGAGGAGGCCAAGAAGCTGATGGCGGCCGCTGGCGTTGCGCCTGGCACCAAAATCAAGTTTTCCTACAACACCAGCGATTACCACAAGAAAATGGCCATTTTTGCGGCCTCCGAGTGGAAAACCAAGCTGGGCGTAGACGTTGAACTGGAAGCGATGGAGTTCAAGGTCCTGATCAAGAAACGCACGGATAAAGACTATCAGATGGCCCGCAATGGCTGGGTTGCAGACTACAACGACGCGACCACCTTTTTGACGCTGGTGCAATGCGATTCGGACCAAAACTACCACAACAGCTGCAACCGCAAGGCCTCCGCGCTGATCGATGAAGGCAACCAGTCGCTGGACCCCGCCAAGCGCAAGACATTGCTGACCCAGGCGGCGAAGATGATCATGGACGACTACCCCATGATTCCCTTGCTGCAGTACACCGTGCCGCGACTGGTCAAGCCCTATGTAGGCGGTTATTCGACGACCAATGCCCTGGACCGCTACCGCGCCAAGGACCTGTACATCATCAAGCATTGATGTCCGGGCTGAGCTAAAGATGGGGCAGACGTCACCACGATGCCTGCCCATCGGTGACCTGCTTTTTCTGACGTTTCCTGACGCCCCATGAGTCGTTCAGGGCCAAGCTGTGGTCGGTTCTCGCTTTCGCTTTCGCTCTCACACTGACATCGACCGGAGATATTCCTCATGTGGTCTTACACCCTCAGGCGCATCCTGGCGACGATTCCGACCTTGCTGGCTGTTGTCACCGTCTGCTACCTCCTGCTCCATGCCACACCGGGTGGGCCGTTTGACGACGAACGTAAGGTGTCCGCAGCGGTTCTGGCCAATCTGCAGGCTAAATACCACCTGGACTTGCCGCTGTGGCAGCAATACCTGCACTACCTCAACAGCCTGCTGCACGGTGATCTGGGCGCCTCATTTCGCTATGCCGACTGGTCGGTCAACGAGTTGGTGGCCAAGGCGTTGCCGGTGTCCGCGGTGATCGGCGGAGGCGCCATTGTGATCGCCTTGTTTGTGGGGGTGCTGCTCGGCACCATTGCCGCCTTGCGCCAGAACAGTGTGGTCGACTACCTCGTGATGTTGCTTGGCAATGCCGGGCACGCCTTTCCCTCGTTTGTGATTGGCCCCGTGCTGATTCTGGTTTTTGCCGTCTGGCTCAAGGTCGCGCCGGCCGGGGGCTGGAACGATTTCTCGCCGCGGTTCATGGTCTTGCCGATGATGTTGCTGGTTTTCATCAACGTCGCCACCATTGGGCGCGTCATGCGCGGCAGCCTGATTGAAGTGCTGCACAGCAACTTCATCCGCACGGCGCGTGCCAAGGGCCTGCCCATGCGCACCATCATCCTGCGCCACGCTTTCAAGCCCGCGCTTTTGCCGGTGGTCTCCATCATCGGGCCCCTGGCTATTTCATCGATCACCTCGGCCATCGTGACCGAGTCGGTGTTTTCGCTGCCGGGACTGGGAAAACTGATTGTGAACGGCGCCGCCAATCGTGACTACACCCTGGTGCTGGGCCTGGTGGTGCTGGTGACGGTGATTGCCGTGACGTTCAATCTGCTGGTCGATCTGGCTTATGCCCTGCTTGACCCGAAGATCCGGTACTGACCGTACTGACCGTATTACCTACGTTGATTGAAAATCAGTATGTTATTCAGGAACAAACAGGAGAAAGATGCTCTGGTCGCGGCCCTGGATACGCTGGAAGTGGCCGATATCTCGGGGCGCAGTCCCTGGGCCGATGCGCGTGGACGTTTTTTGCGCAACAGGGCAGCGGTGTTCAGCCTGTGCCTGCTGGCCTTCATCACGCTGACCTGCATCGCCGGGCCATGGTTGCTGCCGCACGCCTTTGACGCCGCCGACTGGGATGCCATGAGCATGCCGCCCATGCTCAAGAACTGGCACTTTTTTGGCACCGACGAGTCTGGCCGGGACCTGGCTGTTCGCAGTCTGGTTGGCGGCCGCGTCTCCCTCATGGTGGGCTTTCTGGCCACCTTGTCTTCCGTCACCCTGGGCATCGTCTGGGGGGCGACGTCGGGTTTCATGGGCGGCAAGGTGGATGCCTTCATGATGCGCATCGTGGACATGATGTATGCCGTGCCCTATTTGCTGATTGCCATCTTGATGGTGACCATGCTGGGACGGGCGTTTTACCTGGTGGTGATCACCATCACGATGTTCTCCTGGATGGACATGGCCCGTGTGGTGCGCGGCCAGACCCTGTCGCTGCGCTCCAAGGAGTTTATTGAGGCAGCCCGAGCGCTGGGCGTGCCGACGCGCCGCATCATCTTTCAGCACATCGTTCCGAATCTTTTGGGCGTGGTGGTGATTTACACCACGGTCACCGTGCCGGCCGTGATCCTGACCGAGTCCGTGCTGTCCTTTCTGGGACTGGGGATTCAGGAGCCGATGACGAGCTGGGGCGTGCTGATTCACGATGGTGCGTCCGTCATGGAAGTGTCTGTGTGGATGCTGCTGTTTCCGGCCGGCCTGCTGTCCACGACCCTGTACTGCTTTAACTACATCGGGGACGGCCTGCGCGATGCGCTGGATCCCAAAGACCGCTGATTCGCATGAATACGCCATGAGCCTGATTGAAGTCAAAAACCTCGGGGTCCGGTTTCAAACCCAGGACGGGATGATCTACGCCGTCAACGGCATCAACTTTGCGCTGGACCGGGGTCAAACCCTGGGCATAGTGGGCGAAAGCGGCTCCGGCAAAAGCCAGAGCGTGCTGGCCATGATGGGCCTGTTGGCCAAGAACGGCAAAGCCAGCGGCCAGGCCTTATACCAGGGCCAGGATCTGCTGGCCATGAAGCCGGCCGAGCTCAACAAGATACGCGGCAACCGCGTGGCCATGATTTTTCAGGACCCGATGACCTCGCTCAACCCTTACCTGACGGTGGAGCGGCAGATGACCGAGGTGCTGCAGTTTCACAAAGGCATGGATCGCAAGTCCGCGCGCGCCAGGTCCGTCGAACTGCTCGATGCCGTCAAGATACCCGACGCCGCGCGCCGCATCGCGATGTACCCGCATGAGTTTTCCGGGGGCATGCGCCAGCGTGTCATGATCGCCATGGCCTTGCTGTGCGAGCCCGAGGTGTTGATTGCCGACGAACCCACGACGGCGCTGGACGTCACGGTGCAGGCGCAGATCGTTGCCTTGTTGCGTGACCTGCAGCGCGACTTCGGTACCGCCATTGTCATGATCACGCACGACCTGGGCCTGGTGGCCGGCCTGTGCGACGAAGTGATGGTGCTGTACGGCGGGCGTGTGATGGAGCAGGGTGACGCCAACAGCATTTATTACCGCGCGTCCCATCCCTATACCGTGGGCCTGCTCGGCGCCATACCGCGTCTGGACGCGGAGGATGACCTGCTGGTCGCCATTCCCGGTGCGCCGCCCAACATGGCCCGGTTGCCCAGGGGCTGCCCGTTCAGCGAGCGTTGCGCACTGGCCGACGCCGAGTGCCGCGACGTGCTTCCCCCATTGCAGGCGGCCGAGAACAATCCGGCCGTGCACAGAGCCTGCCACAGATCGATTCAGGCCGTGTCCGAACTCGCGGCGAAAGGGGTGAGCCATGTCTGAGGCGGCTCCGCCGATTCTGTCGGTGCGCGATTTGAAAGTGCATTTCAAGGTCAAAACGGGCAGCGCCTGGCCCTGGTCGCCGGCCCGTACCCTGAAGGCCGTGGATGGCATTTCTTTTGACATTCATGCGGGTGAGACGCTGGGCGTGGTGGGCGAGTCGGGTTGCGGCAAGTCGACTTTGGCCCGTGCTGTGCTGAACCTGATTCCTGTCACCGCCGGCAGCATCGTCTGGATGGGTCAGGAAATGACCGGAGCCTCCAGCCAGGTCTGGTTGAGCGTGCGAAAAGACATTCAGATGATTTTTCAGGACCCGCTGGCTTCGCTGGATCCGCGCATGACCATCGCGCAAATCATTGCCGAACCCTTGCGCACGCACCACGCCGACCTGCCCGACGATCAGGTGATGAAGCGCGTCAAGGCGATGATGACCCGCGTCGGCCTGACGGCGCAGCAAATCAACCGCTACCCGCACGAGTTTTCTGGCGGCCAATGCCAGCGCATCGGCATTGCCCGGGCCCTGATTCTGGAGCCCAAACTCATCATCTGCGACGAGCCAGTGTCGGCGCTCGATGTCTCGATCCAGGCGCAGATCATCAATCTGCTGAAGGAGCTGCAAAAGTCCATGGGCCTGGCGCTGATTTTCATTGCCCACGACCTGGCCGTGGTCAAACACATCAGTGATCGTATTTTGGTGATGTACCTAGGGCACGAGATGGAACTGGCCGGGAAGAAAGCGCTGTATGCGACGCCCCGCCATCCCTACACGAGGGCGCTACTTTCAGCCATTCCGATCCCAGACCCGAAGCTGGAGCGAAAAAAGGTGATCCAGTTGCTGCAGGGCGACCTGCCTTCGCCCATGGCCCCGTCTTCGGGATGTGTGTTTCGGACCCGCTGCCCCCTGGCCATCGCACGTTGTGCGCAGGAGGTGCCGGCATTTCGCCGCCTCGATGACCAAACGGAAGCGGCCTGTTTGCTGGCCTGAAGGGTCTTGGAATCTGAAGAAGCGAAGAAGCGAAGAAGCGCCGGCGGGCGGGGCGGCGCCGCTGATCAGTCGGCGAGCGCGGCAAACCCTTGCTGCAAATCACGCAGCAGATCGGCCGGGTCTTCCAGCCCGATGTGCAGCCGGATGACCTGGCCGCGGCCCGACCAGTCGGCCACGCTGCGGGCGCGGCGCATGTCGGTCAGCGTGACCAGGCTTTCATAGCCGCCCCACGAAGCACCTATGCCGAACAGCTGCAGGCTGTCGATCAACCGCTCGGCGGCGGCCTGGTCGAATGCATGCTGCAGCTCGAAAGACAGCAGGCCGTTGGTGCCCGAGCAGTCCCGTTGCCACAAGGCGTGGCCCGGGTGTCCGGGCAGGGCCGGGCAGAACACCGTGGCTACTTCGCCGCGGGTTTGCAGCCATGCCGCCACCTGCAGGGCGCTGCTTTCATGCAGGGCCAGGCGCGCGGCCAGGCTGCGCGCACCGCGCAGCACCAGGTAGGCGTCGTCAGGGCTCACCGTCATGCCGAAGGCGTCGCTGCGCTCGGCCAGCGCCTGCCAGGCGTCCTGCGTGGTGGCTACGGTGCCCATCATCACGTCGGAATGGCCCGACAGGTATTTGGTGGCGGCCATGATGGACACGTCGGCGCCCAGCGCCAGCGGCCGGTATTGGCAGCCGGAGCCCCAGGTGTTGTCGGCCACCAGCAGCAGGCCCCTGGCGTGCGCGATGTCGGCCAGGCGCGGCAGGTCGCACATTTCATAGACGAGCGAGCCCGGGCATTCGGCGTAGATCATGCGCGTGCCGGCCTCGATTTTTTCTTCCACATCGCTGCCGTCGGCCGCAAAGAAAGTGCAGCGGATGTTGTAAGGCGTGAGGAAGGAATGCACTAGCTTGCGCGCCGGCTCGTAGACGCTGTCCGACATCAGCAGGTGGTCGCCGGGCTTGAGGTAGGACAGCAGCGTCATCGCGATGGCGGCCAGGCCGGTGGGGAAAAGCCGCGTGCGGTGAGCGCCTTCTAGTTCGCTCACCAGGTCTTCCAGCGCGAAATTCGTCGGGTTGCCGCGGGCCCCGTAGGTGAACAGGCGCTCATCGCCGCGCCGCATGCGCATCTCGCGCTGCTGCGCCGTGTTGTCAAACAGCACGGTGCTGGCGCGCACCACGGGCGGGTTGACCGGCCGGCCGCCGTCGAAGGCGGGCTGCTTGCCGGCGTGGACCAGACGGGTCAGGGGCGACGCACCGGATGGTGAGGTAGCCGGCGGCGATTTTTTATTCATGCAGGGAGCGCCTTGGTGAACGACAGATCAGGGACACATCGGGGACACGTCAGTCCAGTTTTGCACCTGACAGCTTGACGACGCGCGACCAGCGGGCGATGTCTTCCTTGAGCTGCGCGGCAAAGGCCGCCGGCGTGTTGCCCACCACTTCGCTGCCGCCGTCGGTGATCAGCTTGCTGACTTCCGGCGACTTGAGGGAGCGCACGATGCTGTCGTGCAGGTAGGCTACGCGCTCGGGCGGCGTGCCGGCCGGCGCGAAAAACCCGTACCAGTCTTCAAAGGTGGAGTTGCGGTAGCCCAGCTCTTCCAGTGTCGGGACCTTGGCGAACACGCCGATGCGGCGCGGGCTGGTGACGGCCAGGGCGCGCATCTTGCCGTTCTGTATGAAGCTGGACACCGAGGCGGTGGAGGTGATCAGGATGTCCACCTGGCCGCCCAGCAGGTCGGTGATGGCCGGGGCCGCGCCCTTGTAGGGCACATGGGTCATGCTCAGGGCGCTGTCTTTTTCCAGCACCACGCCGACCAGGTGCGACAGCGTGCCGTTGCCCGGCGTGGCATAGGTGACGCGGCCGGGCTGGGTCTTGGTCTGCGTGGCCAGGTCGGCAAAGCTTTTCAGGGGCGAGTTGCTGGCCACCACTAGCACCAGCGGCGCCGCGTTGATCTGGGTGATGGGCAGGAAATTTTTCAACGGGTCAAAGCCCGGCGAGGCATACAGCGTGGGATTGACCGCCATCAGCGAGACCTGGCCCGTGAGCACCGTGTAGCCGTCGGGCTTGGCGTCGGCCACGGTCTTGGCGCCTATGTTGCCGCCGGCGCCGCCGCGGTTGTCGACCACGGCGCTCTGGCCGGTGATGTCGGACAGGCGGCTGGTCACAAAGCGTGTCGTGGCGTCATTGCCGCCGCCGGCCGGGAAGGGCGACACGAACTTGATGGCCTGGTTCGGGAAACCGCCGACCTGCGGCATGGGCTGCGCCGAGGCGGTGCCGTGCACGGCAAGCACGGCCCAGCAAAGTGAGGCGGCAGTGAATTTCAGCGTGGCAAGCATGGCGGGCTCCTGAAGAAAAGTGAATAAAAAGCAGGTGAAAAAGCGAAAGGCTAGGCGCTTGCGTGGGCAAGCCCAGGTGCGGCATCCGGCAGCCGGAAGGCCTGCAGCTCCTGCGCATCAAGCTGAGCAATCAGGTTGACTTCCCAGGCCAGGTATTGGCGTGCCGCCTCCTTGTTGCCGTCGTGCCGGTCATGCACAAAGAACAGGTAGTCGATGCAGTCGCTGTCGGCCGGAATGTGTTCAGTGGCCTGCAGCGGC
Source organism: Polaromonas sp. P4_F4 (assembly GCF_056401355.1). Lineage (NCBI taxonomy): Bacteria > Pseudomonadati > Pseudomonadota > Betaproteobacteria > Burkholderiales > Comamonadaceae > Polaromonas > Polaromonas sp. P4_F4. Next base: position 344,355 of record NZ_JBFUJO010000001.1, on the reverse strand, counting down.
AAACCGGCGGCGCGCCAGGCGGCCAGGCCGCCTGCCAGCAGGCTGACCTCCAGACCCAGCGCTTGAAGGTCGACGGCGGCGCAGGCCGCCACGGCGGGCTCGTCGGCAACCAGTACCACGGGGCGGCTGTCGCCGGCCAGTGCCGCCGCCAGGCGCGGCCGGATGGCCCAGCGCGCACCGGGAATATGGCTTTGGCGAAACTGCATGCTGGGGCGCAGATCGATGGCAAGCGCCGCACCGCTTGTCAGCCCGGCGGCCAGGGCTTTGGCGCTGGTGACGGGTAACACAGGCAACACAGGCAAGAGCGCCGGCTGCGCTTCAGGCAAGGCCAGGCCGCTGACCAGGCCCTGGTCCAGCACGCTGGCGTCGTGGCCCAACTGGCGCAGCCAGCTGGCCACCGTCAGCGCACGGATGCCGTCCGCATCGAACAGCACCAGCCGGGCCTGGCGCACGCCCACGTACTGGTCGGTGGCCTGGATCAGTTGGCCGCCGGGTGTGTGCTGCGCGCCGGGCAAGCTGCCGCGTGCGTATTCTTCGGGGCTGCGGACATCGCACAAAAAGAGCGTGCGCTGTGCATCGCCAGCCCAGCCGCGCACGGTCTGCGCATCGACAACGGGCACGCCGAAACGCTTTGCCAGCGCCTGGGCCGCCGCGCGCATGCCGGCGGACTCGCCGGGCTGGGCCGGTTCCTCCGCTTCCTTGTAGCGGCGCGTGCCGCCGTGTTCGAGTTTCAGGTCGGCCAGGTACCAGCCCTGGGTGCCGTTTTCGAGCGCGGACACGGGATTGCGCAGGCCCAGGTTGATCAGCGTCTGCGCACCGATGATGCTGCGCGTGCGCCCGGCGCAGTTGATCACGATGTGGGTCTGCTCGCTGGGCACCAGCTCGCGGATGCGCAAGGCCAGTTCGCCATTCGGGCAGCTGATCGCCGTCGGGATGTTCATCTTGCGGAATTCCGAAAACGGCCGCCCGTCCAGCACCACGACGTCGTCCTGCCGCGCCAGCATGGCCGCCAACTCGGTCGCGCTCACCCGGGGCGTGTGGTAGACCTGCTCGGCCAGCTCGCCAAAGGTCTTGGATGGCACGTTGACGCCGGCAAACAGCGGAAAACCGGCGGCCTGCCAGCCAGCCGTGCCGCCCTGCAGCACCTGCACATCGCTGTAGCCGAGCGCGGTGAGGCGGCGCGCGGCCAGGGGCGCTGCGCCGCAGCCATCGCCGTCATACACCACCAGCCGCACGCTTTGGCGCGGCGCCAGGCGTGGCGCGTCCAGTTCCAGCCGGCTATAGGGCAGGGGAATGCCGTAAAACAAATGGGACTGGCCGTACTGGCCGTGCTCGCGCACATCAAACAGGGCGATTTCCTCGCCGTCGTGCAGCCAGGTTTTCAGCGTGGCGGCGTCTATAAAACGTGTCATGGATAGGGAGCGCGTGGAATGTGTGGAGTGCGTGGAGTGGGAGGGCAAGGTCATCAGCGGCGGGTCTGCACGCCGATCCCCATGGTTTCGTACGTGCCCTTTTCCAGGTCGTAGCCGGTGCGTGTGTTCAGCGTTTCAAGCGCGCGGCCATACATGTGCAGGTGGCGTATCACCTGACCGGCCGGGATCTCCACCGAATGGATGTCTTCCGGCATCAGCGCGATGCCGGTGCCGGGCTCGACCACGACCGAGCTGACTTCCTTGAGCTGTGCCTTGCCCGGCACCGAGGCGTCGTCCTGGCGTTCGTACACGCGGTTGAGCTCGGTCCCTTCCACGGCGCTGATGCAGGCCCAGGTGGTGTGGTTGTGCGGCACGATGCGTTTGCCGGGGCGCATCACGTTGAGGTAGAGCGCGAAGCTCTGGTCAGCGTCTTCGGCGATCAGGTAGCGCGCCTGCAGCTCGGGGCTTTCAGGCGGCGCGAAATCTGCGGCGCTCCACAGGTCCTTGCGGCCGGCCAGCTGGTTCAGCACGGCCAGCACCCCGGCCAGGGACTGGCGCGTCGCCTCGCCGTTTCCAACAATATTTTTAATGTTTTTAATGGCGGCACCAACCACCTGGTTGCGCTCTGCTGCTGCGTTCATGGGTGTTTTCCTAGTGAAATTTCGATTTGATGGACCTAATATAGTCAAGTCATATTTCTGAAACAACTCAAAAATAGAGATAAATACATTAGTATTTGTAATATGTAAATCTTGCTGATGGCTTTGCTGATGACTTGCTGGTGACCTTGAATGAACACGCTTGACCTGGAATTGCTGAGGACCCTGGTGGCCATTGAAGAACGGAACAGCTTTGCCGGCGCCGCCATCCAGCTGGGCAAAACCCAGTCGGCGGTGACGCAGCAGATGCAGCGCCTGGAAGACCAGATCGGCCACCCGCTGTTTGAAAAGCAGGGGCGCCACAAGCGCCTGACGCCGCACGGGCAAAAGCTGCTGGATTACGCGCGCCACCTGCTGGCCATCAATGACGATGCCTTGCGCAGCCTGCAGCAGGGCAACCTGGAGGGCGTGCTGCGCATAGGCGCGCCGCACGACGTGGCCGACACCATGCTGCCGACGCTGCTGGCGCAGGTGGCGCGCGCCTCACCCCTGCTGCAGCTCGACATCCAGGTGGGGCGCAGCCCCTTCCTCATGGAGTCGCTCAAGCGCGGCGAGCTCGACATGACCATCTCCAACCGCAACGACCCGGCGCTGGACGGTGTGGTGTTGCGCACTTCGCCCACGGTGTGGCTGTGTTCGGCCAGCTACGTGCATGACCGCGCCAAGCCGGTGCCGCTGATCCTGGTGGAAGGGCCCAGCGTGTTTTACCGGCTGGCGCGCGAGGCGCTGGACGCCGCCGGCATTCCGTGGTCGCCCAACTACACCGCCTCCAGCCTGATCGGCATCAAGGCCGCGCTGCGGGCGGGCCTGGGCGTGACCGCGCGCGGCATCGAGATGGCCGGCGCCGACCTGCGCGTGCTGGGCGAAAACGACGGCCTGCCGCGTCTGCCCGACCTGGACTACTACCTGTTCATTCGCAGGAACGTTATCAACCCGGTCACGCGCAAGGTGTTCGACATGCTCAAGGCCAACCTGGGTTTGATCCGCAGCGCGGCGGACCCGGGCCCTTCGGCCGCGCAGCCCGTGGCGGAGGCGTGAGCGCTGCCGGCGGCGCCGGAACGCCCGTTGGCCCAGGGTTAATGACGTTTTAAGGCTCTAGCCCTTGCGTGGTGGGTGATGGTTGCTATTATTTTTGTGGCGATTCCAGCGTCGGCCGCAGCGTCAATGCCGCGCTCGATGCGGTCCGGGCAGTACCGGCAACGGCGGTGGCCGGCGACCGCGCCATCGGCACTGACATCTCCGTGAACTATGCTTGGCCCCTCTTCAGGAGCTGAATCATGGCCCTTTTTTCCCAGGATGCCCTCAACCCCGGCGTACGCAAACGCGAGGTGTTTGGCTGGGCCATGTACGATTTTGCGAACTCGGGCTACACCACCGTTGTGATCACGGCAGTGTTTGCCGCCTATTTCGTGGGCGGCATTGCGCAGAAGGCCGAGTGGGCCACCTTTGCCTGGACGGTGGCGCTCAGCGTGTCCTACGCGATTGTCATGCTCACCATGCCCAGCATCGGTGCCTATGCCGACCTGCGCGCAGCCAAGAAACGGCTGCTGATGCTGACGACGGTGGGTTGTGTGGTGACCACCGCAGCGCTCGCGTTTGCAGGGCCTGGCAGCGTGGCGTTCGCCATGTTGTTGATCATCCTGTCGAACACCTTCTTTTCGTATGGCGAATCGTTGACCGCCGCCTTCCTGCCGGAGCTGGCCAGGGCCGAGGCCTTGGGCAAGGTCAGTGGCTGGGGCTGGAGTTTTGGCTATTTTGGCGGCATGCTGGCGCTGGGGCTTTGCCTGGGCTACGTGATCTGGGCCCAAGGCCAGGGCATCAAGGCCGACCAGTTTGTTCCCGTCACCATGCTGATCACGGCGGTGATCTACGGCCTGGCATCGCTGGTCACGTTTCGCCTGCTCAATGAACGGGCCCAGCCCAACCCGGCTGCCTTGCGTCAGAGCGGCATGAAGGCTTCGCTTGCGCAACTGCGCCAGACTTTTCGCCAGGCCAGGCGTTACCAGGATTTCATGTGGCTGCTAGCCTGCGCGGTGTTTTACCAGGGGGGCGTGGCCGTGGCCATCGCGCTGGCTGCGATTTACGCCGAGCAGGTGATCGGCTTCCAGCCGCAGGAAACCATGGTGCTGATCTTCGTGCTCAACCTTGCAGCCGCCGGCGGCGCGTTCGCCTTTGGTTATTTCCAGGATCGCATCGGCCACAAGCTTGCGCTAGGCATCACGCTGGTGGGCTGGATCGCCACTTGCGTGATCGCTGCTATCACAACGACCAAGGGCGGCTTCTGGTACGCAGCCGCGATCGCGGGCCTGTGCATGGGCTCGAGCCAGTCGGCCGGCCGCGCCATGGCCGGCATGTTCGCGCCCGAGAGGCAACTGGCGGAGTTCTACGGGTTGTGGACCTTCGCGATCCGCCTGGCCAGCATCATCGGGCCGTTAAGCTATGGCGCCATCACCTGGATGACCGGTGGTAACCAGCGCATGGCCATTCTGTCGACGGCCGCGCTGTTTGTCGTGGGGCTGGTGCTGCTGATCCCGGTGAACATGCGGCGCGGGCGCGAAGCGGCGCTGCAGGCCAACGCCATCCAGGCCAACGCCATCCCTTAAAGCGAGAGCCAGCGTGCGGCGGCAGATCTTAGCTGCCCAGGCTCGCCGGTCGTCAGCAGCGTCACGCTGCCCATCCCCTCGTTCCTCAAAAGCATCCCGGCTTCCAGCAGTCGCCTTGTCTGCCGTGCGACGGGCTCACCGGTTTCGATGAGTTGGACTGTCTCGCCTACCAGCGACCGAAGAACGTGTTGGGCGAAAGGGTAGTGCGTGCAGCCCAGCACCAGCGTGTCGATCTGTCCGCTTTGCGTGCCGAAGGGCCCCAGGGCCTCCATGTACCGCGCGCAAAGCGTTGTGATCTGCGCCATGTCGTCGTTCTGGATGGCATCGGCCAGGCCGTCGCAGGGCTGGAATACAAACTCGGCCTGGTCTTTCAGCGAGTCGTGCAGCATGCGGACTTTGGTGCTGGCCAGCGTGCCGCGCGTGCCGATGACGCCGACGCGCCGGGTCTTGCTCAACGCCACCGCCGGCTTCAGCGCGGGCTCGACGCCTACCAGCGGCAGCTGCGGATACTCTGCGCGCACCAGGTGAATGGCGGCAGCGGTTGCTGTGTTGCAGGCGATCACCAGGGCCTTGACGCGATCCTCCTGTACCAGGCGCCGCACCACGGTGCGCGTCCGCTCGATCACGTAGCTGTCGCCACGCTCGCCGTACGGCGCAAAGCCGGCGTCGGCAAGATAGATGAAGTCCTCGGCCGGCAACTCGGCGCGCAGCGCCCCGAGGACGCTCAGGCCGCCGACGCCGCTGTCGAAAACGCCGATCAAGAAGAGCCCCCACGGTTGCTCACTGCGTGTAGCGCCCTGCCCCCCGAGGGGGCCGCTGCGCCTGCGGCCCGGCAAAGCCGGTTCCGCGGCCCCGGCTTGAAGTGAAGAAGGGACTCACGCATCTTGCCGATGCTCAAACGCTGGTGACCGGAATCTGCTTGAACTCGCCGGTGGCGATTTTCTTCTGCCACTCGGCTGGGCCGGTGATGTGCGCGCTGGTGCCGCCGGCATCCACAGCCACGGTAACCGGCATGTCCACGACGTCAAACTCGTAAATCGCCTCCATGCCCAGGTCGGCAAAGCCCACCACTTCGGCATGCTTGATGGCCTTGGACACCAGGTAGGCGGCGCCGCCCACGGCCATCAGGTAAGCGCTCTGGTGCTTCTTGATGGCCTCAATCGCGACGGGGCCGCGCTCAGCCTTGCCCACCATCGAAATCAAACCGGTTTGCGCCAGCATCATTTCGGTGAAGCCGTCCATGCGGGTCGCGGTGGTCGGGCCGGCGGGGCCGACCGCTTCACCCTTGACCGGGTCCACCGGGCCGACGTAGTAAATCACGCGGTTGGTGAAATCGACCGGGAGCTTTTCGCCCTTGAGCAGCATGTCGGCGATGCGCTTGTGCGCGGCGTCGCGGCCCGTCAGCATCTTGCCGTTCAGCAGCAGCGTGTCGCCGGGCTTCCAGCTGGCGACTTCTTCCTTCGTGAGTGTGTTGAGGTTGACCTTTTTGCTCTTGTTGTAGTCGGGTTCCCAGTTCACATTGGGCCAGAGGTCCAGCGACGGCGGGTCCAGGTAAACCGGGCCGCTGCCGTCGAGCACAAAATGCGCGTGGCGCGTGGCCGCGCAGTTCGGGATCATGGCGACGGGCTTGCTGGCCGCGTGCGTGGGGTACATCTTGATCTTGATGTCGAGCACGGTGGTGAGACCACCCAGGCCCTGCGCGCCAATGCCGAGCGCGTTGACTTTCTCGAACAGTTCGAGGCGCAGCTCTTCGGTTTTGGTCAGTTTGGCACCCGAAGACGATTTGGCCTGCAGCTCATACATGTCCAGGTCGTCCATCAGGCTTTCCTTGGCCATCAGCACGGCTTTTTCGGCGGTGCCGCCGATGCCGATGCCCAGCATGCCGGGCGGGCACCAGCCGGCGCCCATGGTGGGCACGGTTTTCAGCACCCAGTCGACCACCGAGTCGCCGGGGTTGAGCATGACCATCTTGCTCTTGTTTTCACTGCCGCCGCCTTTGGCTGCCACCGTGACTTCAACCGTGTTGCCGGTCACCAGCTCGGTGAAGATCACGGCGGGCGTGTTGTCCTTGGTGTTCTTGCGGTCGAACTGGGGATCGGCCACCACGGAGGCGCGCAAAGTGTTGTCGGGGTGGTTGTAGCCGCGGCGCACGCCTTCGTTGATGGCGTCGTCCACGCTGCCGGTAAAACCCTCCCAGCGTACGTCCATGCCAACCTTCAAAAACACATTGACGATGCCGGTGTCCTGGCAGATCGGCCGTTGGCCCGTGGCGCTCATCTTGCTGTTGGTCAGGATTTGCGCAATCGCGTCCTTGGCCGCCGGGCTCTGTTCGCGCTCGTAGGCACGGGCCAGATGGGCGATGTAGTCGGTGGGGTGGTAGTAGCTGATGTACTGCAGGGCGGCGGCAACGGATTCAATCAGGTCGGCTTGTTTGATGATGGTCGTCATGGTCAGGTGCTTGGGTGGGGGAATGGCTTTTTCCGGGTTGCTTTTTCGGGGCGGTCTTTTCGGGGCGGTCACTCTGTGCTACGGTAGCCGCAACCCCGTATTTTGACAGGTGTGAACAGGTGGCCCTGCGCCATGAGGAAATGACCATGAAAACCCGTACCGGCACACATAGCAGCACACATAGCAAAACACGTACTGAACACGACACCTTTGGGCCGATTGAAGTCGCGTCCGAGCGGCTGTGGGGGGCACAAACCCAGCGCTCCCTGCAGAATTTCGACATCTCCGGCGAGCAGCAGCCGCGCGAAATTATCCGGGCGCTGGCGGAAATCAAGCGTTCGTCCGCAAGGGTGAACCACGCGTTGGGTTTGCAGGGCGAAAAAAAGACGGAGGCGATTGTGGCCGCCGCCGATGAGGTGATCGCAGGCCGGCATCCCGACGAATTCCCGCTCGTGGTCTGGCAGACCGGCTCGGGCACCCAGACCAATATGAACGTCAATGAAGTGCTGGCCAACCGCGCCAGCGAGCTGCTGGGCGGCGAGCGTGGCGAAAGCCGGCTGGTGCACCCCAATGACGACGTGAATCGCAGCCAGTCCTCCAACGACGTGTTTCCCACGGCCATGCATGTCTCGGCGGTCGAGGCCATCACGCGCCGGCTGTTGCCGGCCATCGCAAAGCTGCGCGCCACGCTGGCCCAGAAGGCCAGCGACTTTGGTGACATTGTCAAGATTGGACGAACCCATCTGCAGGACGCCACCCCGCTGACGCTGGGCCAGGAATTCTCGGGCTATGCGGCGCAACTGGAGCAGGGTGAAAGGCATGTGGGCGCGGCACTGCCGCACCTCTATGAACTGGCACTGGGCGGCACGGCGGTGGGCACCGGCCTGAATGCACCCAAGGGTTATGCCGAGAAGGTAGCGGCCGAGCTGGCCAGCCTGACCGGGCTGCCGTTTGTGACGGCACCCAACAAATTCGAGGCGATGGCTGCTGCCGATGCGCTGGTGCATGCGCACGGTGCGCTCAAGACGCTGGCCGCCAGCCTGATGAAGATTGCCAATGACGTGCGCTGGCTGGCCAGCGGGCCGCGCAGCGGCATTGGGGAGCTGAGCATTCCGGAAAACGAGCCCGGCTCATCCATCATGCCGGGCAAGGTCAACCCGACGCAAAGCGAGGCGGTCACCATGCTGGCCGCGCAGGTGTTCGGCAACGACGTGGCCATCAACTTTGGCGGGGCATCGGGCAACTTCGAACTGAATGTGTTCCGGCCCATGATTGCGCACAATTTTTTGCAGAGCGTGCGCCTGCTGGCCGACGGCATGGTGAGCTTTAACGACCATTGCGCCGCCGGCATTGAGCCCAACCGGGCGCGCATCACCGAACTGGTGGAGCGGTCATTGATGCTGGTGACAGCGCTCAACCCTCACATTGGCTATGACAAGGCGGCGTTCATTGCCAAAAAAGCGCACAAGGAGGGGAGCACGCTGCGCGATGCCGCGCTCGCCTCGGGTTATGTCACGGGCGAGCAGTTTGACGCCTGGGTGCGGCCTGAGAACATGGTGGGCTGAGGCTGGCGGCAACCCGGTTCGGCAGTTGCCCCCTTGACTCATTTGATCAATTGACAGGGTCATAGGGTTTACCCTATGATTGCGCTGACGGTCAGGAATCTTCTGACCACCAAGGGAACATCATGATCACCTTCGCCCTGTATTCGAAGATTGTCCAGCCCGCATTTGGTGCACGCGTACGCAACTTGCTGCGTGAGTTGATCGCCGCCACGCCGCTGTACATCTTCATCTGCGCACTGCGTAGCCGCTAAGTACTGCCTCCTGTCGGCCGGTCTGCGCCAGCGGCGGCAGGCTGCGTTGCGCGGCTTCTTTTTCCAAGTGCTTCCCAGGCCCGGTGCAACGCCGGGCGTTTGCTGATCCACGCATTGCGCGCCAGGCTCGGCTCCGCGTTTGTTACGCCCTCCAATTTCACGAATCAGGTTCACTGCAATGAAGTCCACTGCAATGGACTGTGCCTTGTTCGGCCCTGCCGTATTCGTATCGCATGCAACATCGCGTAAAAATTTTCCAAAATTGATCGTGGTCAAGGGGCTTTTGAAATCACGCTCTGACAATCGGCCGACAACAACAACACCATTAGCCATTGCAATTCCGATTGCAATTTCCACGGTACAAAAGCGACAGGAGACATGAATGACATACGCCAACAAGGCACTTACCGCGCCGTCCAGCGCACATCGCTGGATGCAGCTTCTCATGGGCATCGTCTGCATGGCGATGATCGCGAACCTGCAATACGGCTGGACCCTTTTTGTGAACCCGATAGCCGACAAGCACGGCTGGAGCAAGGCCGCCATCCAGGTTGCCTTCACGATTTTCGTTTTGACTGAAACCTGGCTCGTGCCGATTGAAGGCTACCTGGTCGACCGCTTCGGGCCGCGCCCGGTGGTCATGGTCGGTGGCATTCTTTGCGGCGTGGGCTGGGTGCTCAATTCGTTCGCCGATTCGTTGATGCTGCTCTACGTCGCCGCCGCGGTCAGCGGCATTGGCGCCGGGGCGGTGTATGGCACTTGCGTCGGCAATGCCCTGAAGTGGTTTCCGGACCGCCGCGGCTTGGCTGCCGGCCTGACGGCCGCGGGTTTCGGTGCGGGTTCCGCGCTCACCATTCTCCCGATTTCGGCCATGATCAAGGGCAGTGGCTATGAAGCCGCATTCCTCTATTTCGGCATCATCCAGGGGGCGGTCGTATTTGTTGTGTCGTTCCTGCTGACGCGGGCACCGGAGAATCTGGCCAAGAGCAGTTCGATCTCCACGATCAATGTGCAGCAGAGCCGGCGCGACTACAAGCCGTCCGAAGTCCTGCGCTCACCGGTGTTCTGGGTGATGTACGTCATGTTCGTGATGGTGGCGGCCGGTGGCCTGATGGCTACGGCCCAGCTCGGCCCCATCGCCAAGGATTTCCACGTCGGTGACGTGCCCGTCAGCATCATGGGCCTGGTGCTGCCTGCGCTCACGTTCGCCCTGGCCATCGACCGCGTGCTCAACGGGCTCACCCGTCCTTTCTTCGGTTGGGTGTCGGACCAGATCGGCCGTGAAAAGACCATGCTGATCGCCTTTGGCATCGAATCGATCGGCATCCTGGCGCTGTACCAGTTCGGCCACAACCCGATCGCCTTCGTGATCCTGACGGGCATGGTGTTCTTCGCCTGGGGCGAGATCTACAGCCTCTTTCCCTCGACCTGTGCCGATACCTTTGGCTCCAAGTACGCCGCTTCCAACGCCGGCTTGCTTTACACCGCCAAAGGCACGGCGTCGCTGCTGGTTCCGCTGTCCAGCGTGCTCACCGCAATGACGGGCAACTGGCACGCCGTGTTCATTGTTGGCAGCGTCATGAACGCGATCGCGGCGCTGATGGCCTGGTATGTGCTGCGCCCGATGCGGCGTGCCGAGATGGAAAAGGCCGTGCTGCCGGCAACCACACCGAGCCGCGTTGCCAGCTTCGGCCGGATTGCCCCGTCGGCGGAATGAGGCAAGGCCTTGCGGCCCTGCGTCTTCAGTGGCGCTGGGCCGCAATGGCCGACATCACCTTGTCGGTGTAGGCAATGGCCAACGCTGACAGCAGGAAGGTGATGTGGATGGCGGTCTGTGCAATCAGCACGCGGTCGCTGTAGTTGTCCGCATTGATGAAGGTCTTGAGCAGGTGAATCGAGCTGATGCCGATGATGGCCGTGGCCAGCTTGACCTTGAGCACGGACGCATTCACATGGCTCAGCCATTCAGGCTGGTCGCGATGGCCTTCCAGGTTCATGCGGCTCACAAAGGTTTCATAGCCGCCCACAATCACCATGATCAGCAGGTTGGAGATCATGACCACGTCAATCAGGGCCAGCACCACCAGCATGATGACTGTCTCGTTCAGGGCGGCAATCGGGGTGGCCGTCTTGTAGCCAATGCTGGTGATCAGCGCCTGCAGGGCCGTCTCGCTGCCAAACGCAGCCTCGATCAGGTGCGCGAGCTCCACCAGGAAGTGAACCACATAGACGGCTTGAGCCGCAATCAGGCCCAGGTAAAGCGGCAATTGCAGCCAGCGGCTTGCGAAAATCAGGTTGGGAAGGGGACGAAGCGGCGTTGAATTAGGAAGCGGACGAAGCGAAATTGGTTTTGTTTGTGCGGGTTCTGACATGGGGCGCGTGACTGAAAGGTTGGAAAATTGTAAGGTAGCGGGAGGGGTGCAGCGAAGACCCTCCGCTTTGCGGAATGTTGTAAGGTTCAAGCCAGTCAGTGGCTTGTAAGTGCGAGATATGACAGTATCGACAGTATCACGCATCCCAATGACAAACAGGAGACAAAAGCAATGAGTTCCGCCCCGTCCAACATCGAGTCCGTGCTGGTTGAAAACCGCGTGTTCCCGCCCAGCCCAGCCATCGTCAAGGCCGCCCGCATTTCCGGCATGGAGGCTTACAACGCGATGTGCCGGGAGGCCGACGAGGATTTTGACGGCTTCTGGGCCAGGCTGGCCAAGGACAATCTCAGCTGGAAAAAACCTTTCACCCAGGTTCTGGACGAGTCCAATGCACCGTTTTACCAATGGTTTGCCGATGGCGAACTGAACGCCTCCTACAACTGCCTGGACCGCCATCTTGGCACCCCGACGGAGAACAAGAAGGCCATTATTTTCGAGAGCGACGATGGCAAGGCGACCCATGTCACCTACAAGGAGCTGCATGCGAAAGTCAGCCAGTTTGCCAGTGCGCTCAAGGACCTGGGGCTGAAAAAGGGCGACCGCGTCATTATTTACATGCCGATGACCATTGAAGGCGTGGTGGCCATGCAGGCCTGCGCCCGCATTGGCGCCACGCACTCGGTGGTGTTCGGTGGTTTTTCGGCCAAGAGCCTGCAGGAGCGTATCCAGGACGCTGGTGCTGCCGCTGTCATTACGGCCAACTACCAGTTGCGCGGCGGCAAGGAGTTGCCGCTCAAGGCGATTGTGGACGAAGGCATTGCCATGGGCGGCTGCGAGTCGATCAAGAACGTGGTGGTCTACCAGCGCACCGCCACGGCCTGCAACATGGTGGCCGGGCGCGACAGCCTGATGCACGAGATCACGGCCAAGGCCGCAGCCACCTGCGAACCGGAATTTGTGGGCGCCGAGCACCCGCTGTTTATCCTCTATACGTCGGGCTCCACCGGCAAGCCCAAGGGCGTGCAGCACAGCACTGGCGGCTACCTGCTATGGGCCAAGCTCACCATGGATTGGACCTTCGACATCCAGCCCGCTGATGTGTTCTGGTGCACCGCCGACATCGGCTGGATCACCGGCCACACCTATGTGGCATATGGTCCGCTGGCGGCTGGTGCGACGCAGGTCATCTTTGAAGGCATTCCGACTTACCCGAACGCCGGCCGGTTCTGGCAGATGATCGAGAAGCACAAGGTCACGATTTTCTACACCGCGCCCACCGCCATCCGTTCGCTGATCAAGGCCGCTGAAGGCGATGAAAAAATACACCCGGCCCGCTCGGATCTGAGCAGCCTGCGCATTCTGGGCACGGTGGGCGAACCCATCAACCCCGAGGCCTGGATGTGGTACTACAAAAACATTGGTGGCGAGCGCTGCCCGATCGTGGATACCTTCTGGCAAACCGAGTCGGGCGGGCACATGATCACGCCGCTGCCTGGCGCGACGCCGCTGGTGCCCGGAAGCTGCACCTTGCCGCTGCCCGGCATCATGGCTGCCATCGTCGATGAAACCGGCAAGGACTTGCCCAACGGCTCGGGTGGCCTGCTGGTGGTCAAACGCCCATGGCCGTCCATGATTCGCGGCATCTGGAACGACCCCGAGCGTTTCAAGAAGAGCTACTTTCCGGAGGAGATGGGCGGCACGATGTACCTGGCCGGCGACGGCGCGGTGCGCAATGCCGACAACGGCTACTTCCGCATCACCGGCCGGATTGACGATGTGCTCAATGTGTCGGGCCATCGCATGGGCACCATGGAAATCGAATCGGCACTGGTGGCGCACTCAACCCTGGTGGCAGAGGCTGCCGTGGTGGGCCGTCCTGATGACCTGACCGGCGAGGCGATCGTGGCGTTTGTGGTGCTCAAGCGCTCGCGGCCCACGGGCGATGAAGCCAAGGCGATTGCCAAGGAGCTGCGCGACTGGGTCGGCAAGGAGATTGGCCCGATTGCCAAGCCCAAGGACATCCGGTTTGGCGATAACCTGCCCAAGACGCGCAGCGGCAAAATCATGCGCCGCCTGCTGCGTGGCATTGCCAAGGGTGAGGCCCTCACGCAGGACACCTCGACGCTGGAAAACCCCGCCATTCTCGATCAGCTGTCTGAAAACCTTTGAGAGGTTTCTGAGGAGGCTTTGAGAGATCCTTGAGAGGGGTCGGTACCGGCCGACCACTGACCACTCACCACTGACTAATGAGACTGACCAATGCCCATCGGGCTGGTCGGCCGTACGGTCACCCCGTAGCGCCCACAAAAAAGGCCCGTCATTTGACGGGCCTTTTTCATTTTCATTTGCCGGTACCCGCCAATGCGGGGCAGGTCGTGAGCCAGAATTACTTTTGTGCCAGGATCCAGGCCACCAGCTTTTTGGCCTCGTCAGGGGTGACCTGCGCATTGGCCGGCATGGGCACGGGGCCCCACACGCCCGAGCCGCCCTTGATGACTTTGGCTGCGAGCTTGTCGGCCGCGTCTTTCTGGCCGGCGTATTTGGCGGCCACATCCTTGTACGAAGGGCCCACCAGTTTTTTGTCGACAGCGTGGCACGCCATGCAATTCTTGGCGGTTGCCAGCTGCAGGTCTGCCAGCGCGGGAGTCGATACGGCAAAGCCGGTAGCCACGGAAGCGATTGCCAAAAGAATGCGTTTCATGGATTGTCCTCGTGAGGGAGAGTTATAGATTCAGTTACAGTCAACTAACGCGATTGTAGTGATGCCGGTTGACCCCGTGTTGCAGGGGAATACCCGGCCGCTTTCCCCTCAAAATCCTCAGGAGTTACCCATGTATTTGTTATTGATCGGCATTGTTGGCCTGGTGATGAAGTACCTGGAAATAGACCCGGTCGCAGCCTGGAGCTGGTGGATCGTGCTGTCGCCGTTTGCGCTGGCGGTGGCCTGGTGGGCCTGGGCGGACGCTTCGGGCTATACCAAGCAGAAGGAAGTTGACAAGATGGCCAAGCGCAAGCAGGACCGCATTGACAAGCAGCGCGATGCCATGGGCATGCTCAAAAAACGAAAATAACTGTATTTCGGGCCGCCAGGAGTTCCCCTAAGCGTTGCCCTGTTACCAAAGTAAAGAGCCCGTGAAGTCTGTGACTTACGGGCTCTTTTTTTGTTTTACAGGTCAGCTGGCATCAATAGTCGTCCAGCACCGCGCCCTTGCTGGCACTCGAGGCATTGAAGGCAAACTTGGCCTGCACGCCGCGGTTGTAGCGCGGTGCCGGCGCCTTCCAGCCGACCTTGCGTTTTTCCAGCTCCGCGTCGCTGATGTTCAGTTGCAGCAGCAACTGTTTTGAGTCAATGGTGATGGAGTCGCCCTCGTTGATGAAGGCGATGTTGCCTCCCGCGGCGGCTTCGGGGGCCACATGGCCAACCACCATGCCCCAGGTGCCGCCGGAGAAGCGGCCGTCGGTGATCAGGCCCACGCTTTCGCCGAGCCCGGCACCAATCAGCGCACCGGTGGGCGCCAGCATTTCAGGCATGCCCGGACCGCCCTTGGGGCCGAGGTAGCGCAGCACCATCACGTCGCCCGCCTTGATTTTGCCGGCCAGGATGGCGGCCAGCGCCGACTGCTCGTCGTCAAATACGCGGGCCGGGCCCGTCATGACCGGGTTTTTCAGACCGGTGATTTTGGCCACGCAGCCTTCAGGCGAGAGGTTGCCCTTCAGGATGGCCAGATGGCCCTGGGCATACATGGGGTTGCTGATGGGGCGAATCACGTCCTGGTCGGCGCGCGGCGCGTCGGGCACATCCTTCAGCACCTCGGCAATGGTTTGGCCGGTGATCGTCAGGCAGTCGCCATGCAGCAGGCCGGCCGCCAGCAGGATCTTCATGACCTGAGGAATGCCGCCGGCGCGGTGCAGGTCCACGGCCAGGTATTTGCCGGACGGCTTCAGGTCGCACAGCACCGGCGTTTTCTGACGCACGCGTTCGAAGTCGTCGATTGTCCAGTCCACCCCGGCGGCATGCGCAATCGCCAGAAAGTGCAGCACGGCATTGGTCGAGCCGCCCGTGGCCATGATCACGGCGACCGCGTTTTCAATGGCTTTTTTCGTGACGATATCGCGCGGCTTGATGTCTTTCTTGATGGCCTCGACCAGGACCTTGGCGGACTCTTTGGCCGAGTTCATTTTCTCGTCGTGCGGATTGGCCATGGTGCTGGAGTAGGGCAGCGAAATGCCGAGCGCCTCAAAAGCGCTGGACATGGTGTTGGCCGTGTACATGCCGCCGCAGCTGCCGGTACCGGGAATGGCGCGGCGCTCGATTTGCAGCAGGTCTTCATCGCTCATGCGGCCCGCTGCGTTTTCGCCGACGGCTTCAAACACGCTGACGATGTTAAGGTCCTTGCCCTTGTAGCTGCCCGGCAAAATGGTGCCGCCGTAGACATAAATGGCCGGCACGTTGGCGCGCAGCATGCCCATCAGGCCGCCGGGCATGTTCTTGTCGCAGCCGCCAACCACCAGCACGCCGTCCATCCACTGGCCCTGCACGCAGGTTTCGATGCAGTCGGAGATCACTTCGCGGCTCACCAGCGAGTACTTCATGCCCTCGGTGCCCATGGCCATGCCGTCGGAAATGGTGGGCGTGCCGAACACCTGGGCGTTGCCGCCGGCTTCTTCGATGCCGGCAATGGC
Source organism: Polaromonas sp. P4_F4 (assembly GCF_056401355.1). Lineage (NCBI taxonomy): Bacteria > Pseudomonadati > Pseudomonadota > Betaproteobacteria > Burkholderiales > Comamonadaceae > Polaromonas > Polaromonas sp. P4_F4. Next base: position 328,362 of record NZ_JBFUJO010000001.1, on the reverse strand, counting down.
CGCATCTGCCAGCTTTTGCAGGCCGCTGTTGCAGGGGGTGATGGTGCTGTGGCCGTTGGCCACGCCAACCATGGGCTTCTTGAAATCGGCCTCTTCATAGCCCATGGCGTAGTACATCGAGCGGTTGGGCGCGCGCGATTTGCCTTCGGTGATGTTTTTGCTGCGGGGATTGAGCTGAATGGTCTTGGTTTCCATGGATGTCTCGTGAGGTTGTGAGGTTGTTGCCGCGCCGGATGTCACATGCGGGCAGGGCGGAGTACGTGGGGCTATACGTGAGGATATACGTGAGGATATACGCGAGGATATACGCGAGGATATACGCGAGGATATTTCTACCGGAAAGCCGAGTATGCGTGTTTTGATTGATTCTTTCCAATCCATTATTTGTGCTGTATTAATATGTATGGCATATGACAGATTCAGCCCATTTCGCTCATTCAGCTCATTCCGTTCCTGCCGTAGGTGGCGAATCCCGCAACCCTCCCTTGATCGAGCTTCGCCTGTGGCGCCAGTTTGCAGCCGTTGCCGACGAGCTTCATTTCGGCCGTGCCGCCCTGCGCCTGAACATGACCCAGCCGCCGCTGACGCAGGCCATTGCCCATCTTGAGGCGATGCTGGGCCTGAAGCTGTTCGACCGCACCAAGCGCAGCGTGCGGCTGACCGCGGCGGGGGCCGCGCTGCTGCCCGAGGCGCGCGACCTGCTCGCGCGTGCCCAGGCCTTGCCCGTGTATGCGCGCGCCACGGCCGATGGCGAAGCAGGGCGCTTGCGGCTGGCCTTTGTGTCAACGGTGGGTTTTGATTTGCTGCCGCGCTGGGTGCGGACCTTTCGCGAGCGCTATCCCAAGGTGCAGCTGGAGCTGATTGAGGCCACCGGCGATGTGCAGCTTCAGGCCCTGGAGCGCGGCGAGATCGACGCCGGCTTCATGCTGCACTCGCCCGGCTTTGCACCCCCCGGCCTGGTTTGCCGGCGCATCTCGCAGGATCCGCTGGTGCTGGCCGTGCCGGAACAAAGCGCGCTGGCTGGCAAGCCCGGGCTGGTACTGCAGGACTTGCTGGAGCAGCCGCTGGTGATTTTTCCGCGGCACATCCTGCCTTCGCTCTACGACGCGATTTTTGCCCTGTACCACGCGGCTGGCCATCTGCCGCGCGTGGCCCAGGAGGCCATCCAGATGCAAACCATCGTCAATCTCGTATCCGCAGGCCTGGGCGTGGCCTGGGTGCCCGACAGTGTGCGGCAGTTCCAGCGGCCGGGCGTGGTGTACCGGGAACTCAAAAGGGGCAAGGGGCAGGTGGTGCCGGGCTGTGAGACGAGCCTGGTGTGGGCTGCCGGGGCGGCCAGTCCTGCATTGCAGCGGTTCATGGCGTTTGCGCCGGGTTGAAAGCGTTCGCCGGGCGGGCAGCGCGGACGGCTCGCGCTGTGAGGGCGCGGCTGTCGGTGGGCTGTGGGCGGGTTGTCGGCGGAGTGTCGGCGCCTATTTCCAGGCAAACGCCGGCTGCTCGAAATGCGCCACACGGGTGGGCCGCCCCTCGATGCAGACCTCGCGAAACTGGTAGATGATCGCCGCCGTCGGCGCCGCAATCCAGTGGTCGCCGACCGGCATGCGCAGCACCGGATGCGCGCCGTGTCCTTCATCGGCCAGCATGGGTGCGTCCGCGCGCAGAAACTCCGCGATGGGAATGCGGTGAATGCTGGCCACCTCGGCCGGATTGGGCCGAATGTGCTGCGCCGCGCCGGCCCAGACGACGACCGGCGTGATCACAAAACCCGAGCGGGTCACAAAATCATCGAGCCGGCCCAGGATGGAGCTGGCATCGAGTTCCAGGTGCACCTCTTCGGCCAATTCGCGCAGGGCCGCCTGCTCTGCTGTTTCGCCGGCGTCGATGCGCCCTCCGGGCAGCGCCCATTGCCCCGCATGCTTGCGCAGGTGGCGGGTGCGCCGCGTCAGCAGCAGGGCCGCCTGGGTGCTCCACGCCGCATGCTGCGGGAAACCCGGCAGTTCGGCGCCATGGCCTTCGTCCGTGATGACCACGGCCACCGCCGCCGCATGCTGCTGGTCGCGCGCGGCCACCTGCAGCGTGAAGGCGCGCAGCGTCTCCTCGATGCGTGTCCTGAGATGCTGGTCCTGCTGCATGTTGCGGCTCGTGTCTGTTGTGCCTGGCGTGTCTGTCATTCCTCCGGTCACCACTGGTTGCGCAGCTCCCGCAGCCTGGTAAACACCGTCTTCGCATCGGGTTCGTCCGGCAGGTCGGGAAAGCTCTCGCGCAGTTTGGCAATGAGGCTGGGGCTGTTCAGGCGCAAGAAGGTGTTGATCAGCTTTTCCTGCGCGAGCGTGGTAACGGCCGACTTCGCGGGCTCATGGTCAGTCACGCTGGGCAACAGGGCTTTCGCGGTGGTGTTGTCGGGCTCGCGCGCCAGGGTGAACCGGAGGTTGTTCTCGATGTAGTCGTGGCCCGGATAGACCAGGGTGTTGTCCGGCAGCCGGGCCAGCTGTTCCTCAAAGGTGGCATACAGCGCGTTGACGTCGCCGCCGTTGTGCACATTGCCGGCGCCCGCATTGAACAGCGTGTCGCCCGAAAACAGCGCCGGCTGGTCGGTGTGCGAGCGCAGGCAGATGTGGCACATCGTGTGGCCGGGCGTGTCCAGGCATTCCAGCTCGACGGTCTTGCCGACCTTGATCACGTCGCCGGCCTTCACGCCCCGGTCCACGCCCGCAATACGCCCGCCGGCCTTGTGGTGGGCGATCAATTTGGCGCCGGTGGCCGCAATCACGGCCGCGTTGCCGCCGGTGTGGTCGTGGTGCTCGTGGGTGTTGAGAATCTGCGTGATCTGCCAGCCCTTGACCTTGGCGGTGGCCAGCGTCTTTTCATGGTCCAGCGGGTCGATGGCCAGTGCCTCGCCGGTTTCGGGGCAGGCGATCAGGTAATTGAAGTTGCGGTAGGCGTTACCGGTCCAGATGCGTTCGACGATCATCGCGGGCTCCAGGGGCTTGTTGACGGTGAGCGGACCATTTTAGGGCGCATGCCTGCAATGGATGGCCTGCTTGCGAAGTAGCCGCAAAGGGGCTGGATTCAGATCGTGCGGCGCAGCCTTGCCTCGCGGTGCCGCTCGATCATCAGGATGGTCGCCGCCACCGCAGCCATGTTCGGGTTCACCTTCAGCGCGCGCTCAAGGTAGGGCTGGGCGCGGTCGGGGTCACCCAGCGCCAGGTAGATCTGCCCATAGCCCGAGAGCGCCCCGAAATGGTGGCGGTTGCGTTTCATGACTTCGTCGCAGTCTTTGATCGACAGCTCGTACTGGCCAAGCAAGTAGTAAGCGGTGGCACGTTTGTTCCAGCCCTCGGCAAAGGCGGGCTTTCTGCGGATGACCTCTGAAAACGTGGCCACCGCCTCGACCAGTTGGTGCGCTTCCATCTGCTGGACGCCGCGCAGGAGCAGGGCATCGATCGCGCGGTCGCCCGAGCGGCTCCAGATCTGCCACAGCGCAGCTTCGGCGAGTTCGCGCACCGGCGCGTCATCATCTCCCAGGTGGGCAACGAGCCGGTCGGCATCGGCCATGACGCCGACTTCGCCCAGGCGCACGACGGCAGCGCGCCGGACGGCGGGCTCGGAGTGCTCGATCGCCTTGCGCGCCTGCAGCCGCGTAATAGTAGGTGGAGTTAGTGGCGTAGGCGGCCCGGCCACAGGCAGCGGCTGCGCAGCCATCATCGTGCCCGGGGCGGCCAGGGTGGCCAGGGCGACGCAAAGGGTCAGCGCGCGCAACATGAGGCTCATGCTGCTCATCCTATACGCCGGGAGGCGCGCCGGCAAATTACTTGATGGCGCCCGCCCGGCGCTGGCGCACGGCCGCCGCCAGCTGCTCCAGCACGGCCACGGTCGCCTCCCAGCCGATGCAGGCGTCGGTCACGCTTTGCCCATAGTGCAGGCCCTTGCGGCCATCGACGATGTCCTGCCGGCCCTCGACCAGGTGGCTTTCAATCATCAGGCCGCAGATGCCGGTCGAGCCGCCGGCCACCTGCTGCGCAATGTCGGCCGCCACGGCGGGCTGCCGGGAATAGTCCTTGTTGCTGTTGCCGTGGCTGCAGTCAATCACCAGACGGGGCGGCAGGCCGGATTTCTCAAGGGCTTCGGTGGCGCGCTGGACGCTGGCGGCATCGTAGTTCGGTCCATCACTGGCGCCGCGCAACACCAGGTGCCCATCGGGGTTGCCGGTGGTCGTGATGACCATGGCCCGGCCTTCGAGCGAGATGGTCGGAAAGCGGTGCGGCTGGGCGGCGACGTGGATGGCATCAATGGCCGCGCCCACGCTGCCGTTGGTGGCGTTCTTGAAACCCACGGGCGCCGACAGGGCCGAAGCCATCTGCCGGTGCAGCGGGCTTTCTACCGTGCGGGCGCCAATCGCGCCCCAGGTCAGCAGCTCGGCGTAATACTGCGGCGTCACCAGGTCCAGGATTTCAGAGGCCGCGGGTACGCCCAGCTGCGCGCATTCGAGCAAAATGCGCCGCGCATGGCGCAGGCCTTCGCCAATGTCGCCCTGGCCGTCTAGCCCCGGGTCATAGATCAGGCCCTTCCAGCCCATGCGCGTGCGCGGCTTTTCGAAGTAAACGCGCATCACCAGCAGCAGCGATTCGCCAAGGCGCGCTGCTTCCTGGCGCAGCCGCGCAGCGTACTCGAGCGCCGACTCGGGCTCGTGGATAGAGCAGGGGCCCACGACCACCAGCAGCCGGTCATCGAGTCCGCGCAATATGTTGCGGGTGGCGGCGCGCGACGCGGCGATGAATTCGGCTTCGGTGTCGCCCGTCGGCAGTTCGTCACGCAGCAGCCGGGGCTCCGGCAGCGGATCGGCCTGGGCGATGTGGATGTCCGAGATTTTGGTGGGCATGGTGTCTCCGTGATTCGCAGGCTGCGTTCTTCAGCCCTTCACTTTATAGCCCACTTGCGTCATTGAGATTTTCATAAATCTTGAAGGCACTTCGCTACCGTTCGCCCTGAGCCTGGTCGAAGGGCTTCGTCACTTCGACCCTTCGACAAGGTCAGGACAGGCTTATGCAGGTTATGAACTGAACGGGCCCTTAATGTGCCTGGCGGTGCGGATGCTCCAGAAAAAACCGCACCATCTCGGCGCTGGCATCCGGCCCACGGGCATCGGTATATGAACCCTCTGCGCTGCCGCCGGACCAGGCGTGCGCCGCGCCGTGCACCAGCCAGTGCTCGGCCACCACCGAGCCATCGTCTGCGCGGTGCACGCGGCGCGTGGTCGCGCGGCCGTCAGTTCCTTTCAGTTGTTCGACTTCGACAGCGGCCGCCGTGCCAACACTGGCCGTGATGACCTGCTCGCCGTTGCCTGGGTGCACTGTGGTATCGGCATCGCCGTGAAAAACGATGGTCGCCACGCCGCTTGCATCGGCGCGCACTTGGGTGCCGCCACCCCTCATCGCGCCCAGCGCCGACGACAGGTCTGTTGCGATGCCGGCCGCCAGCCCCGAGTGCACGCCCACCGCGGCATACAGGTCAGGGTAGGCGTCGCCCAGGATGGCGGCCATGGCGCCGCCCGCAGACAGGCCCGCCACATAGACGCGGTTCGGGTCAATCGCATGGCGCGCCATCACCTCGCGCGTCATGCCGGCCAGCAGCGCCGGCTCACCGCGCCCGCGGGCCTGGTGGCTGTGTTTGAACCAGTTCCAGCATCGCTGCGGATTCATCTGCTGCGACTGCGCCGGGTACAGTACAAAAAAGCCCTGCGCCAGCGCCGCATCGTTCATGGCGGTGCCCGCCGCAAAATCGTCCGGGTTCTGGGTGCAGCCGTGCAGCATCACGACCAGCGGCAACGGGCGCTCGCCGGCGCCCGGCGGAATGTAGAGCTTGAAGTCCCGGTGACCCGACGCGTCGCCATGGCTGCCGGCAATGAAGCGGCCTGCGTCGAGTGCGTCGCGGACCGGCGCCAGTGGCGCCTCGTCGTCAAATGCCCGCGCGGAGTCGGTCACCTCGCGCGCCGCAACGTCGATCACGTCGCGCAGGTCTTGTGCGGCTGCTGTTGCTGCTGCCACACCGCCGCCCAGCGCGGCCTGGATTGCGGCAGTGGCGGCTTGCAGGTCGCCCGCACGGGTGAGCTGGGCGGCATCCTTCATCAGGCGTTGAAAATCAGGGGTCATCAGCTTCTTTCGGTTCGATTCGTGGATTCGTTGACTCGCTGTATTCGCTGTATTCGCTGTATTAGCGGATACGCTGCACGAGCGCGGCTTTGACGGCGGGGCTTGCATGCAGGGCGCCCAGCACGGTCAGCGATTCGATGGTGGCGAGCGCCAGCGCGGGCGATACCTCGGGCGCGATCGTGGCCAGCCCCAGCACGCGGATCTGCAACTTCTCCCCGGCCGCCTGCACGGCCAGCAGGTCCGCCTCGGTGTAGTGCTGGATTCCCAGCACCAGCGTCTTGCGCGAAACGACCTGGCGCACGACCTCGCTGTGCGTGGTGAGCTGGTTGCGAATTGCCGTGCGGATCAGGTCGGTCCGGTTCGCGTAAAACCCTTCCTGCACCAGCAAGTCAATCTGGCCAAGGTCAACACAGCCGAGGTTGATCGTGATCTTTTCGTCGACCGGCTTGGGCGTTGCAATTTGCGATGTTTTGCTGGGTTTTGGCATTTGGCCATCTTAACACCATCCAAGTGGATGTTTATTGGATGGTAAATGACGGCGCGGCGGACTGTCTTAACGGATCTAAGCCTTTTAGACGAAAGCATGAGTGCGACCGCTACCGGTAGAGGTCGGCCCTGCCACCCAGAACGGTAAGTACCGCTCCCAAAAAGGTATTACGTTCCACGGAGATATTGCCGGGGGTAGCAGTCGTTCAACGTCTGAAATCACCGGGCTGCGCGGCTTCTTGCGCAGCTCCGGTGGATTGATGGGTTGGGCGTCATGTCATCCAGGGCGTAAGTTAACCAGCATCGTGCCTTGAGGCGTGACGTCCCAGTATTTCTCGTGCCTAGGGTTGATCTTCCCGTCTTGGTAAGAGTGCTCAAATATCTCTTTTTCAATGGAGGCAATGTCTTCGATATTGCGCTTCGCAATCGCTTGGACTGGAACCTTCGAAATGGACGGGTTGAGGTGGTGGAAGTCGTTGCGAAAGCTTCGCAGAATGCGGCGCATAGCGTCGGCGCAAGCAGTCGAAATGATGTTCTTGCTAGCGAATAGATCGACGAGCACACCGGGCTCTTGATTCGGAGGGATACCGTTTCGTTCAGTGATGAAGCGAATGAGCCCTTCATTCAGCGCTTGCGTTGCCATCGCAGTAGCCATGAAGTAGCCGTCCCGGTAAAGATAGATGCACTCGGTTGACGCCCAAGTGAAGTGATGATGAGGAACGATGGATTGCTGACGGACTTCAAGCGCACGTTGCACTCTTTCTTCAAACGTTGTCTCGAAGCGAGACTTCAGGTAGTGCCGGACTGTGAGTTCGTCGGAGTTCATTGCTTACCAGCCTTACGTGTTACCGCGCTCCACAACGCCAATGAGATGGCGGAGTGCTGCTTCAAGCGCCTCACGTGTCTTTGGCGCTTCTTCGTCGAAGTAGGTGGATGCTTTGCCCCAAGCGTCGTGCTTCTTCTCTATAGCGGCGTCGGCCATGTGCTCTTCCTCTCGCGATAGGTAAACGCCGAACCCAATAACCTTCGATCGCATCGCCCTCAGGAACTCGTCGAGATTCGAGCACAAATCCTTCGGCAGGTATATCCGATTCTTATCAAAAAATCGATAGAAGTCGGTAGCCCTGGTCAGAGCAGTAGCGTACTTTTCGCGCTTGTTCGGCTCGCCTGCCCATTCCATAGGAGATGCGAAGTCCTGCGCGGCCCACTGTGCCTCCACCAGAAGCCCATACAGTTCCGCAATCACCTGCGCCCGTTTTTCATGCAGCTTCGTCAGCAAGAGGTTTCGCTCTTGTGCGGCGAGCTGCAGCTCGTGTTTCGTTCTCTCAACGGAGACGGCGGTAGCTGAGGAGAGCTCAGACTTAAAGCTCTCCAGATCCCTCGACAAGAGTTGACCAATCAGCGATCGGGCCAGCCAAGCCGCAGCACCGACCAAGATGGTGGCCCCGCCCAGGGCGGCAAGGACAGTTTCAGCGGCGTTCATGAATGCCATCTCTCAATTAAGGGGTGGGGGCGACTTCAATGGATCTGCGCCCCGCTGCGACGGGCTAGGTGGCCTAAAGAGCTGATCTGTGCGTGCTTGCGGGACGCTACTCAAGAACTTTGCCAAGATCGCTAAAGCGGCGGACCAATTGGCATCGGCCTCTTCCTTGGTCTTCGAGTAGTCCGTATTGACAAAGATCGAACAGGTGAAGCCAGTCACGTCGATCTCATAGAACGTAGCCAGTTCGAGTTCCCAGTCAAACGCCACTCGCGCATTGAATGCGCTTTGGTGAAGCAGGTTCTCGAAGTGGAACCAAAGTGTGAAATACGAACGAGCATCAGAGATTGCGGACGCTGAGTTGATGCAAATCTCAACATAGCCCGAATCGCGAAAGCCGCTCTCATCTTTTGTCTGATCGCTTACACAGCCAACGGAGAATAGGCCAGTTTCCTCGAGGTTGATCGCGCAGACTAAGTCCATCAGTGCGCGGTCGCGTGAGAGTTCTGGAATTGAGACTAGCAGCTCGGGCTTCGACTTTAGGTCTTTGAAGCCATAGTTTGCGTCTCCGTCCTCTCGCAGAATACCAGAACCTCCATAGGGGATACCTTTCCCCCCATGCTGCATGGATATGTGGTTTAAGTACGGTGGCCTTCTCATTGATATGACTCCGCGTTCGCGCTCCAGGTGGTGGGAGCACAGCCTGATCCCTGGCAGTCGCGATTAGGTGAGTCTAGAAGAAATTTGCCAGCAGGCCCATCCCTCGATCGGGGGACAACGCCCTCACTGCCGGTTTTACCGCTACCTCACCGACTCCAGTGATCGTTGAAACCTAAGTATTCGGGGTCAAATTCCAATTGATCTCCAATAGCCGAGCCGTGTAAGTTTTTCATGCAATCAGCGTCAGCAACGCCACCTCTACTGGCAGCCGTAATACCAGCGCCAGTACGGCACAGAAGGAAACCCCCCGGGCTGCAGCAGCATGTAGATGTGCGCCGGGCTTACCGCCAGTGTCAGGGCGAACAGAACCACAGGAAAACGAAGGCCAGACCCACCCCGCTCGGTGCAGCTTGTATCGAAACGCACTATCCCTCGTCCGCCGACCACTCCGGGCTGTAGCCGCCCAGCGTCGGGTGGTACATCTCGTCGCCCGTGTGCTGGGTGAACTCCACGTTCAGCCGGTCTTCGCGCAGGCCCAGTACTTCGACGCAGTCGTTGATCAGCTGCTTGGCCAGCTCCATCCGCAACTCGGGCGGGCGGCCCTTGCGGATGTCGCACATCAGCACCGAGACCGGCGTGGGCTCGCCGTCGATGGTGCGCCACACGCCGCCGTCGCCGCATTCGCGGATGGCAATGCTGATGCGGCGGATGTCCACCTTCATCATGGCGGCGTAGCTGTCGCACAGCTTGCGGGCCAGGGCCTTCTTCTGGTCCACGGGGTAACGGCCGTTGACGTCAAGTTGCAGGTAAGGCATGGCGGTTTTCCTCTCTCACTGATCGATCAGCCCGGGAACCTGGCGGCTGGCTGCACCAGTGCGGGCATTCTGGGAAAATCATACTTTCCCGTCCAACGAAGTCTCTTATGCCACTCCCCGCACCCCAAGCCCGATCCCACCTGCACACGCGCGCCGTCGTCTTTCGCGGCTATCACCGCGAGGACGGCCTGTGGGACATCGAGGCTGAATTGACCGACACCAAGACCTATGCGCTGGACCGCTTTGAACAGGGCGAACTGCCGCCGGGCACGCCACTTCACGGCATGGCGATTAGGGCGACGGTGGATGACACCCTGACGATCCGCGAGATCGCCAGTTCGATGGACCACACGCCCTTTGGCGAATGCCAGCAGGGCAATGACCCGATGCAGCAGATGGTGGGTGTGACCATGGGGCCGGGCTGGCGCCAGGCCATCGAGCGGGCGCTGGGCGGCATCAAGGGTTGCACGCACCTGCGCGAGTTGCTGTTCAACATGGCGACCGCGGCCTACCAGACCATTCCCGCTTACCGCGACCGCCTGCGCAGGCAAGCCGGCCTGCCCGAGCCTGAAAACGCTGCGCCGCCTTACCACCTGGGCAAATGCATCGCCTGGGATTTCGACGGCCCGGTGGTGCAGCGGCACTACCCCAAGTTCGCGGGCTGGCAGCCGCTGAAGCGGCAGGGCTGAGGGGCCGCCGGCTCGGGTTTTGTTGAAGTCGCGGTGCCGGCCGCACCTTGCTTGAGGAGCGGGTTCATCGGCGCGCGGACCAGGCGGGGATCTGCGTAGGCGATCATCCGCCGCCCAATTCCCCGCGCAGCGACTCGACCACCCCCCGGAACTCCTCGCGGTTGTGCTCGCTCAGCCCCGAGAGCGCCTCGTGCGCGTGCAGAATCCGCTCACGCCACGCCGCCGGGTCGTCGTGCCGGGTGCTCAGCGCGTAGAGCTCGGGCACGGCGGTAATGTCCTCGCGGATGCCGGCCAGCACCCTATCCATGCTCAGCTCTTCGAAGAGCGCGCGCACCGCAGGCGTCACCCCCGCGAGCACCACGCGGCCCCGGCCGACCAACTCGTGCACCGTGCCGAGGCAGGTGCTGTCCAGGTAGTCGCAGCCGGAGAGGTCCAGCACCAGCGGCCGCCCCTCCTCCAGTACGGCACGCGCGGTTTCGTAGAAGGCGTCGCAGTGCATCCAGGTGGCCCGGCCGCGCAGCGCGAGGTGCACGGCGTCCTCCGTCTCCCCGTAGAAGACGACCTCGCCGCCCGGCCGCGCCGCGCCCGAGCCGGCCAGGTTGGGGCTCGCGGCGCCGTTGTCGAACGAGGAGAGGCCGGCGTGCGCGTCGATCAGGAGGAGGGTCACGTCGTCCGGGTCCGGGTCCGCGGCGGCGCCACCGCGCAGCTCTCCCAGCATCTCCTGCGCGCCGGAGAGCGGCATGGAGAGCACCCGCTTGAGCCGTTCCAGCTCCTGCTCCGTCCCCGACGGGAGGAGCCCATCGGTGTAGAGGAGCATTCGATCGCCCGGCGCCAGCTGGAGCCGCTCCTCCTGGAAGCGCGCATCCAGCGCCAGCCCCAGCGCCGGCCCCGTGCGCCGGATCAGGCGCGTCTCCCGGCCCTCGCGCACGTGCAGCACGGGCGGGTGCCCCGCGGAGGCCAGCGTCACGCTACCCTCCACCGTGTCGAGCAGGCCAAAGACGGCGGTCACAAAGAGCCCCGGCGCCTCGATCGACTGGCAGAGCGCGCGGTTCACCGCGTCCAGCACCGCCGCCGGCGCCAGTGCGCGGCCCGTTTCCGGGTCCACCAGTACCAGCCGCTGCTTGAACAGCACCGAGAGCATCGCCGAGGTGACGCCGTGACCGGTGGCGTCCGCCAGGTAGAAGGCCAGGTGCCGCTCGCCGAGACGGACCACGTCATAGAGGTCGCCGCCCACGTGCTGTCCCGGCCGGTAGACTGCCTGGACGCAGTAGCTCTCCACCAGCGGCGGGCTGCCCGGCAGAAGCGCACGCTGGATCACCTCCGCCCGCTCCAGGTCGCGCCGCAGCAGCTCCGACTTTTCCTCCAGCTCTTGCACCTTTCGCTGCAGCTCCGCGTGCAGCCGCGCCTGCTCCGCCAGCAGCCGCCGCCGCTCCAGCGCGTTGCGCACCGAGACCTCCAGCTCTTCCATCCGCGGCGGCTTCGCCAGGAAGTCGAACGCCCCGAGCCGGATCGCCGCCACCGCCGAGTCGAAGGTGTCCAGCCCGGAGAGGACGATCCAGATGGTGCCCGGCGCCGCCTCGCGCCCCCAGCGCAGCAGCTCCAGCCCGTTCATCCTGGGCATCATGATGTCCGTCAGAACCAGCGCAACATCCGGGTGCTCGCGCAAAATCGCTTGCGCCGCGATCCCGTCGGCGGCCTCCAGTACCGGAGCGCAGCCGAGGCGCTCCAGCGCCCGCTTCATCAGGAGGCGGGTCACCGGCAGGTCGTCCACCACCAGCGCGAGGGGGGCGGCGTCGGGAGTCATGGGATACGGGGATAACGGGGGTAACGGGGGTAGGGGGCGCAGGCCGTGTGTCGCACATGCCGTGCGGCGCCCTGTTGTTCTTCTTTTTCTTCTATACGCATCATCGGTTTCCTCCTCGTTGATCGAGTTGCCGCTGCCGTATTGGGATTGGAGGTCCCGCGCCGTATTATTGTCTCTGCACTGCCTGGCGGCAACTGCAGATTGATGCGCCGGTGAGTTCTTCTCGCTATTAAAAGTAGCTTATGGCGACCATCCCACGAGACTGCAGCCAGATGTAACCCCGGAGGGTCGGCAAAGTTACAAACTGGGTTGACTGTCACCTTAAACTTGGTCCATGACCCCGGCCCTCCACCGCGCAGCCACTTTCGCCACTGAACAGGCCCGCCGCCTGATGGGTGCCGTCAGGCGGCATCCCGTGCGGGCGGCTTTGGTGCTGCCCGTACTCATGCTGCTGTACGTGCTGGTGTTGATTCCGTTCACGCCCGGCATTGGCGACCTGCGCAAGGCCAAGTCTGAAGCTCCCTCGGTGCTGCTGGCATCTGACGGCACGGTGCTGGCCGAATACAAACGCATCAACCGGCAGTGGGTCACCCTGGACAAGATTTCGCCCTATGTGGTGAACGCCTTGATCGCCACCGAAGACCACCGCTTTTATGAGCACCACGGCATTGACTTTCGCCGCACGGCTGGGGCGGTGCTCAGCACTTTGTCGGGCAACCTGCAGGGTGGCTCGACCATCACGCAGCAGCTGGCGCGCAACCTTTACCCTGAAGAAATCGGCCGCGCCGCCAGCATCACGCGCAAGGTCAAGGAGGCGATCACCGCGCTGAAGATCGAGGCGGTGTATTCCAAGCGCGAGATCCTCGAGACCTATCTCAACACCGTGCCATTTCTCTACAACGCCTTCGGCATCGAAATGGCCGCGCGCACTTATTTCGACAAGTCGGCCGACAAGCTCGACGTGCTGGAGAGCGCGACGCTGATCGGCATGCTCAAGGGCACGAGTTACTACAACCCGGTGTTGAATCCGGAGCGCGCCGTGCAGCGCCGCAACCTGGTGCTGGCGCAGATGGCCAAACACGGCAAGCTCGACCCGGCCCGGGTTGAAGCGCTGGCCAGGCGGCCGCTGCGGCTGGACTTTGAGCGGCAGACCGAGGCGCTGGGCCCGGCGCCGCACGTGGCCCAGCATTTGCGCAAATGGCTGATTGCCTGGGCCGACCACAGGGGTTTCGACATTCATGCAGACGGCCTGCGGGTGCGCACCACGCTTGACGCCAAGATCCAGAAGGCGGCCAACCAGGCGGTGGCGCGGCAGATGGCGCAACTGCAAACGCTGGCAGACGGCCGGCGCAAGGCGGGGCAGGAGCGTCCCGTGCTGCAGGCCGGCTTCCTCGCGCTCGACCCGCGCAACGGCGCCGTGCGGGCCTGGGTGGGCAGCCGCGACTTTGCGCAGGAGCAGTTTGACCATGTGAGCCAGGCGCGGCGCCAGCCGGGCTCGACCTTCAAGCCCTTTGTCTATGGCGCGGCCTTCATGCTGGGGCTGGACCCGCTGGACACCCTGATTGACCAGCCTGTGGCCATCTCGCAGCAAGGCGGCGAGGTGTGGACGCCCAGCGATGCGACGCCGCCCACCGGCCTGCCCACCACCCTGCGCGACGGGCTGGTGTATTCCAAAAACACCATCACGGCCCAGCTGATGCAGAAAGTGGGGCCCGCCAAAGTAGGGGCGCTGGCGCAGGCCATGGGGGTGCGGCAGAGCAAGCTGGACCTGGTGCCGTCACTCGCGCTGGGCACCAGCCCCGTCACGCTGCTGGAGATGGTTACCGCCTACGGCACCATTGCCAATGGCGGCAGCTACATGTCGCCGGTGCTGGTGCTGCGGGTGGAAGACCGCAACGGCCGGCTACTCGAACAGTTCGAGCCCGTCAGGGAGCGCGAGTTGGCCATGCCGCGTGCGCAGGCGCTGACCCTGGTGAACGCCATGCGGGGAGTGATTGACGAGGGCACGGGCGTGGCCATTCGCCAGCGCTATGGCATCCAGGCCGACGTGGCCGGCAAGACCGGCACCACGCAAGACAACACCGACGGCTGGTTCATCATGATGAACCCGCAACTGGTGGCGGGCGCCCGGGTCGGCTTTAACGACAACAGCGTGACGATGGGCGCCTGGGGGCAGGGCGCCCGCAGCGCGCTGCCCATGGTGGGCGAAGTTTTTCAGCAAGGGTTTCGCAACCGCTGGCTAGACCAGAACGCCGAATTCGACATTCCGCGCCCGCGGCCCGCTCCGCCGGCGCAGGCGCCGATCGTGGAGATCATGAATGGCTTGTTTGGCAGGATTTTCCGGCAGTTGCAGGGGAATTGACCAAAATTGCTACCAAAAATGTAGCTGGCTAACAAGTAAGCAACGCCTTCGAACTGCACACTCAACAACGAACAACGCCGCGTTATTGCGCAGTGAAGCAGTAGTTCGATTCGGTTGACCTGAAATCCAATATGATGGAAAATAATTCCATCATGAAAGAACAAAAGTCAGCCAGCTTGAACGACCGCATTGCGCAGCGCGTGCGGGATTTGCGGGCAGCTCGCAGCCTCTCGCTTGATGCCCTGGCCACGCACTGTGGGGTTAGCCGCTCCATGATCTCGCTGATTGAGCGGGGCGAAAGCAGTCCAACCGCCGTGCTGCTTGAGAAACTGGCGACGGGTCTGAACGTTCCGCTGGCATCACTGTTCGAGGCACCCCAGCCCACCCAAGATCCCGTGGCGCGTTTGGCCGACCAGCTGTCGTGGCGGGATCCCCATTCCGGCTATGTACGAAGAAACGTATCTCCCAGCGGCGTTGCCTCGCCCATCCAGATCGTTGAGGTGTCGTTTCCCGCCAAAGCGCGTGTGGCCTACGAAACCGGCGCCCGGGAGCCACAGATTCACCAGCAGGTGTGGGTGCTCGAGGGCTCCATCGAAGTCACTGTGGGTGACGACCAGCATCGGCTTGGCACCGGCGACTGCCTGGCGCTGGTGCTGGACCGCCCTGTGAGCTACCACAACCCCACTCGCAAGACCGCGCGCTATGCCGTCGTGATCACCACTTTGCCTTCATCCGTTGCCGCCTTCTGGAAATGACATGTCAATGAACACCCCAGTCCCCACCCCCCGCATTCGCCGGCTGTTGGCCGTGACCGACGCACAGGTGCAGGCGCTGGCCGAACTGCTGATCGACTGTGTCGACGGTGGCGCATCGGTGAGCTACATGCTCCCCTTGTCCATGCCCAAGGCGCTGGCGTTCTGGCGCCGCGTGGCGGATGGCGTAGCGCAGGGCGAACGCGGCCTGTTGGTGGCCGAAGATGCCGACGGCATCGTGGGGACTGTGCAACTGGTGCTGGACCAACCCGAAAATCAACCGCACCGCGCTGATGTGTCGAAGATGCTGGTGTACCGCCGGGCCCGGCGCCAGGGGCTGGGTGCGCTGTTGATGCAAGCGGCCGAGCAACTGGGGCGCGAGTGCGGCAAGTCACTGCTGGTGCTCGACACCGCGAGCGGCGATGCCGAGCGGCTTTATGCCCGGCTCGGCTGGCAGCGTTGCGGCGTGATTCCCGGCTACGCGCTGCTGCCGCACGGGGGGCTGTGCGACACCACCTACTTCTATCGGGTGTTGGACAGCTGAGCCTCGGCTGGTGCCAATCACCCGCTTGCCCGACATGCCCGACTTGCAGCCTGCTTGCGTGCACAATGGCAACCCATGCTGATTCACCCTCAAATCAATCCCGTTGCCCTGCAACTCGGCCCACTGGCGATTCACTGGTATGGCCTGACTTACCTGGCGGCTTTTGGCCTGTTTTTTTTCCTGGCGACCCGGCGTCTCCGGCATGAACCCTATGCCTCCATCACCGGCCCCGGCGCCTGGTCGCGCAAGGACATCGAAGACATCCTGTTCCTGGGCGTCATGGGTGTCGTCGTCGGGGGGCGCCTGGGCTACTGTCTTTTCTACAAGCCGGGCTACTACCTGGCGCACCCGCTCGAAATTCTGGCGGTCTGGCAGGGCGGCATGAGCTTTCATGGCGGCATGCTGGGCGTGCTGGTGTCGCAGCTCTGGTTTGCGCGCACGCGCCAGCGGCCCTGGCTGCAGGTCATGGACTTCGTAGCGCCCTGCGTGCCCACGGGGCTGGCGGCGGGGAGGGTGGGTAACTTCATCAATGGCGAGTTGTGGGGGCGTTTCAGCTCGCCTGATTTACCGTGGGGCATGGTGTTCAGGAATAGCGGCTCCATGCTGCCGCGCCACCCGTCGCAGGTCTACCAGTTCCTGCTGGAAGGGCTGTTGCTGTTTGTGCTGCTGTGGCTGTATGCGCGCAAACCGCGCAAGATGGGGCAGGTCTCCGGGGCCTTCCTGGTGGGCTATGGCGTGTTCCGCTTTATCGCCGAGTTTTTCCGCGAGCCGGACGACTTTCTCGGCATTCTGGCCCTCGGCATGAGCATGGGCCAGTGGCTTTGTGTGCCCATGATCGCTGCTGGCGCCTGGCTGTGGTGGTGGGCTTCGCAGCGGGCTGCTTCGGCGCCGGCGGCACGGTCTGAGTGGCCTGAGTAGGGTGAACGGGCCCTAGTCTCCCGCCTCGCGCGAGAAGGCCGGCGCGACCGGTCAGCCGGTTTGCGCCGGCTGTTGCTTTTTGGGTCGCAGGGGGGCAGACTGATATGCGGGGTACCGATTTCGCCGCCCGTTGCCAGGGGGCTGAAAGCGAGCGCAGCGATGAAAGAAAAAGAACTTCGGTTGGCCGTCGTTTTCTTCGGCGGCGTATCGCTGGCGATTTACCAGCACGGTATTAATCGCGAAATCCTCAATCTGGTCAGAGCGTCAAAAATCTGCCACAGGGATAAATCCTATGAAAGCGACGAGACATCAGCATCTGCAGCGTCTGCAGCGTCTGGCTTTCACGACTATTACCCTGATGAGCCGGAAAGCTCGACCGGAGACATTTACCTTGAATTTCTGGAAACCCTTGGGCGGGAGATTGATCTTCGGGTCATCGTCGACGTCATAGCGGGAGCCTCCGCGGGAGGCATCAACGGCGTGGCCCTGGCTACGGCGCTGGCCCATGACCTGAGTCTGGCGCCTATCACGGACATGTGGCTGACCGATGCCGACATGCTCAATCTGTTGGCGCCTGAGGCCAGGGCGCGACTCTGGAGTAAGTGGTATTTTTGGCCGCTCATGCGTCCCCTGCTTACCCGGCTCGACCGCGAGGGCTTGCTACCCGGGAAGGCCGACGCTGAAATGAAGGAGCGGGTCTCGATTTTCCTGCGCTCTCGCTGGTTCAAGCCTCCGCTTGACGGTCGCCGCATGACCGCGCTGATGCTGGATGGCCTGGTGGCGATGGGGAAAACCGGCTCGGCTTCGGAGTCGCTGTTGCCCACGGGAGCCAGGCTTGACCTTCTGGTCACCGTGACCGATTTCAGAGGGCTGGACCGGCCCATCTTCATCCATGATCCGCCGGTTGCGCATGAAAGGGAGCATCGCCACGTTCTTCGCTTCAGCCTGGACCATCGCAGAACCGGCCATCTGCAGAGCGATTTCGATGTTGATAATCTCCCGTCTCTTGCCTTTGCCGCCCGGGCGTCGGCTTCGTACCCCGGGGCCTTTCCGCCAGCGCAGATCCGCGAGATCGACGACATTCTGGCAGAACGCCGCAGGCCGTGGCCGGCGCGCACGCACTTCCTGGCGCGCAATTTCCGCAGGTACCTTGAGCAGGGAGAAAATCCCGAAGACGCGGTACTGGTCGATGGCAGCGTTCTCGACAACAAGCCCATCATGGCCTGTGTGGAGGCCATCCGCACCCATGGCGCTTTCCGTGAAGTGGATCGCCGCCTCGTCTTCATAGACCCTCACATCAGGCGCGAGAAAGCGGCGTCCGGCAATGGCGTTCCGGGTTTTTTCGCCACGTTGCGCGCGGCGCTCTCGGACCTGCCTCGTCACGATCCCGTTTACAACGAACTGGCCGTGATCAGCCGGTACAACCGGCAGGCCCGGCGCTTGAAGGCTGCCATCCTGGACGCGCGCTCCCATGTCGCGAGGATGATCGAGCAGATGACCGCGGGCGGTCTCAAAGGCAACTTCACGGCCGATGATTTGCGGCACTGGCGGCTCTCATCCATGAACCTCCTGTCCGGTACAGCGATTGTCTATGACGCCTGGGTGCGTTCTCTGGTCCTTGAGGGGCTGGACTTTCTCGTTCAGCTCATTGTCAGCGCCTGTCAGTACGCTGCCGATTCGCGGGACGCGCGCCAGATCCAGGAGATTGTCGAGGAGTGGGCCAGAAATCAGGGGGTCATCGCCGCTTCCTACTCCATGCCGGAACATGTTCATGAGTATTCCGAGTTGCCGAGCTTCGGAAAAATCATCGGGAATTTTGGTGTCATCTACAAAAAAAGGCGATTGAATTTTGTCTTGCATGAAATCAACGACCTCTACCAAAACATTGCAGCGGATGGCTCCGGTGCGACCGATCCGCAGTCGCTCGATCTGTTGAAAATAAAAGTACAAAAATGCATTGACGAGTTGTCGGTTTATGACGACATGAATTTTTTGAGTCGCCAGGCCGTTTCCATGTGCCGAAGGTTGTTCGTCGGCAGGTTTGCCCATGAAAAATTGAACATTGATTCTGGCGCGGTTGATTTTCTTGGCAAAGAAGACCTTGATGAAATCTCAAAGCTGGTTGAAAGGCTGGGCCAGGAGTGCGACATGGAGCGGACAATGGACAATACGGATGCCGTGCTGGCATCTCCCTTGCTCCTGCGTATGGCTGAGCGGTGGCGTGTTGCCATACTCACCGGCTATCTTGGCTACCTTTACTGGGACATCATCCTGCGCCCAACGGCCAGTGCCCTGTCACTGGATGCGGGCCCGATCGACGAGATTCTGATCGACCGCATCAGCCCCGAAGATTCGACCACCTTCGGGCTCCATGATCAGAAGAGTGTTCTGCAAGGCGGGTCATTCGCCGGCTTTGGCGGTTTTCTCAGCCGGTCGATCCGTGAAAATGACTATTTGTGGGGCCGGCTCCATGCGGTGGACCGGCTCTTCGATATTCTGGACGGCACGGTTCCGGCGAACAGGCGCGGCGATTTCGATATCGCCGCCCTGAAAAAACGTGCGTTCGGGAAGGTGCTTGAGGAGGAGGCCAAGCGGCTCAGGTTCGTCCCGGAGCTGCTGGCCCAACTCGGGGAGGCCGTTGCTCGCCTTTGATCCCTTTGACCCGGTCGCTATCCATGGGCGCCATCGCCACCGGTTGTCGACCATTCCCATCCTATTTTCTGGCGCCGGAGTGAGGTGAGGTGAGGGTTTGTCCGGATGAAACAAGACTTGCGGTCACGCGTCGACCTGTTCATAATTACGCGTAATTACATGAAATTACAGCCGTGATTTGCAGTGTTCATATCAACTCAGCCCAGAGGAACCCTTGCCATGCGTCTTGTCCAAAGTTCATTGCACCAGGAGGTCGCCGCCACCTTGCGCGAGCAGATATTTGCGGGCCAGTTCGCGCCGGGCAGCTTTCTGGATGAGGTTGCCCTGTGCGAGCGGCTGGAAATCTCCCGCACGCCGCTGCGCGAGGCTCTCAAGGTCTTGACCGCCGAAGGGTTGCTGCGCCATGAGCCGCGGCGCGGCTGCTTCGTCAATGAAGTGACCGAGCAGGATCTGGACGATATTTTCCCGGTGATCGCGCTGCTCGAAGGGCGCTGTGCCTATGAGGCGGCGCGCAATGCCAGCGATGCCGATCTGGCGGCACTCACGACGCTGCATGAGCGGCTGGCCAGCCACGCGCAGGCCGGCCGCATCACTGACTATTACGCGGCGAACTTCGCGATTCACGAGGCCATTATTTTGCTGGCCAACAACCGCTGGCTGGCGCAGGCGATTGCCGATTTGCGCAAGATTTTGAAGCTGGCACGCTTGCAGTCGCTGCAGGCGCCGGGCCGGCTGGCGCAAAGCCTGTCCGAGCACATGACCGTGTTTGCCGCGCTGAAAAGCCGCGACAGCGAAGGCGCCGAGGCCGCCATGCGCACCCATTTGACGCGCCAGCGCGAAGCCTTGCGCGAGTTGGCCCGCAACCAGCGTTCGCGGGTGGCCTCATGAGCGCGGCAGATTGGCTTAACCGTAGTGTGTCGCGTCTTGCGGGCGAGAAAAAAGCATCAAAAGCACCCGAAGTAGCCGTACCTAACCCGCAGGCTGCTCCTAAAAAGATAGCGGCTGCAACCTTGGCCGAGGCCTTGCCGGCAGGACGCTCGACCCGCGAGCGGCTCAAGGCCACGCTGCGGCAAAAGGAGGAAGCCCTGTCGCCGCGCGTCTTGCGCCGTACGCTGGAGGAGTTGAAGGCGATTGTGGATCCGCAGGTCAGCGAGGTCGAAGGTGGGCGCCGGGCCAAGGGCGTTGCGGGGTGGTACGCCAGCGCCGCCCTGAATGAGCGGCGCGACATGTGGCTCCTGATGAGCGAGCAGTTCGTCGCCGACGGGCAAAAAGTCAAACTCGCGCAAGCCCAGTTTGCCGCAGCTGTCGGAACCCCTGACGAGGCCGTGGCCGAGGTGCGCTATCGGCGTGCCACGGTGTCGCCGCGCAGGCGCCTGCTTCAGCGTTTCAGCGCGTTCCCCGAGGGGATCCGGTTTTTGGTGGATTTGCGCGCCGACATGCTGCCCTACCTGAAGGCCGACAAGCGCCTGCACGCCCTGGACGTCGAGATGGAATACATGTTCTCCACGTGGTTTGACGTGGGGTTCCTGGACTTGCGCCGCATCAGCTGGGATTCACCGGCATCCCTGATTGAAAAGCTGATCAAGTACGAGGCGGTGCACGACATCAAGAGCTGGGCCGATGTGAAGAACCGGCTTGATTCGGACCGCCGTTGCTACGGTTTTTTCCATCCCCGCCTGCCCGACGATCCGTTGATTTTTGTGGAAGTCGCGCTGGTCGATGCGATGGCCCATAGCATCACGCCGCTGCTTGACGAGTCGGCCGACGCAGTGGACGTGAACACGGCAACCACGGCGATTTTTTATTCCATCAGCAACACGCAGGTCGGCCTGCGTGGCGTGAGCTTTGGGGACTCGCTGATCAAGCGTGTCGTTGAGACCCTGAAGGAAGAATTTCCGCGGCTCAGGACGTTTGCCACGCTCTCGCCGATTCCGGGCTTTAGAAGCTGGCTGGGCAAGAACGCTGCGGCCATGCTGGAGAGTCTGGGCGAGAAGGAGCGTGTGGCACTGGGCCGTGCTGTCGGGTTTGAACCGCCGGGGGCAGGGCATTTTCTCAGCGCTGCAGAGGGCGCACTGGCTCTGCATGAAAAATCGCCGGTACGCCAGATGCTGCTGCACTGCGCGGCGCATTACCTGGGCCGCGCGCTGGACGACGGCAAATCGATCGATGCGGTAGCGCGCTTTCACCTCGGCAACGGTGCCCGCGTTGAGCGGCTCAACTGGGCCGGTGATCCATCGCCCAAAGGGCTCAAGCAGTCCTATGGTCTCATGGTGAATTACCTCTACGATCTCAAGCGCCTGGACAAGCACCGCGCCATGCTTGCGCAGGGGAAAATCCCCGTATCAGGTGACGTGGAAGATTTGTATATTTGAATGTGTACTTAACATTGATTCCGGATTTCTGATTTCAACAACGACAGGAGACAAAAAATGACATTCAGCCTTGGGCTAAAGGGTTCGCGGCGCGACGTGCTGCGCGCCACGGCTGCCAGCGTTGCCTTATTTGCCATCAACAGCCGTGCCCAGTCGGGCTGGCCGACCAAACCGGTCACGGTGATCGTGCCTTTCCCGGCCGGTGGCGGTACCGATGCGTTTGCCCGGCCGCTGTCGGGTCAGTTTTCCAAGCTCACCGGCAAGCAGCTCATCATCGACAACCGCGGTGGCGCCGGCGGCACGCTGGGCGCCAGCATTGCAGCGAAAGCACAGCCTGATGGTTACACCCTGTTCATGGGCGCAGTGCACCACACCATTGCGCCTTCCATGTATCCCAAGCTGGACTACGACCTCGAGAAGGATTTTGTGCCGCTTGCCCTGATGGCCAACGTGCCGCAGGTGGTGGTGGTCAATCCAAAGCGGGCAGAGGCGCAAAACATCAAGGCCTTCATCGAGTACGCCCGCAAGAATCCCGGCAAGCTCAACTACGGCTCCGCCGGCGCCGGCACCTCCCATCACCTGGCCGGCGAGCTGTTCAAGCAGCAGACCAAGACCTTCATCACGCACATTCCTTACCGGGGTGCCGGCCCGGCCTTGCAGGACCTGATTTCCGGCAATGTGGACATGATGTTCGACGGCCTGGGTTCGTCTGCAGCCCACATCAAGGGCGGCCGCATCAAGGCCTTGATGGTGTCGGGCAGCAAGCGCAATCCGGCTTTTCCGGATGTTCCCTGCGCCGCCGAGGTGGGCCTGCCGGA
Source organism: Polaromonas sp. P4_F4 (assembly GCF_056401355.1). Classification (NCBI taxonomy): domain Bacteria; kingdom Pseudomonadati; phylum Pseudomonadota; class Betaproteobacteria; order Burkholderiales; family Comamonadaceae; genus Polaromonas; species Polaromonas sp. P4_F4. The sequence goes on along the minus strand of NZ_JBFUJO010000001.1, from coordinate 305,861 downwards.
CTACACCGTGACCACGTGGTACGGCATGTGGGCGCCGAAAGGGACGCCTCCCGATATCCAGGCACGCATCGTGGAAGACCTGCGCAAGGCTGCAGCGACCGACGAACTCAAGGCCATCTGGGCCAGCAACGGTGCGGAGTTTGGCAACCTGACGCCGCAGCAGTTTGGTGCTTTTGTCCACTCGGAAATCAAGCGTTGGGCGGATGTGGTGAAAACCTCGGGCGCCAAGCTCGAATAGGTATGACCCCCACGCTTTTCACTTCGTGTAATGCGCGAGGCCTTGCAGGCCGCGGCTCGCCAGACGCTTCGCCTCTGTCGCCTGTCCAAACCTGCTCAAGCAGGTTCGGAGCCGCAGGCTCCAGCCCCTTGGGGGCTAATTTTCCTAGGGGCGGCCCGTCGGAAAATTGCATGTTTCCCACACTTTTCATACGATGAGCGGCGCCATTTTTCTGGAGAGGCAGGGCCCGGTTGCGACAGTGACCCTGTCGCACCCCGGCAAGCTCAATGCCATGTCGCGAGCCATGTGGGGCGAGTTGCGGGCTGCGTTCGAGCAGCTCCAGCGCGGCCATGATGTGACTTGCGTGCTGATATGCGGCCAACGTGTGCCAGCCAGCTCAGAAGACGCCGGCCACTTTTGCGCGGGGGGCGATATCTCTGAATATGCTGATTTCCGGTTCGATGAAGCCAGCCTGCGCGACTTCCATGAAAACGACGTATGGGGCGGCCTGCGTGCCATGCTTGACTGCGACATTCCCATCGTTGCCCAGATCGAGGGCAACTGCATGGGGGCCGGAATGGAAATTGCCAGTTGCTGCGACATCCGCATCGCCAGCGAGACGGCCCGCTTTGGCGCGCCGATTGCCAAACTGGGTTTTCCCATGGCCCCGCGCGAGGCGGCGCTGGTGATGCGCGCTGCCGGCGAGCTGACGGCTCGCGAAATGCTGCTGTCGGCAGCCGTGCTGGACGCGGCCGAGATGAAGCAGCGCGGTTTCCTCAGCCAGGTCGTGCCGGCGGGTGAAGTCGCCCGGGCGGCTCTGGCGTATGCGGCTCGTATCAGCCAGCTGGCACCTCAGGCGGCGCGTCTGAACAAGCAGACTTTCAGGGCGTTGGTGCCTGCCGCTGATCCATCGGTTGCTGCAAATTTAATAGCGAGTGCCTATGCTTACGCGGCCGCGGCCGAACACCGCGAGGGCGTGATGGCCTTTGTTGAAAAGCGCCAGCCCCGATTCGCTTGCTGAACTTTCTGAACTTTTTGAATCCTCAACCTTCGACAGCCTGATCCATGAAAAACCATAACCTGTTTGCTGCGCTGCGCGCCGCGTTTCCCGCCTCGCTGGATGAAGTGGCCCTTGAAACCGACAACGGCCTGACCTACTCGTGGCGTGACCTGGAGCGCGCCACGGCGATGATGGCCAACCTTCTCCAGTCGCTGGGCCTGCCGGACGGCGCCCGGGTGGCGGTGCAGGTTGAAAAATCCGTCGAAGCGCTGATGCTTTACCTGGCGACGCTGCGTGCCGGCTATGTGTTTTTGCCGCTCAACACGGCCTACCAGAGCGCAGAAATCGAGTACTTCATCGGCAATGCGGAGCCGGCTGTCGTGGTGTGCAGCAGCAAGAATTTCGGCTGGGTCAGCAAAATCGCTTTCAAGGCGGGCACGCAAAATGTCTTCACGCTGGACGACGACCGCACCGGTTCCCTGCTGGAGCGCGCCGCGCATTGCAGCGACCGGCACGACATCGCCGTGAAAAAGCCGGGCGACCTGGCGGCCATTCTCTACACCAGCGGCACCACCGGGCGCAGCAAGGGTGCCATGCTGTCGCATGGCAACATGCTCAGCAATGCGCTGGTCCTGAAGGACTACTGGGGCTGGAAGAAGGGCGATGTGCTGATTCATGCCTTGCCCATCTTTCACGTGCACGGCCTTTTTGTGGCCGTCCACGGCGCGCTGATCAACGGTAGCAAGATGATCTGGCTGTCCAAATTCGACCCCCGGCTGGTCGTGAAAAAACTTCCCGAGGCCACTGTGTTCATGGGGGTTCCCACGCTCTATGTACGCCTGCTCGCCGAGCCGGGACTCGATCGCGAGGCTTGCCGCAACATGCGCCTCTTCGTGGCGGGTTCGGCGCCGCTGCTCATTGAAACTTTCAACGCGTGGCAGCAGCGCACCGGGCATACCATTCTCGAGCGCTACGGCATGTCCGAAACGGCCATGCTCACCTCGAATCCGTACGAGGGCGGCGAGAGGCGCGGCGGCACCGTGGGGCTGGCGCTGCCGGGCGTGAGCCTGCGGGTGCAGGGCGAAGATGACAGGCCGGTGCCGGTTGGCGAAATCGGTGCCATTCAGGTCAAGGGGCCGAATGTTTTCCAGGGCTACTGGCGCATGCCCGAGAAAACGAAGGAAGAGTTCACGCCCGACGGCTACTTCAAAACCGGCGATGTGGGGAAAATTGACGAGCGCGGCTACATCACCATCGTCGGGCGCAGCAAGGACCTGATCATCAGTGGGGGCTACAACGTCTACCCGGCCGAGATTGAAGGCTACATCAACGACATGCCGGGCGTGGCCGAGAGTGCGCTGGTCGGCGTGCCGCACCCTGATTTCGGGGAGGTCGGTGTCGCCATCGTCGTTCCCAAGCCTGGCGTCTCGCTGGACGCCGGCCAGATCATCGCCGGCCTGAAATCCCGGCTGGCCAACTTCAAGATTCCCAAGCGCTGCTTCATCGCCAGCGAACTGCCCCGCAACACCATGGGGAAAGTCCAGAAGAACGTATTGCGCGACCAGCAAAAAGGCCTGTTTTCCTGAGACTGCCCGTTCAGGCTGCCGCATTGGGAGGGTCGCGCCGCAGCGGCAGGTCGGTGCAGCGGGCCGGTGAGCCCGACTGGCGGAGCCTGAGCCGGGCAATGAAGACCGGAAGGTGGAGTATTTGGGGGACGGCTATGGCATGCTGCAACTGGTACGGCTTTTGCATCACGCCGGAGGCATCCGGAGCGGGGCCGGCGCTGCCAGGAACGGCCCGGATGCGGTTTACCCGACAAACCGCTCTTATACAATCTGCGGCTGGCTGGCCTGTGCATCCTGTGGCGCCAGCGCCGCGTGTGTTTACCTTCTGTTGTTACCTTTCCTGACGGAGCCCGGACATGATAAGAAAGCATTTGTGGATTTTTGCCTTTTCCGCAGTGGCACTGAGTGCCTGCGGCAAAAAGGAGGAGGCCCCTGCAGTGGCAACGCCGGCCGCCCCGGCCAGCGCGGCTGTGGCGGTGAACACCGAGGAGAAGGTACTCAACGTCTACAACTGGCCGGACTACGTCGCCAAGGACATGGTGGCGAACTTCGAGAAGGAAACGGGCATCAAGGTCAACTACCAGACCTTTGAAAACAACGAAGCCCTGCACGCCAAGCTGGTGGCCGGCAATACCGGTTACGACATCGTCGTGCCTGGCGCCGTGTTTGCCAAGCCGCAAATTGATGGCGGGCTGCTGATGAAGCTGGACAAGTCCAAGATCGGCAACTATGGCAACCTCGACTCGTCCATCATGGAAAAGCTGAACACCATTGACCCGGGCAACGCCTACCTGGTGCCCTGGGCCTGGAGCTTCACCACCGTGGGCATCAACAAAGCCAAGGTTGCCAAGGCGCTGGGCTCAACGCCCATGCCTGAAAACGCCTGGGAATTGGTGTTCAACCCGGTCTATACGGCCAAGCTCAAGTCCTGCGGCATCGCCTTTCTGGATTCGCCGACCGAGGTGATTCCCCCGGCCATGCACTATTTGGGCAAGAACGCCTATTCGAACGATGCGGCCGACCACAAGGCCGCAGCCGCCATGCTGGCCAAGGTACGTCCGCACATCCGCATGTTCTCCAGCACCATGATTGATGACCTGGCCGGCGGCAAAGCCTGTGTGGCGCTGGCCTGGGCGGGGGACATCAACATCGCCCGCGGCCGCGCGCTTGAAAACAAGAGCGGCAACGAGGTCCAGGCGCTGCTGCCGAGCACCGGCGGCCTGATTTTCTTTGACACCCTGGCCATTCCCAAGGATGCCAAGCACCCCAACAACGCGTTGGCGTTCATCAACTATTCGCTGCGCCCCGAAGTGTCTGCTTCGCTGACCAATGAGCTGGGCTACGCCACGGCCAACAAGGCCAGCCTGGCGAACGTCAAGCCGGAAATCGCCCAGGACAAAGCGGTGTTCCCCGATGCCGCCAACCTGCAGAAAATGGTCTCTCCCGCAAGCTTCAGCAACGAAGCGCGCGAATCCATGAGCAACGTCTTCACCCTGTTCAAAAAGGGTAGTTGAGTTTTCGGGCCACGCCCCTTGGGCTGGCTGATCAGGCTGTGTATGCGACCCAGCATGCACAGCCTTTTTGATGTGGTTTTGCAACCTCGGAACTACGCCTCATGAATTTATCTGCGTCGCCTGGCGACGGTTATCTGAGAACCGACCAGCTGGTCAAGCGCTTTGACGGCGTGGCGGCCGTGGACGATGTCTCGCTGTCCATCCATAAAGGCGAAATTTTTGCCCTGCTCGGCAGTTCCGGCTGCGGAAAATCAACGCTGCTGCGCATGCTGGCCGGCCTTGAGAAGCCGACCTCCGGCTCGGTCATCCTCGATGGGGTGGACATCGCCTCGTTTCCGCCCTACGAGCGGCCCATCAACATGATGTTCCAGTCGTATGCACTGTTTCCGCACCTCAACATCTGGGACAACATTGCCTTTGGCCTGAAGCGCGAGGGAATGCCCAAGGCACAGATTGAAACGCGTGTGCAGGAGATGCTCAAGCTGGTGCAACTGGAGACTTTTGCCAAGCGCAAGCCGCACCAGCTCTCGGGCGGCCAGCAGCAGCGCGTGGCCCTGGCGCGCAGCCTGGCCAAGAAACCTCAATTGCTGCTGCTCGATGAGCCGCTGGGTGCGCTCGACAAGAAACTGCGGGAGCGCACGCAGTTTGAACTCGTCAACATCCTGGAATCGGTGGGCGTCACCTGTGTCATGGTGACCCATGACCAGGAAGAAGCCATGGCCATGGCTTCCCGCATTGCCGTCATGAGCCACGGCCGGGTGCTGCAGGTGGGCACGCCGAAGGAAATTTACGAGCACCCGAATTGCCGCTTTGTGGCCGACTTCATTGGCAACGTCAATTTGATGGAGGGTGAGCTCACGCTGGACGAGGCGGACCGTTGCGAGGTCACCACCGGGTACGGCGTGGTGCACGTGGGGCATGGCATCAGCGGCACCCAGGGCATGTCGGTTGCCGTTGCTGTGCGCCCCGAGAAGGTCCACATCTCCAAAACCCGGCCTGACGTCACCGTCAACCTGTTCAGCGGCAAGGTGCGCGAAATCGCCTATTTCGGCAGCTACAACACGTTCATTGTGGAAGTGAAGGGGGAGGGCGGCCAAAGCCGCACCGTCAAGATCACGGAAGCCAACACCACGCGGCATGAAGGCAGCGCGATCACCTGGGATGACCCGGTCTTTTTCTGGTGGGACGGCGATGCACCGGTGGTGCTGACCCAATAAAGCCGCTGCGATGAAAATCCCTTCCTGGCTCCAGTTCAATCCCGGGCGGCGCTTTGTCATCGGCGTGCCCTACATTTGGCTGCTGCTGTTTTTTGTCCTGCCTTTCCTGATCCTGCTGCGCATCAGCGTGACGGACATGGGCAATGGCGTGGATCCTTTTGCGCCGTTGGTGGAGGCCGTCTCGGGTTCCTGGCGCGTCATGCTGCGCTACACCAACTATGTTTCCATTTTTCATGATGCAGGGCAGGGGGCCGATGCCGGATGGGGCAACACCATCTACATGGAGGCCTACGAAACCTCCCTGAAATACGCCTTGTTCACCACACTGTCGTGCCTGGTGATCGGTTATCCGTTTGCCTATTTCATTGCCCGGTCGCGGCCGTCCATTCGCCCGGCCTTGCTGATGTTGGTCATGCTGCCCTTCTGGACCTCGTTCCTGCTGCGTGTCTATGCCTGGAAGGGCATCCTGGCGGACCAGGGCGTGCTCAACAACCTGCTGCTGGCGTTGGGCATCATCGATGAACCCGTGGTGATGCTCTACACCAATGTGTCCATGCTGGTCGGCATGACCTATGTGTATTGCCCGTTCATGATCCTGCCGCTGTATGCCAATCTGGTGAAGATGGATTTCCGCCTGCTGGAAGCGGCCCACGACCTGGGGGCCAGCGCGTGGAAGGCATTTTGGCTGGTGACCGTGCCGCTGAGCAAATCCGGCATCATCGCCGGCTCCATGCTCGTCTTCATTCCCAGTGTGGGTGAGTTCGTCATTCCTTCGCTGCTGGGCGGCGCCGAAAACATCATGATCGGCCGCGTGGTCTGGGACGAAATGTTCAGCAGCAACAACTGGCCGCGCGCGGCGGCCCTGGCGGTCGTGATGATTCTGCTCATCCTGGTGCCTCTGGCCTTTTACTACCGCGCAAACAGCGGTCGCGGTGACGGCAGGGAGCACTGACATGAAAAAGCTGTGGCGTTTTGCGGAAAAGCAGATCGGCTGGCTCTGGCTTGGCGTGGTCTATCTTTTCCTTTACATACCGCTGTTTTTCCTGATCGTCTTTTCCTTCAACAGCACCCGGCAGGATGGCGTGTTCACCGGCTTTTCACTGCGCTGGTATCAGGCCCTGCTGGCGGACTCCCGGCTGGTCGAGGGGTTTTTTCTGTCGCTCAAGGTGGCGTTGATCACCGGCACGCTGTCGGTGGTGCTGGGCAGCTTTGCCGCATTTGTGCTGGTGCGCTACCTGCGCTTCACGGGGCGCACGCTGTTTTACGGCATGGTGAATGCACCGCTGGTGATGCCCGAAGTCATCATTGGACTGTCTTTGCTGCTGCTGATGGTGGCTGTGCAGCGCACGGTGGGCTGGCCCGACCGCGGCTTCATCACCATCGTGACCGGCCACACGCTGCTCGGCATGGCTTATGCCACGGTCGTGATCCAGTCGCGCCTGAGCGAGATGGACCGCTCGCTGGAGGAGGCGGCCATGGACCTGGGATGTCGGCCCATGCAGGTTTTTTTCCTGGTGACCCTGCCCAATATTGCACCGGCCCTGGTCTCGGCCTGGCTGTTGACCTTCACCCTGTCATTTGACGATGTGGTGATCTCGGAGTTTTTGTCAGGCCCGGGCGTGACGACCTTGCCCCAGGTGATTTTCAGCTACGCGCGCCGTGGCGTGAACCCGTCCATCTATGCGGCAGCGACCATCCTGATTGCCGTGGTTTCGCTGGGCATCATCACGTACAGCATCTATGTGATGCGCTGGCAGAAACGGCTGGACCGTGAAATCAGTGCGGCGGCTCGACCGGAACAGAACTTCCCCGACCCCGCCCGGGCAGGGTAGCGAGCACCACGCCGGCCAGCGCGATGGCGAATGCGCCGATCTGGGGGCCGTTCAGTGTTTCCCCCAGCACCACGACGCCGACTGCAGCAGCGCTGACGGGCAACAGCACGGTAAACACCCCGGCCTGGTTGGCGGGGATGGTCTTCAGCCCGGTCATCCACAACCACACCGTCCACACGCTGGCCGCCAGCGAATAAAACAGCAGCAGCAACCAGCTTGACGTTTCCACGCGCGCAAAGTCAAAGCTCCAGGCCATCCATAGCCCCAGCGGCGTGATCAGGGCAAAGCCCCACAGATTGATGAGCGCGGTGATGCGCTTGGGGCTGAGCACACCGGTGAGTTTTTTCCCAATCACGGCATAGGCCGCCTCGCACAGCACGGCACCCACCAGCAGCAGGTTGCCCAGCCACGAGACTCTGGAGGAAAGATCACCCGCTGGCCCCATATGCCCGGACGCGGGCAGCTCATTTCTCGATAGCGAAACCAGGCCGATGCCGATCACCGCGCAGGCAATGGCGCTCCACACCCGCAGGCCAATGCGCTCACGCAGGAACAGCCAGCTCATCAAGGCGACGGCAGCGGGGATGGAAGCCATGATGACGCCTGCCGCGACCGCGCTGGTCATGCTGACGCCAAACAGCATGCAGATCGAAAACAGGAAATTACCCAGAAAAGACTCCAGAAAGAGCAGGCGCCGGGTCTGGCTGCTCATGGGTGTTTCTTCCGCTGGTTTTTTGAGCCAGTGCAGCATGGCGGTACCGCCGATGCCAAAGCGCAGCCAGGCCAGCAGGAAGACCGGCAAGGCGGCGACCAGGGGTTTGGAAAGCGCTACATAGCTGCCCACGAGAGACATGCTGAGCGCGAGGCAGGTGTAGGCCACAAGGCGATTCATTAAACTGGGGGTTCCTGTTGCATGTTGCACCGGCCTTGCGGCGAGTCGGGTTAAGTCGCGGACCTGGCGGCCATGCGCAGGTTGAAATGATGCCTTACTTTGAGCCGCCCTGATCCGTCAACCATGTCGCCACAGCCTGTACATCATGTCCGTCACGTCTTCGTTTACGGCACCCTGCGCCGGGGTGAAGAGCGCGATATCAACCGTCTRATGCCTGCGCCGCGATGGGTCGGGCAGGCGAGCGTGGCCGGCACACTGCACCATCTGGGCGCCTACCCTGGCCTGGTGTTGGGCGGGGAGGGCGTGGTGTGGGGGGAGGTGTATGAAATCAGTCCTGAGCTGGAGCGGCAACTCGATGAAATCGAGGAAGTGTGGCCCCAGCAGAGTGGTGAGTACATCCGGCGCGAAGTTCTGGTGGTGCTTGACCACCCGCCGACCCATCAACCTGCCCATGAACCAACCCATGAACCAGCCTCGTCGCAGCAGGAAGTAGCCGGAACAGTGATCTGCCTTCTTTATGAAATTGCGCCCGGGCATGCCAGGGGCAAACCGGTGATTGTGGGTGGCGACTGGACGCGGTATCGGGCTGGGCACAGCCGCTGAATCACGGCGGTGGACCGGTGCGCCCGGCAGGCAGCCAGGCCGGCGAATCATCTCCGGTGCATACCCCTTGCCTTTGCATCGCCGATGGCGCGCTGAATTTCATAATCCGGTAAATGCATTTTTCAATGTGAAATACTGAATTGGTGCAGTGCAAAAAAATTTCTCAATACAAGAAATTAAATTTCATAATACGGAAAAATAACTGAAGGCCATTGATTTTATTGAAGTTAATTTTTGTCTTATATAAGACATAAGAGCTTCCAAAGGTCTTGTAGAAGACTTAAAGTAGATCCACGTCATCAGTCACTTTTCTTCAACCTACGGAGCCCACCATGCCACAGACCTTCACTGAACAACTGAGCCGCGACCAGCAGATATCTGCCCTGGAAAAAGACTGGGCCACCAACCCGCGCTGGAAAGGTATCAAGCGCGGCTACAGCGCCGCCGACGTGGTGCGCCTGCGTGGGTCCTTTCCGATTGAGCACACGCTGGCCCGGCGCGGCGCTGAAAAGCTGTGGAACCTCCTGCACACCGAGCCTTACGTGAACTGCCTCGGCGCGCTCACCGGTGGCCAGGCCATGCAGCAGGTCAAGGCCGGCGTGAAGGCCATCTACCTGTCGGGCTGGCAGGTGGCCGCTGACAACAACACCTACTCGTCGATGTACCCGGACCAGTCGCTGTACCCGGTGGACTCGGTGCCCAAGGTGGTGGAGACCATCAACAACACCTTCCGCCGTGCCGACGAGATCCAGCACTCCAAGGGCATTGACGCCGGCGAGAAAGACTACATTGACTACTTCGCCCCCATCGTGGCGGACGCTGAAGCCGGCTTTGGCGGCGTGCTCAATGCCTTCGAACTGATGAAGGCCATGATCAAGGCGGGTGCCGGCGGCGTGCATTGGGAAGACCAGCTTGCCTCGGTCAAGAAGTGCGGCCACATGGGCGGCAAGGTGTTGCTGCCGACCCGCGAGTCCTGCCAGAAACTGATCGCCGCGCGCATGGCGGCCGACGTGTGCGGCGTGCCTACCCTGGTGATTGCACGCACCGATGCCGAGGCGGCCGACTTGCTGACCTCCGACTATGACGAGATCGACAAGCCTTTCCTGACGGGTGAGCGCACCGCAGAAGGTTTCTACAAGACCCGCAAGGGCCTGGAGCAGGCTGTGGCCCGTGCCAATGCCTATGCGCATTACGCCGATCTGGTGTGGTGTGAAACCGGCACGCCAGACCTCGACTTCGCCAGGAAGTTTGCCGATGCCGTGCACAAGGTCCACCCTGGCAAGATGCTGGCCTACAACTGCTCGCCTTCGTTCAACTGGAAGAAAAACCTGGACGATGCCACCATCGCCAAGTTCCAGCGCGAACTCGGCGCGATGGGCTACAAGTACCAGTTCATCACGCTGGCTGGCATTCACTCCATGTGGTACAACATGTACGACCTGTCGCAAGACTACGTCAAGCGCGGCATGACGGCCTACATCGAGAAGGTGCAGGAACCCGAGTTCGCAGCGCGCGACCGCGGCTACACCTTTGTGTCGCACCAGCAGGAAGTGGGCACCGGTTATTTCGATGAAGTGACCACGGCGATCCAGGGCGGCAAGTCCAGCGTGACCGCATTGACCGGCTCTACCGAAGAAGAGCAGTTCCACTAAATCACGCCTTCAAAAGCGCACAGCTCCTGCCGGAGTTGGCGCGCAGCTTTCAGCCCGGACAGTGCTTACCCGCCTGTCCGGGCTTTTTTGTGGCGCGGCTTGCCTGGGACGGCACTTAAGACCCGCAACCGGCCTGCTCGACCTGCCGTAAAATAGGGCCATGCAATTAACCAATCAAGAAACAGAAAGGACAGTTCGGGTTATGACACCGCGAACTAGTACAGCGTCCTGTTTCTGGAGTCATCCAGGGCGCTAGCCCGCATCCCTGGCTGACTGATAGTGATAGCTAAAAATTAAATTAGCATCAATCCACACACTCCCAGATCAAAGCGCGGCAAGTTCCGCGCTTTTTGTTTGACCGCTTAACTTTAAAAGCCCATCCGATGATTCAAATCACGCTCCCCGATGCCTCCAGGCGCGAATACCCGCAAGCCGTCACGGTAGCCGAAGTCGCGGCATCCATCGGTACCGGCCTGGCCAAGGCCGCCCTGGGCGGCAAGGTCGATGGCAAGGTGGTCGACACAAGCTACCTGATTGAAAAAGACAGTTCGGTGTCCATCATCACCGCCAAGGATGCCGATGGGCTGGAGCTGATCCGCCATTCCACGGCGCACTTGCTGGCCTATGCGGTCAAGGAGCTGTTTCCCGAGGCGCAGGTCACGATCGGGCCGGTGATTGAAAACGGGTTTTACTACGACTTTGCCTACAAGCGTCCTTTCACGCCGGAAGACCTGGCGACCATTGAAAAGCGCATGACCGAGCTGGCGGCCAAAGACGAGCAGGTGACGCGCCGTGTGCTGCCGCGCGACGAAGCCGTGGCGCACTTCAAGAGCATTGGCGAGCATTACAAGGCCGAGATCATTGCCAGCATCCCCGCCAATGAAGATGTGTCGCTGTACCGGGAAGGCGCGTTTGAAGACCTGTGCCGCGGCCCCCACGTGCCCAGCACCGGCAAGCTGAAATTTTTCAAGCTCATGAAGGTGGCTGGCGCCTACTGGCGCGGCGACCATCGCAACGAGATGCTGCAGCGTGTCTACGGAACGGCCTGGGCCACGAAGGACGAACTGCAGCAGTACCTGACCATGCTGGAGGAAGCCGAAAAGCGCGACCACCGCAAGCTGGGCAAGGAGCTGGACCTGTTCCACATTGACGACCATGCGCCTGGCCTCGTGTTCTGGCATCCCAAGGGCTGGACGGTCTGGCAGGGCGTGGAGCAGTACATGCGCAAGGTCTACCAGAACAATGGCTACCAGGAGGTCAAGGGCCCGCAGGTCATCGACAAGACCTTGTGGGAGAAGACCGGCCACTGGGACAAGTACCGCGACAACATGTTCACGACGGAGAGCGAGAAACGCGAGTACGCGCTCAAGCCGATGAACTGCCCCGGCCACATCCTGATTTTCAAGCAGGGCATCAAGAGCTACCGCGACCTGCCGCTGCGCTACGGTGAATTCGGCCAATGCCACCGCAATGAACCCTCGGGCGGGCTGCACGGCATCATGCGGGTGCGCGGCTTCACGCAGGATGACGGCCATATTTTCTGCACGGAAGAGCAGATTCTCAAGGAGTGCGTGGACTACACGACCTTGCTGCAAAAGGTCTACACCGACTTCGGCTTTAAAAACATCATCTACAAGGTCGCTACCCGGCCCGACGCCCGTATTGGCTCCGACGAAAGCTGGGACAAGGCCGAGCAGGCCTTGATCGAAAGCCTGCGCGCTTCAGGCTGTGAATTTGAAATTTCCCCGGGCGAGGGTGCGTTTTACGGTCCCAAGATTGAGTACACGCTGAAAGACGCGATTGGCCGCCAGTGGCAGTGCGGCACCATGCAGGTCGATTTCTCCATGCCGGAGCGCCTGGATGCCGAATATGTGGGCGAAGATGGTGCCCGCCATCGCCCGGTGATGCTGCACCGCGCGATTGTGGGCAGTCTGGAGCGATTTATCGGGATTTTGATCGAAGAACACGCCGGCGCGCTGCCAACCTGGTTGGCGCCCATTCAGGTTTCAGTGCTCAATATCACCGATTCCCAGGCTGAATATGCCCGAGAAGTTGCCAAAATGCTGCAAAATCAAGGGCTTAGGGTCAACCTGGATCTGCGCAATGAGAAAATTACGTATAAAATACGGGAGCACTCATTGCAAAAGCTGCCTTATATCCTTGTCGTGGGTGACAAAGAGAAGGCCGCCGGAGCCGTTGCTGTGCGCGCCCGGGGTAACAAAGACCTTGGAGTGATGCCTCTCGATGCGTTTGCCCAGCAAATTGCCTCTGACATCGCACAAAAAGCCTGAGCCGCTGGAAAATTCACCAGAATTTACCGGCACTAAAGCTTCTCGTCATTGCAGGACGGGCGCAAGCCGCTATAGCTTTTATAGCAAGAGTTAAAGGATAGAACCATCGCTACTGAATTTCGTGACCGCCGTCACCGTGAAGAACGCAAGCACCGCTTGAACCGTGAAATCATGGCCCCTGAAGTGCGTCTGACCGGGCCAGACAACGAGCCTTTGGGCATTGTCAGCATCATGGAGGCCTTGCGCCTGGCAGGTGAGGCCGACGTGGACCTTGTTGAAATCTCCCCCACGGCGGTTCCGCCGGTGTGCAGGTTGATGGATTACGGCAAGTTCAAGTACGCCGAGCAGAAGAAGGCGGCCGAAGCGAAGTCCAAGCAAAAAGTGATCGAGATCAAGGAAATCAAATTCCGGCCCGGCACTGACGATGGCGACTACAACATCAAATTGCGCAACATCAAGCGCTTTTTGGAAGAGGGCGACAAGTGCAAGATTACCCTGCGCTTTCGTGGTCGGGAAATCACGCACCAGGAACTGGGCTTGGCCCTGTTGGCGCGTATCCGCGATGAGCTGGCGGATTTGATTGTGGTGGAGCAGTTCCCCAAGCTTGAAGGCAGGCAGATGGTCATGATGATCGCGCCGGGCCGCAAGAAGCCAGGTGCGGGAAAACCGGCAGCCGAAACGGCTCCGGCACCGTCCGCAGCCTGAGGTGGCGGACAGAAGATAAGGATAAGGGGCGCTTTGTGGCGTTCCGGTGAAAGCAGGCGCAAGCCGGCTTTCCGAAAGTGAAGGGGTCAAACCTTTTGCGGCCAGTGAAAAGTCGAAAGATTTTTCACTTAACAAGTGTCTCGGGGCCATCAAGTCTGCGGAAGGTTCGCAGCGCCTCACGAGCACAAATGAAAAGGAGCATTTACATGCCCAAAATGAAGACCAAGAGCGGCGCTAAAAAGCGTTTCCGCGTTCGTCCTGGTGGCACCGTCAAGCGCGGCCAAGCCTTCAAACGTCACATCCTGACCAAGAAGACCACCAAAAACAAACGCCATCTGCGTGGTGCGGTGACTGTTCATGAGACCAATATGGGTCACATGGCACAGATGCTGCCAGGCCAGGGCATTTAATTAACGACGAACAAGGAGTACACACATGCCTCGCGTCAAACGTGGTGTAACGGCTCGCGCCCGCCACAAAAAAGTTTTAGCCCTTGCAAAAGGTTTCCGCGGCCGCCGCGGTAATGTCTTCCGCATCGCCAAAGAAGCGGTGATGAAGGCCGGGCAATATGCCTACCGTGACCGCCGTACCAAAAAGCGCGTGTTCCGCCAGTTGTGGATCGCCCGTATCAATGCTGCCAGCCGTTCATTCGGCATGACGTACAGCCAATTCGCCAATGGCCTGAAAAAAGCCGGCATCGAGATTGACCGTAAGGTTCTGTCCGATATGGCCATTCACGACAGCGCCGCTTTCGGCGCCATCGTCGAGCAGGTGAAAGCCAAGCTGGCTGCCTGATTTTCAGGGCAGTATGCTATTGAATAAATAGCTGCTTGCGCACGAAAATAAAGGGCTGGAGCTTGAAAAGGCTCTGGCCCTTTTTCATGGCCTTTTCTACAGCGCTCACTTGCTGACCTGCTGACCTGTTTGCTCACCGGGTTGCCTGAATGGTGAGAGTGTTGTTGAAAACGCCTGAGCTGTTTCCTTATGTCGAACAAGAGAATGTATGAATCAACCTGATGCCCTCAACGACCTGGTCAGCAGCGCCAAAGCCAGTTTTGCGCAGGCCACCACGCCTGCCGACCTGGAAAACGCCAAGGCGCAGTTTCTGGGTAAATCGGGCCGTGTCACCGAGTTGATGAAAGGCATGGCCGCCCTCAGCGTGGACGAAAAAAAATCCCGCGGTGCGGCCATCAACCTGGCCAAGCAGGCGATTGAGGCGGCGCTCAACGATAGACGGCAGGCTCTGGCCGATGCCGAACTCGAAAAGCAGCTCAAGGCTGAGGCCCTGGATGTGAGCCTGCCGGGTCGCCAGCGCGCACAGGGCGGGCTGCATCCGGTGTCACTCACGCTTGAGCGCATCGAGGCCATTTTCGGCTCCATGGGGTTTGACGTGGCGCAGGGCCCGGAGATAGAGACCGACTGGTTCAATTTCACCGCGCTCAACACGCCGGAAGACCATCCGGCGCGCTCCATGCACGACACGTTTTATGTCGAAGGCGGCACCGAAACTGCGCCCAATTTGCTGCGCACCCACACCAGCCCCATGCAGATCCGCTATGCGGTCCAGCATGTCAAAAAGCACCGTGCGCTCATCGACGCGGGCGGCCGGATGCCCGAGATTCGCGTCATTGCACCGGGGCGCACCTACCGCGTGGACAGCGATGCTACCCACTCGCCGATGTTCCACCAGTGTGAAGGCCTGTGGATAGGCGAAAACGTGAGCTTCAAGGATCTGAAGTTCGTCTTCACCGATTTTTGCCGCACCTTCTTTGAAAGCGACGACCTCGTGCTGCGCTTTCGCCCCAGCTTTTTCCCGTTCACCGAACCCAGCGCCGAAATCGACATCCAGTTCCAGACCGGCCCGCTGGCCGGCCGCTGGCTGGAAGTGGCCGGATCCGGCCAGGTGCATCCGAACGTGGTGCGAAACATGGGGCTGGACCCCGAAAAATACATCGGCTTTGCCTTCGGCATGGGCCCGGACCGCCTGACCATGCTGCGCTACGGTGTGAATGACCTGCGCCTGTTCTTTGACGGCGATATCCGCTTCCTGTCCCAGTTCCAGTCCTGAAATACAAGAACAAGAAAAAATCAAGGTAAGACCATGCAATTTCCAGAATCCTGGTTGCGCGAATTTTGCAATCCGCCGCTCAATACGCAGCAACTCGCTGAAACCCTGACCATGGCCGGGCTTGAAGTTGAAGAGCTCAAGCCGGTGGCGCCGCCTTTCACCAAAATCGTCGTGGGTGAAATCAGGGAAGCCGCCCAGCATCCCAACGCGGACCGCCTGCGCGTCTGTCAGGTCGATGTGGGGCAGGGCAACCTGCTGAACATCGTCTGCGGTGCGCCCAATGCTCGTGCAGGCATCAAGGTGCCCTGCGCGCTGGTCGGTGCAGAATTGCCGCCCGGCGAAGACGGCAAGCCCTTCCTGATCCAGGTGGGCAAGCTGCGTGGCGTAGAGAGCCAGGGCATGTTGTGCTCCGCGCGCGAGCTCAAGCTCTCGGAAGACCATGGTGGCTTACTCGAGCTGTCCGCGGACGCGCCGCTGGGCCAGGACATCCGCGAGCACCTGCGGCTCGACGACACCCTGTTCACCCTCAAGCTCACACCCAATCTGGCCCATTGCCTGAGTGTCTATGGGGTGGCGCGTGAGGTCGCGGCATTGACGGGGGCACCCCTCAAGGCGCCCTCATTTCCTCCCGTGCCGGTAGCCGACGCGACTCAAGTACCCGTCAAAATCAGTGCGCCGGATTTGTGCGGCCGTTTCTCGGGCCGCGTCGTGCGCAACGTCAACACCCAGGCGGCCACCCCGTCCTGGATGGTGGACCGTCTGGCGCGCTGCGGCCAGCGCAGCGTGACGGCGCTGGTGGACATTTCCAACTATGTGATGTTCGAGTTGGGCCGGCCGTCGCATATTTTTGACCTCGACAAGATCCATGGCGGGCTCGACGTCCGCTGGGGCAAAGCCGGCGAAACGCTGAAGCTGCTCAACGGCAACACGGTCACGGTCGATGAAAAAGTAGGCGTGATTGCCGATGACGCGCAGGTCGAATCCCTGGCCGGCATCATGGGCGGCGACGCGACCGCTGTGTCGGACGACACCCGGCATGTTTATGTCGAGGCCGCATTCTGGTGGCCCAAGGCCATCGCCGGCCGTTCACGCCGCTACAACTTTTCCACCGATGCCGGCCATCGCTTTGAGCGCGGGGTGGACCCGGGCCAGACCGTGGAACACATCGAGCGCATCACCCAGCTGATCATCGACATTTGCGGCACGCCCGATACGGTGTGCGGACCCATGAACGATGCGCAGGTCAACATGCCCCAGGCCGCGCCCGTCACCATGCGCGTGGCGCGCGCGGCCAAGGTGATCGGCATGCCGCTGACGCAGGCGCAATGCCTCGATGCCCTTCAGCGCCTCGGCCTGCCGGTGGCGCAAGGCGAGGGTACGCTGACGGTGACGCCGCCCAGCTATCGCTTTGACATGCAGATCGAAGAAGACCTGATTGAAGAGGTGGTGCGCATGGTGGGCTACAACGCGCTGCCCGAGACGCCGCCGCTGGCGCCCATCACGGCGAGGATCCGGCCGGAAGCCGAACGCAGCCCGTTTGCCGTGCGTCGCGCGCTGGCTTCGCTGGGCTACCAGGAAACGATCAATTTCAGTTTTGTGGAAGAGCGTTGGGAGCATGAACTGGCGGGCAACCCCAACCCCATCAAGTTGCTCAATCCCATTGCCAGCCAGATGAGCGTGATGCGCTCCTCGCTGCTGGGATCCCTGTTGCAGGTACTCAAGTTCAACCTGGACCGCAAGGCACCCCGGGTGAATGTGTTCGAGGTGGGCCGGGTGTTTTTGCGCGATGCACAAAGCCTGAACACCGATACGACGGTGGCCGGCTTCCATCAGCCCATGCGAGTGGCCGGCCTGGCTTATGGCCCGCGCGCCGCGCTGCATTGGGGTCAACCTGACAAGGCGGCGGACTTCTTCGACATCAAGGGCGATGTCGAGGCTTTGCTGGCGCCATTGCAGGCCGTTTTTGCGCCTGCAGTGCACCCCGCCATGCACCCTGGCCGTTGTGCCAGCGTGTCGGTGGCGGGCCGGCAAATCGGCTTCGTCGGCGAACTCCATCCGCAATGGCGGCAAGGGTACGAGTTGGCCCAGGCACCGCTGCTGTTTGAGCTGGAGCTCGACGCCGTGCTGCAGCGCCAGGTGCCATCGTTCAAACCGGTCAGCAAGCTGCAGCCGGTAGAGCGCGACATCGCTGTCATTGTGCAGGAGAGTGTGACGCATAGTGCCCTCATGGCCGCTGTCCATGGCGCTGACACGCGAGGCTTGCTCAAGGGCGCGACCCTGTTTGACGTCTATCGGCCGCAGCAGGCCAGTGCCGGCATGCATCTGGGCGAGAAGAGCCTCGCTGTGCGCTTGGTGCTTTCCAGCGATGCCGCTACACTGACCGACGACGATATTGAAGCAGCCGTCCAGGCAGTGCTTGCCAATCTGCAGCAACAACTGCAGGCCCGTCTTCGTGCTTGAAGCGTGCATGCAGCCGCCACAAAAACAATAGCCGACTGGAGGATCGCCTCATGGAATTTTCTGTTGAAAGCCTGGAAACCCCGGCGCTGACCAAAGCGCATCTGGCTGAGTTGCTGTTTGAGCAGATCGGGCTCAACAAGCGCGAATCGAAAGACATGATTGACGCGTTTTTTGACCTGATTTCCGACAGCCTGGTCGACGGCAATGATGTGAAGATTTCCGGGTTCGGCAATTTCCAGATCCGCACCAAGGCGCCGCGTCCCGGCCGCAACCCGCGGACAGGCGAGGCGATTCCCATCCAGGCCCGCCGGGTAGTGACTTTTCACGCCAGCCACAAGCTTAAAGACCAAATCCAGGGCGACAGCGCTGCCGATTCTGCCGAGTAGTCAGGGCAACGGCCCCGTCAGTGTCCCGCCAACTCCGGTATTCCGGGAGAGAATGCCGACAGAGGCGGGCTGTAACTGAATGTCATGTTTGTGACATAACAACACATTTCAAAAAACCGCCATAACCCTTTGCGCTTACTTTCCACTTAGAGTAGATTTGGAAGTTTCCTCCTTAGCGCATTGATTTAATTGGAGAAAACCCTTCCCCCCATCCCCGCAAAGCGTTACTTCACCATTGGCGAGGTTAGCGACTTGTGCGGCGTCAAGCCTCATGTTCTCCGTTATTGGGAGCAGGAGTTTACGCAGCTGCGTCCGATGAAAAGACGCGGTAACCGCCGTTATTACCAGCACCATGAAGTGCTGATGATCCGCAGAATCCGCGATCTGCTGTATGACCAGGGCTTCACGATCAGCGGTGCCCGCAACAAATTGCAGGAAATCGTACAAGCCGAACGTGACAAGCGACGCAATGGCGAAGTCATGCTGGAGGGCCTGGAAGTTCTCGAAGTGAGCGACTCCGTGCTGGAGGATTTTGGCGACTCTATTGACTTTCAGGACAGCGAAGCCGAGAACGCCGATCTGTCCACCGCCAGCGCTGCGCTGCAAAGACTGCAACTGGTGCGACGCGAACTCTTCGAAATACGCGATCTACTTAGCTCGAACAGTTAGAACCCGTCTGGGCCGCGTTATAATTTAAGGCTTGTCGGTGTGTGGCGCAGCCTGGTAGCGCACTTGCATGGGGTGCAAGGGGTCGAAGGTTCGAATCCTTTCACACCGACCATTAGTTCTGACAGAGGCCTTCGGGGAGAAATTCCTGGAGGCCTTTTTCATTGGGAATTTTCATCGGGATTGCAGGCTCACACAGCCGCGAGCCCCACCAACCACCATTGACTCCACCCCGGCAGCGGAACAGTGGGCGTGGTTGTTGATAACCGGCGGCCCGTGCCCGGCCCTCTCATTCCGAAAGTCCTTGACGGGAGCGCTGCGTCTGTAACACTAGGCCGGGACAGGTAACGAATCAATTCCGGGGTCCGAATATGAATGAGTTAGCGACCGCGCGGTTTGCCAGGCAGGTGGGGTTTGGTCTGGGCCCCGACGAAGCAACACCCCCGGACGCCGTGGGATGGGCCAGTGGGCAGCTTGACTCTGCGCCGAAGGTGAAGTTTCTGGCCAGCCGGGCAGGGGACGAGTTAGCTATGCCCCCCGAGATCCGGTTGCTGGAGAGTCAGGAAGAGGTTGCCCACGCGCTTCAGCGCCACATTGATAGCCGGCTGGCGGTGCTTGCGGCCTCTCGCACGATGCCCAAGCCGCAGTGGGAGGCCCTGCGGTTCCAGACGATGCAACCGTTTCTCAACCTGACCGGATGGCAGGAAGGGCTGGCACGCGGCTGCATGGCCGTGAATGGCCCGGCACCGGTCTTTGAGAGGTTCTGGCATTTCTGGACCAATCATTTCACAGTGGCGCCGTCCGCCAACAACAACAGCCATACGGCGGTAGGGCCGTACATGCGCATGCTGCGCAGGCACATGACCGGCAGCTTTCGCGACATGCTGTTCGAGGCGGTCACGCACCCGGCCATGGTCCTTTACCTGGACAATGCGAGATCGACCGGAGCCAATTCGATTGCCCGGCGGTCCCGGGCCACCACGGACGAGATCAATGAAAACCTCGGCAGGGAGCTGCTGGAACTGTTCACCGTCAGCACGGCAGCGGGTTACAGCCAGCAGGATGTTGATGCGGTGACGCACATCCTGACGGGGTGGGGTGTGCAGCTCCCTAACAGGGCCGCCCGCCCGGGCATACCCCTGGGCAGCTACTTCAATTACGATCGCCACGAGCCGGGCAACCAGACTTTCATGGGCAAGAGCTACAGCGCCGTCATCAGGCACGACGGGAAACTGAACGATCTCATTGACGATCTGGCTGCCCATCCGTTAACGGCGCAGCACATTTGCACCAAGATTGCCACCGCGTTCCTGGCCGACAAGCCGCATCCGTCAAGCATTGCCAGGCTGGTCACGGTTTTCAGCAGCACCAAGGGCAATCTTCCCGCGTTGCATAAAGCTGTCGTGCGGGAGGTCGCCGAGTCGAGTCCCACATTGCGCAAGTTCGTCGATCCCCAGACCTGGCTTTGGACCGCGCATCGTGTCAGCGGTGCCCGCTTGCCGACGGCGCCGCCGCAACGAGGCGTGGCGGGCGAGCGCATTCACGGCACGCTGGATGAATTGGGGCAGGCGGTTCATGACTGCCCTCAACCCAATGGCTGGTCTTTGCAGAGCCAGGACTGGATCTCCCGCGAGATGATGGAACGGCGCTTGCGCTATGGCTATCACCTGACCCGGCGCATCGCACAGCCTGCCGAGTTGTTGCCTCAGGTTCTGGCGCGCCAGCATGGTCCTGACAGCGACCTGGTC
Organism: Polaromonas sp. P4_F4; assembly: GCF_056401355.1. NCBI lineage: Bacteria > Pseudomonadati > Pseudomonadota > Betaproteobacteria > Burkholderiales > Comamonadaceae > Polaromonas > Polaromonas sp. P4_F4. The sequence continues at coordinate 285,045 of NZ_JBFUJO010000001.1, read as the reverse complement.
AAGCAGCTGAACGGCCTCAAGGCCAAGGGCCTGGATGCCAAGGATCTGTGGACCGCCTACCTTACGTCACCTGCATTCTTGTGGAGCCAAGCATGAAGCGTCGTACCTTTCTCGGCTGTGGGGCAAGCCTGTCGCTGGTTGGCGCCGGGGCGCTCGCGGCCAATGGTCAAAGCCAGAGACGTCTGCTGGTTTTGCTGTTGCGCGGCGCAATGGATGGTCTGTCAGCGGTCCCCCCGCTGGGTGATCCCGAGCTTCAGGGCATCCGGGGCAGCCTGGTGCCACCCGATGCATTGCCTGGCAACGGCTTTTTCGGCGTGCATCCCGCCTTGCCGACTTTCGCGGGGCTGATGGCGGACAAGCAGGCCCTGGCCATTCACGCCGCGGGCTTCGGCTACCGGGGGCGATCGCACTTCGAAGGCCAGGACATCATGCAAAGCGGGCTTGTCAAACCCTTCACTTCGCCATCGGGCTGGCTGGGGCGGGCGCTGCAAAAAGCCAGTGTCGGCACCGGCGTCGCCATTTCAATCCCGATGCCGCTGATCTTGCGTGGCGACCCTTCGGCTGAAACCGAATTTCCGACGTGGCTGGAAAAGCCTCCGCCAGCGACCTATTCGGCCGTGCAGGAGCTGTGGGGCCGGGATGCCGATCTTTCATCGATCAGCCAACGGATTGCAGGAGGCCAAGGCTTGTCTGCTTCGGCATCAATGAGCCCAATGAGCACACCCGAAAGCAATCAGCTTATGCGTTCGCCCAAGAGCCTTGCGCATCAGGCCGGGCTCAGGATGTCTCGTGATGACGGGCCGATGGTGGGCCTCATCGACTTCGTGGGATTCGATACGCACGCCAGCCAGGGCGCGACGGAGGGCGAGCATGCCAACCGCCTGAAGATGGTCGACGACGTGCTGGGCACATTCAAGACCACCTTGGGAGAGCGCTGGAACGATGCGCTGGTGTTGACCGTGACCGAGTTTGGCCGCACGGCCGCGCAGAACGGAACGACAGGTACAGACCATGGCTGGGCCAGCTGCATCCTGGCGGCGGGTGGCCTAGTCAAGACGGCGGGGATTGTGGCGGATTGGCCGGGGTTGGCGAAAGCCAGGCTCTTCGAGGGGCGGGACCTGGCCGCCACGGTGGATGCCAACGCTGTCTATGCCGAAGCGCTGAGCAGTGTCTTTGGCTTGACGTCAGGGCAGATCAGGGACGGGGTTCTCGCCCATGCCGCAGCGCCCCTGGCTCGAAACCTGTTCAAGACCTGAGCAGCTGAATCCGCAGCCCCCGCAGCGTAACGAGGTGAGTCGGCCGCCCCGGCGGTGCTGGATGGTGAGTAATCCTGTTGTCAGGTGATGTCCAGGGTGTGCACACCGAACGTGCCGGCCCGGCGATCGGCGAAGTAGCATTCCAGCGTTTCCCGGACCGTTCTGAAGGCGATTTCTTCCCAGGGGATTTCCGACTCCATGAACAGCCTGGCCTCTATGGTTTCATGGCCTGGGTTGAAGTCAGGGCTCAGCAGCCGCGCACGGTAAAACAGGTGGACCTGTCCGACGCGCACTACATTCATCACGGTGAAGAGCGATTGCAGTTCAAACTGTGCACCTGCCTCCTCATGGGTTTCGCGCGCAGCGCCTTCCGAAGTGGTTTCGCCCAGTTCCATGAAGCCCGCAGGCAGCGTCCATTTGCCCCAGCGGGGTTCGATATTGCGCTTGCACAGCAGCACCTGCCCGCCGTCTTCGCCCCAGATGGGCACGGTGCCCACCACATTGAGCGGGTTTTCATAGTGCACGGTGTGGCAGGCCGGGCAGACGGCCCGTTCCTTGGTATCACCATCATCGGGGAGGCGGTAAGCGACAGCGGTACCGCAAACGCGGCAGTGTTTCAGGGGAGGGCGGTGCATGCAAATAAGTGTAGCGGCTTTGCCTCTGACGGGCACCGCCCGCAACCCTACCGGCCGAAGTGTTTGCTATTAAAAAAATAGCGCACGGCGGCCGACCTGTTTGCTTGAGAAACGCAAAACCCCACAGCACCGCCGAGATCACTCCGGCTTGATGCCTGCGGTCTGGATGGTTTTGGCCCAGAAGTCGGTGTCCTTTTTGACCAGGGCTTCCAGCGCCGCCGGCGGGAGGTAGCGCAATTCAACGCCGGCGCCATCGGCGCGGGTCCTGGTTTCCGGCAGCTCAAGCGCAGCCTTGATCTGGCCACTGAGTTTGCCCACAACATCGGCGGGTGTGCCGGCCGGCGCGAAGATGCCGACCCAGGCCTCCAGTTCAAAGCCCTTGAGGCCCGCCTCCGCCGTGGTCGGCACGGCAGGAAGGCCGGGATGGCGGCTCTTGCCGGCCACGGCCAGCCCCTTGAGCTTGCCGACCTGCACCTGCCCCATCACCGACGGCGGTGTGGTGATGAACACCTGCACCTGGCCCGAGAGCACATCCTGAAGGGCAGGGCCGGAGCCGCGGTAGGGAATGTGCACCATGCTGGTCTGGGTTTGCAGCTTGAACATTTCGGTGCCAATGTGCGAGAGCGAGCCGTTGCCCTGGCTGGCATAGCTGAGCTTTCCCGGGTTGGCCTTGAGGTACTTGATGAATTCACCAAGATTGTTCGCCGGTACCGACGGGTGAACCGTGATGACGTTGGTGGCGACCGTGATCAGCGCCACGGGCAAAAAATCCTTTTGCGCCCAGGGCAGTTTGGGTGTGAGGTTGGGGTTGCCAACGTGGTAGGCCGAATAGGAGTTGAGCAGCGTGTAGCCATCGGGATTGGCGCGCGCCACGAACTGGTAGGCCACGTTGCCGCTGCCGCCGCCGCGGTTGTCAACCACCACTGCCTGCCCCGTGACCTTGGCCAGCGAATCAGACAGGATGCGGGCCGAAGCGTCGACAAAGCCGCCGGGCGGGTTGGGCACCACCAGGGTCACCGGCCTGGAAGGGTAGCCCTGGGCGAGGGCTGCGCCCGCGAGCAGGGTGCCGAGCACGGCGGTGGCTGCGCCTGCCAGCATGCGGTGTAGCGGCAGGTGTTGGGTAAGCGTGATCATGGGGAAAGTCTCCTGTATTAGTTGTGTGCTTGTATTGTTACTCGAGGTGTTGTGCGCGGGGTGCTGCTTAGTAGCGACCCGACAGCAATGCGCCGGCGCCGGGCACGCGGCGCTCCAGCCCGAGGCTCTTGAGAATGGCATAAGTCGTGCACACGGCGCTGGACACCACGGGCAGGCCGCTCGCAGCCTCGATGAGTGGCACGGAAGCGAGCGAGGGCATCTGCACGCAGGCCGAGGCGACGATGGCATCGGCGCCCTTGACATTGAGCTGCTTCCACAACTCGGCCGGTGCCTTCGGGTCGCGCGCACCGACCGCGAGGTTGTCGTGGATTTCCAGCGAAATGCTGTCAATCACTTCAATCCCTTCGTTTTCGATGTAGTCGATGACGAGGCGGGTCAGCGGTTTCATGTACGGCGCGATGATGGCCACGCGCTTGGCGCCCATGGCCTGCAGGCCCTCGACCAGCGCGCCTGCGCTGGTGATCACCGGTGTGGATGCGCCGTTGGTCACGGTGACTTCGTGCAGGCGGCGCTGGGATTCGCGGTGGTAGCCCTTGCCCATGCTCATGATGGCCACCAGGCAGGCGTAGCCCATGGCATCCATGCGCGCGTCTGACAGCTCGAGCGCGCAGCGGTCCGAGTCGCGGTCCATGGCTTCCAGTTCTTCCTTGGTGACTGATTTCATGCGCATGCGGCTGGAGTGAAACGTGAAACGTTCGGGCAGCACCTGTTCGCGGGCGCGCAGCATGGCCGGGATTTCCGTCTCCATGGTGGTGTTGGAGCTCGGCACGATCAGGCCGACACGGTAATTTCTGGCGACGGGCAGTGTGTCGAGCCGTGTGTCGGGAAGTGTGGCTTGTTGTGCGGCGGATGGCATGGGCTTGTCTCCTGAATGGCTGTGAATTTGCCTATTCTTGGTGGTTTGATCCATACTGGCAAATACATAATCAAGATAAATCCATACTTAAACCAGATCAATCACATTCAACGGATCAATCACTGATCAATCCAGACCATGGAACTGCGCCAGATTCGCTACTTCACCGTTCTCGCCGATGAGCTGAGCTTCACGCGGGCGGCGCGCCGGCTGCACGTGTCGCAGCCGCCCCTGAGCTTTCAGATTGCCAGCCTGGAGGCCGAACTCGGTGCGCGCCTGTTTAACCGTACCAGCCGCAGCGTCGCGCTGAGCGAGGCGGGCAAAGCCTTTTTGCCGCATGCGCAAGCCGTGCTGGCGCGCCTGGAGGAGGCCCGCGGCCACGTGCAGCGTGTGGCCAGCGGCCTGCAGGGACGGGTGCAGGTGGGCCTGGCGGGTTCGCACTTTCTGGGGCCATTTCCGCAATTTATCCAGCAGTTTCGCCTGCAGCGTCCCGCCGTGGAGATCGCCCTGCACGAGATGAAACCGTCGGACCATCTGCAAGCCTTGCGCGATGGCCGGCTGGACCTGTGCGTCTCGCGCAATCCGCTGGAAGACGCGCAGATCAGCGCCGCGCTGTTATGGCGTGATCCGGTCGTGGTGGCCCTGCCGCCGGGTCACCGGCTGGCGGCGCGCAGCCGCCTGCGGCTGGCCGAGCTGAAGGATGAAGAATTTGTATTTCTGCGCCTGGACTCCTCGCCCTTTGCCGCGCGCTTGTTTGAGGCTTGTGTGCAGGCGGGATTTGCTCCGCACATCGCGCAGCAGGTGGTCGAGGTGCCGGCCGCGCTCAACCTGGTGGCGGCGGGCCTGGGCGTGGCCCTGGTGCCGGGTTCATTGGCGCAGCTGCGTGCCGATGCGGTGGGCATATGCAGCCTCAGTCCATCCATGCCCAAGCGCGCGCAGGCGGAGGGCAAGACGAAAATGACGGGCGGCCTGAACGGGAACGGTCCGGGCACTATCAATGGTGACGTGTACGTGCTGTGGCGTCGCGAGGACGCAGCGCCTGCGGTGACGACGTTCAGGACGCAGCTGCTGGACTGGGCACGCGCCTTGCCACCGCAGACGGGGCGCTGATGGCCTGCGCTGATTTGATGCCAGGTTGATAGCCACTTGCCTCGTCTTTTTTGGGCTGGACGGCAAAAACCATAAAAAAAACCGGGCCACAGCCCGGTTTTTCTCTTGTCGCCCCCAAGGGCAGGGGGTCAGGCCTTGGTGGCCTTGGTGTGCTTTTCAATCAGGCTGCGCGCCGTGTCCAGCAGTTTTTTGCCGTCAAAGCCTTTCTTGTTCATGTCCTCGACCCACTCGACTTCCACCGTACGCGACTTGCGGCGGAAATCCTGAGCCTCGGCTGCGCTCACGGTGTAGATGGTGTTGCCGCGGTCGCTGGCGCTCTTGCGGCCGGGCACGTCATTGCCCTGCTGTACCTTGCCCAGCCAGGCCGAGGTGGCCATGCCGGAGTTGTTGTCAATGACTTTTTTCAGGTCGGGTGGCAGCGAGTTGTACTTGGCCTTGTTCATGGCCATCACGAAGGTGGTGGTGTAGAGGCTGCCACCGGCGGGGTCAAACTCGGCGTGAAACTTGGTGAGTTCGTTGACCTTGACCGAGGGCACCACTTCCCAGGGGATGACGCAGCCGGTGATGGTGCCTTTGCTCAGCGCGTCCGGAATGCCCGGCAACGGCATGCCCACTGGCGTCGCGCCCAGAATGCCCAGCAGCTTGGTGACCTGGCGTGTGGGGGCGCGCAGCTTGAGGCCGCGCATGTCGGCAATCGACTTCACGGGTTTGTCGACGGTGTGGATCACGCCCGGGCCATGCACATGAAGGGCGAGGACCTGGGTGTCCTTGAATTCGTCGGCCGCCATGGTCTGCACATACTCCCAGTAGGCCTTGGATGTGGCTTCGGCGTTGCTCATGATGAAGGGCAGTTCAAACACCTCGATGCGCGGGAACCGGCCCGCGGTGTTGCCGGGCAAGGTCCACACCACATCGACCACCCCGTCCTTGACCTGGTCGTACAGCTGGACCGGCGTGCCACCCAGTTGCATGGCGGGATAAGCTTCAAACTTGATGCGGCCACCGGATTCCTTTTCGACCTTCTCCATCCAGGGCTTGTGCATGCCCAGCCAGACGTTCGATTGGGGTGACATGAAGGTATGGAACTTCAGGGTCACGGGTTGCTGGGCCAGCGCCGACAGCGTCGGTGCCCCAAGGGCCGCAGCTGCGCCGGATTTGAGAAGGGTGCGTCGCTGAATCATGGGTTGTCTCCGGTTTTGATGGTCTTAACTTAATGGAACGAGGCTGGTTTGAGAAGCCGTGAATGCCCTGAGGGGGGCGCCGCTAACCGATGTACTGCACCAGCCAGAGCGAGATGGCCGGGAACAGCAGCAAGACGATGGTGCGGAGGGTGTCGCTGATAAGAAACGGCATGACGCCCCGGTAGCTCTCGCTGATCGGCACGTCTTTGGCCAGGCCGTTGACGATGTAGACATTGAGCCCGACGGGCGGTGCCAACAGGCCGAATCCCACCGTCATCAGCACCATGATGCCGAACCAGATCGCCACGGATTCCCGAGGCATGCCGAAGTCCAGCCCAATCACCATTGGAAAAAAGATCGGAATGGTCAGCAGCAGCATGGACAGCTCGTCCATGACTGCTCCCAGCACGACGTAAAACAGCAGGATGGCCGTGACCACCATGATTGGGGACAGGCCCCAACCGCCGACGACCCCTGCGAGTTGGCCCGGCACCTGGGTCAGTGCCAGTGCGGAGTTCATCAGGTCGGCACCAATGAAGATCAGGAAAATCATCGCTGAGCTCTCGGCCGTGGCATAAAAGCATTGCTTGAACTTGGCCCAGGTCATTTCGCGCTTGAGCAGCGCGGCCACAAAAGTCGCCGCCGCACCCACGGCAGCGCCTTCCGTCGGCGTGAAGTAGCCACCATAAATGCCGCCAAAAACAATCACGAAAATGATGGCAATCGGCAGGACGCCCACCATGGTCGCAAGAGTCAGGGCCGTGCGCTCCTCGTCCACTTCGGGGGCCTGACCGGGTACCAGCCTGACGTAAATGGCGATGGCCACCATGTAACCGAACATCGCGATGATGCCCGGCACCATGGCCGCCGCAAACAGCTTGGCAATGTTCTGTTCGGTCAAAATGGCGTAAATCACCAGCGGCACGGAAGGCGGAATCAGGATGCCCAGCGTGCCGCCCGCAGCCAGCGTACCGGTGGCGAGCCGGCCCGAATAGCCATGGCGCTTCATTTCGGGCAGGGCCACGCCGGTGATGGTGGCGGCGGTGGCCACCGAAGAACCGCAGATCGCCCCAAATGCGGCGCAGGCGAGCACCGAGGCCATCGCCAGCCCACCCTTGAAACGACCCATCACGGCCGCCGCGAACTGGAACAGCGACTTGCTGATGCCACCCTGTGTCGCGAAGTGCCCCATCAGGATGAACAGCGGAATCACCGACAGGTCATAGCTGGCAAAGCGCGCAAACGCCTGGGTGTTGATGAAATTTGAAAACGGAGCCCAGCCCGTCTGCATGACATAGCCAATGCTGCCGGCCGCGAACATGGCCACCGCAATTGGGACCCGCACGGCCATGAAGACCAGCATGACGCCGAAAATGATCAGGGCAAGCGTGATGGAGCTCATGGGCTAACCTCCGCGCCACGCGCTGCGGTGCTATTCGCCTTGGGAGCGGCCCGGCGGCTCATGGGTTACCCTCCGCGCTACGCGCTGCGGTGTTATTCGCCTTGGGAGCGGCCCGGCGGCTCATGGGTGCGCCTCCACATCCTTGCCAAATCCGAATATCGTTTGGTACAGGCCGATGACACTGGTCAGCACAAAGGGCGGCACCATGGCGGCATATACCACCCATTCCGGAAACCCCAGGATCTGGGTTTCGGAATGAGTGCGCCAGGAGTTGAGGCCTCCGAGCGTGGTGCGCCAGGCCAGCAAGGCAAACAGCAATGCCAGCAACAGGGCGCCGAAACGGTCCAGCCTGTCGTTGCTCGCATCACTGAGTTTTGCCGTGAAGAAATCAACAATGATGTTGCCGCGCCTGATCTGACAAAAAGGCATGAACAGCGCAATGGCAGCGCCAGCGGCGACGCCGGTCAGCTCAAAATCGCCGGCCAGTGTGGCTCCGGCGACATTGCGGCCAATCAGGCTGACACAGGTCATGAGCGTGATCACCGTGAGCAAGAGGCCGGCCAGCACAGCGCAGAGCTTTGCCAGGTGTTGCAGTAGATTCAAGCGAGGTCTCCCGAAGTAAGCGTCTGCGGGCCATGTGACAGGAGAGGGCCCCGCAATTTGTCCGGCCGATTATGCAAATACCTGCACGCTGCGGGCAGGTGGCTTACCCGCAGCGCAACGGGTATTTGCGCGATGATCGGAGTGGGTGTGCGTCCATCGCGCAAGCAGGCTGCGGCATCAGGTCGCCCGCGCCGGGGCGGGAGCCTGGCACCGCGGCCGGCGCGCCACTTCAGGCGACGCGCACCGTCAGCGTGCCGAGGCCGGCCACGCCGCCCACCATGGTGTCACCCGACACCACGGCAGCCACACCCTCTGGTGTGCCGGTGTAAATCAGGTCGCCGGGCTGCAACTCCCAGGCCACGGACAGGTGTTCTATGGTTTCGGCGATGTTCCAGATCAGTTTGGAGACATTGCTGCGCTGGCGGTCTTTTCCGCCGACCTGCAGGTAGATCTCGGCGTTGCTCACATCGCCGGCCTGGGCGACGGGCGTGATGGGGCCGATGGGCGCGGAGTGGTCATAGGCCTTGCCGATGCACCAGGGACGGCCCTGTTTTTTCATCTCGCCTTGCAAGTCCCGGCGCGTCATGTCCAGGCCGACGGCATAGCCGTAGATGTGCTTGTGGGCATCGGCGGCCTTGATGTTTTTGCCGCCCGTGCCAATCGCCGCGACCAGTTCAATTTCATGGTGCAGGTTGTTGGTCAGGCTCGGGTAGGGAATGGTGCCCGTGCTGCCGGCGTCAACCACCACAAGGGCGTCTGCCGGTTTCAGGAAGAAGAAGGGGGGTTCGCGGCCAGTGAAACCCATCTCCTTGGCATGCTCTTCGTAGTTGCGGCCCACGCAGTAAATGCGGTGGACGGGGAAGCGTTCTTTGACTCCCACGACGGGTACGGAAACCGTGGCGGGTGGGGTAAATACATAACTCATGACAACCTTTCCTCTTTGTGTATGCCCAGGGCCTGATGCACCGGGCGGTCTGAAAAACTGAACAGCACACAACCTTGCTGCGAGTGCAGTTGGGCAGTGTGCCACGACGGAATCACAAAATGGTCGTGCGGGCCAAAGTCGAATGTCCAGGACTGGCCATTGCGCTCGATGGTGACGCTGCCGTGGCCTTCCACCACGCTGAACACCGCTCCGTCGGTCTGGCGCCAGGGCTTGCCCGCAAAGCCCGCCGGCAGGCGCTGCATGAAGGTGGCCATGGTTGGCATGGGCGAGCCGCCCATGGCCGGATTGACATAGCGCAGCTTGGTGCCGTCCCAGGCATCGATCTCGGCATGGGCTTCCAGCTGGTGCAGGGCCTCGCGCGTGCGCTCGTAGGGGTAGCTGAAGATCGGAGAGGTCTGGCCAAAGGGCGCGTCGTAGCGCACCGGCAGCATGTTGGCGCCGTAGCGCTGGTAGCTGATGCCTTCGGCCTTGGTCACGGCTTGCTGTTGGGCGCTGCCGTTTTCTGCAAAGCCGGCGTCGAAGAAGCGCAGCATGGGGATGTCCAGGCCATCCAGCCAGACCACGGGCGCATCTGATTCCACACGGCCGGGGTGGCCGTGGTCGTGCCAGGTCCAACTCGGGGTGATGATGAAATCGCCTGGCTTCATCTGTGTGCGCTCGCCGTCCACCGCGGTGTAGGCGCCCTGGCCTTCGACGACAAAGCGCAGTGCGCTTTGCGTGTGCCGGTGGCTGGGTGCGATTTCGCCCGGCATGATGACCTGCAGGCCGGCATAGAGCGACTGGGTCACGCAGGACTGCCCGCGCATGCCGGGGTTTTCCAGGATCAGCACCCGGCGCACCGCCTCTTCGGCGGTGATGAGCTGGCCCGCCTGCATCAGGAAAGGGTGTACCTCGGCGTACTTCCAGAGCGCGGGCTGGCACGGCGTCGTGGGGGATGGGGGCACCAGCGCGTGCAGCACCTCCCACAGCGGCGTCATGCTGTGGAACGAGATGGCGTCATAGAAGGCCTTGCGTGCCGGGTTGTCGGCGCGGGCCGGCTGGCCTGGGTTGGGGGGAGGTGTCATGTCCATGAGGGTGTTCCGCCGCTGGTTAAATCCTGTTGACTTGCTCGCCGGTGGCTGCTCAGTCGGCGCTTTCGTCGAGGTAAACGCCGTCCTGCCTGAGCAGTTGCTGAAGTTGCCGGATGTCGATGTCGGCAAAAGTCTGGTCTTTATTCAGCAGCGCTGCCGCCGTGCCCGCCGCCTGGCCCATCACAAAGCAGCCACCGCTGGCGCGGGCCGCCGACTGGCCTTCGTGGGTCATGGAGGCGCAGCGTCCGGCCACCAGCAGGTTGCCCGTGGTGGTGGGCACCAGCATGCGCCAGGGCAGGTCGTTGTAGGCGCGTCCTTCGGCTGCATCCACGTTGCGCGGGAACTGCCAGTCGATGCGGCCGTCGGCATGCAGTTCCATGGGCCAGGCATTGATGCCGATGGTGTCGTCGAAGCGGGCCGACGAAAGGATGTCTTCGCCGCTCAGCGCGTACTGGCCCTGAATCCGCCGTGTTTCGCGTATACCCACTTGTGGCGCGATGTCGACGATGGCTGATCGTTCAAAGCCCGGCACTTCGTTACGCAGGAAGCGGAAATATTCCGTGATCTGGCGCCGGCCCTCCAGTTCGCCGTCGCTGAGCTGGCGCGCATCGGTGGCGTCCATGGCCGTGCCCTGGGCATTGCGGATTTGCGTGACGTTGGCACGCCATTCGGCCGGGTTTTTCTGGGGGCGAAGAATGGCGCCTTCGCGCGGGAATTGGTAGCGGCCCGGTTCACGGGCCTGGCTTTGCGCCATCAGCGCGTTGATGGCCTTGAAGTCACCCACGGCTGCCAGTGCGCGTGCTGCATCCACATGGCCAACGCGAAACATGGTCGAGGGAAACAGCGCGCTGCCATGCCCGTCGCCGAGTTCAAACGGCACGCCGGCAAAGTGCGCCACGTCGGCGTCGCCCGAGCAGTCGATAAAGCACCGCGCGCGAATCGCCTGGCGGCCGGATTTGGTTTCCACCACGAGTGCGCTGATCTGCCGGTCTTGCATGACCACAGCCGCGGCCCAGGCGTGAAACAGCAACTGCACACCCGAGGCCAGGAGCAACTGGTCGGCCGCGCATTTGTAGGCCGATACATCGTAGGAGCGAACGCGAATGCGGCCCTGCATGCCATCCTGCGGCGCGTTGAGGCCGCCCAGCGCGTCGATGCGCGCCAGCAGGTCATCGACCACGCCGTGCACCACCTGCTGCATCTCGCCGTTTTTTCGGCCATACAGGCCGGCAAAGTTGGTGACGCCGCCCGCCGTGCCCATGCCGCCCAGGAAGCCGTAGCGCTCTACCAGCAGGGTGCGTGCGCCATGCTTTGCGGCACTCACGCTGGCCGCCAGGCCGGCAGGGCCGCCGCCCACCACGACCACGTCAAATTCGCCATAGACGGGCAAGGTGCGGGCGGGTTCGGTGATGAAGTTCAAGTTGGACCCCCGTCCAGGCTCACTGCGTGTAGCCTGTTCCTCCCTCGAGAGGGCGGTGAATTAGCCCACCCCTGTCCAAGCTCACTGCGTGTAGCTTGTTCCCCCCTCAAGGGGGCGGCGCCTGCGGTCTGGCAAAGCCAGTCCCGCGGCACCCTGGTTGTGCTCCCTGAAGTCTTTAACCCAGCATGGACAGGCGACAGAGGCGAAGCGTCTCGCGAGCCGCGGCCTGCAAGGCCTCGAGAGCTACACGCAGTGAGCGAACGTGGGGGCTCTCCAACCCAGCAGGGGCCGCGGAACCGGCTTTGCCGGGCCGCAGGCGCAGCGGCCCCCTCGGGGGGCAGAGAGCTACACGCTGTGAGCGAACGTGGGGGCATCATTTATTCGATCCTGATGCCGCGCGTCTGGATGATGTTGCCCAAAATGGCGGCCTCATCCTTGACGCGGCTCTTCAAGCCGTCGGGCGAGGTGCCCACGGCTTGCCAGCCCTGGTTGAAGAGTTTTTGCCGCGTGTCCGCGTCGCGGATGATGCGTGGCACTTCCTGCGCCAGCCGCGCCTGGGCGGCTTTGGAAAGGCTGGCCGGGCCGATCAGTGCTGTCCAGACTTCCAGGTTGACATTCTGCAAGCCGGCCTCCGAGAGCGGGGGCACGTCGGGCACCAGCGAGGAGCGCCCACCCGCCAGACCAATGGCCCTGAGCTTGCCGGAACGCACATGCGGCATGGCCACACCCGGCGGGATCAGCGCCATCTGGATTTGCCCGCCCAGCATGGCGGTCACCACCTGCGGGTTGCCCGGAAACGGCACATGCACCGGCAGCACGCCCGGCGCACGGCTCTTGAGCAGTTCCATGCCCAGATGGGCGACCGAGCCGTTACCCACCGAGCCGTAGTTCCACTGCCCGCCACCCTCGCGGGCGGCTGTGAAGAATGCGGCTCCGCCAGGCTGGCCGGCCGGCGCCACCAGCACCAGCGGTGCGGTGGTCAGTAGCGAGATGGGGGCAAAGTCTTTGGCCGGGTCGTAGGGCAGCTTGGGGTACAGCAGCTTGGCCGAGGTCAGGTTGCCGTTGATGACAACGCCCAGCGTATGGTCGTCGGTGGCCTTGGCTACCTGGTCGGCGGCAATGTTGCCGGAGGCGCCGGGCTTGTTTTCAACAATGACCGGCTGGCCCAGTACTTTGGCCAAGGGCTCGGCAAGGGTGCGCGCGGCCATGTCGGGCGTCGAACCACCGGGAAAACCGACCAGAATACGGACCGGCCGGGTTGGCCAAGGGCTGGCAATCTCTGCTTTTTTTGAGCTATTTTGTGCTCCAACCCAGGCGGGAATGGTGCAGGCGGCTATCAAAAGTGTGGCGCGGATTGCGGCGTTGGAGAGCGCGGCAAGCGTTTTCATGGGATTCTCCGGAAACTGTAAAACTTTTATTGGAACAGTTTTGAGGGCTCGATTCCGTCGTACATCCACTTCAGCCCGGCAAACCCGGCACTCTCCGTTCCGCTCTGGAACAACTGGTTGCGCAGCTCGCGCTGCACCCCCGCCGCATGGTAAATGTCACCATAAAAGCGGGCTGTCAGCTGCACGCGGCCGGTGCGCAGGTAGCGGGCCTGCTGGTACTTCAAAAAGGCCTTCTGGATGTCGCCGCGGGTAAAGCGCAGTGCTTCGCGCAGCACCACGGCATCTTCGATGGCCTGGCCGGCGCCCTGGGCCAGGTACTGCATCATGGGGTGCGCCGCATCGCCGAGCAGCGTCACGCGCCGGTCCGTCCAGTTCTTCACGGGTTCACGGTCGCACAACACCCACATTTTCCAGGTTTCGATCTTGCCCAGCAGTTCCTTGACCTGCGGGCATGCCTCGGCAAAACGCTCGTTCAGCTCGGCCGTGTCGCCAAAGGTGTTCCAGCCTTCGTCGTACTTGTTGCTGTGGAACACCGCCACCAGGTTGAACAGCTCGCCCCGGCGAAGCGGGTAGTGCACCAGGTGTGTTTTTTCGCCGCCCCACAGCAGCACGTCGTCACTCCACAAATGGGCGGGCACGTCTTCGCGCTTGAGCACCGCGCGGTAGGCGATGTGGCCCGACACGCGCGGCTTGCCGTCACCCACAACGACTTCCCGTATCCTGCTCCAGAGGCCGTCGGCGCCAATCAACGCGCTGCCCTGCACGGTTTCGCCATCGGCCAGGCGAACGCTGACACCCCCTTCGGATTGGTCGAACGACTCGACCTTGGCATGGGTGCGCAAGGTTACATGGGGCTGCGCCCGGCAGGCATCCAGGAACACCTGATGCAGGTCGGCGCGGTAAATGACGCCATACGGAAAACCATAGGTGGCCCGGGCCATGTCGCCCAGCGCCACGCGAACGACTTTCTCGCCGGTACGCACATCGTTCATGCCCAGACCCGCCGGGAAAAATGCCACGCGATTAACGACTTCGGTCAACCCCAGATAGTCGAACATTCGGAAGATGTTGGGACCGAGCTGGATGCCGGCGCCGATTTCACCAAAAGCGGCGGCCTGCTCCAGCACGGTGACGGGATGGCCGTCCTGCGCCAGCACCAGGGCCGCCGCCAGGCCGCCAATGCCGCCGCCCGAGATGATGAGGGGAGATGTTTGTGCCATGATTTTTACAGGATGAAAATCGGGAAGGGTTCGGGAGAGGTTCGGGAATAGCCCGGGAAATACCAGGGCGCCCATAAATGATAAGTATACATATCATTTATTGACTTAGTACTTACCCTGAGCGTTTAAACTCCGCACATGGCAAAAAGCTTTAATTTCAGTGACGCTCCGGGGCACCTCATTCGCCGGGCACAACAGCTTGCAGTGGCGATCTTCATGGAGGAGACGGCGGGTTTTGACGCGACGCCGGTGCAGTTTGCCATCCTGAACGCGCTGATGGATGACCCTGGCGAAGATCAGATCACGCTGTCAGGGCGGGTGGCGTTCGACCCAGCCACTTTCGGTTCGGTGATCGGGCGGCTGGAGGCCAAAGGCTGGGTCAAGCGTGAGGCAGATCCGGGCGACAAGCGCCGCAAACTGCTCTGGATCACGCCGGAAGGGGAGAAGGTTGCGCTGCAGATGAAACGCGCGGTGAGCCGGGCCCAGCAGCGCATTGTGGGTCCGCTGGATCCTGACGAGCGGGCGCAACTGGGCGCGCTGCTCGGCAAGATGATCGCCGGGCACGAAAAAGCTGCCAGGCAATGATGGCATCTCAATGATGGCATCCTGAAGGCAGTAAATAAGAAAAACAAAGAAAAACAAAGAAAAGCGGGGCTAAAAAACCCCGCTTTTCTTTTGGTCGAACGGTTGGCTCAGGCCGATTTGGCCAGCAGGTCGAAATGCTCCACGGTGGGCGGGCCGGCAAAAAACGGCCCGACAATGGCGCGCCAATCGGCAAAGGCTGGTGACTGGCGGAAGTCCACGGTGTGATTTTCCAGCGTCTCCCAGAAGATTTGCAGGATGTAGCGCTCGGGGCTCTCAATGCCTTTGTTGACTTTGAAACCCTGAAATCCCTTGGCCTTGGAAATCACGGTGCTGACGCCACGCTGGATGGCTTCGTCAAAAGCGGCTTGCTGGCCGGGGTGGATGCGGATGTCGGCGAGTTCGAGAATCATGAACGGTCCTGTGTTGATGTTGCGCACTATCGGGGTCAATACTGCGTAGGGGGTAACTCTAGCGCCAAACTATCGAGCGCTGCGGTCAGCCTGATCTGGCAGCTGTCAAATCACCACAGCCGCACGCCGGTTCAGCAACGCGTTGGCCAGGCTGTAGGCTGTCACCATCGAGGTCTTCGGGTTGGTCGAAGAAGCTCGGCCATCGATGCGGATAGAGATGCGCCCGCTCGCGCCATCGGCCTCGATTTCATGGACATTACCGTCCACCTGTGGGTCTGCGATCAGTTCGACCTGGGTTTCGTCGAAACCCAGGCCCGCCAGTGCAATGGTTGCTGCGACATTGGCATTTTTCGGATAGGCCAGCGCCGCCATGCGAGCGCTGCCGCTGAAGAACACCGTGGGCCCGGTCAGCGCGTCGAGGTCGATGCAGGATTCGGCGGCCGTGTCGCGCCAAGCGGCAGGGGGCTTGCGTGAGCGGTATTGGACGAAACTGAGTCCGGCCCGCCGCGCCGCGCCGAGGATGTCTATGCCGCCGACGGCACCAGAGGCCAGCAACAGCTGGCGGCCACTGTTCTCAGCGGCCCGACAGAGCCTGTTGTGGCGCGCGGCATCCGCCAATGAGCCGGCCGAAACCAGCAGCAAGTCGCATCCCGCGCGCAGGACCTGTTCACCGTAGGCATCCACGGCCTGGTGGCCCGCGCATTCAACAACGATGTCCGGCGCGCTGTGCAGCAGGTCCGCAAGCGAGTTCCATCGCGGTGGGCCGGGATCCGAGCCTGGGGGAGGGGGGGTGATGGCTGTGCCGCCCATGACCAGCGCGCCTTGCACATCGACCAGGTCCGGCGACGTTTGAAGCACCCGGTACAACTCGGCGCCGATCGCGCCAAAACCGATCAATGCGACCCGCAGGGGTGGTGGGGATTTCCTGTGACATGGTGATTTTGTGGCCTTGTTTCCGCTGATGCCGAATTAGAAGTGGGAGGCCTGTCTCCATACAAACGGATTTTTTTGCTGGATTGATCACCTGGCGCGCTGAATGTCAAAACTGCGGTTAACGGCTGCGTCGAATCCGAACGATCGGGTATCGTTGCCATCGGATTTAACTGCGCGCAAATTTATATTCACATGGCCAGCAACAAGTCGGGGTTGATCGACAGCCTTTTTACAGCGTCGCCATTGGCACGGGCCAATGTGACCTTGAGACAGCTTCGCGCCTTTGTTGCCCTGGCGCAGGCCAAGAGCTTTACGGCTGCGGCGAAACAGATTCACATCACCCAGTCCGCGCTAAGCGCGCTGGTCCGGGAGCTCGAGGAGGAAGTCGGCTCTCGTCTGTTCGACCGGACCACACGCAGCGTCGAGTTCACGGTCGCCGGGTTGGAGTTGCTGCCTGTGGCACAACGCGTCCTGCACGACCTGAACGGTGGCCTGGAGGTGCTGCGTGACCTGAACCTCAAGCGCAGGGGCCGCGTCACAGTTGCCGTGACGCCGCTGCTGGCGGCCAGCTTCGTGCCATCGCTGTGCGCGGCGCTCGGCCGACGGTTCCCCGAACTGCGTGTGGTGGTTCACGACCGGCTGGCGGCAAACAACATCCATGGCGTACGCTCGGGCGAAGCCGATCTGGCGATAGGGAACTTCGGCCCGGTGAGTGACGACATCGCGCTGACATTGATTGAAGGCAGCCGGGTTGGCGTTGTCGTTCCCCGCGGGCACCGTTTCGCCGCCCAGCGTGGCGTGAACTGGGCGCAGCTCGTCGGAGAGCCCTTGATACCTGTTGAACAAGGAGAGTGCCTTCCGCCGGGTGGTCGAGCAAGCCTTGTCGCGGGCCGAGGTGATGCAGGAGCCCGCCTACGAAGTGGCCTACATGGGCACAGCCATCGGCTTGGCGCAGGAGGGGCTGGGGATCGCCATCTGCCCCTTGCATATTGCGCGGTCGCTTGACAGCACGCTGGCGCGGTTTGTTCCAATGGTCGGCCCTGCGGTCACCGATGGTGTTTACATCGCAACCCTGAAGGGGCGCTCGCTGTCCCCGGCCGCGCAGGCGTTCGTTGACCTCATCCTGGCCGGTCGGCCATGGGCTTCACTGACGGGTGTGAAAATCGGCAAATGAGCGCAGGTGCCCTGTCCTTTGGGGACACCCCAGACGGATGGCAGTGTCAGCAAGACCGTTTCAGTCCTGGGCCACCTGCAGCACCAGTTTGCCAAAGTTTTCCCCGTTGAAAAGCTTGAGCAGCGTCTCGGGAAAGGTGTCCAGGCCGACCACCACGTCTTCCTTGCTTTTCATGGTGCCGGCCCTCAGGTAACCCGCCAGCTCAGCCACGGCCAGGTGGTAGCGGTCGGCGTAGTCAAACACGACAATCCCTTCCATGCGCGCCCGGTTCACCAATAGCGAGAGGTAGTTGGCCGGACCCTTGACGGGCGTGGTGTTGTTGTACTGGCTGATCGCGCCGCAGATGATGATGCGCGCGCCGCGTGCGAGTTTGGCCAGCACCAGGTCGAGAATCTCGCCGCCCACGTTGTCGAAGTAGATATCAACGCCTTTGGGACAGTGCTCCTTCAGGCCGGCCCGCACGTCGCCGTTCTTGTAGTCGATGCAGGCGTCGAAGCCCAACTCGTTAACCACCCAGTCGCACTTGGCCTTGCCACCGGCAATGCCGACCACGCGGCAGCCCTTGAGCCGGGCGAGTTGGCCCACGGTTTGCCCCACGGCCCCGGCCGCGCCAGAGACCACCACAGTCTCGCCCGCCTTGGGCTGGCCGACGTCCATCAGGCCAAAGTAGCCCGTCATGCCCGGCATGCCCAGCACATTGAGCCACTGGGTAAGTCCCAGGCGCGGATCGATCTTGAACATGCCGCTGCGCTTGACCTGGTCCGCCGGAATCAGGCAGTACTCCTGCACATTCAGCCCGGCATTGACATAGTCTCCCACGGCAAATGCCGGGTTTTGGGAGGCGATGACCTTGCCCACGCCGCCGGCGCGCATGACCGCGCCCAGCTCGACCGGCGGGATATAGCTTTTGGCGTCGTTCATCCAGCCGCGCATGGCCGGGTCGAGGGAGAGGCAAAGGGTTTTAACCAGCACGCCACCTGGGCCGGGTTCCGCCACCGGTTCGGTGGTGAAGTCCCAGTTGGCGCGGGTGGGCAGGCCCGCCGGGCGGCTGGCCAGGCGGATCTGGCGGTTAACTAATTCGGTGATGGCGCTCATGAGGTGTCTCCATGGAGGGCAGGTTGCAGGTGACCGCTTTTTGCGGCAGCTGCGCATGGTAGCCGCGCCAGGCCCGGCCGCGAGTCGCGCAGGTGATTCGGCGGAACCTGTACAGGTCGGCAACACTTTTACAGGCTGCGCGGATGGCTGGCACCCAGCATTTCAGTTTATGCTTTCAGGATGAAGCTTCACAACTATTTCCGCTCCTCCGCCTCCTTCCGCGTCCGGATTGCGCTGGAACTCAAGGCCCTGGACTATGAGTACATTGCCGTGCACATTGCCCGGGGTGACCATAAAAAAGAACCCTATGCAGCCCTTTCTGCCGACACTTTGGTGCCGCTGCTGGAGGTGGACGGTGAAAAGCTGTCGCAGTCGATGGCCATCATCGAATACCTGGACGAGAAGCATCCGTTGCCACCACTCCTGCCCGCCGATGCGGCAGGCCGCGCCAAGGTGCGTGCGCTGGCCCAGTCGATTGCCTGCGAAATTCATCCGCTCAACAATCTGCGCGTGCTCAAGTATCTGGTGCGGGAGCTCAAGGTGGAGGAAGAGGCCAAAAACACCTGGTACCGCCACTGGTGCCGCGAAGGGCTGGAAGCCTTCGAGCGGCAGCTGGCCCAGTTGCCGGCCTCCACTTATTGCTACGGCAACACCCCCACGCTGGCCGACTGTTGCCTGGTGCCGCAGATTTTCAACGCCAAACGCTTCAATGTGAACTTCGACGGTTTGCCGCGCACCATGGCGGCGTATGACGCCTGCATGGCGCTCCCGGCGTTCCAGAAGGCCCAGCCTTCGGCCTGCCCCGATAACGAAGCCTGAAAATGTGGCCCCCACGCTCCCCACTCCGTGTGGTTCGCGAGGCCTTGCAGGCCGCGGCTCGCGGGACGCGTCGCCTCCGTCGCCTGTCCAAACCTGCTCAAGCAGGTTCGGAGCCGCAGGCTCCAGCCCCTCGGGGGCTAATTTTCCTAGGGGCGGCCCGTCGGAAAATTGCTCTGCAGACCAGGTCGCTATGGATGCACGCTGGCTGATTCCCGACTGGCCTGCGCCCAAAGGTGTTCGGGCTGTGTTCACAACCCGTTCAGGAGGCGTGTCTGCCGCGCCCTACGACAGCATGAATCTGGGTGACCATGTGGGCGACTTGCCTGAGCGCGTGGCCACCAACCGCTCGCTTTTGCAGGGTGCAACCGGCACCCGCTCCGTATTCCTCAAGCAGGTTCATGGCAGCGAGGTGCTGGAGCTTGGCCCGGACACCGCCGATGGCCAGCAGGCCGATGCCTGCGTCACGGTGCAGTCCGGGCTGGCCTGCACCATCATGGTCGCCGATTGCCTGCCTGTGCTGCTGGCCACTGAAGACGGGGCCGTGGTAGCCGCGGCGCATGCCGGCTGGCGGGGGCTGGCGGGTAGTGGAACTCAGGGTGGGCGAGGTGTTCTGGAGACGGTTTACAGCTCTTTTACCGCGCTCGCCAGGAAGAGGCGGGCGCAGGATACTATCAAAATAGTAGCTTGGCTGGGTCCGTGCATTGGGCCCTCGGCGTTTGAGGTGGGCCCTGAAGTCAAGGCGGCATTTGAAGCTGCACAGCCTGAAGCCGGTAGCCTGTTTGCGCTGGCCGGGGCTGGCAAGTACCTGGCCGATCTGCCCGCGCTGGCCCGCCTCCGGTTGCTGGCCTTGGGTGTCACGCAAATTTATGGCAATGACGGCAGTGCTCCCTGGTGCACCGTGAGCAATCCTTCAAGGTTCTTTTCCCACCGGCGGGACGCGGGCGTTGGCGGCAACGGTTTCGGCACTACGGGGCGCATGGCTGCCTGCATCTGGATGGAATGACGGGGTTGCCGTGTCCGAGATCGCACCGGCGGCGTCAACATCATCACCTGCATCGGCGCGCGTTCGCTGCGCGAACTCTTCGGCCTCGCGTTTCTTGATCGCCCTGCTGCGTGCCGGGGCACCCATTAGGTAAACCACCAATGCCGCAGGACCCGCGCCATAGAGTACAAAGGTAATAAGCGCTCCCAACACCGTTCCGTTGCTGTTGGTGGCTTCAGCAACGCTCATCATGAGCACGACGTAGATCCAGGCGATGACAATCAAATACATATAAAACTCTGAGTTCGGTCAGAAATTTCGAAGAAAACCCTACGATACTGAAAGCCTGTGTAAAAAGGCGAAAAAAGGGTCTTCAGGACTCCATCTCATCAAGGAGGCAAGATGAATTCTGACGCGCAGTGGTCCCAGGCGGCCCGACAGATGCAAGAAACTTTTGGCGCGGGCTTCCAGCAGGTGCTGGGCGCATTCGGCACAGCGCACCCACCAGCCGGTTTGCCGCAAATCGATCTGTCCACATTCCAGCAGGCTCTCCCGTCCCTCCGCTTCGATCCTGTCAAGCTGCAAGAACTGCAGCAGCAATACGTCCAAGACGCCTCAGCGCTCTGGAACCAGGGCGTTCAGACCGGTACCGCCGCCGCCGCCGTCTCTGACCGGCGCTTTTCCGGTGAAGCCTGGAATGCCAACCCTGTCTCCAGGTTCTCGGCCTCCGCCTACCTGCTCAATGCCCGCACCTTGATGGGACTGGCCGAGGCGGTGGAGGGCGATGAAAAAACCAGGGCGCGCCTCCGATTTGCCGTTGAGCAGTGGATGGCGGCAACGGCGCCCAGCAACTTTTTGGCCCTGAACGCCGAAGCCCAGCAAAAAGCCATTGCCAGCAAGGGCGAGAGCATTGCCCGGGGTATCCAGAACCTGCTGCACGACATGAAGCAGGGCCATCTGTCAATGACGGACGAAAGTGTTTTCGAGGTGGGCAAAAATGTTGCCACGACCGAAGGCGCGGTGGTATTCGAAAATGAATTCTTCCAGCTGCTGGAGTACAAACCACTGACGGAGAAGGTCTATGAAAAGCCCTTTCTGCTTGTTCCGCCCTGCATCAACAAGTTTTATATTCTGGATCTGCAGCCCGAAAACTCGCTGATCCGCTATGCAGTCAGCCAGGGCCACCGGACTTTCGTGGTGAGCTGGCGTAACCCCGACGAGTCCATGTCCGGCAACACATGGGATGACTACATCGAGCACGCCGCCATCAAAGCTATTGAGGTGGTGCAGGAGATCACCGGCGCCAAGACCATCAATGCGCTGGGATTTTGCGTTGGAGGCACGATTTTGGGAACGGCGCTCGCCGTGCTCGCCGCACGCGGTGAAAAGCCGGTGACCAGCGTCACGTTGCTGACCTCGCTTCTTGACTTCACCGACACCGGAATCCTGGATATCTTCATCGACGAAAATTCCGTCAAGTACCGTGAGGCGGAGATGGGAAAAGGGGGGCTGCTCAAGGGGCAGGACCTGGCGGCTACTTTCAGCTTCCTGCGACCCAATGACCTGGTCTGGAACTACGTGGTGGGCAACTACCTGAAAGGCGAAACGCCGCCGCCGTTTGACCTGCTGTACTGGAACAGCGACTCCACAAACCTGCCGGGCCCGTTTTACGCCTGGTACCTGCGCAACACCTATTTTGAGAACAACCTGATCAAGCCAGGCAAAACCGTGGTGTGCGGCCAAAAGGTCGATCTGGGCAAGCTCGACATGCCGGTTTATATCTACGGCTCGCGCGAGGACCATATCGTGCCAATTGGCGGGGCCTATGCGTCAACGCAGCAGCTGCCGGGCAAAAAGCGTTTTGTGATGGGCGCTTCGGGCCATATTGCTGGCGTGATCAATCCACCGGCCAAGAAAAAACGCAGCTACTGGACCAACGACAAGCTGCCGCAGGGCAAGTTTCCCGCGGAGCAGGCTGAGTGGCAGAAAAATGCCACGGAACACCCCGGCAGCTGGTGGACGGACTGGTCCGACTGGCTTAAGGGCTATGCCGGCAAGCAAATTGCCGCGCCCAAGGGCTACGGCGGTCGCCAGCACAAGAAGATCGAGCCCGCGCCGGGCCGGTACGTCAAGGTGAAGGCCTGAGGATGACCGTCTCAATCTTCATCTCAAACCTCCATAAAAACATGGAAAGTATCCAATAATTTACAGGGCTCAGGTATCAAAAAAGCCCATGGCAGACGTTCAACCGACGGGTACCTCCGGGAGAATGTCACGACAAGACTTTGCAACACGACTTCACACCAAGGATAGACATCATGGAAGACATTGTTATCGTTTCAGCAGGCCGCACGGCCGTTGGAAAATTTGGCGGTTCCCTGGCGAAAACACCTGCAACCGAACTTGGCGCAGCCGTGATCAAGGCGGTGCTCGAGCGTTCAGGCTTGAGTTCCGAGCAGGTGGGCGAAGTCATCCTCGGCCAGGTTTTGACGGCTGGGGTGGGCCAGAATCCGGCGCGCCAAGCCGTGATCAAGGCGGGCTTCCCGAACGGCATTCCCGGACTGACCATCAATGCCGTTTGCGGCTCCGGCCTCAAGGCCGTCATGCTGGCGGCGCAGTCCGTGGCGACAGGCGACAGCGAAATTGTGATTGCCGGCGGTCAGGAGAACATGAGTGCGGCGCCGCACGTGCTGAACGGCTCGCGTGACGGCCAGCGCATGGGCGACTGGAAAATGATTGACTCGATGATTGTGGACGGCCTGTGGGACGTCTACAACCAGTACCACATGGGCATCACCGCCGAGAATGTTGCCAAAAAATACGGCATTGGCCGTGAGGCGCAAGACGCCCTGGCGCTGGCCAGTCAGACCAAGGCCGCCGCTGCTCAGGACGCCGGTAAATTCAAGGACGAGATTATTCCGATTTCCATTCCGCAGAAAAAAGGCGACCCGCTGGTGTTTGCGGCCGATGAGTTCATCAACCGAAAAACCAATGCAGAGGGCCTGGCCGGCCTGCGCCCCGCCTTTGACAAGGCCGGTGGCGTTACGGCCGGAAATGCCTCGGGCCTGAACGATGGTGCGGCGGCGGTGATGGTCATGACGGCCAAAAAGGCTGCTGCGCTCGGCCTCAAGCCGCTAGCACGCATTGCAAGCTACGCCACGACCGGCCTGGACCCGGCCTACATGGGCATGGGCCCGGTTCCGGCATCGACCAAGGCGCTGCAACGCGCCGGCTGGAAGGCGCAGGATCTGGACTTGCTGGAGATCAATGAGGCTTTTGCCGCGCAGGCCTGCGCGGTGAACAAGGAAATGGGCTGGGACACCAGCAAGGTCAACGTCAATGGGGGCGCAATTGCCATCGGCCACCCGATTGGTGCGTCCGGTTGCCGCATCCTGGTGACGCTGCTGCACGAGATGGCGCGACGCGATGCCAAAAAAGGTATTGCCAGCCTGTGCATTGGCGGCGGCATGGGCGTGGCGCTCACGCTGGAGCGCTGAACCTCAGGTAAAACAGCCCGATGCCCGCGCAATTACCCCGCTGAAGGCTATTGAATAGATAGCCGATCGGAATGGAGCAGAGTAGATTAGGGTAAACAAGAGCAACGCAGAGCAACTCAGAGCAAAGCAGAACAATTTCGCAAAATTGCATATCAAGGAGAGAACGACATGAGCAAAAAAGTAGCGTATGTGACCGGCGGCATGGGTGGTATTGGAACCGCCATTTGCCAGCGGCTGGCCAAAGATGGCTTCACGGTGATCGCAGGTTGCGGACCCACGCGTGATTTCACCAAATGGCTCGACGAGCAGAAGGCGCTGGGTTACACCTTCTACGCCTCCGTCGGCAATGTGGGCGACTGGGATTCCACGGTGGCCGCCTTTGACAAAGTCAAGGCAGAGCATGGCCTGGTGAGTGTGCTGGTGAACAATGCCGGCATCACGCGCGACGGCCAGTTCCGCAAGATGAGCAAGGCCGACTGGGATGCGGTGATTTCGACCAACCTCGACAGCATGTTCAATGTGACCAAGCAGGTCATTGAAGGCATGATTGAGGCGGGCTTCGGCCGCATCGTCAACATTTCATCGGTCAATGGCCAGAAAGGCCAGTTTGGCCAGGTGAACTACTCTACCGCCAAGGCCGGCCTGCACGGCTTTACCATGGCGCTGGCGCAAGAGGTGGCGAGCAAAGGCGTGACGGTGAACACCGTCAGCCCGGGCTATATCGGCACGGACATGGTCAAGGCCATACGCCCTGATGTGCTGGAGAAAATTGTGGCTGGCGTCCCCGCCAAGCGCCTGGGCCAGCCAGAAGAGATTGCCTCCATCATTGCCTGGATTGCGTCTGAAGAAGGTGGTTATGCTACCGGCGCGGACTTCTCGCTCAATGGCGGTTTGCACATGGGCTGAGTGCCCGCATGCAGGATAAAAAAACCCGCTTCGGCGGGTTTTTTTATTGGGCACTTGACTTGATGACTGCAGATCGTACCGGTCACGGCCAAATTTTTAGCGGAGGTTCAATCAGGCTTGATGCGCGCCTGCCGCACGATGTCCTTCCAGATGGCCTGTTCACCGCGAATGAAGGCTGCGAATTCTGCCGGCGGCTGCCCGCCAATGGTTGCGCTGTCGCCCGCAAAGCGCTCAGCCGTTGCGGGTGATTGCAGCGCCTTGGCCGACTCCTGCTGCAGGCGCTGGACAATCTCGACGGGTGTGCCGGCCGGGGCCAGAATGCCGTACCACTGCACAGACTCGAAGTTGCGGTAGCCCATCTCGGCCACGGTGGGGACGTCCGGCAGGGCTGGCAGTCTGGCCGGCGTGCCCACGGCAATCGCGCGCAGGCGGCCACTGCGGATGTGCGGCAGAAGCGCTGGTGTTCCGGCAGAGAAAACCTGCGTCCGCCCTGCCAGCAGGTCGGTCAGCGCCGGTCCGGTGCCGCGGTAGGGAATATGTGTCATGAAGGTGCCGGTGACCAGCAGGATCGACCGGCCATGTGGATCCATTTCGACTGTTCAGCAGGAGCCCATCATCGATTTACGCCGTCTTGAATATTTTGTGGCCGTTGCCGAGGCCGGCAGCTTCAGCAAGGCTGCAGCGGTGCTGGTGATGTCGCAGCCCGCGCTTAGCCAGCAGGTGGCCCTGCTCGAACAGGAAATCGGTCAACGCCTGCTCGACCGCACAGGGCGTGGCGCCGAGCCTACCGACGCGGGGCTGGCGCTGCTGACGCATGCGCGGGCGATTTTTGAGCTGGCGGAACGGGCCCGGGCTGACATGCAGGAGCGCAAGCTCATCCCCAGCGGTCGCATCACCATCGGCCTGCCGCCGCGCGTCGCCCACGCCATGACGGCGGATTTGGTGGAGCGCTTTCGCGCCGAGTTCCCTGATGCCGCCATCAGCGTGGAAGAGGGGCTCAGCATTCGTCTGCGTGAATGGCTGGTGGCCGGCCGCCTCGATGTGGCGGTGCTGTTTGACCCACCCGCGTCGCCGCTGCTGAATATTGAAACCATCGTGCGTGAGCCGTTGGTGCTGATGGCCTCAACCTCCCTGCCACCACGCATCCGGCTGGCCGAGGTGGCGGCACTGTCATTGGTCCTGCCCAGCAAGCCCAATTCCTTGCGACAACTGCTTGAAAACGAGGTCAAGCCCCGAGGTTACCTGCTCAAGGTGGTGGCGGAGGTGGATTCGATCAAAACCGTGCTGTCGCTGGTTGCGCGCGGCGTGGCCGCAACCGTGCTACCGGCCAGCGCCATACGGGAGTGGACGCATGACACACCGCCTTTCATGGCTGCCATCCACGCACCCGTGATTCGCAACCGCCTATGTATTGCGGTTCCCAAGGCGCGCCCGGCTACCCGCCTGAGCCGGTTTCTCGTGAGCCTGACGCGGGAGCTGTGCGAACAATATTACGGCGATGCTGCGCACCAGCGAAAGCCGTGAACCCGGTGCTTCAGAACGCGCACTACCACGCACTGTCCCGGACTATCGCGTACTATTTTTGCTTCGCCTTGTTTCCTTCTGACTGTAGTAAATTAGATCGGCGCACTGCCTTGCGCGGCTTTCGTTCGCGCCCGCCTCTCTCCGCCTCTTGTTGAAGGAACCCCTCCCGCATGCCCCATAGCGTCTCCCTCATCAGCACCATCGCCGCCGGCCTGGGTCTGGCTTTGATCTTTGGCTTTGCGGCTGCACGGTTTCGCTTGCCCGCCATCGTTGGCTATCTGCTGGCGGGCGTGATCATCGGGCCCTTCACGCCGGGCTTTGTGGCCGATGCCGGGATTGCCAGCCAGCTTGCCGAGATTGGCGTGATGCTGCTGATGTTTGGTGTCGGTCTGCATTTCTCGCTGGATGATTTGCTGGCGGTACGCAAGATTGCCGTGCCTGGCGCTGTGGTGCAGATGACTGTGGCGACTGCGCTGGGTATGGGGCTGGCGCACTGGTGGGGCTGGAACCTGGGCGGCGCGCTGGTGTTCGGGCTTTCGCTGTCGGTGGCCAGTACGGTGGTGTTGCTCCGCGCGCTTGAGAGTCGGGGGATTCTTGATTCCGTCAACGGGCGCATTGCCGTGGGCTGGCTCGTGGTGGAAGACCTGGCCATGGTGCTGGTACTGGTCTTGTTGCCGCCGCTGGGCAGCTGGCTATCTGGTAAAACCGATGCCTCCGCCGATGTCAACATGCTGTGGAAAACGCTGGGCATGACGCTGTTGCAGGTTGGCGGCTTTGTCGCGCTGATGCTGGTCGTAGGGCGGCGGTTTTTTCCGTGGGTGCTGTGGCATGTGCAGCGCACGGGTTCGCGTGAGCTCTTTACCTTGTGCGTGGTGGCGGCAGCCGTCAGCATTGCGTTTGGTGCGACGGCGCTGTTTGGTGTGTCGTTTGCGCTGGGCGCATTTTTTGCCGGCATGGTGATGCGCGAGTCCGAGTTCAGTCACCGTGCCGCAGAAGAGTCGCTGCCGCTACGTGACGCTTTTGCGGTGCTGTTCTTTGTTTCAGTCGGCATGCTGTTTGACCCCTGGGTGCTTCTTGAGCGCCCGCTGCAGGTGCTGGCAGTGGTGGGCATCATCATCGTGGGCAAATCGCTGGCGGCCGGGCTGCTCGTCATGGCGTTTCGCTACCCGCTCAATACCGCGCTCACGGTGTCTGCCAGCCTGGCGCAGATCGGCGAATTTTCTTTCATTCTGGTAGCCCTGGGTGCGTCGCTTGGACTGTTGCCACCGGAGGGGCAAAGCCTGGTGCTGGCCGGAGCGCTGATCTCGATTGCGCTGAACCAACTGGTCTTCAAGGCCGTTGAACCTTTTCAGCAATGGATACTGGGCAAGTCCGCACTGGCACGCAAACTGGAAGCACGTGACGACCCGACGGCCCAGCTGCCGGCCAGCACTGAAGCGAAGTATCTCTCGCACCATGTGGTGCTGGTCGGTTATGGGCGGGTAGGGCGGCGCATCGCGGAGGCGCTTGGGGCCCACCACATCCCTTTTGTCGTGGCCGAGCAAAACCGCGAGGCGGTTGAACGGCTGCGGGAGCAGGGTTTGCCTGCGGTGTCAGGTGACGCGTCGGAGCCTGATGTGCTGATTCAGGCGCATATTGCGCAAGCCCGCATGCTGGTGATCGCCACACCCGACACGCTGGATGTGCGGCAGATGATTGCGACGGCCCGGGCGCTTAACCCGGCGATTGAAACCGTGGTGCGCACACACAACGAGGCGGAGGCCAAGCTGCTGGATCAGGAGAATGCCGGCAAGGTGTTTCTGAGGGAGCATGAGTTGGCACAGGCGATGACGCGCCATGTGCTTGAGCGCTCGGCCGCCAGTGTTGTGCATTAGCGGAGGCTTTTAAGCCCGCACACGAACGAAGCGCGGCGGACACGTGGGGTTGCTCATGAAGCAGCGTTTTCAATGAAGACCGAGAGGTGAGGGTGCTCACGCCTGATCAACTGCGCTTCGTGGCCATCGGTATGCATCATCTGGAAATCGGAAAAATCGAATCCGGGGCCAACCATGCAGGCCACGAGGGTGAATCCGTCGGGATGACCGGCCAGGGGCCGGGCGGCTTGCCAGAGGCCCGCCGCAATGACGTGCTGGGGTTGATGCGAGAGTGGCCCGGCCATGTCCTCCGAGGCGCTGACGCGACCGAGCGGGATACAGCTTGCCTGGTGGCGGGTCGCATCCCACGCCCAGAGTTCAAGCGGCCCGCCTTCGAGGTATACCCAGACCTCATCTGAAAGCACCTTGTGCCAACGGGAATGCTGCCCGGCCTCCAGCAGGAAGTAAATGGACGTGAGGGCTTGGCGCGCCGGCCGCCCATCCGCAGGCTGTACCTGCAGGTCCGAGCGGAAGACTTCGCGGTACCAGCCGCCCTCGGGATGGGGCTGCAGTTGCAGGCAGGCAACCAGTTGCCGGGCGCGCTGTTCACCGGTAAGGCGAGGCTGGGTCTGGGTCATGGGGCGCAGTTTGCCTCAAGTCCGATGATCCTTCACCCCCATCTCGCAGAGAGAGAGGCTTCTCGGGATGAGGCCAGAGGCTACTCCAGGTCCTCCATGGCCAGCGAGTGGTATCTCTGGGCATAGGAAAACGGCACCTTGCGCACCACCGCCATCACGCGCTCGGTGTCCTCCCCGGAGTGCACGGGAATCATCAGTCCATAGTGGCCTTCCCGTGCCAGATCGCCGAATTTATGGACGGTCGCCCCTTCGGTACCCACAGACGGCAGATGTACATCTGAATGTCCATCGGCCGGGCTGATTTCCTTGAGGATGGTTTCCGGGCTCAGAAGCATGACGCCGTCGTTGCCTGCCTCAAGTTCACTGGCAACCTTGCGGGCGTCTGCGGCATCCGGAAACATGATGACCGCGTAGCCCGTCGGGTAAAAAACACCGCCCATATTCAGTATTTTTTTGGTCAATTCAAAGTTTTTCATGGCCTGTCCTTTTTGCATCAACCTGATCATTAAGGCGCGAAAATCCTCTGCGCCCGGTCAGCCATGACATCCTCTTCCTGTCAGACTCAGGCGTCAAGACCATCGCCCACCAGTTGGTGGACCGCAGAACGGCTCAAGAGAATGGCTCAAGGCAAGTCTTCGAATTTGATGGCCGGCTCGGCCATCACGCGCACGGTGCTTTGCAGGCTGTCCACGATCTGGTTGGCAAAATAGCTGCTCTGTGTGTCGGGCTCCAGCGCGGCAAGCACGAGGTTGCCCAGAGGCTGGTTGAGCGGCACGTAGTAGCTTCCGCGCGGCACATCGACCACACCGCGCAGCAGGCTCACTTGCGTCTTGATGACCGGTGCGCCGCCTGCGATCGTGCCGCGCACGTCCTGCCGCTCGCCTGTCGTGCGCGAGCTTTCCCGGTAGCTGTCGCCCAGCAGGGAGCCGGGCTCTGCCACGCGCAACACCTGTACGCCGTGCAGGCGCAGCCGGTCCACGGCTTTGCCCGAGTCTGCGGACAGCCAGTACCCGCAGGGACGAGCGCGCACCTTGACCTTGCGCAGCGCGAGCGCCGAGTCCCAGTCCACTGTGACAGCCTTGTCGGCACCGCTCACGGGATCCAGCATGAGCAGCTCGTACTGGGCGGGCGTAGCTGCCGCTTCCACAATGGCTTCGTCCTTGCATGCCTGGGCGCTGACTTCCTTGTCGAGGTAGGGGCGGAGCTGGTTCAGGTCGCTGGCGCGCTGAGCAGTGCTGGCGAGCACGCTGCTGATGGCCGTCACGTGGGTATGCACGCGCCGCTGTATGTGCAGCCGCCCGATGCCCACACCGCGTGTTTCGATCAGCAGGCTCACGGCATTCTTCAGGCCGTTCACATTGCGGCCCGTATCAGGCTGTGTGCCGCCCATGGAGATCTTTTTATCGGCCAGGTCGGTGGATGTGGTGTAGTACCACTCGGTGCTCAGGCCCTGGGTTTTAAGGGCTGCCAGCAGGGGGCGGCGGTACCACTCCTCGGCGGCTTTGGTCAAAAACTCGGGGATATTGGCAGTGGTGGCGTATTGCAGCAGCGCGTCGAACTTCTGCACCGTGCCAAACTTTTGCTGGAAGCGGCCGACCACGGTGTATTCGTGTGCATCCACGACCACCATGGGGCGGTAGTCACGCGTAAGCTGGGCCAGTGCCTGGGCTTCAGGCGTGTTGAGCAGCAAATGGTCGCGATTCATGTCCAGCCCACCGGTGGTCACCCGCTGGTCACTGGCCGAGCCATCGGGATTGGCACGCGGAACAATGACAACATTGATGTGTTCCAGCACAGGCCGCAAACGGCCCTGTGCAAGCTCCGTGGCAATGATCAGCAGCGCCTCGCTGCCGGCGGGTTCGTCGCCATGCTGCTGCCCCACCAGCAATACCGTGGGCCGGCCTGCCGTCTGGAGGGCGGACGGGTCTGTACCGCCGGCATGGGTCAGGACCAGCGCCTCAAGGGGTTCGCCACGCTGGGACCGCCCGATGGGCAAAACGGCCGCCGTGACGCCCGGCGCACGCGACGCGGCCATCGCCTGATCGCGCAGCCAGGTCTGGATTTCAGTCTGGGTGGTGAAGCTGGTGCGGCCGGCTTGCAGGCCGGGTGTGTTGTAAATCACCGAGGGTGCCGGAAAGCGGGCAGCGACAGCGGCGCTGTACGGTGCTGGCGGATCGGCGGGCGCTGTGGAGGGCGTTGCAGCAGCGGCGGCAGACGGCGATAGGGATGAGGGTGGGGCGACCGGCGATATCTGCACGGCCGCAGAGGGCGCAGCCGGTCGTGCCACGGTGGCAGCAATGGGCCGGGGACTTGCCGGTGCGCTTGCGACCGGAGCTGGCGAGGAAGGTGTCCAGGGTGGCAGGTGTACCGACGCGCACGCCGCCAGCAAGGCCAGCGGCACCGCCGCCAACCCGATTCGTCCGGCCCAGGGCCGCTGGTCTGGCGACCGGGTGCCGGATGCATGGGGGGGTACCGCGGGTTTGCTCATGCTGTCAATTCCTTCGTGTTGTGCGCCAGCCGTTTCAGGACATGTTACCCGGCTTGGGGACGCGGTCTGCCTCGCTGGCGTGCCCCCGTCTTGCCCAGAGACAACGGGGGTAACTGTAGGCTTTTTACTCTGCTGGGATAATTGGACCCATGTCAACGCCTGTTCCCGGCTTAGCCGATTCTTTGCCTTCAATTACCGATAGCCGCGCGCATTCGCCGTGGCGTTTGAGCGTTGCCCCGATGATGGACTGGACGGACCGGCATTGCCGCTACTTTCACCGCCTGCTGACGGGCCACGCCTTGCTGTACACCGAGATGGTGACAACGGGCGCCCTGGTTCATGGCGACGTGCCGCGGCATCTGCGGTTTGGCGTGGAGGAGCACCCGGTGGCCTTGCAGCTGGGCGGCAGCGAGCCGGCCGAACTGGCCCAGTGCGCCACGCTGGGCGAGCAGTGGGGCTATGACGAGATCAACCTGAACTGCGGCTGCCCCAGCGAGCGGGTACAGCGCGGCTCCTTCGGCGCCTGCCTGATGGCCGAGCCGCAACTGGTGGCCGATTGCGTCAAGGCCATGGTCGACGTGGTGTCCGTTCCCGTGACGGTGAAGCACCGTATTGGCATCGACAAGGGCGAAAGCTACGGTTTCGTGCGTGATTTTGTGGGCGCGGTCAGCGAGGCGGGCTGCAGCACCTTCATCATCCATGCGCGCAATGCCTGGCTCAAGGGCCTTTCCCCGAAGGAAAACCGCGAAGTGCCGCCGCTGCGCTATGAACTGGTGCACCGGCTCAAGGCCGAGTTTCCGCAACTCACCATCGCCATCAACGGCGGCATCACCACCAGCACCCAGGTGGCCGAGCAGCTGCAGCAACTCGACGGGGTGATGATTGGCCGCGAGGCGTATCACAACCCCTGGTGGCTCAGCGTCTGGGATGCGGCGTTCTACGGTGCGACTGATGTCGGGCGGACGCGAGAATCCGTTGAAGCGCAGATGGTGGACTACATGGCACGCGAAGCCGCCGAGCACGGCACGCCCTGGAGCGGCATCGCACGCCATATGCTGGGCCTTCGCCATGGCCTGCCCGGTGCACGCCGCTGGCGGCAGGTATGGAGCGACCACAAGCTCAAGGCTCTGCATCCGCGCGATGTGATGGCGCTGGCGCATGGAGCTGTGCAGGAGGCTGCATAAGCCGGTTACCCCTTGTTTGAGACTAAATTGACCATTAGCCCTTGGTTAATGTAGGGCAATCAGCTATTAAAAATGTAGCAGTTGGCGCTGCCTGGAGCTGGTTGCAGCTTTTGGAAGCGCCGGGGAGGGCGGCCAGGATGGCCTGGTGCGCCGGGAGCAAATTGCTGATGCGGCGTGCGCAGCCTCCCTTGCTTCTGTACTCCCCTTGATTCCCTCAGGTCTGTGAGAGCCCGACGGCGCTGCGCCGGTCGATCTTGCGGCTGAGCACGATGGACGTCTGTGTGTGGTTGACGCCCTCAATCAGGCCGATGCGGTCCAGCAGCGTGTTGAGCTGCTCATGGGTTTCACAGCGCAGGAAAACCAGGTAGTCGAACTGTCCGCTGACGGCCGACACCTCTTCAATCTCGGGCATCTGCGCCAGTGCTTTGAGGACGGAGGCTGCTGTCTTGGGCAGGATGCTCAGACTGCAGTAGGCGCGCACAGCGGCACTGTCCAGTCTTTGGCCCAGTCGCACGCCGTACCCCGCCACCACGCCGTCGCGTTCAAGCCGTGCCAGGCGCGCCACCACCGTGGTCCGCGCCAGCTTCAGTTTGCGCGCCAGGGTGGCGGCAGGCTCGCGCGCATTCGCCTGCAGGAGGCTCAGCAAGCGCCGGTCAGTGTCATCCAGATGCATGCTCATACAAATTGACTGTTAATAAAGTCGTTATGACCAATATAAAACACGTTTTCGACGGAATTGTCAATACACATTGACAGTGATGAGTCGTACGATGAAGGTGAATGAGGCCTGGATGGAGCTTCGAGATGGAGCAGTGATGAAGTGGGCTGAAGCAGGTGTTTAGTCCTCCATAGCCGCAACAGTACGAGAACAGCACGAAAAACAGCATGAAAGGAAAGGGTATGGCCACCACTGTCAAGCCCATCACCATACTGGGTGCCGGGCAAATCGGTTTTGCCATGGCCGTGTTGCTCAAGCAGGCCGGCGATTATGAGATTCTGGTGGCCGACCAGGACAGCAACCGGCTGAAACCGCTGGCCGCCCTGGGTGTTGATGTGATGGTGGTAAATGACGAGGCCTCGCTGGCCCGCGCCCTGTCTGGGCGCTACGCCACGCTGAACGCGCTGCCCTTTCATTGCGCCCTTACCGTTGCCGGCATGTGCGCCAAGGCGCGTGTCCATTACTTCGACCTGACCGAGGACGTAGGAAGTGCCCAGGCCATTCGCGCACTGGCGGTGGATGCCGCCAGCGTGCTGATGCCCCAGTGCGGGCTGGCACCCGGCTTCATTGGCGTCGTGGGGCATGATCTTGCGCGCCGGTTTGACCGTCTGCTGGACCTGCATCTGCGCGTCGGCGCGCTGCCGCGCTATTGCCTCAACGGGTTGCGCTACAACCTGACGTGGAGCACCGAGGGACTCATTAATGAATACTGCAATCCGTGCAACGCCATCGTGGATGGCGAGCCCACGCAGGTCACGGCACTCGAAGGTTACGAGACCTTTGTACTGGACGGCGTGGAATATGAGGCCTTCAATACATCGGGCGGGCTGGGTACCCTCGCGGAGACCCTGCGCGGAAAGGCGCGCAACGTCGACTACAAATCGGCCCGCTACCCCGGGCACTGCGCCGTCATGAAGTTATTGCTGAACGACTTGCGGCTGCGTGAACGCCGGGACTTGCTCAAGGATATTCTGGAGGCAGCGATCCCGGTGACGGGGCAGGACGTCATTGTGGTGTTTGCCTCCGCTTCTGGCTACCGCAATCAGCGTCTGGTTGAGGAGTCGTATTTCGCGCGCATGGTGGGTACCGAGATTGACGGGAACTCCCTGAGCGCCATACAGTTGACGACAGCCGCCGGAATTTGCACCGCGCTCGACCTGGTGGCGAAGGGCACCTTGCCTCAAGCCGGCTTTATCGGGCAGGAGCAGATAGCGCTCGACGAGTTTTTGCAGAACCGGTTTGGCCGCGCCTGCATCGAAAATTTTGCGGAGGCAAAATCCGTATGACGACCTGCTTCAAGCTCCGCATCGAGGCTCCCGTGAGGACATGCTACGGTAAATGCAGCATGCTGGCAGTCGTGTCAGGGTGGCGCTGCCTTGCTGTTGCGCTGCTGCTGGCGAAGCATCTTCGAGCGGCTCTGCGAAACAACGTGAAACTCTTTCCGAGGTGTTTTGCCGGAGGACGGCGCCATTTGGCATTACGCTGGAGGTTCGGTGTGCGCGTCAACCGTTGCGTATTTGAAAAAAAGAAGGAGTGGCGTGCAATGCTCCTTTACCGGAACTTTTATCTGACCTTAAAATCTACCTAGCACCAAGACTTGAGGTATACATTCGAGTCATAAGCGGTAATTGAAGAGATTCTTTGCCACGGGTCGAGAACCTTCATTTGCCGCATACATAGGAGGCCCTATGGATGTCGTTCGCAATTTCCTGGCGCGGTATGAGCAAACGCGGGAGGAGGAGTTGTCCATCGAGGAATACCTCGAGGCGTGC
This sequence comes from Polaromonas sp. P4_F4, assembly GCF_056401355.1. Classification (NCBI taxonomy): domain Bacteria; kingdom Pseudomonadati; phylum Pseudomonadota; class Betaproteobacteria; order Burkholderiales; family Comamonadaceae; genus Polaromonas; species Polaromonas sp. P4_F4. The sequence continues at coordinate 250,225 of NZ_JBFUJO010000001.1, read as the reverse complement.
AAGCACAACCCTCTTGTCTATGCAACGGCGGCTGAGCGAATTCTCGCAGCCGTTGGTGAACCTGAGCTGCTGGACACCCGGCATGATCAGCGGCTGTCACGCCTTTTCGGTAACAAGGTCATCAAGATCTACCCGGCATTCCGGGACTTCTACGGGCTGGAAGATCCGATCGAGCAGGTGGTGTCCTACTTCCGCCATGCCGCACAGGGCCTGGAGGAGAAAAAGCAGATCCTGTATTTGCTGGGGCCTGTGGGCGGCGGCAAATCGTCGATCGCCGAGCGGCTCAAACAACTGATGGAGCAAGTGCCTTTCTATGCATTGAAAGGCTCGCCCGTCAATGAGTCACCGCTCAGCCTGTTCAACAATGCCGAAGACGCCCCGGTGCTCGAATCCCAGTACGGCATTGCGCCGCGCTATCTGCAGCGGGTGATGTCGCCATGGGCGGTCAAACGGCTTGACGAGTACGGGGGGGACATCCGCCAGTTCCGTGTGGTCAAACGTTTCCCCTCCATCCTGAAGCAATGTGCCATTTCCAAGACCGAGCCTGGCGACGAAAACAACCAGGACATTTCTTCGCTGGTGGGCAAGATCGATATCCGCAAGCTGGAAACCTACGCCCAGGACGACCCGGATGCCTACAGCTATTCCGGTGGGCTGTGCCTGGCCAACCAGGGTCTGCTTGAATTTGTCGAGATGTTCAAGGCCCCCATCAAGGTGCTGCATCCGCTGCTCACTGCGACCCAGGAGGGCAACTTCAAGGGTACCGAGGGCTTTGGCGCCATCCCGTTCGATGGCATTGTGATGGCTCACTCCAACGAAAGCGAGTGGAAGGCTTTCAAAAACAACAAGAACAACGAAGCTTTCCTCGACCGCATCTACATCGTCAAGGTGCCGTACTGCCTGCGCGTGTCGGAAGAAGTCAAGATATACGAAAAGCTGATCCGCAACTCTTCCCTGATCAACGCGATCTGTGCCCCCGGAACGCTGAAGATGATGGCGCAGTTTGCGGTGCTGACGCGTCTGAAAGAGCCGGAAAACTCGAGCTTGTTCAGCAAGCTGCAGGTGTATGACGGTGAGAACCTGAAGGACACCGATCCCAAAGCCAAGAGCTACCAGGAATACCGCGACTACGCGGGTGTGGATGAGGGCATGAGCGGCATCTCGACGCGTTTTGCCTTCAAGATCCTGTCCAAGGTGTTCAATTTCGATTCCACCGAAATCGCGGCCAATCCGGTGCACCTGATGTACGTGCTGGAGCAGCAGATCGAGCGCGAACAGTTTTCGCCCGAGACCGAGCAGCAATACCTGGCCTACATCAAGGAAACCCTGGCGGTGCGTTATGCCGAGTTCATCGGCAAGGAAATTCAAACGGCCTATCTGGAGTCGTATTCGGAATATGGCCAGAACATTTTCGACCGCTACGTCACCTACGCCGACTTCTGGATTCAGGACCAGGAATACCGGGATACCGATACCGGGGAAATCTTCGACCGTTCTGCGCTCAATGCCGAGCTTGAGAAAATTGAAAAACCGGCAGGCATCAGCAACCCGAAGGATTTTCGCAACGAAATCGTCAACTTCGTGCTGCGCGCGCGGGCCAACAATGCGGGCAAGAACCCGATGTGGACAAGCTATGAGAAGCTGCGCAGCGTGATTGAGAAGAAGATGTTCTCGAACACCGAAGACTTGCTGCCCGTGATTTCATTCAATGCCAAGGCGAGTGCGGACGAGCAGCAAAAACACGAGGACTTTGTCAACCGGATGGTCGCCAAGGGGTATACCACCCGCCAGGTCCGGTTGTTGTGTGACTGGTACCTGCGCGTTCGCAAAAGCTCCTGAAGTTCGCAGCCTGTCGCACGGGCGCGCCATTTTGCATCAGACCGGAGATCACAGTGCTCCAGCAAGTCATTGATCGGCGGTTGTCGGGGAAGAACAAATCGATCGGCAACCGCGAACGCTTCCTGCGCCGCTTTCGCGCGCAGATCCGGGAAGCCGTTCGCCGTGCCGTGGCTGGCCGCAGTATTCACGACATCGAGCAGGGCGAGGACATCACACTGCCGCGGCGCGACGTGTCCGAGCCGGTGTTTGGACATGGATCCGGCGGCATTCGCGAGACCGTCCACCCCGGTAACCGTGACTATGTGCGCGGCGACCGGATCGAGCGTCCGTCGGGCGGTGGAGCCGGCGGGCCAGGTCCGGGTGCCAGCCAGGACGCCACCGGCGAAGACGACTTCGTGTTCCGCATCACACGCGAAGAGTTCATGCAGTACTTCTTTGACGATCTTGCGCTGCCTCATCTGGTGCGGACCCAGCTCTTGCCCGATGCACCCGAGTGGAAGTTCCGGCGTGCGGGCTTCATCTCCGAGGGAACGCCGACCAACCTGCATGTGGTGCGTTCGATGCGGGTCGCGCTGAGCCGGCGTATTGCCTTGGGCGGGGATACCCGGCGGCGGCTGCTGGAGCTGGAAGCGCAGCTGGCAGAAGCCATGCGCCAGACGCCGGCATTGCCTGGAGAGATTCATGCGCTGACCGTGCAAATTGAGGCGCTACGTCGACGGATTGGGAAGATCCCGTTTTTTGATCCGTTTGACCTGCGTTACCGTAACCGGGTCAGGGTGCCTCTGCCGACTGCCAAGGCGGCGATGTTCTGTCTGATGGATGTTTCGGGCTCGATGGACGAGGCGCGCAAGGATATTGCCAAGCGGTTTTTTATTTTGCTGTACCTGTTCCTGAAACGCCATTACGAGAGGACCGACGTCATCTTCATTCGCCACCACACGCAGGCCACCGAGGTTTCCGAAGAAGAATTCTTCCAGTCGACTGAAACCGGTGGCACGGTGGTGTCCAGTGCCTTGACGCTGATGCACCAGATTATCCAGGCCCGCTACCCGCCGGGCGAATGGAACATCTACGGAGCCCAGGCTTCGGATGGCGACAACTGGCATCAGGACTCGGCCAGGTGCCGCGAGTTGCTGATGGGCAAGCTGCTTCCGGTGTCGCGGTACTTCGCTTATGTGCAGGTGGGCGAGGAAGACCAGAACCTGTGGGAAGAGTACACCCAGGTGCAAGATACCAGCCAGAACTTCGCCATGCGCAAGATCAGCGATGCCGCGGAGATTTACCCGGTGTTCAGGGAACTGTTCAAGAAGGGCGCCAGCACATGAGCAGAACAAAGCCGCGCGTGCGCTCCGGAATGCCGCAGGCGGAACTGCCGGCTATCGAACGCCGGCCTGAGCGCCTGCCCAGCCCGCCGGACTGGTCTTTCGAGCTGATAGAGACCTATCACACCGAGATCGCGCGGGCAGCCCGGAAGTTCGGCCTGGACACTTACCCGGTACAGCTCGAGGTGATCACGGCCGAGCAGATGATCGACGCCTATGCATCCGTCGGCATGCCGGTGAACTACCGGCACTGGTCGTTTGGGAAGCAGTTCATTGCCACCGAGAAAAATTACCGTCGGGGCCAGATGGGGCTGGCCTACGAAATCGTGATCAATTCCGACCCTTGCATCGCCTACCTGATGGAAGAAAACACCATGCCGATGCAGGCGCTGGTGATGGCTCACGCCTGCTATGGCCACAACTCCTTCTTCAAGGGAAACTACCTGTTCCGCATGTGGACGGACGCCAGCTCGATCATTGACTACCTCGTGTATGCCCGTAGCTACATCGCCGAGTGCGAGGAACACCATGGGTGGGAAGCGGTTGAGGAGCTGCTGGACTCCTGCCATGCCCTGATGAGCCACGGTGTGGACCGTTACCGGCGTTCACAGAAGCTCTCGCTGGCGGAGGAGGAGGCGCGGCGCAAGGACCGCGAGGCCTATTTGCAGCAGCAGCTCAATGATCTGTGGCGCACCGTGCCCAAGTCAGCGGACAAGCAGGTTGAAAAAACCAGCCGCCGCTTTCCGATAGAGCCGGAAGAAAATATTCTTTATTTCATCGAGAAGAACGCGCCGCTGCTGGAGCCCTGGCAGCGCGAGGTGGTTCGCATCGTGCGCAAGATCGGCCAGTATTTTTACCCGCAGCGGCAGACCCAGATCATGAACGAAGGCTGGGCCACGTTCTGGCACTACACGCTGCTCAATTCCCTGTACGACGAGGGCTTGCTGACCGATGGCTTCATGATCGAGTGCCTGCGGTCGCACACCAACGTCATTTACCAGCCGCCGGTCACACACCCGGCCTACAGCGGGATCAACCCCTATGCGCTGGGCTTTGCCATGTTCAGCGACCTCAAGCGGATTTGCGTTGCGCCGACCGAGGAAGACCGTCAATGGTTCCCCGACATCGCCGGAACCGACTGGCTCAAGACGCTGGATCACGCCATGCGGCACTTCCGGGACGAAAGTTTCATCGGGCAATACCTCTCGCCTCATTTAATGCGCGAGTTCCGGCTTTTCTCCATATTGGACGATGCCGCCGAGACAGAGCTGGAAGTGTCGGCGATCCACGACGAAGCGGGTTACCGGCGGGTGCGTGAAGCGCTGTCGCGCCAGCACGACCTGAATCATCGCGAGCCCAACATCCAGGTCTGGAACGTGGACGTTCGTGGCGACCGCTCCCTCACCTTGCGCCATTCTCGCAACAATGACCGCCCGCTTATTGACGAAGCCCAGGAAGTGTTGAAGCATGTTGCCCGCCTGTGGGGTTTTCGGGTGCTGCTCGAGAGTGTGGACAAGCACGGGAAGGTGCTGCAGCACTGGGAGGCGCTGCCACACGTCTGAACGGCTGGGAATGTGTGGTCGGGAGCGAGAGGCCGCCCGGCAGGACTTTCTCTTTCCTAAGCTGCCGCTTCCAGTCCATTTTTGAAATGTTCGCGCATGCGTTGCGCCGTGCCCTCGGCGTCGCGCGCCGCCAGCGCCTGCATGATGGCCCGGTGCTCCTGCAGCGATTCTTCAATGCGCCCGGTTTTGAGCAGGGAATTGTGGCGATTGAGCTTCATCACCTTGCGCAGGTCGGCGACCATCTGATCGCGCCAGCGGTTGTTGGCAATTTCGAGCAGGCGCATGTGAAACGCTTCATTGATCTGAAAAAAGCGTTCGCGGTCGACCACTGCTTTTTCCAGTTCCTGGTGCAGGCCCTGCAATTCCTTGAGCTGGGCCGCAGTGGCGGCTGCGGCCACGACGCCTGCGGCATCGCTTTCCAGCAGGGCCAGCAGGTGGTAGACGTCCGCGAGGTCACGCTCGGAGACCTCGGTGACGTAGGCGCCGCGCCGCACTTTCATGGTGACCAGCCCTTCGGTGGCCAGCACCTTCAGGGCTTCACGCAGGGGGGTGCGGCTGATGCCGTATTCCTCCGCCAGCTTGAGCTCGTCAATCCAGCTGCCCGGGGCCAGTTCGCGGTTGAAAATACGCTGACGCAAAAGTTCAGCGACTTCTTCATAAAGCGCTCGGGGGGTGAGGGACGTTGCGGCCATAGGGGTGACTGGTTGGTGCTGACGTGACGCCTGGTGGCGTCGGATGTTGTATCTTACGTCAAACTGAATTTTGCATCAATAATTATAAATAATGTAAACTTGCCGAATTGTTAAAACGCAAGGTAAACAGGTAAAGTGGTTCGATAGAGTGCTTCGATCCTCTTGCCGCACACCCGTCATGAGCTCCAAAAAACCTTTCCCCCAGCCCGATTTCAATCCCGCCAGCCTCGAAGCATGGGCCAAATCGGCTGCCAAATCAGCGCCTGGCGGTGATGTGAGTGCGCTGAACTGGCACACACCTGATGGCATCAGCGTCAAGCCGCTTTACACCGCTGAGGACATCGAGGGCCTGCCCTACACCAACACCTTGCCGGGCTTTGAGCCCTTCATCCGCGGTCCGCAGGCCACCATGTATGCCGTGCGTCCCTGGACGATCCGCCAGTACGCCGGGTTTTCCACTGCGGAAGAATCCAATGCGTTCTACCGCAAGGCGCTGGCTGCCGGCGGGCAGGGGGTCTCGGTCGCCTTTGACCTGGCCACGCACCGCGGCTATGACAGCGACCATCCGCGGGTAACCGGCGATGTCGGCAAGGCCGGCGTGGCGATCGACAGTGTGGAGGACATGAAGATCCTGTTCGACCATATCCCGCTGGACAAGGTCAGTGTCTCGATGACGATGAACGGCGCGGTGCTGCCGGTGCTGGCCGGCTATGTGGTGGCCGCCGAAGAGCAGGGCGTCTCGCAGGATCAATTGAGCGGAACCATCCAGAACGACATCCTCAAGGAGTTCATGGTCCGCAATACCTATATTTACCCGCCCCAGCCCAGCATCCGCATCATCGGCGACATCATCGAGTACACGGCACAGAACATGCCGAAGTTCAATTCGATTTCAATCTCGGGCTACCACATGCAGGAAGCCGGCGCCAACCAGGCGCTGGAGCTGGCCTTCACGCTGGCCGACGGAAAAGAGTACGTGAAAACCGCGCTGGGCAAGGGCCTGGACGTGGATGATTTCGCCGGGCGCCTGAGCTTCTTCTGGGCCATCGGCATGAATTTCTACCTCGAGGTCGCCAAGATGCGGGCCGCGCGCCTGCTGTGGTGCCGCATCATGAAGGGCTTCAACGCCAGGAGCCCCAAATCGCTCATGCTGCGCACGCACTGCCAGACCTCCGGCTGGAGCCTGACCGAGCAGGACCCCTACAACAACGTGGTGCGCACCACCATCGAGGCCATGGCCGCCGTGTTTGGCGGCACGCAGAGCCTGCACACCAATTCGTTTGACGAGGCGATTGCGCTGCCGACCGAGTTCAGCGCCCGTATCGCCCGCAATACCCAGCTCATCATCCAGGAAGAAACCCACATTCCGCACGTGATCGACCCCTGGGCCGGCAGCTACATGATGGAAAAACTCACCCAGGACATGGCTGATGCGGCCTGGGCCATCATTGAGGAAGTCGAAGCCATGGGCGGCATGACCAAGGCGGTGGACAGCGGCTGGGCCAAGCTCAAGATTGAGGCGGCCGCGGCTGAGAAGCAGGCACGCATCGACAGCGGCAAGGACGTGATTGTCGGCGTCAACAAATACAAACTCAAAACCGAAGACGCGATTGAGTCGCGCGACATCGACAACGTGGCTGTGCGCGACGGGCAGATTGAGCGCCTGAAGGCCATCAAGGCCAGCCGCGACGGGGCCGCCGTGCAGGCCGCGCTGGACGCATTGACCGCTGCGGCTGAAAATAACCACGGCAACCTGCTGGACCTGAGCATCAAGGCCGTACGTCTGCGCGCCACCGTGGGCGAGGTCAGTGATGCACTGGAGAAGGTTTACGGGCGCCACCGCGCCGATACGCAAAAGGTGACCGGTGTGTATGCAGCTGCCTATGACTCAGCCGAAGGCTGGGAAACCCTCAAATCTGAAATCAACGCCTTTGCCGAGGCGCAAGGCCGCCGGCCCCGCGTGATGATTTCAAAACTGGGCCAGGACGGCCACGACCGCGGCGCCAAGGTGGTGGCTACTGCCTTTGCCGACCTGGGTTTTGACGTCGATATGGGGCCGCTGTTCCAGACGCCCGAGGAATGTGCCCGCCAGGCGATTGAAAACGATGTGCACGCGGTGGGCGTCTCGACGCTGGCTGCAGGGCACAAGACGCTGGTGCCGGCCATCATCGCCGAACTCAAGAAGCAGGGCGCCGACGACATCATCGTGTTTGTCGGCGGCGTGATTCCGCGGCAGGACTACGAAATGCTTTACGAGGCAGGCGTCAAGGGCATTTACGGCCCGGGTACACCGATTCCGGCCAGTGCCAAGGATGTGCTGGAGCAGATCAAGGCTGCGGTGAAGGCTTGATCCAGGTCATGCTCTCTCTTGCCCCCGTTGCTGCCTGCGATTTCGAGGAGATGCTGGCAATTCGCATGGAGACCCTGCGCGAAAGTCTTGAGCGCTTGGGGCGCTTTGATCCGGCCCGTGCGCGCGAGCGCCTGGAGGCTGGATTTGCGCCAGAATACATGCGACACATTGTGCAGGACGGCCAGCGTGTGGGCTACATCACGCTGCGTCCGGCATCCGGGCAGGTGCCGCCCACTTTGCAGCTGGATCACTTGTACATCCGGCCCATTTTCCAAAGCGGTGGCATAGGCGCATGGGCGCTGGATTGGGCCAAGGCGCAGGCTGGACTGCAAGACTGTGACATTACATTGTCTGCACTGAAACAAAGCGCAGCCAATCGCTTTTATCTGCGTCACGGATTCATTCAGGTTGGCGAAAGCGAGTTTGATCTGGATTACCGCTGGTCCCAATCACGCGGAGTGCCGGCGTGAGCAYGCTTGAATCGATCATTCACGGCGCGGCGCTGGCCCAGCGCCGCGCCATCGCCAAAGCTATTACCTTGCTGGAGTCGACGCGCGCCGACCATCGCGCCCAGGCCGATGAATTGCTCACCAGCCTGCTGCCTTACACCGGCAAATCATTCCGCCTTGGCATCAGCGGCGTGCCTGGCGTGGGAAAGTCCACCTTTATTGAGGTGCTGGGCCTGTATTTGATAGCGCAGGGCCACCGCGTCGCCGTACTCACCATCGATCCGTCTTCTACCGTCTCCGGCGGCTCCATCCTCGGAGACAAGACCCGCATGGAAAAACTGTCGGTCCACGAGCGCGCCTACATCCGCCCCAGTCCGTCCAGCGGCACGCTGGGCGGCGTGGCGGAGAAGACGCGCGAGGCCATGCTGGTTTGCGAAGCGGCCGGCTATGACGTGGTGATTGTCGAAACCGTGGGTGTCGGCCAAAGCGAAACCGCCGTCGCCAACATGACCGACATGTTCGTGCTGATGCAGCTGCCCAATGCCGGCGATGACCTGCAGGCCATCAAGAAGGGCGTGATGGAGCTGGCCGACCTGGTGATCATCAACAAGGCCGACCTTGATGCCGATGCCGCCATGCGTGCCGAGGCGCAAATCACCTCGGCCATGCGCCTGTTTGGCCTGGTCAACAACGCCATGGGAAGCGCACAGGCCGGTGAGTTCGACAAACACTGGCATGCCCGGGTCGTCCAGCTCAGTGCGCTGCACAACAAGGGCGTCGACGCCTTCTGGGCAGCGGTGACGCAGTTCAAGAACCTGCAAACCAGCGATGGCAGGCTCGCGGAGCGCCGCCGTCACCAGTCGCTGTCGTGGATGTGGGAGCGCATCGATGCTGGGCTCAAGCAGGCTTTCAGGCACGACCCGGCCGTCAGCGCGATGCTGCCCGCACTGGTGGCCCAGGTGGAGAACGGCAGCATCCCCGCCTCAACCGCAGCACGGAATCTGCTTGCAGCCCAATTGGGATGTGCGTCGGCAGCCATCAAATAAAGAGCATCTCAAAAGGTACAGAAAGTAAACCATGCAAGACATCCTCGAACAACTCGAAAAAAAACGTGCTGCAGCCCGCCTCGGCGGTGGTCAGAAGCGCATTGACGCCCAGCATGGCAAGGGCAAGCTCACCGCGCGTGAGCGCCTGGAGCTGCTGCTCGATGAAGGCACCTTTGAAGAATGGGACATGTTTGTCGAGCACCGCTGCACTGACTTCGGCATGGCCGACAACAAGATTCCCGGCGACGGCGTGGTCACCGGCTACGGGATGATCAACGGCCGGCTGGTGTTTGTCTTCAGCCAGGACTTCACGGTATTCGGCGGTGCACTCAGCGAAGCCCATGCCGAGAAAATCTGCAAGGTGATGGACCAGGCCATGAAGGTCGGCGCGCCGGTGATTGGCCTGAACGACTCGGGCGGCGCGCGCATCCAGGAAGGCGTAGCCTCGTTGGGCGGCTATGCCGACGTGTTCCAGCGCAACGTGATGGCCAGCGGCGTGATCCCGCAGATCAGTATGATCATGGGGCCCAGCGCGGGCGGCGCGGTGTACTCACCGGCCATGACCGACTTCATCTTCATGGTCAAGGACAGTTCCTACATGTTCGTCACCGGCCCCGAAGTGGTGAAGACCGTCACGCACGAAGAGGTGAGCGCCGAGGAACTGGGGGGTGCCATCACGCACACCACCCGCAGTGGCGTGGCCGACCTGGCCTTCGAGAACGACGTCGAAGCACTGTTGATGCTGCGCCGCCTCTACAACTATCTGCCGCTGAACAACCGCGAGAAAGCCCCGGTGCGCCCCAGCGCCGACCCGGCCGGGCGGATGGACCTGAGCCTGGACACGCTGGTGCCCGAGAACCCCAACAAGCCCTACGACATGAAGGAGCTGATCGTCAAGACTGTGGACGATGGCGACTTCTTCGAGATCCAGCCCGAGTACGCCAAAAATATCGTCATCGGCTTTGCGCGCATGGAGGGCCAGTCGGTCGGCATCGTGGCCAACCAGCCGCTTGTGCTGGCAGGCTGCCTGGATATCAAGAGCTCGATCAAGGCCGCGCGCTTTGTGCGGTTTTGCGATGCATTCAACATCCCGGTCATTACGTTTGTCGACGTGCCAGGTTTCATGCCCGGCACCAGCCAGGAATACGGCGGCATCATCAAGCACGGCGCCAAGCTGCTTTACGCCTATGCTGAGTGCACCGTGCCCAAGATCACGGTCATCACCCGCAAGGCCTACGGCGGTGCCTACGACGTGATGAGTTCCAAGCATTTGCGCGGCGACGTGAACTTTGCCTGGCCCAACGCCGAGATCGCCGTGATGGGCGCCAAGGGCGCGGTGGAAATCATTTTTCGCGAAGACAAGGGCGACCCGGCCAAGCTGGCGGCCAAAGAGGCGGAATACAAAGCCCGCTTTGCCAATCCGTTTGTCGCCGGTGCACGCGGCTTTATCGACGACGTGATCCTGCCGCACGAAACGCGCAAACGCATTTGCCGTTCGCTGGTCATGTTGCGTGACAAGAAGATCGAGAACCCGTGGCGCAAGCACGGGAATATTCCGCTGTGATGCAAATCGCCAAACCCATGAGCGTTCCTTTGACATGGCCAGCCTGAGCATCTGGCTTGACGCCAAACTGGCCGCAGGGTCCGTCAAGCAACATCGTCAAATTCAATCACCTGCGCTCAACACGCGGTGGCTGCAGACACCCGCCGGCACGATGCGCGTATTTGACTCTGGGGGTGACAAGCCTTGCGTTGTCATGGCCCCCGACGGCCCGAACGTGCTTGAGCATTACCAGGGCTTGTTCGCCTTGTTGGCGCCGCAGGTGCGCGTGGTGTGTTTTGACATGCCGGGCTTTGGATTTTCAGCGCCGAGTGCAGCGTATGACCACTCGCTGGAACAAGGCGCAGCGGCCATCCTCTCGGTTCTGGATCAGCTGAATATCGCCAAAGCGACGCTGGCTTTGAGCTGCGCCAATGGGTTCTACGCAATGCGGGTGGCACAGCGCGCGCCGCATCGCGTCGCCAGTCTTTTGCTGTCACAAACGCCATCGGTCGAGGCCATGCACCGCTGGACTGAGCGGGTCGTGCCACGGCCTTTGACGGTGCCCGTGCTGGGGCAGCTGGTGAGTCGGGTATTTCGGCAAAAAATGGCGGTGTCCTGGTACCGCATTGCATTGCCCAAGACGACCGACGGCGCGCCATTTCAACAAACAGCACGCCACGCCTTGCGCTGCGGCGGCTGCTTCAGTCTGGCTGGTGTGGTGCAAGGTTTGATAGGCGAGTCCGTCGATGCCACCCAAGGTATCGGCACACCCTGCACCGTGCTGTGGGGCAGTCAAGACCGCTCGCATCGGCTGACCGACCCGCTGGCTATCCTGCGCGATGTCCCGCATGCCGAGGTCGTCCGGTTTGACGATTGCGGTCATTTCCCTGATCTGGAAAACCCGCAACTGTTCGTTCAGACGCTCTTGTCACAGATGGCCCGCTACAAGCACGCTTGAGATTGCCCAGCTCAACGACTCACCATGCCCAAAGCCGAAACCGCCGCCCGCGCCAAAGTCTTGACGGACATTCCGAACATCGGCGCGTCGATTGCACAAGACCTGCAATCGGTTGGCATCAACACGCCGGCGGATGTGGCACACATGGACCCGCTGGCGGTGTTTGAAGCCCTGCGCACCCCCATGGGCCATCGCCATGACCCCTGTGTACTCGATACTTTTATGGCAGCCAAGAAATTCATGAATGGTGGTCCACGCCAACCTTGGTGGGACTTCACGGCAGAGCGCAAGGCGCTGCTGGCAAAACACGATAGGAGATAAACATGTTTACGAAAATACTGATTGCTAACAGGGGAGAGATCGCCTGCCGCGTCATCCAGACCGCCCGCAAGATGGGCATCAAGACGGTTGCCGTCTATTCCGACGCTGACAAGGACGCGCGCCATGTGGAGCTCGCCGACGAAGCTGTCAACATCGGCCCGGCGCCCAGCCGCGAGAGCTATTTGCAGGCCGACAAAATCATTGCTGCCTGCAAGCAGACGGGTGCGCAGGCCATACATCCCGGCTACGGCTTTCTGAGCGAAAACGCCGAGTTTTCGAAGCGGGTGGAGGAAGAGGGCATCATCTTCATTGGGCCCAAGCACTATTCGATTGCCGCGATGGGCGACAAGATCGAATCGAAAAAACTGGCGGGTGCAGCAGGCGTGAACTGTATCCCCGGTGTGAACGATGCCATTGAAACCGCCGAAAAAGCGGTGGAGATTGCCAGGGGGATTGGTTACCCGGTGATGATCAAGGCCAGCGCAGGCGGTGGCGGCAAGGGCCTGCGGGTGGCCTTTAATGACAAGGAGGCGCTGGAGGGCTTTACCTCTTGCCGAAACGAGGCGCGCAGCAGCTTTGGCGACGACCGCGTTTTTATTGAAAAGTTTGTTGAAGAGCCGCGGCACATTGAAATCCAGTTGCTGGGCGACAGCCACGGCAATGTGGTGTACCTCAACGAGCGAGAATGCTCGATCCAGCGCCGCCACCAGAAGGTCATTGAAGAGGCGCCGTCGCCCTTCATCAGCGACGCCACGCGCCGGGCCATGGGCGAGCAGGCGGTGGCGCTGGCCAAGGCGGTGAAATACCAGAGCGCCGGCACCGTGGAGTTCGTCGTTGGCAAGGACCAGAGCTTTTACTTTCTGGAAATGAACACTCGCCTGCAGGTGGAGCATCCGGTAACGGAGTGCATCACCGGGCTGGACCTCGTGGAGCTGATGATTCGCGTGGCGGCCGGCGAGAAACTGCCGATCGAACAAAAAGACGTTCAGCGCAATGGCTGGGCCATCGAATGCCGCATCAACGCGGAAGACCCATTCCGCAGTTTCCTTCCGAGCACCGGGCGCCTGGTGCGCTTCCAGCCGCCCAAACAAACCATGTTTTCAGCCGACCCCTCGCAACTCTTTGGCGTGCGGGTCGACACCGGCGTGCAGGATGGCGGCGAAATCCCGATGTTCTATGACTCGATGATTGCCAAGCTCATCGTGCATGGCAAGGACCGCCACGATGCGATTGCCAAAATGCGCGAGGCGCTCAATGCATTTGTGATCCGCGGTATCAGCAGCAACATCCCGTTCCAGGCGGCGCTGCTGGCGCACCCGAAGTTTGTCGCGGGGGATTTCAATACCGGATTTATCGCGGAAAACTATGGCAAGGGTTTTCGTGCCGAGGATGTGCCACATGACGACCCGGACTTCCTGGTGGCGCTGGCAGCCTATGTGAATCGCCGCTTGCTGGGCCGGGCTGCGGGCATCAGCGGCCAGCTGCCGGGCCACGGCTTGACGGTGGGGGAAGAGTTTGTGGTCATCAGCCTGGGGGCGGACGGGCAGAACAGCCCGCGTCCGGCGCTGGTTCGGGATTATCAAGCGGAGTCTGGCTCCAGCGTCGTGGAAACAGGTGACAAGTGCTATGAAATATGTAGCGGTTGGCATCTGGGCGGCGCCCGCATCCGTGGCACGGCGAACGGCCAGCCCTTCGCGGCCCAGGTTGAGCGCGGCGTGGGCAAAAACCCGTTGGCCATCCGCATTGCGCACAACGGCACACGGCTGGATGCCCTGGTGCTGTCGCCTCGTGCCGCACAGCTTCATGCCCTGATGCCCTACAAGGCGCCTCCAGACATGAGCCGCTATGTGCTGTCGCCGATGCCAGGCCTGCTCGTCGAAGTGGCCGTGCAACCGGGGCAGAAGGTGCAGGCCGGGGAACGGGTCGCGGTGATTGAAGCCATGAAAATGGAAAACGTGCTGTTTGCCGTGGCTGACGGCGTGGTCGGCAAGGTGCTTGCAGCGAAGGGTGAGTCGTTGGCAGTGGACCAGCCTATTGTGGAGTTCGCATGAATGTGGCCCCCACGGTCGCTCGCTTTGCGTAGCTTCCTGCCCCCCGAGGGGGCCACTGCGCCTGCGGCCCGGCGAAGCCGGTTCCGCGGCCCTTGCTTGGATAAGACAGCCCGCGCCTGTCACCTCGGGTTGATCGGCGGCGATGATTGTTCGTTGAGGAAAATAATATGACGCGTCCCTTTAAAGTGCTGGGCATCCAGCAGATCGCCATAGGTGCAACCAGCAAGGAGCGTCTGCGTACCTTGTGGGTCGACATGCTGGGCCTGGAAGTCACCGGCAATTTTGTCAGCGAGCGCGAGAATGTCGATGAAGACATTTGCGCCATGGGCAGCGGCCCCTTCAAGGTCGAGGTGGATCTGATGCAGCCGCTGGACGCGGCGAAAAAGCCGGCCGTGCACACCACGCCGCTCAATCATGTCGGGCTCTGGATTGACGACCTGCCCAAGGCGGTGGAATGGCTGACGGCGCAGGGCGTGCGTTTTGCCCCAGGCGGCATACGCAAGGGGGCCGCCGGCTTTGACATCTGCTTCCTGCACCCGAAATCAAATGGCGAGTTTCCAATTTCGGGAGAAGGTGTGCTGATCGAGATGGTGCAGGCGCCGCCGGAAGTGATCAAGGCATTTGCCGCCATGGGCTGAACGGCCCCGCACCGGTGGGCGAATCGGGCAGGCGGCACAATACAGGCTGCTTTTTTATAAAACCGATTCGTCTGGAGCATCGTTTCATGGATTTGAGCCGTTTCCCTCGCCGTCGTTACACTCAGGGGCCAACGCCGCTGGAGTTTCTGCCCCGCTTCACTGAAGCACTCCGCGCCACTTGCCCCTCCGGCAGTGGCCCCAATATCTGGATCAAGCGCGACGACATGCTGGGCCTGACGCCCGGCGGCAACAAGACGCGCAAGCTGGAGTTCCTGGCTGCCGACGCACTGGCCCAGGGAGCCGACACGTTGATTACCTGCGGCGCGCCACAGTCCAACCATTGCCGCGCCACGCTGTGCGCCGCCATCAAGGAAGGGCTCAAATGCCGCTTCGTGATTGAAGAACGGGTGCCCAATAGCTACAAGCCAGAGGCCAGCGGAAACAACTTTCTCTTCCGCCTGCTGGGCGTCGAGGCCATTACCGTCGTGCCTGCGGGTACCAACATGATGGAGGCCATGCAAAAAGTCGCCGCCGACCTGGCCAAAGAAGGCCGCAAGGGCTATATCGTGCCGGGTGGTGGTTCCAACGCGGTTGGCGGCCTGGGCTACGTGGCCTGCGCGCAGGAACTGCAACAACAGTTTTTCGAGCAGGGCGTGCAGATCGACAAGATCGTCGTGGGCTCCGGCAGCTCGGGTACGCACGGCGGCCTGCTGGCCGGCTTCCTGGGTAACCACATCCACATTCCTCTTATCGGCATTGGCGTGAGCCGCGACCCGGCGGACCAGGATCCTCTCGTGCACAAGGAAGCCCAGGCCGTGGCTGACCTGTTGGGCCTGAACATGACCATTCCGCGCGAAGCGGTCGTGAGTTTTGGCGATTGGTGGCGGCCCAAGTATTCGGTGCCCAACCAGGCCATGGTCGAGGCCGTGCAAATGCTGGCGCGCACCGAGGCAATTTTGCTGGACCCGGTGTACACCGGCAAGATCATGGCAGGGCTGATCGGACTGGCCCGCAAGGGCTATTTCCGGCAGGATGAAAACGTGCTGTTCATCCACACCGGCGGGGCACCTTCGCTGCATGCCTATGAGGCCGAGGTTTTGGGCCTGACTGAATTGCGGGCTTGAGTGGCCTGAGTAGCCGGAGCAGGTGAAGGGCTTGGCCCGAGCTTGTGTCGTGGCCTGCCCGAATTTTTCGGCTATGGTTTATTTTGTCGCTGTGCCCGGGCCCGGGCCAGCGCCGCTTCAATCACCGCACGCTTGCGCTCCACGATAGCGGTATCCGACTCTGGCCGTGCAGGCAGGCCCGCAGCCGGAAGCTCTGGTTTTTTCTCCGCACTTTCAGGTTTTTGGGCGACCTCAACCTCGTCTTTCCCCAGTCTTTTGCTGTGAAAAGAGTAGCGTGCGAGGGCGGTGTCGGCCGCTTCCTGCGACCAGGCACCCCAGCCGGTACGCGTGCCCGTGACATTTTCCAGGCTGATGCAGTCGACCGGGCACACCGGGATGCAGAGCTCGCAGCCAGTGCAATAAGGCTCAATCACGGTGTGCATCATTTTGTTGCTGCCCACAATGGCATCGGTCGGGCAGGCCTTGATGCACAGCGTGCAGCCTATGCACCAGGCTTCGTCGATGATGGCAACCCCCCGCGGGGCTTCGGTGCCGTGCACGGGGTTCAGTGGCAGAACGGGCAGCCCGGTGATGCTTGCCAGCCGCTGGATACCCTCGGCGCCGCCGGGCGGGCACTGGTTGATGGCGGCTTCGCCGCTGGCAATAGCCTGCGCATAGGCCGCGCAGTCGGGATAGCCGCAGCGGGTGCACTGCGTTTGCGGCAATGCGGCATGGAGTCGGGCAGTCAAGTCGTTCATGGGGGTGTGCGGCGGCCGGAGATGATAAGCCCTTGTTCAGGCCGGTGTGGGGAATTGTTTGATCGGGTCGGCTTATTGCTGGGCCGGAATGGAAATCACGCGTTGGCCGTCGGGCATTGTTTTTATGTCTGCCGCCTTGGTGTTCTTTTTCGTTTTTCCGACCTGCACCGGGATAGCCAGCGCTTCGGCCATTTCCCCGGACCGAAGGTACACATGAATGTAATGCAGTCCTTCGCTTTGCGGCACCAGGCTCAGCACATAGTCCACTGACGCCGCCGTTTGCACCGCATTGCTCGCCGGCAGGTTGCTGTCCAGGCGCAGGCCGCCGCTGGGAGCCAGTTCGATGGTCAGTGGCTGTCCGGAGGCAGGGCGCTGCACCTTCAGGCGCACCTGGCTTCGACCGCCCACGGTGGGACTGTCGACGGCATAACGGATGCGAACGCCCATGTTGGTCTTGGCCGTACGCGCCAGCCCGGTGGTGGCCTGTACCGGCTTCCCGGCGACTTGCTGTTCGGCCGGTACGAGCTGGCCGGCTACCATGCTGCCCCCGGCAAGGGCAGGTGAGGACAGCATGCAGGCCAGCACACAGACCGGGATGAGGGGGGAAAGAGGGGAMCGAGGAGGGAAGGGGGAAAGAACCTGGCTATTTTTCATGGCGAACTCCTGGGCCCACGGCGTCCTGGTTACTGCACCGTCAGGCTGAAGCAGGCGCTGGTATTGCCGCCGCTGGACGTCGGGCGGAAAAGCCTGAAATCGGTGATGGCCAGCACATAGTCACCAGCCGGCAGATTCCAGTTCGCCGTTTCTGAATTGGACACGGTCCCGTTGGCCTCCAGCAGCCGGCCCGCGCTGTTGTACAGGACGAAGTCGGGATCGCTCACATTGGTGGTGCTGCTGCTTTGCGCGACAACGACGGTGCGGTTGCCCGCCGGCAGCGTCAGGCGGACGTGGCGATATTCCCCCGCCTTGTTGGCGTCAAGGTAGGGATCGACCGCATTGCCCACGCACACATTGGCGAGGACGGTATTGAGCGAACCATAGGTGAGGTAGATCGGATTGATGTTGGCAATCACCGGGCTGCCGAAGTTGGTCTCATTGTCGGCATAGGGTGTCGTGGGTAGAGCGATGCTCTGCGTGGCCAGAATGCTGGCGACGAGAGCATTGTTGGACGTGTCATTTGCAAGCACCCGGGCAAATGAGTGGATGCTGGAGAGAGCGGCTGAAACCTTCAGCCCCGTCTTCAGGGTGCTCCAGACCTGGCTGAAGCCAATCGACGCGTGGTTGCTGAAATCCCAGAACATCTTTTCCACGCTGTGTTCCTTGAACCAGCCCGGGTTTGTGCTTTCGCCGACGGACACATTGAAACTGCCGCCGCTGGCCTGGCTGGGCCCAATCGTGTCTGAGTAAATCGGGTTGTTGAGCGCAATGCCCGACCAGCCGTTGCTCCAGCCTTCCGAGAACGCCACGCGCAGGTCAAGGGGGTCGTCGGGCCCCCCATGCAGGCCACCCACCGAGTCGTCGCGTGCGAAGGCTTCCTGCAGGTAGTGCCCGAGTTCATGCGCCACCACATGCGTGTCGTACTCGTCGGTGTCGTTGTCGGCAAATCCCAGGAAGTAGAGGTTGCGGAGCACGGTGTTGCCGCTTGTCGAACGCTGGTAAGACGATGTCCCTATTTGTCCCAATGCAACATCGCCATTTGACGCAACATTGTTGGGACTCCAGTTCACAGTCAGTTTGGGAAAGCTGACGGCCGGATCTACCGAGATGATTTTCTGGGCGGCCTGGTAAATCGTATCCAGAATCGCGAACGGGCCCGCGGCACGCTCGGCATCGATGTAGGCGTTGCCGTTCCAGCCCGAGGCGGCGTGGAGGTTCTGGGTCAAGGCGGGGCTGACGCCGGTTGCAAAGGGGGCGCCGTCAATGGCCCACTGCGCACCGGCACTGGTATTGTCGATCACCGATATGTCGGCTGCATTGCCGCCAATCGCCTTCATGGTGGCTTTTGCGCGAATAAACACGGTTCGTCCAGCTGCCAGGGTAAAGGTGTAGTCGCCTGCGGCATTGGTGCTGGCCGTGGCCAGGATCGACTGGGCGCCCGCATCGACCGCCTCAACGACGACTGAACGCGCAGGCCGGCGGGCCGTGTGGTCATAGTCGAGCCGCGGAAGCGCGCCTGTGAGTGCGACGGGCACGAAATCGAAGGTGACCTTGCCGCTGACCACCGTCGGGCCGCCTGTGCCGGAACTGGAGGACCCGCCGCCACCGCCACCGCAGGCTGCCAGCAGGAAACACAGCACACAGGCACCCGCCAGTTGTCGCATTTTTGCTTATCCTCGAACGAAGTATCAACAGGCGCCACGACAAGGTTCGCCGTCACGGCGCGGCCCCTTCATGCCAGGGCCTCATGCCATTCATTGGTTACCCGGCCCGGCGGTGCATTGCTTGAACTCAATCCTGAACCCGTGCCCGCACCGGCAGCAGCTATCCAGGTTTAGGGTGAAGCGGCTTCGTAAAGTTCAAACACCAGAGCAGCTTGTTTTGATCAGCTTGTTCTGCGCACCGTCTTTGTGGCTCCACGGCCTGACGGTTTTGCCGCCGCTTTTGCGGTTGGTTTTGCCGTTGGTTTTGCCTTTGAGGCAGCTACTGCGGCCACTTTGCCGGTATGGCGTTTCGCCGTGCCGCCCGATGGCGCGGCTGGCTTTGCCGGTTGTGCAGCCAGAGGAGGTGATGTGTTGGCGGCCTTGCGCTGGCCGTGTTGCTCAAAAATAAAGGCTTTGACCTGCGGGTAAACGATCTCGCGCCAGCGGCGGCCGCTGAAGATGCCATAGTGCCCGGCGCCTTTGACTTCCAGGTGTTTCTGGCGGGCCTTCGGAATGTTGTAGCAGAGGTCATGGGCGGCTTCGGTCTGGCCAGAGCCGGAAATGTCGTCCAGTTCACCTTCAATGGTGAAGTGGGCTGTCGTTTTGATGTCTTCGGGGCGTACGCGTTCGATCTTGCCGTCCACACCCACGACATCCCAGGTACCGTTGACCAGCTTGAACTCCTGGAATACGGTGTTGATGGTCTCAAGGTAGTAATCGGCGTCCATGTCGAGCACCGCGTTGTATTCGTCGTAAAACTTGCGATGGGCTTCCGCGCTGGCATCGTCGCCCTTGAGCAGATCCTTGAAATAGTCGTAGTGGCTGCTGGCGTGGCGGTCGGGGTTCATGGCTACAAACCCGGTATGCTGCAAAAAGCCGGGGTAGACCCGCCGTCCCGCACCCGGGAAGTTGCTGGGCACCCGGTAGATCACGTTGTTTTCGAACCACTCAAAGCTCTTGTTCATTGCCAGGTTGTTGACCGCGGTCGGCGACTTGCGCGCGTCAATCGGCCCGCCCATCATCGTCATGCTCAGGGGGGTCAGCTCGCCGCGCGACGCCATCAGCGAAATGGCCGCCAGCACCGGCACGGTGGGCTGGCAGACGCTGATGACATGGCAGTTGCCGTAAATGCCCTGGAGATGGCGAATGAATTCCTGCACGTAATTGACATAGTCATCGAGGTGGAAAGAACCCTCGGACAGGGGGACTGTGCGGGCGTTTTTCCAGTCGGTGACGTAGACCTTGTGGTCCTTGAGCATGGTTTTGACGGTGTCGCGCAGCAAGGTGGCGTAGTGGCCCGACAGCGGCGCGACGATCAGCACCGCCGGCTCGCCCTTCAGGCCGGTCAGCGTGGCAGGGTCGTCGGTGAAGCGCTTGAAGCGGCGCAGCTCGCAAAACGGCTTGTTGATTTCCACCCGTTCGTGGATGGTCACATCCGTGCCGTTCACATCGACGGTCTTGATGTCGAATGCCGGCTTTTCGTAGTCTTTGCCCAAGCGGTAAATCAGGCTGTAGCCGGCGGCCACACGCTGCGCAAAAGGGTTTTGCCCCATCGGCGACAAGGGGTTGCTGTAGAGCTTCGCAGCCGCTTGCGCAAAATCAACAAAGGGCTCCATCAACGTGCGCTGGGCTTCATAGACTTGGTAGAGCATGGGACAAACCTTCGTAATTTCTGGATTAATCTGGGGCGAAATCTGTGCGAAATCGGTGCATGTTGCAGTGCAATATAACAGGCGTTGACCCCTTCAGGCCTGAGGGGTACTACCCATTTGGGGCCGTTTTTAACAGGGATTCGGCCAAAGTGCCACTTGTGTGGGGCTGCTGACTTCATTTGGTGGTTCGTCTTCGGCCTCCGGTCCTCCCTATTCCCCAAAAAGAACTTGCCGCCTTGTCCCGCTGGCAACAAGTCCCTGTTTGCAAGGCTTAATATCTGAACATGTTTGCGAACCGGTAATGTCCCCGGTGCTGCAACACCCCGCTACAGGAAAACACCCATGCTTCCCATCCCTGACGCCGCCACGCTGGACCGGCTAGCAGCCCTGAAGAAATCAGAAAGAATGCCGGTGTTTTTTCTGGGCCATGGCAGTCCCATGAACGTGCTTGGCGACAACGAATACCGGCGTAGCTGGCAGGCTCTGGGCGGCGAATTCGGCTCCAGGTGGCCCCGTCCGCAACTGATTCTGTGCATTTCCGCGCACTGGCTGACCGAAGGCTGGTGGCTGACGGCCATGGCGCAGCCCAAGACCATCCATGACTTTGGCGGTTTTCCGCAGGAGCTCTTTGACCAGCAATACCCTGCACCGGGCGACCCCGCGGCGGCGCAGGCCATCAGCCTGCTGGTGCGGCAGCGCGCCTCGGCACCGCTGGGGCTGGACGTGGGTGAATGGGGACTGGACCACGGAAGTTGGTCGGTACTCAAGCCCATGTTTCCCGATGCGGGCATCCCGGTCATTCAGCTCAGCATGGATTACAGCCGGGCGCCCGAGGACCACTATGCGCTGGCGCAGCAGCTTAAGCCACTGCGCGACCGGGGCGTGCTGATCGTGGGCAGCGGCAACATCGTCCATAACCTGCGCCAGATGCAGCGGGGTGCCACTGGCAGCCAAGCCTACGATTGGGCCCTGGAATTTGACCAGACGATTGGCGGCTACCTGCAGCAGGGTAACCTCGCCGCCCTGCAGGGTTTCCAGAAGCTCGGGCAGGTGGCCAAAATGGCCCACCCGACCCACGAGCACTATCTGCCGCTGTTATACGCGGCGGGAGCCGTCGAGGCCCGGGAGCCGATGCGTTTTTTCAACACGAGTTTTCAGGCCGGCTCGATCTCGATGCGCTCGGCCATTTGGGGGTAATTAGTGCAAAGGGCCTTCATGCCCAGTGCTCAGGCTGTCCTGAATTTGCTATTAATTCGACAGCATGATGTGTATCTATTCAGGGGGTTGCAGCCGTTTTTTCGTCAAGAAAATCTCAAGGCGGCCAGCAAGCTGTCTAGTGGCGGATTTCGAGCCAACTCCAGCGTGCCTGATAGTCCAGCGCCTTTTGCTCGAACAGCGGGCGATGGTTGCACAGCGGGTTGGGGCTCAAAAGCCCTTGGTACAGTCCGTCCAGGCCGTTTGGCGCATAAAGCTCGAGGCCTGAAGGGCCCGGCTTCAAGCCCACGCAGGTGCAGCGCACCAGAAAACGGTCTATGCCCTCGCGCGAGCTGCGCAGGGCCGGGTAGGGGAAACCGAAATACGCTTCGTACCAGGTATGGACGCGGGCCTGGTTTTTAGCCTCGATCAGCACGCCAAGGTCGGAAAAGCAGGCCTGAACCTGTTGGTTGACCCGGGTTTCGGCCGACTCCGACAGGTCGGTGGCGTCGAAATAGAACAGGTCATAGTCTTTGATGCCGATCCCGGGTTCGCGGCCTGAACGCAGGTTCCAGGCGGTCTGGAACAGACAGCCCGCCACCAGCCAGGCATCGGGCAGGTTCAGGCGGGGAAGGCGATCCAGGATCGCGCGGTTGTGCGGGTTCTCAAGCACGTCCCGGGCGAACTGTTCGCCGTCGGCCGGCACGGCGCTTAGATGACCTTGGCGATGGACGCGCAAACGTAGTCGATGTTCTTGCTGTTGAGCGCGGCCACGCACATGCGGCCGGTGTCGGTGCCGTACACGCCAAACTCGTTGCGCAGGCGCACCATTTGGTCTTTGGACAGGCCGGAGTAGCTGAACATGCCGATCTGGGTGGTGATAAAGCTCATGTCCTGCTTGACGCCAGCGGCCTTCAGGCCGTCGACCAGTTTCTGGCGCATGGCCTTGATGCGAACCCGCATCTCGCCGAGTTCCTTTTCCCACAGCGCACGCAATTCGGGGTTGTTCAGCACCGCAGCGACCACCGCGCCGCCATGGATGGGCGGGTTGGAGTAATTGGTGCGGATCACGATCTTGAGCTGGCTCAGCACGCGGGCGGCTTCTTCCTTGCTCTTGCACAGCACGCTCAGGGCGCCGACGCGCTCACCATAGAGGCTGAAGCTCTTGGAGAAGGACGTGGAGACGAAGAAATCCAGGCCGGAAGCCACGAATTTTCCGATGACGGCGCCGTCTTCGGCAATACCGTAGCCAAAGCCCTGGTAGGCCATGTCAAGAAAGGTCACAAGGTCTTTGGCCTTGACCGTGGCAATCACCTGGTCCCACTGGGCGGGTGTGATGTCATAGCCGGTCGGGTTGTGGCAGCAGGCGTGCAGCACGACGATGGTGCCGGGTGCGGCGGCGTTCAGGCTGGCCAGCATGCCTTCAAAGTTCACGCCGCGTTTGGCCGCATCGTAGTAGGCGTAGGTGTCGACCGTGAAGCCTGCATTGGTGAACAGGGCGCGGTGGTTTTCCCAGCTGGGGTCGCTGATCAGCACCTTGGCATCGGGGTTGAGGTGCTTGAGAAAGTCTGCGCCGATCTTCAGGCCGCCGGTGCCGCCGATGCCCTGGACCGTGGCAATACGGCCGGAGGTCACAGGTTCGCTGTCGGCGCCAAATACCAGGCCCTTGACGGCCGCGTCATAAGCGGCAATACCGTCAATCGGCAGGTAACCCCGGGCCGTTGGCGTGGCCATCATGGTTTTTTCAGCGGCTTGCACGCATTGCAGCAGCGGCAGCTTGCCGTTGTCGTCGAAATAAACACCTACCCCGAGGTTGACTTTGGCCGGGTTGGTGTCTGCGTTGAACTGCTCGTTCAGGCCCAGAATCGGGTCACGCGGGGCCATTTCGACAGCGGTAAACAAAGACATGAAAAAATCCTCAGGAAGTAATGAAAGAAAGAATCAGCGGAAGAGAGCGGAAGAAGCAATCAATGCAGGCAGGCCGGTTTTACTGGGTTTACTGCGGAGCGGGCATTTCGGGGGTTTTGAGCTTGTTATTTCAGATTTCGTCCGAATGTCGTATTCTGTTTAGTTGCCCTTGATTTTAACGGGCCCAGATTGAGGTTCTATGCCAGAAGTCACTGAAGTCATTACGGATTTGCCTGATTTATCCCCTGCCGGAGAATTTGTCAGCTTTCCTGATTCGCCCTTTGAGTTGTTCATGCCTTACCCGCCGGCGGGCGACCAGCCGACCGCGATTGCCCAACTGGTGGAGGGTATCAACGATGGCGAGGTGTTTCAGACCCTGCTGGGCGTGACGGGTTCCGGCAAGACGTTCACGATGGCCAATGTCATTGCACGCCTGGGGCGCCCCGCGATCGTGTTTGCGCCGAACAAGACCCTGGCGGCACAGCTTTACAGCGAGTTCCGGGAGTTTTTCCCGAAGAACGCGGTGGAATATTTTGTCAGTTATTACGATTACTACCAGCCCGAAGCCTACGTGCCGCAGCGCGATCTCTTTATTGAAAAAGACTCGGCCATCAACGAGCACATCGAGCAGATGCGCCTTTCAGCCACCAAGAGCGTGCTGGAGCGCCGCGACACCATCATCGTCGGCACGGTGAGCGCCATTTATGGCATTGGGGCGCCTGAGGACTACACCCAGATGCGCTTCATTGCGCGTATTGGCGACAAGATGGGGCAGCGCGACGTCATTGCCCGCCTGATCCGCATGCAGTACACCCGCAACGAGCAGGATTTCGCGCGCGGCACTTTCCGGGTGCGCGGCGATGTGATCGACATTTTTCCGGCCGAGCATTCCGAGCTGGCCATCCGCATCGAGCTGTTTGACGACGAGATTGAATCCCTGCAGCTGTTTGATCCGCTCACCGGGCGTATCCGGCAGAAAATTCCGCGTTTTGTGGTGTATCCCAAGAGCCACTACGTGACGCCGCGCGACAAGGTCATGACGGCGGTGGAAACCATCAAGCTGGAGCTGTCAGAACGGGTGGGCCAGTTTATTGCGGACGGCAAGCTGGTCGAGGCCCAGCGGATCGAGCAGCGCACCCGGTTTGACCTCGAAATGCTCAGCGAGATCGGGCACTGCAAGGGGATTGAAAACTACACCCGCCACCTGAGCGGCGCCGCGCCGGGCTCGCCGCCGTCGACGCTGTGTGACTACCTGCCCAAGGATGCGCTGATGTTTCTTGACGAGAGCCACGTCATGATCGGGCAGCTCAACGCCATGTACAACGGCGACCGGGCGCGCAAGACCACGCTGGTGGAGTATGGTTTTCGGTTGCCCAGCGCGCTGGACAACCGGCCGCTCAAGTTTGAAGAGTTCGAGTCCAAGATGCGGCAGGCCATATTTGTATCGGCCACACCCGCGGCTTACGAGCAGGCGCATGCCGGCAACGTGGTCGAGCAGGTGGTGCGGCCCACGGGCCTGGTGGATCCCGAGGTTGAAGTGCGGCCGGCAACCCACCAGGTTGATGACGTTCTGCAGGAGATCCGCATCCGGGTCGAGCGGAACGAACGGGTGCTGATCACCACGCTGACCAAGCGCATGGCCGAGCAGCTCACCGATTACCTTGGCGACAACGGGGTGAAAGTGCGTTATCTGCACAGCGACGTGGATACGGTGGAGCGGGTGGAAATCCTGCGCGACCTGCGGCTGGGCGCGTTTGACGTGCTGGTCGGCATCAACCTGCTGCGCGAGGGGCTGGATATTCCCGAGGTTTCGCTGGTTGCCATCCTGGATGCCGACAAGGAGGGCTTTTTACGGGCCAAACGCAGCCTGATTCAAACCATTGGCCGAGCCGCCCGAAACCTGAACGGCCGCGCCATTTTGTACGCCGACCGCATCACGGACTCCATGAAAAAGGCCATGGATGAGACGGAAAGACGCCGCAACAAGCAGATCGCCTTCAACCTCGAGCACGGCATCACCCCGCGCAGCGTGGTCAAGCGCATCAAAGACCTGATTGACGGCGTATACAGCGAAAAATCCGGCAAGGAAGCGGAAAAGCTCGAAATGCAAAAAGCGCTGGTGGAGGACATGAGCGAGAAAGACATCGCGCGGGAAATCAAGCGTCTGGAAAAGCAGATGATCGAGCACGCCAAAAACCTGGAGTTCGAGAAAGCCGCCAGGATCCGCGACCAGTTGCACATACTGAAAGAGCAGGCTTTTGGCGCGCCGGGCGTGGACAATGTCGCGGTTATTGCCGCTGCAGGCTCAGGCCAGCGGTAGTTTGTCTGCGCCGTCGCGTCAGCACTTGCGTGATTATTTTGCACCTAAATGGTGCAAAAATGCCGCCTGCTACGGGTTACTACCCGTCCCAGGGGGCATACCCATGCAGAAATCGCGCCTATGTTATACTTGACGAAAACAGTCAAGAACAACCTGGCAACAAAAAGAGCCCCTGCGACACCCCGTTGACTGACCTGGGCTGCTGGAGGACGAGTTCTCTGAGGGTCACAAGCTTTCAGGGTGAAAACGACAGTCAAGCCAACTTAAAGGAGCTTGTTATGCGCCTCACAACCAAAGGCCGTTTTGCGGTCACTGCGATGATTGATTTGGGACTGCGCCAGAATAGTGGCCCGGTCACCTTGGCTGCCATCAGCCAGCGTCAACAGATTTCCCTGTCCTATCTTGAGCAACTCTTTGGCAAATTGCGCCGGCATGAGCTGGTGGAGTCCACCCGGGGTCCTGGTGGTGGCTATACCTTGGGCCGCAAGGCCTCGGAGATCACCGTTGCCGACATTATTGTGTCGGTGGACGAGCCGATCGACGCGACCCAGTGCGGTGGCAAGGAGAATTGCCTGGGTGACGGCGGGCGCTGCATGACGCATGAGCTGTGGGCCTCCCTGAACAGCCGCATGGTGGAATTCCTTGATTCCGTGACTTTGCAAAAACTGGTGGAAGACCAGTTGGCCAAAGGCGTGGTGGTCGAGAATACTCCTCAGGTGAAAAAGGCCGTTTTTGCTGCACCGGTGGTCAAACCCATCCGCGTCAATGCGCCCAACTCCGTATTCGCCCTGGGGAACGCATTTTCCAAATCCTGAGGGCCTTAACGCGGTATTTTGCCGGTGTCGACCTGCGGATGAACTGAGGTCGTCGTTTTGAGCTGCCAGCCAACCTTGTGAATTAAAAAAGCTAGCTAAATGGATACCCCACACTTTCCTATTTATATGGACTACAGCGCTACCAACCCGTGCGATCCGCGAGTGGTGGATGCCATGATTCCCTGGTTGCGCGAGCATTTCGGCAATCCGGCTTCCCGCAGCCATGCCTGGGGTTGGGAAGCAGAAGCTGCCGTTGAAAAAGCGCGCGAGCAGGTTGCCGCACTGATTGGCGCCGATCCGCGCGAGATCGTCTGGACCAGTGGTGCGACCGAGTCCAACAATCTGGCGCTTAAAGGTGCCGCCCATTTCTACAAGACCAAGGGCAAGCACCTCATCACGGTCAAGACCGAGCACAAGGCTGTGCTTGACACCTGCCGTGAGCTGGAGCGTCAGGGTTTTGAAGTCACCTATATGGATGTGCAGGCCGATGGCCTGCTTGACCTGGAGGCCCTCAAGGCCGCCATGCGGCCCGACACCATTGTGGTCAGCGTCATGTACGTCAACAACGAAATTGGCGTGATCCAGGACATCCCTGCGATTGGCGCCCTGTGCCGCGAACGGGGAATTATTTTCCATGTAGATGCTGCGCAGGCGACTGGCCGCGTGGACATCGACCTGGCGACGCTGCCGGTGGACCTGATGAGCCTGACCTCGCACAAGACCTACGGCCCCAAAGGCATTGGGGCGCTGTATGTGCGCCGCAAGCCCCGCGTGCGCCTGGAGGCCCAGATGCACGGTGGAGGCCACGAGCGCGGCATGCGCTCCGGCACCTTGCCTACGCATCAGTGCGTGGGCATGGGCGAGGCTTACCGCATTGCCAAAGCAGAGATGCACGAAGAGAACAAGCGCATCGCCGCCCTGCACGAGCGCATGCTCAACGGTCTCAAGGATGTGGAGGAAGTGTTCCTCAATGGACATGCTGAAAAGCGCGTGCCGCACAACCTGAACATGAGTTTCAACTATGTTGAGGGCGAATCGCTGATCATGGGCATCAAGGGTCTGGCTGTATCGAGTGGCTCGGCCTGTACCTCAGCCAGTCTGGAGCCCAGCTATGTGTTGCGTGCCCTGGGTCGCAGCGACGAGCTGGCGCACAGCAGCCTGCGCATGACGATTGGCCGCTGGAGCACCCAGGAAGAAATCGATTATGCGGTCGCCACCATCAAGGAAAACGTGGCCAAGTTGCGTGAACTGTCCCCCCTGTGGGAGATGTTCAAGGACGGGGTTGACCTGTCCACCATCCAGTGGGCAGCCCACTGAATCGGCCCGCCAAATCAGCAGATCAGACAGCTAAAGAGGTAAACAAATGGCATACAGCGAAAAAGTGGTAGACCACTATGAACATCCCCGCAATGTCGGCTCTTTTGAAAAGGGTGACGAAACGGTAGGTACCGGCATGGTGGGCGCCCCCGCGTGCGGCGACGTCATGAAACTGCAGATCAAGGTCAACCCGGTCACGGGCGTGATTGAAGATGCGCGTTTCAAGACCTATGGCTGCGGCTCGGCGATTGCTTCCAGCTCACTCGTGACCGAGTGGGTCAAGGGCAAAACGCTGGACGAAGCGGCAAGTATCAAGAACAGTGCCATTGCCGAAGAACTGGCTTTGCCGCCGGTCAAGATCCACTGCTCCATTCTGGCGGAAGACGCCATCAAGGCTGCCGTGAACGACTACAAGCAAAAGCACACGCACTGATAGCCCTGCCTAATTTTTGAGTCATTGAAATGTCCGTTACTCTCACCGATGCTGCTGCCCGCCACGTGACCCGCTATATGGCCAAACGCGGGAAGGGTGTGGGCGTGCGTTTGGGCGTCAAGACCACAGGCTGTTCGGGCCTGGCGTACAAGCTTGAATATGCCGACGAGATCGCGCCTGAAGATGTGGTGTTCGAAGACAACGGCGTCAAGGTGCTGGTGGATCCCAAAAGCATGGCCTACATCGACGGGACCCAGCTCGACTTTGTGCGTGAGGGGCTGAACGAAGGCTTCAAGTTCATCAATCCCAACGAGCGTGATCGCTGTGGGTGTGGTGAAAGCTTTCGGGTTTGACGGGCGCACTTGCGCCAGCCCAGACATCCAGTACAGCCGTTTTCGCAGAGCCGCCTTCACTGACTGTGCTGGCGGCTTTTTCTTGACATGAACCTCCAATCCACCGATTTCGAATTGTTTGGCGTGCCCGTGCGCTTTGCGCAGGACCGTGCCGCGCTTGATGCCCGCTGGAAAGAGCTGCAGCGCGAGGCCCATCCCGACAAGTTCGCAGCCCAAGGCGCGGCCGCCCAGCGTGTGGCCATGCAATGGTCGGTACGCATTAATGAGGCTTACCAGCGACTCAAGGACCCCTTGAAGCGCGCCGGCTACCTGTGCGAGTTGCATGGGGCTCCGATCCACGCCGAGAAAAACACGGCCATGCCGCACGATTTCCTGGTCCAGCAAATGCAGTTGCGAGAAGCGCTGGATGAAGCCCAAACCATTGAAGACCTGGAGGATATTGCCTCCGAGTCCTTATTGACTGCGGAAAAGCAGCTATCAAAAATAGAGCACGCTCTTGACATCAACAAGGACTTTTCCGCTGCGGCGCAGCAGGTCAGAAGCCTTATGTTTATTGAGCGTTTTGCCAGCGAGGTGGATGCGCGCATCGACCAGCTGGGACAATGAAGAATCATCCGAAGAACGACATGGCACTCCTGCAGATATCCGAACCCGGCCAGACGCCAGATCCGCACCAGCGGCGCATTGCCGTCGGCATCGACCTGGGCACGACGCATTCCCTGGTTGCCAGCGTGCGCAACGGCGTCTCCGAGTGCCTGCCTGACAGCGAAGGCCGCGTGATTTTGCCCAGCGTGGTGCGCTATCTGGACGCCAATCGACGCCAGATCGGTTTTGAGGCGCTGGCGGCACAGGTCGAAGACCCCGGCAACACCATTTCGTCGGTCAAGCGCCTGATGGGGCGGGGCATTGACGACATTGGCAGCCGCGCGCAGTTGCCCTACCAGCTCAACGACAAGCCGGGCATGGTCACGCTGCAGACTGTTGCGGGAGAAAAGAGCCCGGTCGAGATCAGCGCGGAAATTCTGGCCACGCTGCGTTATCGCGCTGAAGACACCTTCAATGATGATATTTACGGTGCCGTGATCACGGTACCCGCGTATTTCGACGAGGCCCAGCGCCAGGCGACCAAGGACGCGGCGCAACTGGCCGGCCTGAACGTGCTGCGTCTGATCAATGAGCCCACGGCGGCTGCAATCGCTTACGGCCTGGACAATGCCAGCGAAGGCGTCTATGCCGTCTACGACATGGGCGGGGGGACGTTTGATATTTCCATCCTGCGCCTCACGCAGGGCGTGTTTGAGGTGGTGTCCACCGGTGGCGACTCCGCGCTCGGAGGCGACGATTACGACCGCGCGTTGGTGGACTGGGTGCTGGCCAAAGCCGGCCTGGCGGCCGATGTCCTCACGCCCTCGGACAAGGCGGCCCTGCAACGGGCAGCGCGCGCCTGCAAGGAGGCCTTGTCTGCCGCAGATTCGGCCCCGTTTTCCGTGCAGCTGGCCAAGGCGCTGGTCAATCTGGAGATGAAGGCGGAAGATTTTGAGGCCGCAACCGCTCATCTGACCCAGCGCACACTGTCGGCCGTGCGCAAGGCCTTGCGCGATGCCAAACTGGCCAAGGATGAGATTCACGGCGTTGTGCTGGTGGGCGGCTCCACGCGCATGCCTCAGGTGCGCAAGGCGGTGGCCAGTTTCTTCGGCCGTGAGCCGTTGACCAACCTCAATCCCGACGAGGTGGTGGCCCTCGGCGCTGCCATTTCTGCCAACCAGCTGGCTGGCAACCATGGCGGGAGCGACTTGTTGCTTCTCGATGTGATTCCGCTCTCGCTGGGTATCGAGACCATGGGCGGACTGGTTGAGCGCATTGTGCCGCGCAACCAGACCATCCCGACGGCCATGGCGCAAGACTTCACCACCTACCAGGACGGCCAGACGGCGCTCGCCCTGCATGTGGTGCAGGGCGAGCGTGATCTGGTGGCCGATTGCCGCAGCCTTGCCCGCTTCGAGTTGCGCGGCATACCGCCCATGGCCGCTGGCGCTGCGCGCATCCGGGTGACTTTCACCGTGGATGCGGACGGCCTGCTCAGCGTCAATGCCAAAGAGCAGGGCAGCGGGGTGGAGGCACGTATTGACGTGAAGCCCTCCTACGGCCTGTCTGATGACGAGATTGCCCGCATGCTGCAGGAGAGTTTTTCCACCGCCCAGCAGGACATGCAGGCGCGTGCCCTGGCCGAGGCGCAGGTCGACGCCGACCGCATGATTCTTGCCACGCAAAGCGCGCTGGCGGCGGACGCGGACCTGCTGAGCCCCAATGAACGGGCGCAGGTTGACAACCTGGTCGTCGGACTCACCGATGCGCGTGCCCATGGCGACGTCGCCACCATTGAAGCCGCCACCCAGGCGCTGGCCAAAGGCACCGAGTCCTTCGCGGCGCAACGCATGAACCGCGGCATTCGACAAGCCCTGGCGGGGAAAAACATCGAGGCGGTCTGAGCGAGCGTTTGCGCCAAGCCCCAACAAGTCAGATTGACACCATGCCCATCATCAAAATACTGCCCCATTCCGAATACTGCCCGCAGGGCGCTGAAATCTCGGCGCCTGCAGGCACGTCCATCTGCGAGGCCTTGCTCGACAACAAGATCAATATTGAGCACGCCTGCGACATGAGTTGCGCCTGCACCACCTGCCATGTGATCGTGCGCCAAGGCTTCAACTCCCTGAACGGGCTCGACGAAAGCGAAGAAGACCTGCTCGATCGCGCCTGGGGACTGGAGCCCAATTCCCGCCTGAGCTGCCAGGCGTTTCTGGCGCAGACCGATGTGACGGTTGAAATACCGAAATACTCCATCAATCACGCCAAGGAAAACCACTGACAGTGCGGCTGGCAGTGCGGCTGGCCTGAAGCGGAAAACCGGCTCATCCGGATCCGCAGGCGGCTGCGGCAGAGAGCGATAATCCAGGTCATGCGCCAAATCGTTCTAGACACAGAAACTACGGGTCTTTCCGCTGAAAACGGCGACCGCATCATTGAAATTGGCTGCGTGGAGCTGGTGGGTCGCAAGCTCACAGGCAACAACAGGCATTTTTACTTGAACCCCGAGCGCGACAGCCATGAGGATGCGCTCAAGGTGCACGGCATCAGCAATGAGTTTTTGAAGGACAAGCCCAAGTTCGCTGCCGTGGCAGAAGATCTGCTGGAGTACCTGCGGGGCGCCGAGATCATCATCCACAACGCGCCCTTCGATGTGAGCTTCCTCAACAAGGAACTGGAGCTCATCGGCAGGGACCCGATCCGGCACTGCGTGGCCAAGGTGACGGACAGCCTGATGATGGCCAAGGAGCTGTTCCCGGGCAAGCGCAACTCGCTCGACGCACTGTGCGACCGGCTGGACGTTGACAATTCGGGCCGAACGCTGCACGGGGCGTTACTCGATGCCGAACTGCTGGCCGACGTGTACATCAATCTCACGCGGGGGCAAAACTCCTTGATGATGGACGTGGGCGGTCCGGCGCAGGACGGCGACATGGCCCCATTGATTGACCTGAGCGGTTTTGATTTGCCACTGCTGTTGGCCAATGACCAGGAAATTGCCGCGCATGAAGTATTGCTGGCCGATATTGACAAGGCCAGCAAGGGGAAAACAGTTTGGCGTGCCGCCACGGTCTAGGCCGAAAAATCACTCAAAAACAGCCTATAATCGAAGGCTGACCAATAGGGCGGTTAGCTCAGGGGTAGAGCACTGCATTCACACTGCAGGGGTCGCAGGTTCGAAGCCTGCACCGCCCACCAGAATTTTGAACTCAAATGACTTGCGGGATTCCGCAGGTCTTTTTTTTGCCCGTGTGATGGTGCCATCATTTGGTCGATGGTCGCCTTACAGCCCCGGGATTCCCCCGTCCGAAGGCCTGCCAATGGTGTTAATGGATCAGCCGGGCTGCCTGCGCTTTTTTCCTGATGCAGAGCTGCCACCTGCCGCACCGCTCGCTTGCGGCTGGTTTGAACGGTCCGGCTCCGCAGGCATGGAGATATTTCCCAAGGACGCGGCGACATCTGCATCCTCATCGGGGTCCTTGGCTGCAATATCGCCCAGGGAAATAATTCCGACCAGCCGATCCTGACCATCAACCACCGGCAACCGGCGAATCTGGCTCTCAGCCATCTCGCTGAGAACTTCGTCCACGTCCTCGTCCTCGCGCGCCGTGCGCACGTTTGTGCTCATCACATCCGCCAGGACGGTGGTCTTTGCGTCGAGTTCCTGCGCCAAGCCGCGCACGACAATATCGCGGTCGGTCACCATGCCGACCAGCTTTTCACCGTCGCAGACAGGAATGACGCCCACATTGAGTTCATCCATGGCTCGCGCCGCGGATGTCACGGTATCGGCGGGCATCAAGGTCCGCACACCGCGAGTCATAAGCTCGGAAACTGTTGTCATCTCAAACTCCTTGAGTTGCGCCGGCACAGCGTCAGCGCGTGATTCAAGCCTAATAGGACTATCAGTCGAGCCTGTCGGCAAGCTCGCAAACCGGCGTAGGACTGGCGCTAAGAAGGCAAGGGGCCTGTCTTTAGGCGAGGAGCCTGAGGGTTCCAATGCGGCATCGCGGCATCGTGTTGTACGACGGGAACTGGCGTTCCGGGGAATTCAGGATTAACCGGGGTCGTATTTTCAGGACTGAATTTCGGGCGTAAAAAAGGCCAGGTCATGCAACCTGGCCTTTTTACTTTTTACTTTTTACTTTTTACTTTTTACGTTTCCCGATTCGCTGTCGCGTTGCTCCGGCGGCTACAGCACCTCACTGGCAAAGTCGGCCAGCCGTGAGCGTTCCCCCCGCGCCAGCGTGATGTGCCCGCCATGCGGCCAGCCCTTGAAGCGATCGACCGCGAAGGTCATTCCCGAGGAGCCTTCGGTGAGGTAGGGGGTGTCGATCTGCGCCAGGTTGCCCATGCAGATGATCTTGGTACCGGGGCCGGCTCGGGTGATGAGGGTCTTCATCTGCTTGGGCGTCAGGTTTTGCGCCTCGTCGATGATGACGTACTTGTTGAGGAAGGTGCGGCCGCGCATGAAGTTCATGCTCTTGACCTTGATGCGCGAACGGATCAGCTCATTGGTGGCTGCGCGTCCCCACTCGCCGGAACCACTGTCGGTTTTGCCCAGTACTTCCAGGTTGTCGTCAAGCGCGCCCATCCATGGACCCATTTTTTCCTCTTCGGTGCCCGGCAAAAAGCCAATGTCTTCACCGACCGAAACGGTCGCTCGCGTCATGATGATCTCGGTGTAGCGGCGGTCGTCAAGCACCTGCGTGAGACCGCTGGCCAGAGCCATCAGTGTTTTTCCGGTACCCGCCGTACCCGCCAGCGTCACGAAATCCACTTCCGGGTCCATCAGCAGGTTCATCGCAAAATTTTGCTCGCGGTTACGCGTGGTCACACCCCATACCGCATTTTTCAGGTGGTTGTAATCCTTCAGGGTCTTCAGCACGGCGGTTTTGGCCCGGATTTCCGTGACACGGGCATACAGCGGAGGTTCGCCCGGGGCTTCGAAAAACACAAACTGGTTGATCAGCAGGCTGGCCACGATAGGGCCGGTGATGCGGTAAAAGGTGTGACTGCCTTGTTGCCAGCTTTCAACGGTTTTGCTCTGCCGCGTCCAGAAGTCAGGGGGCAGGGCCAGCGAGCCGGCATACAGCAGATCCCCGTCTTCCAGGGTTTTGTCGTTCTGGTAGTCATCAGTGGCCAGACCCAGCGCGCGCGCCTTGACCCGCATGTTGATGTCCTTGGACACCAGCACCACTTCGCGCGGCGCATATTCCTTGCGCAGGGCCTCGACCACGCCCAGGATCTGGTTGTCGGCCTTGCCCTGCGGCAGGCTCATCGGCAACGTGTAGTCCATCGGTTTGGTCTGGAAAAACAGGCTGCCGCCTGCCTCCGGGTGGCCGGTGGTGTCCAGTTTGAGGCCCTTGCCAATGTCGGCGCCCTGGGCGCCGGCCAGCGCATCCAGCGTGCGGCTGGTCTGGCGCGCATTGCGGGCCACCTCGGTCATGCCTTTTTTATGCCCGTCGAGCTCCTCGAGCACGATCATCGGCAGAAAGATGTCATGTTCTTCGAAGCGGAACAGGCACATCGGGTCGTGCATCAGCACGTTGGTGTCGAGGACAAACAGCTTGGCGGGCCCGGGGTGCCTGCTTTTTTTCGGCTTCAGGGCTGGCTGGGGCAGCGAAATGCTCTCTTTTTCATAGCTGTCTTCGCCGGCTTTTCCTGGGCGGGGAGGCTCTTTTCCCTTGTAAGCAACGGGATGATCACCACCGCCGGCCGTCACCGTACGGTTGTCAAACAGGTCCAGTACAGGGGGCTTGCGGCCTGATTCGGCGTTGTCCGTCTTTCGTGCGGCTTTGGAGGGCGAACGGGCTGGGGCATCCAGGACGTCGGTGGAGAGCAGGGCGGCACGCTTGGTCGGGGCGGGGGGCAGAGGCATAGTGCTTAAAACTCTCTTGAAGGGTGGTTCCAGAAGCAAAAAAGCCGCCTCAAGGCCGGGGCGGCTTTTTGTTTTGACGCAGTTGCGAAGGTCAACAGCATGAGTTCATTATGCACAACTGAGGTGACAGGGCAATCCAGTGTTGCCGGGCTCTGTTGCGCACTGGCGTCAACAGGCTTTCAGGCAGCCTTTTTGAGGGCCTTGACGGCCTTGAGGACATCCTCGACATGGCCGGGCACCTTCAGGCCGCGCCATTCTTCTTTCAGCTGTCCGTCGGCGCCGATCAGGAAGGTGCTGCGCTCAATGCCCTTGACCTTTTTGCCGTACATGATCTTGTTCTTGACCACGCCGAACATGTGGCACATTTTTTCTTCGGTATCTGCAATCAGCTCGAAGGGGAGCTCGAGCTTGGACTTGAATTCGTCATGCGACTTCATGTTGTCGCGCGAGACGCCAAATACGGTCGCACCGGCCTTGACGAAGTCCTTGTAGTGGTCGCGGAACTGCATGGCCTCGGTGGTGCAACCGGGCGTGTTGTCCTTGGGGTAGAAGTACAGCACGACGACTTTTCCCAGATGGGACTGGTTGGACACCTTGATGCCACCCGTGGCGTTCGCTTCAAATTCGGGGAGTGGTTTATTGACGACGACTGCCATACTGAGTAGACCCTGACGAAAGTAGTTGTAATTAGCCGGCTATTGGCAATGCTTTTTGATACGCAACCCCTGGTGCTAGTCCTGAAGGTGTGAGACCAAACGCAACCCTACATTTTACCCTGAAAGAGCCGGTCTTTCAGTTCGCCTGGCCTTCTTCTCTTTCAATCAGCAGGGCCGCAATAACCTGCCGGCCTTCACCCGCCAGGATGTTGTAGGTACGGCAGGCGGCCAGCGTGTCCATGGTTTCAATGCCGATGCGCTGGTCCATCAAGGCCCGCAAAAATGCCGGAGGCGGGAAGCGCAAGCGCGTGCCGCTGCCGAAAATCACCAGTTCGGGCCGGGTTGCGGCAAGCAGCGCGAAATGCTCCGCAGTGAGATCGTCAAAGCGTGCGCAATTCCAGTCGAATTTTTCGCCACGTGAGCCGATCACGATGCTGTGTTCGATTTTTTCAGCCACGCCGTTGTGCCCCAGGCCGACCCATCCGGGACCGTAGCCGAGGATGGATTGCACGTCGAGGCGGTCTGGTTGAAGTTTCATGCGGGGATTGGAGGACTCAGGGGTTTGGGGTTCAGGGGCTCAGGAAGACCTGTCATGCGGGAAAGCGGGCAATGGGCAAGGGCTATTTGCCTGTGAAACGCGGGCGAAATACGCGTTTTATGTGGTCAAATTATAGATTCCGCCCGAATTTCCCGTTGGCATGCTGGCGTTCTCCCACCTACGAGTGGGTTTGTCAGCGCGTTTGACGGTGTGGTCCTGGCTCCCTATTCGACAATGCATATGAAACCGATCACCAAATCCGCCAAGCTGGCCAATGTGCTCTACGACATTCGCGGCCCGATCATGGACGCCGCCAAGCAGATGGAGGAAGAAGGGCACCATCTCATCAAGCTCAACCTGGGCAATCTGGCGGTGTTCGGTTTCGATGCGCCCGAAGAAATCCAGCAGGACATGATTCGCAACCTGCCTTCGTCGGCCGGCTATTCGGACAGCAAGGGCATTTTTGCGGCACGCAAGGCGGTGATGCACGAGACCCAGAAACAGGGCATCAAGGGCGTGACGCTCGATGACGTTTACCTGGGCAACGGCGCCAGCGAATTGATCGCCATGGCCACCAACGCGCTGCTCGACGACGGCGACGAACTGCTGCTGCCAGCACCTGACTATCCGCTGTGGACCGCCTCCACCAGCCTGTCGGGCGGCAAACCGGTGCACTACCTCTGTGATGAAAACAACGGCTGGATGCCCAACCTTGACGATATTCGCGCCAAGATCACGCCCAAGACCAAGGGCATTGTGGTCATCAACCCCAACAACCCGACCGGCGCGCTGTATTCCGACGAACTTCTCAAGCAGATCGTGGAGATCGCGCGCGAGCACGGGTTGGTTATCCTGGCCGACGAGGTTTACGACAAGGTGCTGTATGACGGCGCCCACCATACCGCCATCGCCAGCCTGTCGACGGACGTGCTCACGCTGACTTTCAATTCGCTGTCCAAGAGTTACCGCTCGTGCGGCTACCGCGCCGGCTGGCTGGTGGTGTCCGGCCCCAAGAAGCGGGCGGAGGACTACATCGAGGGCCTCAACATGCTGGCCAACATGAAGCTGTGCTCCAACGTGCCGGGTCAGTGGGCCATCCAGACGGCCCTGGGCGGCTACCAGAGCATCAACGACCTGACAGGCGAGGGCGGGCGCTTGCGCCGCCAGCGCGATCTGGCGTACGAGCTGATCACGGCCATCCCGGGTGTGAGTTGCGTCAAGCCCAGCGCGGCGCTCTACATGTTCCCCAAACTCGATCCCAAGGTCTATCCGATCAAGGACGACCGGCAGTTCTTCCTCGAGCTGCTCAAGGAAACCAAGGTGATGCTGGTGCAGGGCACCGGCTTCAACTGGGCCGCGCCGGACCACTTCCGCATCGTCTTCCTGCCGCACGAGGAAGACCTGCGCGAGGCCGTGGGCCGGATTGCAAAATTCCTCGAGAATTATCGAAACAACAACATCTGAGCCGGTACTGGCAAGTACGGAAAGTACGGAAAGTACCGCAGGCATTTTTGACTATTGAGCAACATGAAACCGAAATCGACAAATCTCAAATCCATCCAGGTCGGCTTGCTGGGCATAGGCACCGTAGGCGGCGGTGTGTTCAACGTATTGCGGCGCAATCAGGAAGAGATCCTGCGCCGTGCCGGTCGGGGCATTGAAATTACCATGGTGGCGGACCTCGACACCGCCCGCGCGCAGGCTGTGGTGGGTGACAGCGTGCAGGTCGTCGCCGATGCCCGCGCGGTGATCGCGAATCCCGAAATCGACATCGTGATTGAGCTGATCGGCGGCTACGGCATCGCCCGTCAGCTGGTGATGGAAGCCATTGAAGCGGGCAAGCATGTGGTGACCGCCAACAAGGCCTTGCTGGCGGTGCACGGCACCGAAATTTTTGCCGCTGCGCACCGCAAGGGCGTGATGGTGGCCTTTGAAGCTGCGGTGGCGGGTGGCATTCCCATCATCAAGTCGCTGCGTGAAGGACTGACGGCCAACCGCATCGAATGGATCGCCGGCATCATCAACGGTACGACCAATTTCATCTTGAGCGAAATGCGCGACAAGGGCCTGGACTTCGACGTGGTGCTCAAGGAGGCGCAGCGCCTGGGTTACGCCGAGGCTGACCCCACCTTTGACATCGAGGGCGTGGACGCGGCGCACAAGGTCACGCTGATGTCGGCGATTGCCTTCGGCATTCCGGTGCAGTTTGACAAAGCCTATGTCGAAGGCATTACCCGGCTGGATGCGCAGGACATCAAGTACGCCGAGCAGCTCGGCTACCGCATCAAGCTGCTGGGCATCACCAAAAATACCGCCAAGGGCATCGAGCTGCGTGTGCATCCCAGCCTGGTGCCGATGAAGCGCCTGATTGCCAATGTGGAAGGCGCCATGAACGCCGTGATGGTGCATGGCGATGCCGTCGGCACCACGCTGTACTACGGCAAGGGCGCCGGCAGCGAACCCACCGCCAGTGCCGTGATTGCCGACCTGGTCGACATTGCCCGCCTGCACACGGCTGACGCCGCGCATCGCGTGCCGCATCTGGCGTTCCAGCCCGACTGGATGAGTGATACGCCGGTGCTGGCCATGGGTGATGTGGTCACGAGTTATTACCTGCGCCTGAAGGTGGCCGATGAAGCCGGCGTGCTGGCCAGGGTCACCGGTATTCTCGCCTCGCTGGGCATCAGCATAGACGCCGTGCTGCAGCGCGAGGCCGATGAAGTGGGCGGCGAAGGCTCCACGCAGACCGACCTCATCATCCTCACACACGACTGTGTGGAAGCGAAGATGAACGACGCGTTGGCACAGATGCAGGGCTTGCCCACGGTGCTGGCGCCTATCACGCGCATCCGCAAGGAGGAATTGGCCTGATGCGCTACATCTCCACCCGTGGTCATGTTGACCGCAAGCGCTTTTGTGAAATCCTGCTTGAAGGCCTGGCACCGGATGGCGGCTTGTACCTGCCGGAGCGCTATCCGCAGGTTGACAATGCGACGCTGACGAAATGGCGCAGCCTGCCTTATGCGGATCTCGCGTTCGAAGTCCTGTCACTGTATATAGATGACATTCCGCCAGCGGACCTGAAGGCGATCTGCGAGAAGACCTATACCGAAGATGTTTTTGGAACGAAAGAGATTGTTCCGCTGAAAAAACTGCAGGAGGGCCTGTACCTCGAGGCTCTGTCGAACGGGCCCACGCTCGCCTTCAAGGACATGGCCATGCAATTGCTGGGCAACCTGTTCGAATACGAACTGGCGCGCCGCG
Source organism: Polaromonas sp. P4_F4 (assembly GCF_056401355.1). Lineage (NCBI taxonomy): Bacteria > Pseudomonadati > Pseudomonadota > Betaproteobacteria > Burkholderiales > Comamonadaceae > Polaromonas > Polaromonas sp. P4_F4. Next base: position 210,314 of record NZ_JBFUJO010000001.1, on the reverse strand, counting down.
GTGAAGAGCTGAACATCCTGGGCGCCACCAGCGGAGATACCGGCAGTGCGGCCGAATACGCCATGCGCGGCAAAAAGGGCGTGCGGGTTTTCATGACATCGCCGAATGGCCGCATGAGCCCGTTCCAGCAGGCGCAGATGTTCAGCCTGCAGGACGAAAACATCCACAACCTCGCGCTGGACGGCGTGTTTGACGACTGCCAGGACATCGTCAAGGCGGTGTCCAATGACCTGGATTTCAAGCGCCAGTACAAAATCGGCACGGTCAATTCCATCAACTGGGCGCGCCTGATGGCGCAGGTGGTTTATTACTTCGCCGGCTACTTCCAGGCCACCAAATCAAACGCCGACAAGGTCAGCTTTACCGTGCCGTCGGGCAACTTCGGCAATGTCTGCGCCGGCCATGTTGCCCGCATGATGGGCCTGCCCATCGACAAGCTGGTGGTGGCGACCAATGAGAACGACGTGCTCGACGAATTCTTTCGCACCGGCGTCTACCGTGTGCGGGCTGGCGCCGACACGCATGAGACCTCCAGCCCGTCAATGGACATTTCCAAGGCCTCGAACTTCGAGCGTTTTGTGTTCGACCTGCTGGGCCGGGACGCGATGCGCATCGCCGAGCTATTCGGAAACCGGTTGTCGGCACAGGGCAGTTTTGACCTGAGCCGCGATGCCGCCTTCCAGGCAGCCGCGCAGCGCTACGGGTTTGCCAGCGGCACGAGCACCCACGCCGACCGGCTGCAGACGATTCGCGACACCTTCCAGCGCCTGGGCACCATGATCGATACGCACACCGCTGACGGCCTGAAGGTGGCGCGTGCGCACCTGCAGGTGGGTGTGCCCATGATCGTGCTCGAGACGGCCCTGCCGATCAAGTTCGCCGAAACCATCGAAGAGGCGCTGGGCCGCTTGCCGACCCGGCCCGCAAAGTTCGAAGGCATAGAGGACTTGCCCAAGCGTGTGCAGGTCATGCCCGCCGACGTTGACCTTGTCAAGGCCTATATTGCCAACAACGTGCATTGAGTGGCTCTCCAGTCCCTTTCGGATGGCCATGGCCAGCCAGTGAATCAGTAGCAAACCAGGATCGGTGAAAAACTGTTTATGAACGTGGTTGCATTTGCCGGCTATTCCGGCTCGGGGAAGACGACGCTGGTGGAAAGGCTGATTCCCGCGCTTAAGCTGCGTGGCCTGCGTGTCTCGGTCGTCAAACATGCACACCACAAATTCGACATTGACCACCCGGGGAAGGACACCTACCGTCACCGGGAGGCCGGGGCCTTCGAGGTGGTTGTCGCGTCGGAAAACAGGCTGGCACTGATCCGTGAGTTCGAACGGCCGACGACGCTGTCGGTGCACCACCTGATTGCCGAGCTGTACGAGGGTGTGGACTGGGTGCTGGTGGAGGGCTTCAAGAGCAGCGACCTGCTGAAGGTGGAAGTCTGGCGCGCCGCGTCCGGCAAGCCGGCACGTTATCCGGACGACGATTTTGTGGTGGCAATTGCCACCGACTCGCCGGAGCAGCTGCCGCAAACTACCCTCAGGCCGGTGCTGGATTTGAATGACGCCGATGCCCTCGCGCTGTGGTTGATCGACAATCAGGAACGCTTTGCCTACCGCCCCGAGTCGTATGCATGAACACTTCCCAAATCACCCCTGCATCCACCTCCACCGCACCAGCTGCCCGTCCCGCGCTTAAGCCACTGGACGATGCGCTGGCCGAGTTGCAGGCCCAAGCCACCCCGTTGGCAGGCCTGGAAACGGTCTCCACATTTGAGGCCGACGGCCGCGTGCTGGCGCAAGACGTGGTCTCCGCGCTGCAGGTGCCACCCGAAGACAACAGCTCGATGGACGGGTATGCGGTGCGTACTGCCGATGTACAGCAGGCCGGTACCGCTTTGCGTGTGTCGCAGCGCATCCCCGCCGGCAGCGCAGGCCCTGCGCTGGAGCCGGGCACGGCCGCGCGCATCTTCACGGGCGCGCCCATTCCGGCCGGGGCCGACGCGGTGATGATGCAGGAAGACTGCGAAGTGCTGGCGGAGCCGCAAGGTTTTATCAAGATCACGCAGCCGCCCAGACCCGCGCAGTGGATTCGCCGCGCCGGCGAGGATGTCACGCGTGGCGCCATCGTGCTCTCAAAAGGTGAGCGGCTCACGCCAGCCGCACTTGGGCTGGCGGCCAGTGTTGGCATGAATGTTTTGCAGGTGGCGCGCCGGCCGCGGGTGGCGCTGTTTTCCACCGGCGATGAGCTGGTCATGCCCGGCGAGGTTGCCCCGGAGCAGATGCGGCCGGGCGCCATCTACAACTCCAACCGCTTCTTCCTGCGTGCCTTGCTGTCGCGCCTGGGGTGCGAGGTGACGGACATGGGCATCGTGCCGGACCGGCGCGACGCCACGCTGGACGCGCTGCGCAGCGCCAGCCAGGCGCACGATTTGATCCTGACCAGCGGCGGCGTATCTGTCGGTGAAGAAGATCACATCAAGCCCGCGGTGCAGCAGCTCGGTTCACTCGATCTCTGGCAGATCGCGATCAAGCCCGGCAAACCGTTTGCCTATGGCAAGGTCGGGCCGGCGCACTTCATCGGCCTGCCGGGCAACCCAGTCTCCAGCTTTGTGACCTTCCTGCTGCTGGTGCGGCCCTTTCTGCTCACGCTGCAGGGTGCGCGCCAGGTGGCCCTGAAATCAGTCCCTGTTCCCGCCCATTTCAATTGGCCCCGCGCCGATAAGCGCCGCGAGTTCCTGCGGGTGCAACGCAATGCGGCTGGCGGGCTGGACCTGTTTGCCAATCAGAGTTCCGGGGTGCTGACCTCGGCGGTCTGGGGCGACGGTCTGGTGGACAACCCGGCGGGGCAGACCATCACGCACGGCGACAGCGTGCAGTTCATCCCGTTTTCAGCGCTCCTGTCGTGAAAGCCTCCGCATGAAAGTCACGGTCAAGTATTTCGCGTCCATCCGTGAAGCCATCGGGCAGGGCAGCGAGTTGCGCGAAACCTCCGCCGGTACGCTGGCGGCCCTGCGCGACGAACTGCTGGCCGCCAGCCCCGCGCATGCCGGCAGCCTGGCGCGCGGCAAGTCTGTGCGCATGGCGCTGAATCAGGTCATGAGTGACGAGTCGGCTGTTTTAAGCGAAGGCTGCGAAGTCGCCTTCTTCCCGCCCGTCACCGGCGGCTGATTTACCCGATCAATTCATCCAGCCGCTGCAGGCGCTCAACCCGCGCGCCGGAAGCCCGGGTCATGGGGCTGCGAAGTTCTTCGCGAACCAGTCCCCGGCGCGCGAGTAGCGCTTTCAGCGGGCCGGGGCTGGGTTCGGCAAACAGGCCTTCAATCAGCGGCGGCAGGGGTTCCCACAGCGTGCGGGCTTGCGCCTCATCGCCGGTCTTGATGAGATCCATCACCTGGACGAAACGCCGCGTGTGCACATGGGCTGCCGCCGCAATCGCACCATGCCCGCCTTGCGCCAGGGTGGAGAAAATATTGACATCCTCGCCGCACAAGACCTGCAGGCGGCCGTCGCTGATCAGCGCTCGCGTTTTGTCCGCGTCGCCGCCGCAGTCCTTGATGGCGCAGATGCGTGGATGGCTGGCCAGCGCCCTCAGGGTCTGCAGTTCGATCTTCACGCCGGTGCGGTAGGGTATGTCATACAGGATGACCGGCACGGCACTGGCGTCGGCCAGCTGGGTAAACCACTCGATCAGGCCGGCCTGGGCAGGCCGGATGTAGTGGGGCGCAGGCAGCAGGATGCCGGCAATGCCCAGCTCGCCCACCATCCTGATGCGCGCCGCGGTTTTTCCCAGGTGGTAGCCCGACAGGCCCATGACCACCGGCAGTTCAGGCGCTTCCCGCATGATGGCCTGCAGCACGGCCAGCTGCTCTTCGTCGCTCAAGGCGGCTGCTTCGCCAGTGGAGCCGCAGGCCACCAGGCCGGCAATGCCGCTGCCGCGGTAGTGCGCCACCAGGCGCTTCAAGGACGCATGGTCGACCTCGCCGTGGTCAAAGGGGGTGACAAGCGGGAGCCAGAGCCCCGAAAAATCTGGAGTTACCGGGGTTACCTGGTTTGCATTGCGCGCTGTTTGCATGAAGACACATCCTTAAAAACTGACCGGCTTGGAAGGCCATCGTCAGAACAAGAGGTGGTGCACGCGGGAAAGACCTGAAAGTAGCTGGCGGCTCCATCGCTCATTCGACGACGGAACCGCAGCCCCGGTCAAATGAGCAACGGTTTTTTTGACTTGCTGGCGCACGCCTCATGGCCACGGCTGCCGTTGGGCATCCAGGCGGTGAGGAGGTTTGTGCAGCCAGTCATGCGACAAATCTTACGGCATGCATGCGGCTTTTGGGGTGGTGGTGGCAAAATTGCAACTATGGCTTTATCCCGCGTCCTGATCACGACCGAAGACTTCAATCTGGCCGATGAGGTGGCCGCTCTGCGCGCGAATGACACCCGGGTCGGCGCCGTATGCACTTTCACGGGCACGGTGAGGGACCGCAATGACGGCCAGAGCGTCAGCAGCATGGAACTGGAACACTACCCCGGCATGACCGAAAAAGCCATTGAGGCCATGATCGACGAGGCGATGGTGCGCTTCGATATTTTTGGCGTCCGGGTGATCCACCGTGTCGGACTTTTGCAGCCGCTGGATCAGGTGGTCATGGTGGCGGTGACTTCCGCTCACCGCGGTGAAAGCTTCAAGGCCTGCGAATTTTTGATGGACTACCTGAAGACCCAGGCGCCGTTCTGGAAAAAAGAGCAGACGCCGGAGGGCGCGCGTTGGGTCGATGCGCGCGTTAGCGACGATGCAGCGCTGGCCAAATGGGGCATACAAGCCACCAATGGCTAGAAATTACTTGGCTCCCGGCATGCCCCTGGGCTCATCCGTATCCTGCGCTGGCGGCACAAAAGGGGCCCGCGCCTCGTCTTCCAGCCCGGCTGTCAGCAACTGCAGCAGGTGGACCAGCTGGTTTTGCTGCGTATTGTCCAGCGGCGCCATCAGGCGGCTGTAGGCGCGCTCGGCCGGTTCCTGCGCCTGTTTCAGCAGGGCGAGCCCCTCGGTTGACAGCGAGATCGACAAGTTGCGCCGGCTCGAAGGTGCGGGCACGCGCTCTATCAGTCCCCGTGTTTCCAGGCCGCGCAACACGCGCAGCACCGTCACCTTGTCAAAACCCAGCGCGCGTGCCAACGTGGACTGGTCCAGGCCGGGGCTGGCACGCAGCACACTGAGCACGCCGAACTGCGCGGGTGTCAGCCCGACACTGCGGCATTCATCTTCGAAAACGGCGGCCGAGATCTGGTGCGCGCGACGCAGCAAAAAACCGGGGCGCGCGTACAGTTTGGAAAGATTATGGAAGGCAGGCACAGTATCTGGTCAGGGCCGGTCAACTCAGGGGCTAGGGAAAGACTACGGTATTCAAGTATTCGGAGGCTCAGGGAATTCATGGATTGTGCCCTGTTGATTTTGTCAAATGCTGGTTGGCATGCAAGCCAAATAAGGTTGTTTGCGGCCCGCGTGATACCCATCCGGGACTGAGGTGCCACCCCCTGCAGTCATTCAGTTCAGTTCAGGTATCTGGGCTTGGCGGGGTCCATGGCCAGTTCGGGCACGTCGGCGTTGGCGGCGGCTGGTTGGAGGGCAGGGGATGTCAGCGGCTCCAGCCACTGCGACGCATTCAGGCTCTGGTGCAGCAGGTGCAGCAAGCCGTTGGTCAGTTGCGCATCCATCATGAGCTGAAAATTTCGCACCGCGTCACCGCCTGGCAGTTTTTCAAGCATTTGCAGGCGCAGCTGCCCAGTGCCCATCAGCGTGACCTTGACTTCAGTCAGCAGCAGCGGCTCGGGGCCCAGTACTGCATCGGCGGGCTGGCCCCGCCGATCTTCGTAAGGCGTCTCGAAGTCGCCGGTGCGTAGTGACGCCTCTTTCTGGAAGGCATCGAGCAATTGGCCTCGCTGCTCGTCCAGGCTGGCTGCCGGCGCCGCAGGGCCCGCAAGTTTTGTCATTTGGGCGACGGCCGTCTGGCTGAGTACCGGCCACAGGGCCAGGGCCAGGCGCCGGGTCAGCCAGGCGCGCAACTCACCGCCTTCCCTGCCATTGATCCGTATCAATAAACGGTCCTGTTCCGGCGCGTAGTTGACCGAAACCTGATGTATGTTCATGCCAATGATTCTAGACCGCATGCCCGCGTGTGGGGGCTCGGTGTAGCCGCAGGCCAGACCGGCCGGTTGTCGGCGCTATTGAAAAAGCTTTGTTCCAGCCCCAGATCAACAGCAATCAAATTCGAAGGGACGCCTCATGCGCCAGGACAAACTCACCACCAAATTTCAGGAAGCGCTCAGCGATGCACAGTCGCTGGCACTTGGCAACGACAACGCCTACATCGAGCCGGCTCATTTGCTGGCGGCCATGCTGCGCCAGGATGACGGCCCCCGCGCCTTGCTGGAGCGGGCCGGGGTCAACGTCAACGGCCTGACGCAGGCGGCCGACAGCGCCGTCAAAAAGCTGCCCCAGGTGCAGGGCCAGGACCAGATCCAGGTCGGCCCCGAGCTGGCCAGGCTGCTGCAGGCCACGGAAAAAGAAGCCATCAAGCGCAATGATCAATTTATTGCCGGTGAACTCTTTTTGCTGGCCGTGGCCGACAGCAAGGCCGACGTGGGCAGGATCGCCCGCGAAAACGGCCTGAGCCGCAAGTCGCTGGAAGCCGCGATTGACGCGGTACGCGGCGGGCAGGGCGTGAACAGCGCCGATGCGGAGGGCCAACGCGAAGCCCTGAAGAAATACTGCATGGACCTGACAGAGCGCGCGCGTCTGGGCAAGCTCGATCCGGTGATTGGCCGCGACGATGAAATTCGGCGTGCCATCCAGGTACTGCAGCGCCGCACCAAAAACAACCCGGTATTGATAGGGGAACCCGGTGTCGGCAAGACGGCCATCGTCGAGGGCCTGGCCCAGCGTATCGTGGCGGGCGAGGTGCCTGAGTCGCTGAAAGGCAAGCGCGTGCTGTCACTCGACATGGCTGCCTTGCTGGCCGGGGCCAAGTTCCGCGGCGAGTTTGAGGAGCGCCTGAAAACCGTGCTCAATGAATTGGCCAAGGATGAAGGCCAGACCATCGTCTTTATCGACGAGCTGCACACCATGGTCGGCGCCGGCAAGGCAGAAGGCGCCATGGACGCCGGCAACATGCTCAAGCCCGCGCTGGCGCGTGGCGAGCTGCACTGCGTGGGTGCCACCACACTGGATGAATACCGCAAGTACATCGAAAAGGACGCCGCCCTGGAGCGCCGCTTCCAGAAGATCCTGGTGGACGAGCCCACGGTGGAAGCCACCATCGCCATCCTGCGCGGGCTGCAGGAAAAATACGAAGTCCACCATGGTGTGCAGATCACCGACCCGGCCATCGTCGCTGCGGCCGAACTCAGCCATCGCTACATCACCGACCGCTTTTTGCCCGACAAGGCCATCGACCTGATTGACGAGGCGGCGGCCAAGATCAAGATCGAGATGGACTCCAAGCCCGAGGTGATGGATCGCCTTGACCGGCGCCTGATCCAGTTGCAGATCGAGCGTGAAGCCGTGCGCCGCGAAAAAGACGAAGCTTCGCAAAAGCGCTTTGGATTGATCGAAGTAGAGATTGCCAAGCTGCAGAAGGAAATCTCTGACTTCGATGAAATCTGGCAGGCCGAAAAAGCCCAGGCGCTCGGTTCCAAGGACGTCATGGAAGAGATCGACCGCATCCGCTTCCAGATTGAAGAGTTCACCCGCAAGGGCGACTTCAACAAGGTTGCCGAGCTGCAATACGGCAAGCTGCCTGAACTTGAAAAGCGCCTGAAGGCGGCGCAGGACAGCGAGGCGCAGAAGGAGACCAGCGATGTGCCCAAGCTGCTGCGCACCCAGGTCGGCGCCGAAGAGATCGCCGAGGTCGTTGCGCGCTCCACCGGCATTCCGGTCAGCAAACTGATGCAGGGCGAGCGCGACAAGCTGCTGCTGATGGAGGGCAAGCTGCATGAGCGCGTGGTCGGCCAGGACGAGGCCATAGCTGCGGTCGCCAATGCGATCCGCCGCTCGCGTTCGGGCCTCAGCGATCCGAACCGCCCAACAGGCTCCTTCCTGTTCCTCGGCCCGACGGGTGTGGGCAAAACCGAGCTGTGCAAGGCACTGGCTGGTTTCCTGTTTGACAGCGAAGACCACCTGATTCGCGTCGACATGAGCGAGTTCATGGAGAAGCACTCGGTCGCCCGACTGATAGGCGCGCCTCCGGGCTATGTGGGCTACGAGGAAGGCGGTCACCTCACCGAGGCCGTGCGCCGAAAGCCCTACAGCGTGCTGTTGCTCGACGAGGTCGAAAAAGCCCATCCCGATGTGTTCAATGTGCTGCTGCAGGTGCTGGACGATGGTCGCCTGACCGACGGCCAGGGGCGTACTGTCGACTTCAAGAACACGGTGATTGTGATGACCAGCAACATCGGTTCACCCATCATCCAGTCCATGGTTGGCCGTGACTCGGAAGACATCAAGGACGCGGTGATCGACGAGCTGAAGAACTACTTCCGTCCCGAGTTCCTGAACCGTATCGACGAGACCGTGGTCTTCCATGCGCTCGACGCGAAGAACATCGAGTCGATCGCGCGTATCCAGCTCAAGGTGCTGATGGAGCGCCTGCAGAAAATGGACCTGACGATGGACGTCTCGGAAGCGGCGATTGCCGAGCTGGCCAAGGTCGGCTTCGACCCGGTGTTTGGCGCACGACCCCTGAAGCGCGCCATCCAGCAGCGCATCGAGAATCCGCTGTCCAAGCTGCTGCTCGAAGGGCGCTTCCCGCCCAAGAGCGTGATCCCGGTCGAGGTGGATCCCGTGCGCGAGCCGGGCGTTTTCAAGTTCGAGCGAACAGCCCACTAAGCGCTGGCGCCGCAGGGCGCTATTGAGTTTGTAGTCTCCAGCGACCGCCATTCAGTGGCTGGTTGTGGAGGTTTTTCGCTGAAGATAAAACCCGCTCTTGTGCAGGCAGGACGCGGGTGTGGTGAGCCGGCATCGATGAAAGGCGCAGGGTGTTTGTGTAACCAAGTACTGGCTTGTGTAAGAGCCTTCAGCTCGCATCGAGCACTGCTTCAGGACTGCCAGCGTTCAAACTCCGATGCGGGCAAACCAGCCGCGAGTCCCTGAGCACGAATACCGCCGTCTGTGGAGAAGGGGCTTTTAGGCGACGAGATCCTTTACCCGGGCGTGAGGCCTGCGGGGCCGGTTGCCCAAAGCAGGGTCCTTCCGTATCGTACGGAGTCCTGCGCCACAGTCTGTGCAGAGGCTAAGCAGCTGTGGCAGTACCGACCCAGGCCGCACAAACTTAAGCGAGCACCTCATTACAGAGGGTTACCACCGCTCACCTCATGAGCGATAGAGTGGCTGCGTGCGCAACCGGGTTTTGTCAGGCTCCTGACCATTTCTTCACGCGGTCGCACAATGGCTGGCAAGTGCGCTTGCCTTGCTTTTCCGATGCGCGTTGAATGTGCGACTGCACCCGTGACCTTCGTCCGGCGTGCCCCTCGGCGTTCACCGTATTCCTTTTTACACACGGAACGTCAATGCCTTATCGCCCTGTCATGAAATCCCGAAACCATTGTCCCGGCTGCCTGTCGGATTCGCTGTCTGTCGTTTACGAAGAGTCATATGGGGGTCCGGGCATCAGGAACTACATGGCGAGGCACTACGAAGGCAATGCCGGCGACGCTGCGGATGCCTGTTCCTACGAACTGGTACGCTGCAACAGGTGTACCCTGGCTTTTCAAAAACATGTGCCTGATGACCGGTTGCTGGACGAAATCTACAACGGCTGGGTTCCCGGAACCGAACTGGACAGGACCCACCGAAACTACAGTCTTGACGACTACCGCTACCTGGCCGAGCAGGTTCAGTATGTCATTCAATACTTCGGCGTTCCACCGGGTGAATTGAGTGTTCTTGACTTTGGGTTCGGATGGGCACACTGGTCCCGCATGGCCATGGCGTATGGCTGTGATGTGTATGGTGTTGAGCTGTCTGAGGAACGCCTCCGACATGGCCAATCGGTGGGGATCAAGGTTGTAGAACTCGCCGATCTACCCGCTAAAAAATTCCGATTCATCCATACAGAACAGGTCTTCGAGCACCTCACTGAGCCCCGGGCGATTCTTGAGCGCCTGGCGCAGGCTCTGGCTGTGGATGGACTCATCAAAATCAGCGTGCCCAACGCAGGGCCTTCGCTGAAAAAGCTGGCCCGGCATGGTGATTTCAATGCCCTATCGCCAGCGCATCAAATGCCCATCGCGCCGCTTGAGCACGTCAACGCCTTCAATCACGATTCACTGGTTGCGTTCGGTAAAACGCTGGGCCTGAAGCCCGTGCGGCCAAATTTCTTCAAGCTGTACAACAGCGCATCCGGCCTGCTTGCAGCCAAAAACCTCGCGCGTGTTCTTGCGCGTCCTTTCTATCGGCACATCTTTCCCCGCAGCACGTTCGTCTACTTTGAGCATGCCTAGTACTCCGACCCAAAAATATCGAAACATGAAAGCGCGCCTTCGAGCCCATGCCGTCGTTGCAAATCCTCGCCATAGCTACGGCTATGTCTGCGGTTTGCGCCTAGGCCTGGGCCCGAATCCATCGCTTTCATTGTGTTCCGATACCTCTGTGTCGAAGTACTAGACCTTGCTGCAACTAGGCAGGGTGCTTTGTGCTATAAAAGTAATAGCGCTTATGGCCGTGTGCATGGCCGTTTGATTGGAGCATGGAGGCGGATTCAGCGCCTGAAGCTGGGCGGATTATTGCCCGGCGACCTGGTCCATCAGGGCCGCAACATCTGCGCGCACAGGAATGCCGTCAATGGCTCCGCGTCGGGTCACCGACAGCGCCGCCGCGGCATTGGCCCATTGCATGGCGTTCGCGAGCGGCTCGCCGCGTGCCAGGGCCGCTGCCAGCGCACCGGTGAAGGTGTCGCCGGCGCCTATGGTGTCCAGCACGGCCATGCTGCGGCCGGCGAGGCCCGTCGGGGCATGCCCGCTTTGATACAGGCGACAGCCGGCGGCGCCCAGCGTCACCAGCACGGCGCGGGTACCGCCTGCTAGCAGGTGATTCGCAGCGGCGTCCACCGACCCTGAATGCGCCGCACCGGCGAGCTGATAGAGCTCGCTTTCGTTCGGCGTGAGAACGTCGACCAATGCCAGCAGTTCCTCTGGCAGCGGACGTGCCGGCGCTGGGTTCAGCAGGGTGATGGCCCCGGCCTCACGGGCGAGCCGGAAGGCCTGCAGCGTGGCTTCTACAGGCACTTCACAGGATGCCATGACAACGCGGCAGCCGTGCAGCAAGCGCTGGGCCGCCTGCACCTGCGGCGCTCCGAGTCCGGAACCTGCACCAGGGCACACCGCAATGCTGTTGTCGCCATCGTCATAGACCAGGATCTGGGCCACGCCGCTGCGCTCGCCGGCGGCGCGCTCCACATGGTCGGTGGCAATGCCTTCGGCCTGCCACAGCGCCATGCCCATGCGCCCGAAGTCGTCATCGCCAATGCGGGCGATGAGCGCCACGCGCGCGCCCTGACGGGCGGCCGCGACGGCCGCATTGCTGCCTTTGCCGCCCGGGCTGATGCTGAAAGCGCTGGCCATCAGCGTCTCGCCGCGGGCAATGGGCCGTGCCACGTGCGAAATCAGGTCGGCATTCCAGCTGGCCACGCAGACCACCTCGGCATTCACGTCGTCATTCATATCGCGGCATCCTTGGTGAAGCGCCAGATGTGAGGCGTGCCCGATGCCGCCAAGCGGACGCCGCGGAACCGGCTTTGCCGGGCCGCTGGAGTCGCCCCTTGAGGGGAGGTGCCGCAGGCGCTTCGGGGGAGAGTCATTTCGCTCCGTAGCCCATGGTTTGCGGCAGCCACAGCACAATTTGCGGAAAGCATGTCATGGCCAGCAGCAAGAGCAGCAGCATGATCAGGAATGGCCAGCCTTCTTTCATCATCTCGCCAATTGGGATGCCGGTCAGCGCCTTGGTCACGAACAGCAGCATACCGAAGGGCGGGTGAATCAGGCCGATCATCATGTTGAGCACCACCAGCACGCCAAAGTGCACCAGGTCCACGCCCAGCAGCTTGGCGGCGGGCAGCAGCATGGGCACAAACACCAGCAGCAGCACAGACACATCCAGAAAGCAGCCCAGCACCAGGAACATCACGTTGACCAGCAGCAAAAACTTGATCTGCGAGAGGTGCATGCTGTCAACCCACATGGCCATGGCCTGCGGCACGCCTTCAGCCGTGAATGCGTAATTCAGCATGAAGGAGCCGGCCAGGATCATGGTGATCACGGCGCTGCCGCGGGTGGACTCCATCACCACGCCCCAGAAGGTACGCCACGTCAGGGCGCGGTAGATCACGCCGGCCAGAATCAGCGCATGAAAAGCGGCCACTGCGGCGGCTTCCGTGGGGGTGAAAATTCCGGAGTAAATGCCGCCCAGCAGCACGATGGGCATGGACAGCGGCAGGGCGCCGCGAAACACAATGGCCGGCCATTCGCTCAGCGGGATTTTGTCCTCGCGCGGCATGTTGCGTTTGACGGCAATGAAGTGCACGACCACCATCATCAATATCGCCATCAGAAAGCCCGGCACCACGCCACCGAGAAACAGCGCGCCAACCGAGGCACCCGACACCAGTGCGTAAATCACCATGGGAATGGAAGGCGGAATGATGGGGCCCAGCGTGGCGCTGGCCACGACCACGGCACCCGCAAAGCCGCGTGTGTATTCCGGCTTTTTAAGCATCTGGCGAATGGTGACCAGGCCAGGCCCGGCCGCATCGGCAATGGCGCTGCCGCTCATGCCCGAGAACACCACGCTGACCAGAATATCCACCTGGGCCAGGCCACCGCGCACGCGCCCGACCAGAATGCGGCAGAAGTCAAAAATGCGCTCGCTCACGGTGCCGGCGTTCATGATGTTGGCCGCAAACACGAAGAGCGGAACGGCCAGCAGCACATAGCTGTTGTAAAGGCCATTGCCCACCTGCTCGGCCACCAGGCCGATGTCTTGCCCCTTGACCATCAGGTAGGCAATGCCGGAGGCCAGCATGGAAAAGCCGATGGGCATGCGCAGCAGCATGCCGCCCGCCAGCACGAGAACTAGAACGAGGATTCCGGATGTCATATGCGCAGCTCCGCTTCAAGACCAATACCCCGAATCGCGTTCCAGATGGCCCACGCAGAGCGAACAACCAGTGCCGCCAGCAGCAGCACAAAAGGCAAAAAGACCCACATGAAGGAAAGGCCCAGCACGGGCGTTCCTTCGCGGGCCATGAAATGGACATAGTCCCAGCTGGCCGGAATGCCGCAAAGCGCAAGGCCGCCAATCGTGAGGTTGCCGACGATCTGCATCACCTGCCGTGCACGCTGGCTGACGCTGTTCCAAAGCAGATCGAACACCACATGCTCACGCTCGGGAACGACGAACGCCGCCGCCCAGAGAATGACCCAGACATACAGGATCACGGCGGCTTCGTCGGTCCATGCCATCGGCTTGTTGAACCCGAACCGTGCCGTGACCTGGATCACAAACACGATAAACAGGGTCAGGAATAACCCGCCGCCGATCAGGTCGGCGGCTTTTTTTGGCCAGGTTTTCATGCTTTGACGGGGTGCTTACTTGGTGGCGTTGATGCGTTCAAGCAGGCCTTTGGGCCAGCTCTTGCCGTACTCGGAGTTCAGGTAAGTGGCCTGCACCGACTTGCGGAAGGCGTCCACATCGGGCGTGGTGACCTGCAGGCCCTGCTGCTTGAAGAAGTCAACCAGTTGCGCTTCTTCCTTGATGCGGTTCTCGTTGTTGAAGCTGGAGGCGGCCTGCGCAGCCGCCTTGACTTTCTGCTTTTGCGTTGCGTTCATGGCGTTGTACGCCTTGTTGGAGATCGCAATGAAGATGCCGTCCACCAGATGGCTGGTCAGCACGATCTGCTTGGTCACTTCATAGAACTTGGCGGCACGCACGGAAGGCAGGGGATTGTCCTGACCATCGATGGTGCCGGTCTTCAGGCCCAGGTAGACCTCGCCAAAAGCCAGGGGCGTGGCGGTGGCGCCCAGCGCTTCACCGAGGAACAGCCATTCCTTGGAGCCGGGCATGCGCAGCTTCACACCCTTGAGGTCGGCAGGGGTCTTGACATTGCGCGCCTCACGCAGGTTGACCTGCCGGGTGCCAAGGTACACGGTGGACAGCGGCGTCACATCCATTTTTTCAGACACCGTCTTGAACATCTCGGTGCCAATGGAGCCGTTGAACACCTTTTGCTGGTGGTCCGGGTCGCGCACGATATAGCCCGCAGTGAAGACCGAGAACTCGGGAATCAGCTTGGCAATGTCAAAGGCAGAGATCGAGGAGAGCTCCAGATTTCCGCGAGCCATGGCCGCCGGCTCGGTGCCCTGCTTGAACAGCGACGCGTTCAGGTTGATCTGTACGTCGAATTCGCCGGGCGCGCTTTTCTCCAGGTTGTCCTTGAAAACAGTCCACATCTTGGCATGCCAGTCGTCGGGAACGGCCGGCGTGGAGATGCGCAGCACCATCTTGTTTTGCGCCTGTGCCGCGGGCAGCAGGGCGCCCATCAGCATGACGGCGGAAGCGGTGGCCAGCAGGGTGCGGCGAATCAGGGAAGTTTTCATGGTGTCTCCTTTGTCGTTAAGTCGCTTGCAAACTCGTTGAATACGGATCAGGTATGCCTGATGCGGGTCAGTCGGATTTTGTATCAATACCGAAAGCCGTGATGCTCTTTTCGAGGGCCTTGAACTCGTCAGGCGTCAAGGCAACCAGTGGTGCACGCACGCGCAGCCAGGCTTGGTCGCCGCTCAACATGGCCATGATGCCCTTGAGCGCCGGCATCAGGGAGTAGCCCTCGAGCAGGCCGAGCAGCTTGATGATGCGGTCGCGCTCTGCAGGCGTGGTGGCTGCTTCCGGCTGGGTCACCAGGCGCTTGACCACCCGAGGCATGAAGTTGGCCAAGCCGCTGATGGCGCCCGTGCTGCCGCGCCGTCCCAGTTCCGGCAGGTCGGGCTCGAAGCCGACATACACCGTCAGGTCTTTCATGAAAGCCTCGGCCAGGCCCACGGAATGCGCCGTGCTGCAGGCGCTGTCCTTGATGCCCAGAATTGTATTGGGGTACATGTTTTTCAGCGTGGCAATCACGTGGTGCGACAGGCCGACGCCGGTGACTTGAGGGATGTGGTACAGGTAGAGCTTGAGCCTGTCATCGGCCAGCCCGTCAATCACGTACCGATAGCAGTCGATGATGCCCTGGTCCGACACGCCCTTGAGGAAGAAGGGCGGCAGCATCAAGCAGCCGTGCACACCGGCATTCACCGCATGGCGCGTGAGCTCCAGGGTTTCAGGCAGGGCTGCGCAGCTGGTGGAGACCATGATCTGAGCAGCAGGGATGCCGTTTTTAATCAGCTGGTCAATCGCTTCCTTGCGCTCGACCAGGGAAAACGAGGGCCCTTCGCCGGTGGTGCCAAAAGCGGTGACGCCTGGGCAGCCGCTGGCGATCAGCGACTTGCAATGGGCTGCAAATCTGGCGTGGTCAATGCTCAGGTCGGCATGCAGCGGTGTGAGCAGGGCGGGCCAGATGCCACGGAATGCCAGCGATTTGGTGGAAGTTTGGGGTTCGGTCATACAAGTTTCTCCAAAGACCACGGCATGTCCGGCCGCGGCAGTCCGAGTACGCGACGGTGCGCACTCTCGATGTGGTGGCTCAGGCGGTCGACCACGGCTTGCGGGTCGCGCCGCTTGAGGGCGTCTATAAACCAGAGGTGCTCTTCCATGGCGGGAATCAGCACCTCGGGTGAAAGGGTGGAGCCTTCGAGCTTGATGAGGCGCACGCGCAGGCTGTTGATGCGGTAGACCTCGGAAATCAGCTCGTTGCCCAGCGCGTCAATCATCAGGTCGTGCAGGCCCCAGTCCACTGCGGTGGCATCTTTGAGCAGGTCGTCGTCGATCGCCGTCTTGCGCGCTCGCCGCACGATGTCCAGGTGCGCCTGCTCGATGGCGGCCAGGTCGCGATCGGACACGGTGGTGACAAAGCGGCTCGCCGCCTCGCGCTCCAGCAGCCGGCGCAACTGGAAGGCGTTGTTGATCAGCTTCAAGTCGACATGGGCCACCTGCAGGCCGCGCTGCGGCACGGTCTTGAGCAGGCCTTCAGCCTCCAGGCGTGGAATCAGCTCGCGCACCGCGCCCAGTGGCATGCCGAGCAGCTGCATCAGCTCGCGCTGCGAGATGAACTGGCCGGGCCGGATGTTGGCGTCGACGATCTGCTGCTGAAAGCTCTCGTAGGCTTGCGCGCGCAGGCTGGTGGGAGCGGGGTGGGTCGTGCTATTCATGTCCCGCGCTTATTCGCTGTCGCTGGCGATAACGCCCTTGCGCAGCACGATGTTGCCGTACTTGCGTTGCTCGCCGGTTTGCAGGATCAAGAAGGCTGACCGCGCACGTTCGTAAAAATCAAAGCGCTCCAGCGATACCGCAGGACGCTCGCCTGCCTGGGCCAGCGCCGATGCAAACTCGGCCACCGGCTCGGGAATGGCGGTGGCGTTGCCGACCACCTGCATGGTCCAGGCGGCATCGGGCACAAAATCGTCCAGCGGGAGCAGCTGCAACACGGCCTTGAGGGCTTGCGGTGCGCTGGCGCCCGCGAGTTGCACCAGGCGGGCGCCGCTTTGCTGCGCCACGCGCGCCGCCGGAAAATTGGCATCGACAATCGCCACATCATCACCATGGCCCATGCTGGCCAGCGCGTGGATGGCGTCGGGTGTGAGCAGTGGCGGAATGTTTTTCAGCATGGAGTGGTGCAGGGAGGGGCTGGTTTTGCGTGAGTTGGGCGCTTGTTATTAATAAAGTGGTCGAACCACGGGATTTCCCCGTGTTCATGACTGACATGTTAGCTATAACATAGCTGAACTTTTATCAGGATTTACCCTGCCATGTCGTCTTTTTTCCCTCCCTGCGCCGCCAGCCGGCTACGCCTTGGCCTCGGCGGTGCGCCCCTGGGCAACCTGTTTACCGCCGTCACCGATGACGATGCCCGGGCGCTGGTCGACGCCGCCTGGGCCAGCGGCTGCCGCAGTTTTGATACCGCACCGCACTATGGGCACGGCCTGTCGGAGCGCCGGCTGGGCGACGCACTGCGCCGCCATTCGCGTGACGAATTTGTGTTGTCCAGCAAGGTGGGGCGTGTGCTGCTGCCGGATGCCGGCGCGCCGCGCGCCCAGCATGGCTATGTCGACATCCTTCCTTTCCGGCAGGCCTGGGACTTCAGCGCAGCGGGCACCCGACGCAGTGTGGAAGACAGTCTGCAGCGCCTCGGCCTGCCCCGGCTGGACGTGGCGTATGTGCATGACCCCGATGCCGCGACCCACGGCGCGCGTGCGCCAGAGGTGCTTCGGCAGGTCATTGACGAAACCCTGCCCGCCCTGCGCCAGCTCCAGCAGGAGGGCCTGGTACGCGCCATCGGCCTGGGCACCAACGACGTGGAGGTGGTGCTGCAGGTGCTGCGGGAGGCCAACCTGGATGTGTTGATGCTGGCCGGACGCTACAGCCTGCTGGACCACAGCGCGCTGCCCGAACTGCTGCCGCAATGCGTGGCGCGCGGCGTGCGCATTGCGCTGGGCGGCGTTTTCAACTCGGGCATTCTCGCCACAGGAACCCGTCGCGGCGCGCCGACGTTCAATTACGCGCCGGCCGCACGGGCGTGGTTGGAGCGCACGGCGCAGATCGAAGCGGTGTGCGAGGCCCACGGCGTGCCGCTGCGCGCAGCAGCGCTGCAATTTCCGCTGGGGCATCCCGCGGTGGAAATCGTGATGCTGGGCGCTCGGCAGGTTGCCGAGTGGGACGACGCGCTGGCCATGCTGCAGCACCGGATTCAGCCCGGCTTCTGGACGGCGCTGCGTGAGCAGGGCCTGCTACCCGCCGAGGCACCCACCCCATGAGCATCGACGCGCACTTTCATTGCTGGCAACTGGCCCGCGGCGATTACGGCTGGCTGAATCCCGCCCTGGCGCCGATCTACCGTGATGTGGCCGTGAGCGACTGGCAGGCCCAAGCCACCCCGCATGGTGTGACCGGCGGCGTGCTGGTGCAGGCCGCACCAACAGAAGCTGAAACGCATTTCCTGCTGGCGCAGGCCGATGCCCATCCGGCGGTGCTGGGCGTGGTGGGCTGGGTGGATTTGCTGGCTGCCGATGCGCCAGCCCGCATTGAGGCGCTGGCGCGGCATCCGCGCCTTAAAGGTTTGCGACCCATGCTGCAGGACATCGATGACGCCGAATGGATACTGCAGCCCGCGCTGGCACCCGCATTGCGTGCCATGTCGGATTGCGGCCTGGTGTTTGATGCTCTGGTCAAGTCGGCCCATCTGCCGCACATCCTCACGCTGGCCCTGCGCTACCCGGATTTGCGCCTGGTGATTGACCATGCGGCCAAGCCCGCCATTGCGGCGGGCGAGTGGCAGCCCTGGGCCGACGGCATCGCACACATCGCTGCTGAAACGCAGGCGATGTGCAAGCTTTCCGGGCTGATGACCGAGGCCGGCCCGTCACCTCTGCCCGGCACGGTGCGGCCTTGGGCTGCGCATGTGCTGGCTTGCTTCGGTGCCTCGCGGCTGGTATGGGGCAGCGACTGGCCGGTGCTCGAACTCGCCGGCAGCTACAGCCAGTGGCGAAGCGAAACACGGCAGCTCCTGGCCGGGTTGAGCGCGGAGGAGCAGGCCGCCATCCTGGGGGGAAACGCCAAACGGCTTTACCGGCTTTAAGGGCCGCAGGAAGCCCAGGTTCTTGCCCCTGCGTGCGCGCATACGACGCTCGGGTCGATAGCCGCTTATTGCCCCCGAACAAAACCCAACAGCGCATCACCCACTGAGTGGTCGTCGCTGTGAATCGAGTACGCCTCCGACATATGGCTGTGGGCTGCAAATTCGACAGAGCGGAAGCTTTTCCCCGCCTTGCGCAAACTGTCGCGAAGCAGTTCGCCCTGCTCCCGGAATGGCGGTGGATCAAGCTCCGCACTGCCTACCCACAAGGGCACAGGCGTGGCCCGCAAGCCCTCGAGCGAGGAGCGCTCGGCGTACTTGTCGGTATCGGTGCCAAAGTAGCGCGGATAGGTTGGGGATTGCGCCACCAGCTCGGGGGTGATGCGATAGACGCCCGACAGGAGCATTGCGCCGGCCAGGCCGGATCCCGGCACGCGATGAAACTCCGGCTTGGCGACATAGGCAGCGACGTGTGACGCACCCGCGGAATGGCCGAAAAGGAAGACGCGCGCCGGGTCGCCGCCTCGGTGAGCAATGTTCTCATGCACCCAGCGGATGGCTTGGCCGATGTCTTCGGCGCCCGCCGGCCAGGGGTTCTTTGGCGCCAGCCGGTAGGTCATGTTCACCCCCACCATCCCGTTGCGCAGGGCCCAGAGCATGACGTTGTCATAGAACGGACTGCCCGGGCCCGTGCGCCGATTGCCACCGACAAAGGAGCCGCCGTGCACGAACACAAGCACCGGCTTGGCGGCATTGGTGCCGACCGATGACCTGAAGACGTCCAGTAAATGACGCTCGTCCGGGCCGTAGGCGATGTCGCGTTCGACCAGCGTTTCCACATAGGGCTCCTTCGCAAGGCTGCGGGCCGCATACAGCTGGGCGGTCGCGGCCGGGTTCACCACCGGACCCATGGTTTTGAGCCTTTCGGCCAGGTCCGGCGGCACTTGGGCCGGTGCCAGACCGGCCGCGGCGGCAAGGGCCGTGGCCAGGGTAACTCTCGTGATGGCATACATGCGTTGGTCCTTTCGCTTTCGCAGCGGGGTTTGCAGGCATGCAGCAGCCCGACCCGCTGCATTCAGGGGGCTGCACAGTGAAGGGGCAGTTGTGACTGTCGGGCGACGTCAGCCGGGCTTGATGTGTGCGCGCTGAACCACGTCGCGCCAAATGGGGGTCTCGCTGCGGATCGCGTCCGCCATCGCTTCGGGTGAACCGGGCGCAACCACCCGGCCCGTGGATTCGAAGGCGTCGCGCAGCGCAGGCGACAGCACGGCGCGCGCCAAAGCGCCGTTCAGGCGCCGCACCAGGGCTGGTGCCATGTTCGGCGGCCCGACCATGCCCACCCACACGGTGCCTATGCCCGCCACCCCCTGTTCCGCGAACGTCGGGACGTCGGGCAGCGCCGGCACCCGGTGCGCGCCGCCGATGGCCAGCGGCCGCAGCTTGCCGGCTCGAATGTGCGGCAGCAACGGCATGACGCCTTCGAGCATCAGTTCCACCTCGCCGGCGAGCACGGCCGTGGTCGCAGCTGCTCCGCGATAAGGGATGTGCTGTACCTCGGCGCCCACCGTGGCCTTGATTTGCTCCATCGTCACATGCCCGGGTGAGCCGTTGCCCGGTGTCGCGTAGCGGTACCTGTCGGGGTGCGCCTTCAGCAGGTTGAGCAGTTCTTGCCAGGACTTCGCCGGCACGGCAGGATGCACGACCAGGACTTGAGGGCCGGTGAACAGGATTCCCAGATGCGTGAAGTCCCGTAGCGTGTCGTAGGGCAGCGTCGTGAACAGGCTAGGCGCGGCGGTCATCTGCACCGCATGAACCAAACTGAGCGTCAGGCCATCGGCAGGTGCCTGTCGCAGTGCGATAAGGGCCTGGATGCCACCGGCAGAAACCCGGTTGTCGATCACGACGGCCTGACCGGTTTGCTGCTCCAGGGCATCGCCGATCTGGCGGGCCGCGACATCCATCACCGTGCCCGGCGCCGCGCCGACCAGGATGCGCAGCGGCGGGGGCTTGCCAGTCTGTGCCTGGCACGGTGCCCACAGGCTGGCAAACGTGCCCGCGACGGCAACCATCGCCTGGCGGCGCGACTGCACTGGAGGTGTTCGGCAGGTATCCATGGTGGTACAGCAATGAGTATTAGCGCCACTGTAGGCACTGATGCCGCGCCTGTCGAGCCAACTTGGCGCAAACCGATCGTGAGATATTCTCAATAATCTGGTAAGCCCACGAAACAAGGAGTTTGCATGGACAAGAGCGGCCGACTTGAGATGCTGGTGCGGGTGGTGGATCAAGGCAGCCTCGTGGCCGCTGGCCGCAGTCTGGGCCTGACGTCTTCTGCCGTGAGTCGCGGCCTGGCCGACCTGGAGAAAACGCTGGGTGTCACATTGCTACACCGCAGCACGCGGCGCATCCAACTCACGGAAGACGGGGTACAGGTGTACGAGCGCGCGCTCGACATCCTGGCGCGCCTTCAGGAGTTGGAGTCAGCCGTTGCAAGCCGGACGCAGAGGGTCAGCGGCAAACTGCGGGTCGGCATGCCGGTACCCATTGGCCGCTATATCCTGTGGCCGCGGTTGGCACTGTTCCTGAGCCGGTACCCGGAGGTGCAACTGGACTGCAAACCGATCCAGGATCCCAAGGCCATGCAGACAGAAAACTTCGATGTGATGCTGATGGCCGGCGAGCCACCGCCGAGTCGCCTGGTTGCGCGGCACCTCGCACTCGGTCGGCCCGGCATTTACGCAGCACCTGAGTATCTGCGCCGGTTCGGGGAGCCCAAAGAACCTGCGGATCTCGCCGCGCATCGCTGCCTGGTCTTCCACGGGCCGTGGATGCAGGTTCCCGCCTACGAGTGGAGCTTCAGGCGCGACGGCGCCACCAGCACAGTACGCGTCACGCCGCGGGTCGTCACGCCAGACCGCGAAGGGCTGATTGTTGCCGCGATGGGTGGCGCAGGCGTCATTCGGATGGCCTGCTTCGACCCTGCTCTGATCGAGAGCGGCAGGTTGCGCCGCTTGCTGCCCGACTGGGAATGCACCGATGGCTTCAACGTCTATGCGCTGCACCGGCGAGGTGCAAGTGTTGCGCCGCGAATCAATGCCTTTCTCGACTTCGTGCGGGAGTCGTTCGAGGCTTTCGATCCTGACGAAGTAACGCTCTTGCGCGGCGACACCGGTGCAGCCCTAAAATCACGTCCTCATTTCATGGAGACACGACCGCGTGACTGAATCTTCAGCATCCTGCCTGCGCATCTGCCGGGCTGACTACACCAACCCTGTGCATGCCAGCGCACTGGTCCAGTTGCTGGATGCCTACGCGCAGGACGCGGCGGGTGGCGCCAAGCCGCTCAGCGACTATGCGAAAACCCACCTCGTGAAGGAATTGGCCGCGCGTCCCCAGGCGTTCAGCGTGCTGGCTTTTGATGACGACCAGCCCGTCGGCCTGATCAACTGCATCGAGGGGTTTTCCACCTTTGCCTGCCGCCCGTTGGTCAACATCCACGATGTGGCCGTGCTGCCCAGCCATCGCGGCCAGCGGGTGGGCGAGCGCATGCTGGCGCTGGTTGATCAGATTGCACGCGAACGCGGCGCCTGCAAGCTCACGCTGGAAGTCCTGCAGGGCAATCGCAGCGCCATCAGGCTGTATGAGCGCGTGGGCTTTGCCGGCTACCAGCTCGACCCGGCCATGGGGCAGGCGCAGTTTTTCCAGAAGTGGCTGGAATGATGGCCACCTGAGGCCATGGGCGTCCCTGAGGATTGATCAAGGGTGCTGCATTCAGTCCGGGTGGGATGGCACGCCGGTGGCGCCCAGCCATCGGCTGAGTAGCACACCCGCCACCGCCCCGGCGGCTTCAGCCATCGCAAAACCCGGCGCACTGGCGGGCGCAATGCCTGCAAAGCTGTCGGACAGCATGCGTCCCAGCACAGCGGCCGGATTGGCAAACGAGGTACTGGCGGTGAACCAGTAGGCCGCGCCTATGTAGCAGGCTACCAGCGCTGGCGCCTTGTGTGCAGGCGCGCGCAACACCACCAGGATCAGCCCGGCGGTGGCGACGGCTTCGGCCAGCCACTGGCCCCAGCCGCTGAACGCACCGGTGGCACTCCAGCCGCCGCGCAGCTTGCTGCTGAACTGCAGCAGGTTCATGTCGAACATGGCGTGCGCAGCCCAGGCGCCCACCATGGCTCCCAGCAACTGAGTCGCTATGAAAAGCATGGCGACTTGCGCCCGCCTTTCCTGGGGCAGCATGCCTCTTGACCATAAGACCAGGGTCACCAACGGGTTGAAATGGGCGCCGCTCACCGGGCCGAACACTTCAATCAGGACATAGAGCGCAAAGACGGTAGCGAGCGTGTTGGCCAGCAGCGCCACACCCATGTTGCCGGCGCTCAGGCGCTCGGCCATGATGCCCGAGCCAATCACGGCGCAGAGCAGGGCAGCCGTGCCCAGGAACTCCGCGAGCAGTTGGTGCTTGAGTTGAGGCCCGCGGGTTTTGGTGAGAACTTGAGGGGCCGGGTGGGACGGGGCGTGGCTCATGAGTGAGCCAGATCGCGTGCCTGGGTCTGCAGCATCAGCTTGTCGAGCCCGGCTGGCGGCAGATTGACCAGAAAATCCAGGCGGCGGCGAATCGCGTGCAGGGTGTTACGGAAGGCCTCAAGCTTTTGCGCCTCGGTGCCGTCGCCTTCAGACGGATCCGGATAACCCCAATGCGCGGTGGCGGGGTGACCCGGCCAGAACGGGCATGCCTCACCCGCCGCGTTATCGCAAACCGTGATGACCAGATCCATGTGCGGTGCATCCGGCTGGGCAAATTCATCCCAGCTTTTGCTGCGCAGGCCTTCCGTCGAAATGCCCGCGGCGCGCAGGACCTGCAGGCCCAGCGGATTGGGTTGCTGGTTTGCGCGCGGGCTGCTGCCCGCCGAATAGGCCTTGAACCGGCCCTTGCCGATGTGGTTCAGCGTGGCTTCCGCAAGAATGCTGCGGGCCGAGTTGTGGGTGCACAGGAAAAGGACATTGATGGGGACGTTGATGGGTTGCGGGATCATGTTTTTGATGTCTCTCAGCAGCAGGCTTTGGCGCCCTTGACCTGTTGCGGGATGTTGGAAAATTGCATGGTCGCTACATTATTTGTAGCGGATTGCGCACAACAGGATTGGGCGTCAGCCTCATTTGATGCGGGTTTTGATTCGCTGAACACTGGAATGCTGTCCAGCGTATGGAACTGCTCCCAGGCGATGCCTTGCGGGTCGGTCAGCCAGTATTTGTCGCTGCGGGCGTAGCAGCAGGTGGTGGGGCCTTCATTCAGCAGCGTCATGTCGGCGCGGGTGGCGCTGGCCTTGAGGGCTTCGAGTTCCTCGGGCCTGTCGACCTGGATGCCCAGATGGTCCACGCCGGGCGCGCTTCCACGCGTGGAGATGGCAAAGTTGACCGGCGGGTCGCTGAGCATCCACTTCGCATAGTCGGCTTCGGTGCGCGCGGGCTGCTGGTCGAACATGGCCGAATAAAAGGCGATGTTCTGCGCGAGGTCTTGCACGTGGACGTGGACATGGAAGCGTTTCATGGTGCTCTCCTGGGAGTGGTGATGTGTGGGGGTGTGGTGATGGTTAGCAGGCAGCGCAATCGGCCCGCGGGCCCACTTCGCAGGCGCCGCCTTCGCAGCAGTGCTCCGTCAGGTAGCCCAGCAGCGCGTTCATCTGGCTGAAGTTGGCGCGGTAGATCAGGTTGCGGCCGCGTGCTTCGCTGCTGACCAGGCCTGAATGCGACAGCTCCTTGAGGTGAAAGGACAGCGCGCTGGGCGCGACGCCCAGTTGTTCGGCCATGGCCCCCGGCGTCAACCCATCGGGGCCGGCCACGACGAGGGAGCGGAAAGCCCGCAGGCGCTGGGCCTGGGCCAGGGCGGCCAGCGCCTTGACGGCGGCGCTTTCATCGAGAGTGCCCGGTTCGGGGGGTTGCGTAAAAGATTCCATAGTTCAAATATAATTGAATTATTGAATCGAGGCAACCGCCTGCCTTATTGCCCCAACTTTTCTACTGCCAGTTTTCTACTACCAGGAGTGAAACGCATGCCGCCCGTCACGATTTACCACAACCCCCAATGCGGCACTTCGCGCAATGTGCTGGCGCTGATCCGCAATGCCGGCATCGAACCCGAAGTCATCGAGTACCTCAAAACGCCACCCACGCGGGACAAGCTGCGGGAGCTGGTCGCGCAGATGGCGGTGCCCGTCCGCGAGGTGATCCGGCAAAAGGAAGCCGCCTACAAGGACCTCGGCCTGGACGATCCCGCGCTGGGCGATGACGTGTTGATCGACGCCATGCTGGCCCACCCCACAGGTCGTCAATGAGCGGGGAGAGCGTGTTGCCGGGCGCTGAATCTTCTGTGGGGGTTGCGGACCTTCCCTATCGTCCTGGCTGACGGACCGCTACAGCGAGCGCAGAGAGAGCGCGGATGCGCTGGCCAAGCGGGTCAACCAGCACGCCCTTTAGCGAATGAAGCGTCAGGCGGCCTGCACCGGCGCATCGGCCTGCCTTTACCTTGCCGCGGCCGCATTGCGCTTGCGGGTGGCGGCGGCTTTTTTTGCGGAAGCTGAGCGTTCAGCGGCCGTGCGCGCCGCTGAAGCGGCGCCGCCCAGCCGCCCGCCCTTGCGTGACGGCGCATGGTTTTCAGCCTTGCCGCGCCCCGAGCCGGATTTCTTGCCTCCACCGGTTTCCATGTTCACGGTAGCCCAGGCGCGGCGTTCGGCTTCTTCCTTCCTGACGCCGCGGTTTTCGTAGCCTTCCTCAATGTGTTCAGCCTGGCGCTTTTGCTTGTCGCTGTAGGCCGATTTGTCGCCTCTTGGCATGTCGATTCTCCTTGGCTGCATAAGTCTTGATGCTGGGATCCTGAAATTACCGCTAGGGGCTCCGTCATGCTGCGCGCCGCGTTCCCAAGCAGAGGTCGGCCATTTCCTACGCCGTACGGCCCCCGCGGGCAGGGTATGCGGCGCCAAGCTATCTATTTGATAGCAAAGAAAAAATGTTTGCGCGCAGTTTTGCCGGCGCAAGGCGGCACCAAGGTGATTTTCTTGCACTGTCACACAACTGCCATCGAACTGACACGAACACGTCACCCCCGGCTTTCAGAATCACGCCATGACCAGCATGACGGAGCACGCGATGGGACGGTATTTGAACCACGCCGGTGAACAGGGCAAGCACGAGCAAGGCGCCGCCAGCGCCTTGAGCGCCGGCATCCATGACCTCAACCAGCAGTGCCTGCGCATCCTGCGCTGCACGGCCCAGGCTTTGGCCAACAGTCCTGGTGGTTTTCGCTTCAAGGCGGGCACCCGGCCCTGGCTCGAAGGGCTTTCGAATGCACGGCCAGTGCTGATTGCCAGTCTGGGGCGACGGAATAAAGCGGTGTCGCTGGCCGCCAGCGATTGAGAGTCAGAGCCCCTTTTTTGGGGCTTTTTTACAGCGCGCGTGATGTTGAGTCGTGGAGTCGCTGAAGTTGTTGACACAAGGAACCAAGGAGTTAGCCATGAAAGAACTGCCCAATCCCACCTTTGCATTGTCGCCCGTCGCAATGCCACGGGGGTCACTTCATCAAAGCGGTCATGCTGTCAGTCCAGCCCCTGTTCAAAGGGCTCCAGTGGGGAAAATCTCGGTCAGCTGGGCCCGGCACCAGGACGAGGTCCGGCAGGCGCAACGCCTGAGGTACCAGGTGTTTGCCCTCGAAATGGGCGCCACCCTGTCAAGGACCTTGCCTGGTCACGACATTGACCTGTTTGATGATTATTGTGAACACCTGCTGGTGCGTGACGAGGCCAGCGGCGACGTGATTGGCACCTACCGTGTGCTCACCCCGACCCAGGCCAAGCGCGTGGGCAGCACCTACAGCGACACCGAATTCGACCTGACCCGGCTGCGCTCCCTGCGCGAGCGCATGGTGGAACTCGGGCGCAGCTGCGTGCATGCCGACCACCGGCATGGCGGCGTGATCCTGGCACTCTGGGGCGCGCTGGCCGAATTCATGGCGCGCAATCAACTCGACACCATGATTGGTTGTGCCAGCATCCCGATGCAGCACAACGGTGTCTCCAGTGGGCATGCAGCAGCCAGTATCTGGCGCCAGGTGCGGCAAACCCACCTGGCCGCCATCGAATACCGCGTGACGCCGCGCCTGGCCTTGCCGGTGGAGCAGCTCGACGACTCTCTGGATGTAGAGCCACCGGCGCTGATCAAGGGTTACCTGCGCCTGGGTGCCAAGGTGCTCGGGGCGCCGGCTTGGGATCCGGACTTCAACTCGGCCGATCTGCCCATGATGATGCGCATCGCCGATTTGCCGCCGCGCTACCTGAAGCATTTTTCGGGCAAGCCCCTTCCTGCCAATTCCGCGGAGGCCTGATGCGGCACATGTTCGATGCCATCGGTTCATTTGCCAACGGGAATGTGCCGGGCGAAGACGACAGCGACGATGAGTCGTTGCGCAAGCGTTACCGCACGATT
The DNA here is from genome assembly GCF_056401355.1 of Polaromonas sp. P4_F4. Classification (NCBI taxonomy): domain Bacteria; kingdom Pseudomonadati; phylum Pseudomonadota; class Betaproteobacteria; order Burkholderiales; family Comamonadaceae; genus Polaromonas; species Polaromonas sp. P4_F4. Next base: position 183,064 of record NZ_JBFUJO010000001.1, on the reverse strand, counting down.
TTCATCTCCGACCTACATCTGGGCACGCCAGGCTGCCAGGCTGCCGCGCTGCTGGACTTCCTGAAAGCCCATCCCAGCGACAACCTGTACCTGGTGGGCGATATCGTTGACGGCTGGCAGCTGCGCCGCAAGTGGTACTGGCCGCAGTCCCACAACGACGTGGTGCAAAAGCTGCTGCGGCGCGCCCGCAAAGGTTGCCGCGTCATTTATGTGCCCGGCAACCATGATGAGTTTGCGCGTGAATTTATGGGCCACCAGTTTGGCGGCATCGAAGTGATGGAAGAAGCGGTGCACACCACGGCCGCCGGCTTGCAGTTGTGGGTTATCCACGGTGATTATTTCGATGCGGTCGTCCAATGCGCCAAATGGCTCGCCTACGTGGGCGACAACCTGTATGAATTCACGCTCAAACTTAACCGGCATCTCAACAGTCTGCGCGCCCGAATGGGTTTGCCCTACTGGTCGCTGTCGGCCTACTTGAAGCAAAAGGTCAAGAGCGCGCTGAACTATGTCACCGACTTTGAAGTGGCCGTGGCCAGCGAAGCGCGCCGCCGCGGCCACCAGGGCGTGGTGTGCGGCCATATTCATCGTGCCGAGATGCGCGACATCAACGGCGTCCTGTACTGTAATGACGGCGACTGGGTCGAAAGCCGCACGGCTTTGGTTGAAAATTTTGACGGCAGCCTGGAACTGGTGCATTGGGCTCCCGCCCATGAAACCCAGGGCCGTGGCCATGCCGTGCAGGCGGTGACCGCATGAAGATCGCCCTGATCACGGACGCCTGGCAGCCCCAGGTCAACGGAGTGGTGACCACGCTCGTGGAACTGATGCGCGAACTGGAGCAACTGGGGCACGTGGTCGAGGTGATTCACCCCGGTCTTTTCAAGACCCGGCCATGCCCAGGTTATGCGGGGATTGACCTGGCGGTCCGCCCTCGGCGCGGCCTGACTGAAAAACTCGATGCCTTTGAGCCTGACGCCATTCACGTCGCGACCGAGGGCCCGCTGGGCTGGGCGGCGCGCAGCTACTGCGGCAAACGCGGTTTGAAGTTCACGACAGCATTTCACACCAAGTTTCCTGAAATCCTCCATGCAGCGCTCAGGATCCCGCTGTCGTGGGGTTACGCGCTGTTTCGTTACTTTCACAAGCCGTCATCCGGCGTGATGGTGCCCACGCAAGGCGTGTTGCGCATGCTGGAGCAACGGGGTTTTTGCAATCTGCGGAGCTGGACGCACGGCGTGGACACCCAACTGTTTGCGTTCCAGCCCGTACCGCAGCTGTACCCGCCCATGGGCACGCTGGTTCGCCCGGTCTCGCTGTTCGTGGGGCGCTTGTCGTACGAGAAAAACATCGAGGCATTTTTAAAGTTGGACATTCCCGGCACCAAAGTCGTTTGCGGCGTGGGGCCGCTGGAAGTCGCGCTCAGGGAGCGCTATCCGCAGGTGCGATGGATGGGTGTGATGCCCCGCAACGAACTGGCCAAGGTGTACGCAGCGGCTGATGTATTTGTATTTCCCAGCAGATCGGAAACATTCGGCCTGGTGATGCTGGAGGCGATGGCGACAGGCACGCCTGTGGCGGCCTATCCGGTAGATGGCCCGCTGGAGGTGCTGGGTAAAGAAGAGGGAGAGGAGGGCGAAGGGGGAAGCTGTCACGGCGGTGCCATGAACACCGATTTGCAGCAAGCCTGCTACAGCGCGCTGGCGGTACCGCGGCATCAGGCCCGCAGGCGGGCATTCGACTTCAGTTGGGAGCAGGCTGCACACCTGTTTGAAAGCTATCTGGTGTTGGCTGCCAAAGGCAGTTCTTGCAAGCCGCTCAGCGGGGGCATAGCATCAGTTAAAAGTACTGTCACACCTTTGTCATCAAACCAGTAAACACTCGGAATTACCTTTGATTACAAAGACTTATCTTGCTGATGTCTGATTTGCTCCCTTCATTTACTTTGCCTGCTCAAATCCACGATGCTGCGCGACCTGTCAGGTTTCTCGACCGTGACCACAGTATTCTGGCTTTCAACGAGCGGGTGCTGGACTGGGCCAGGCGCCCGGATGTGCCGCTGCTCGAGCGCCTGAGGTTTTTGTGCATTGTGTCGTCCAACCTGGACGAGTTTTTTGAGGTCCGCGCGGCACCTCACCTGACGGCGGCCCAGGGCAACGAACAAAAAGGCCTGTACACCGTCGAGTCCTTCGCAGCCCTGTCGGCTGCCGCGCATGCCATGGTGGCGCGCCAGTACTCCCTCTACAACGACGATTTGATGCCGGAATTTGAGCGGCTGGGCATTCGCGTCGTCTCGCACGGCGAGCGCAACGCCGCCCAGCGCCGCTGGGTGAAGGCTTATTTTGAAAGGGAAGTCCGGCCGCTGCTGGTGCYGGTCGGGCTCGACCCTTCCCATCCTTTTCCGCAGGTGGCCAACAAGTCGCTGAACTTCATCGTCCGGCTCGGTGGCCATGATGCCTTCGGGCGCCAGAACGAAATCGCGATCGTCAAGATTCCGCGGGTATTGCCGCGCATGATCCCGATGCCAACGCCCGGCGCCAACAAGGGCAGGCTGTTTGTCTCGCTGTCCAGTGTGGTCCGGGCTCATCTGGCAGAACTGTTTCCAGGCCGGGAGGTCGGGCAGTTTTCCCAGTTCCGCGTGACCCGGCACTCCGACCTGGCGGTGGATGAAGACGATGTGAAGAACCTGCGCACGGCCCTGCGCCAGGGCCTGGAGCAGCGCCATTATGGCCAGGCTGTCCGGCTGGAAGTCGCGGCTGGATGTTCGGAATACCTGGCGAACTTTTTGCGCAAGCAGTTCGACTTGCCGGAGCTTTCCCTCTACAGGGTCCAGGGGCCGGTCAATCTGGTGCGGCTGACCCAGCTGGTGGACCTGGTCAATGATCCCAAGCTGCTGTTCCCGCACTACAGCGCCAGCTATCCCACGCAGTTGCAACCCGGGCAATCATTTTTTGAACGGCTCAAGCAGGGTGATGTGTCCATTCACCAGCCCTTCGAGAGTTTTGAGGGTGTTCTGGCTTTCTTACGCGAGGCGGTCAACGACCCGCAGGTCCTGGCCATCAAGCAGACTATTTACCGCACCGGCGCCGATTCCGAACTGATGCTGCTGCTGCGGGAGGCTGTTCGGCGCGGCAAGGAAGTCACCGTCGTGGTGGAGCTCAAGGCACGCTTCGACGAGGAGGCCAACATCAACTGGGCGGAGATGCTGGAGTCGATTGGTGCGCAGGTGGTTTACGGGGTGGTGGGCTTGAAGACCCACGCCAAGATGCTGCTGGTGACCCGGCGCGAGGGCCGGCATCTCGTACGTTACGCACACCTGTCTACCGGAAATTACAACCCGCGCACGGCACGCCTGTACACCGACATCAGTTACCTGACTGCCGATTCCTTGCTGACGCTGGACATTGACAATGTGTTTGTGCACCTGGCCAGCCAAAGCCGCCTGCCCAAATTGCATCACCTCTGGTTGGCGCCGTTTCAGCTGCAGCGCAAATTGATTGAAAAAATCGATGCACTGGGCGAAGCGGCCCTGCAGGGCAAGGATGCCCGGCTTGTGGCGAAGATGAATGCACTGACCGACGAAGACTTGATGCTGGCCCTGGTCAGGGCCGGGCAGCGTGGCGTAAAAATAGACCTGATCGTGCGCGGCGCTTGCATGCTGCCCGCCCAGGTTCCGGGCGTGACGGACAACATCCGGGTCCGCTCGGTGATTGGCCGGTTTCTGGAGCACTCGCGGGTGTTTTATTTCCGCTGTGCCGCGGAAGAATCTCTCTATCTCTCCAGCGCAGACTGGATGAACCGCAACATGCTGCGCCGGGTAGAGCTGGCCTGGCCGGTCATCGATCCTGTCATTCGCCAGCGCATCATCGATGAATGCCTGGTGGCCTACTTGCATGATGGGTGCGATGCCTGGGATTTGCAGCCTGACGGTACCTACCTGCGGGTGGATCAACGTGCCAAGGCAGGAGGGCACGGTGCTCAAGCGGCCCTGATGGCGCGTTATTTGCCAGCCCACCAAAGGGAAAAATAGCCATGGACCTCATCTTGTGGCGTCATGCGGAGGCGGAAGACTGGCCTGAAGGTGATCCCGAGGGAGGCAGTGATCTGGGCCGGTCGCTCACGCCGCGAGGAGAGAAGCAGGCGGCCCGTATGGCCGGCTGGCTGGACCGGCAGCTCCCGGAAGGCGCGCGCATCCTGGTCAGCCCGGCGCGGCGCTGCGAGCAGACGGTGCTGGCGCTGGGACGCAAATACAAGATACGGACCGAACTCGCACCGGATGCAACGCCCGCGCAGTTGCTGGAGCTGGTGCAATGGCCCCTGAGTCGGTCGCCCATCCTGGTGGTGGGGCATCAACCCACCTTGGGACAGACGATTGCCCAACTGCTGGGGCTGCAGGAGAGCGATTGTCCCGTCAAAAAGGGCTCTCTCTGGTGGCTTCGCAACCGCGAACGTGACGGCCATAGCCAGACCGTCGTGGTCACCGTGCAGTCGCCTGAAGTGCTTTAAAAGGGTGCTCTAAGGGCGTGCCGGGAGGAAGATCGTTTGACGACGTTCGACGGCCGCAGTCAGCGTCCCCTGCTTAACTGGACAGGGTCGGGCGGCCAGTCTTGATGGCCGGAACCTGCTCCAGCGCCATCAGGAAGGCAGCATCGGACAGGGCTGCCAAGGCTTTGATGCCGGCGCGCAGCACTTCGCTTTTTTTGGCTGGGCGGGTTAATTGGGCTGCGCGCTGTTTGAGGCCCTCAAGCACCAGGTATTCGGCTTTGGGAATGGTAAAGCTGTCGCGTACCAGTTTGGGTTTCTTGGGCTTGGCTGCCTTGTCAGGCTTTGCTGTCGTCAACACCTTGGACCGCGGCGTTTTCGCAGCTTTAGCGCCAGCTTTTGCACCAGCCTTTTTGGCAAGGGGAGCGGAGGAGAGGGGCTTGCCCGTGGCGGCTTTGCGGATGGGCGATTTTTTCAGTGCAGGCTTCGCCATCTTTGGCTGGGCCGGGCTCCTGGTCGCCGGTGATGCAAAAGCTCTTTTCGAGGTTGCCATGAGTTTGTCCTTTTGAATAAACGATATAAACCGTATATACAGTTTATACCGTTTAAAAAAGAACCGTCAAGACCCCTGCCGTCAGGGCTTGCGCGGTCTACAGGCCGGAGACGATCAGGGTCCACGGCGTTTTTTGCCAGGCCAGCACTTCCTCGCGCAGCAAATGCGCCGATTGGGGAAAGGCTTCAGCCCAACCCGGTCTGCAGTTCAACACAAAAATCCGGCCGGGCTCTGCACCGCATTCGAGCTGCAGGCCCTTGAGGTCTGGGTCTCGCCGGGCATGACACAAAATGACGGCCACGCGCAGGCAAAGCAGCTGCTGGACAAACACGCGGTCTTCAAAGTCGACTTCCAGTTTGCGCAATTTCCCGCGATGGCCCAGCACGAGCAGGCTCAGCCGGTGCAGTTCGGGCAGCGCAAAACCGGCCGCGTCGGCGTTGTCCAGAATATAGGCGCCATGCTTGTGGTAGTCGCTGTGCGAGATCTGGCTGCCAATCTCATGAAGCTGTGCGGCCCACTGCAGCTTGCGCTGGAAGCGTTCCAATGCTGCATCGGGCAGGCCCGCACCAGCCTTCAGGAACAGATGCTGCGAAACTCTGCTGACGCGCTGGGCCTGTACAGCGTCTGTATCGAATTTGCTGGCCAGGCGCTGGACGCTGGTGGAACGCAAGTCGGTTAAATCCTGCTCCCGGTCGAGTAGGTCATAGAGCACGCCATGGCGCAGGGCGCCCTGGGCTGTTGCCATCTGCTCAATGCCCAGCAGCCCGAACACAGCCCGCAGCACGCTGACGCCACCACCGATGACGGCGCGCCGGTCATCCCTCATGCCGTCGAGCTTCAGGCGGTCGGCACTTTGCGCCTTGACCAGGCGATCCAGCAACCAGTCGAGGCCATCGCGCGTGACCAAGCCGGCAGGCCAGCCTGAGGCGGTCAGTACATCGCTGACGGCGCCTATGGTGCCGGACGAACCATAAGCGACATCCCAGAACCCAGGCTGGTAGGCATTGACCGCTTCGTCGAGCACCGCTTTGGCCGCAATTTCGGCCATTTCGAAGGCACGCGGTGTGAACTGCCCGTGCGGAAAGTATTTCATGGACCAGGCCACGCTGCCCACACGGTAAGACTCCATTGTGAGTGCCTCCAGGTCCTTGCCCAGGATCATCTCGGTGGAGCGACCGCCAATGTCCACGACCAGCCTGCGCTCATCCGACTGCGGCAGCAGATGGGCTACGCCCTGGTAAATCAATCGGGCTTCTTCGTGGCCTGAGATGACATCAATGGGGAAGCCCAGGATCTGGTGGGCTCGGGTCAGAAATTCTTCCCGGTTGCGTGCCTCCCGCAAGGTTTGCGTGGCTACGGCCCTGACCTGCGTCTTCTTGAACCCGGCCAGCCGCTCGGCGAAGCGGGCCAGGCAGTCCCAGCCGCGCTGCATGGCGTCCAGCGTCAGGTTGCGGTCGCCATCCAGTCCGTTGCCCTGGCGGACCGTTTCCTTGATGTATTCAGTGCGGTGCACCCGGCCGTGGTCAAAGCGGCCAATTTCAAGGCGAAAGCTGTTGGATCCCAGATCCACAGCCGCGAGCAGTGTTCCATTTTGCATGTCTGAGTTTCTTTTTCCGGGCTCAGCATAGCATTCACGCGGCACTCTCATCGGCACTTACCTCGGTATTCGGGCTGCTTACCCGATCAGCCGGCCGTCGACCGTCATCATGCTCTGCGTGACGTAGCTGCCGCTTCTGCGCTGCGGGTTGAAACTGATGCGAAATCCTCCTATGTCTATGCTGGAGCGTCGCTGAAAGGCGGCCAACGTGCTCTGGCGTGTCAGCGGACCATCAATGTCATGGAGCACTTCATAGGTGTACCTGGCGGCAATGAAGCCGGCCAGGCTCAATGGGGCGGGGGGCTCGTCAAACAGGCGTGCGAGCGTATCGCGGTAGCTTCTGACCACGGGGAGACTGGCATTGACCAGCGGCACCGGCTGGGTCGCAATCACCGGCGTGTTGCGCGCCGCGCCCATTTGCAGCATGGTCTGCAGGTTGACGTCGGCCAGCGCGACGACGTAGCGTTGGCGTGCCTGCTTTTCCAGGCCTTGCGTGAACGCGGCAAGTTCGGGTGTGCCTCCCACAAAGAGAAGCACAGCCGGCGTGCTGGGCGTCAGCTTCTGGCCGAGCACGCGCAAGTCCCCGTCGCCCTGAAACGACTGCAGCGTGAGCTGCATGCCGGCAGCAATGCGTTCGACCTCGACGCGGTAGGCCGCGTGGTCCTTGGCAGTCGCATAAATCGCGCCCAGTTCCTTCAGACCCATGACCGACAGGGTTTTGAGTGCATAGGCAATCTGTTCCTGGCGCGCCGCGAAAATCGGGAACGTCTTGTCATCGATTTCGAGGCTGGAGTTTTGCAGCCAGGGCGCTGCGTGAGCAATATCCAGACTTCCCTGGCGCGATGGGGTAGCAATTTGGCTGGCAATCTGGTCGCCGACACTGCCGGAGAGGACGACGCAGGATGGATTGTCCCGGACGGAGTCGAGTGCCGCGCGCAGGCTGGCTGGCGTGCCGTCCGTTTCGAGCGCAAGGTGCTGCACCTGCCGGCCGCGTATGCCCCCGCGAGCGTTGATGTCCTGCCAGGCGGCGCGTGACCCGATCAGGAAGTCTTTGGACACGTCCTGTTGCGCGGGCGAGAAGTCCACCACCTGTGCAACGACGACGCCGCGTGAAGCGGCCGGTTTGCCAGGCTGTGCCCAGCCCGTCGTGGCCGCACCCGCCGTCAGCATGCTGGCACGCTGCAGCAGTTGGCGACGGCTGATGACTGGATTTTGTGAAGGCATGAGTGAATCCCCAAGCGGGGCAGTCCCCGCCGTCCGGTTTGAAAAGCTATGGAATTTGGAGCGGCCAGCGCAGTTACAGCGCGGGCATTGGCCTGAAACAGCCAGAAGACAAGGCCCTTGGGCCTTGTGGTGACTTGGCGTTAGCGGGTCGCAGGAGGAATCAAAACGCTGTCGACGATATGCACCATACCGTTGGTCGCAGAAATATCGGCGGTTTGAACCATGGCTTCTTCCACCGTGACGAAATCACCCGCTTTGGAGATCGCGACATTGGCGCCATTGACGGTTTTGCTGTTGCCATTTTTGACGTCGGCGGCCATGACCTTGACGGGCAGTACATGGTAGGTCAGCACGGCCTTGAGTTTGGCTGGATCCTTGGCAAGATCGTCCATGGTTTTTGCCGGAACCTTGGCGAAGGCCTCGTTGGTAGGCGCGAAGACGGTAAAGGGGCCCGTACCCTTGAGGGTGTCCGTCAGTCCTGATTTGGTGACCAGGCTGGTGAGGGTGCTCAATTGCGGTTTGGCGGCGATAGTGTCCGCTACCGATACCGGGGCGCTGGAAGTAGCGCAGCCGGCGAGGGCGGCAACGGTTGCGGCGACGAGCAGAATGCGGAAATTGGGCATGGAAATTCTCCTGATTAAGACAGGGCCAAGCGTAGGAGGAGTCGATGACAGATCCGTGACGAAAATTTGAAGGTTTTGTGACAACCCCGTGGATTGCCATGCGTTGACCCGGGAAAGTGTCTGTCACATCGTTGTCACACAAGTTTTTTACAGTTCGTGCATCTTTCCTACCAACCCAAAAGGTGTTTCGATGAAATTGAGTTTCAAAGCTTCCATGACTGCTGTGATGGGTGTTGCCGTCATGTCGTTTGCCACGCTGTCGGCTGCACAGGATGTCACGGGCGCTGGAGCCAGTTTCCCCGCTCCGCTTTATTCCAAATGGGCTGCTGACTACAACAAGGCCACCAGCATCAAGATTAATTACCAGTCGGTCGGCTCTGGCGCGGGTTTGCGCCAGATTGAGGCCAAAACCGTGGATTTTGGCGCATCAGACGCGCCCCTGAAGGATGAAGAGCTCGCCAAAAAAGGACTGGTGCAGTTTCCGACCGTGATTGGTGGCGTGGTTCCCGTGGTCAATATCAAGGGCATCGCTCCGGGCCAACTGAAGCTGAGCGGTCAGGTCCTGGGTGACATCTACCTGGGCAAGATCACCAAGTGGACCGACCCCGCCATCAAGGCGATGAATCCTGCACTGGCCTTGCCGGATGCGGCCATCGCGCCGGTCCGCCGCGCTGATGGTTCGGGTACCAGCTTTATTTTCACCAATTATTTGAGCAAGGCCAACGCCGAGTGGAAGGCCAAAGTGGGTGAAGGCACGGCGGTGAACTGGCCGGTGGGTGCTGGCGGCAAGGGTAACGAGGGCGTCGCTGCATTCGTCGGCCGTCTGCCCAACTCGATTGGCTATGTGGAATACGCCTATGTCAAGCAGAACAAGATGACGTTTGCCCAGCTGAAGAATGCTGCCGGCAATTTCGTGTCGCCGGATGATGCGGCATTCAAGGCTGCTGCTGCGGGCGCTGACTGGTCCAAGAGTTTTTACCAGATCCTGACTGAGCAGCCTGGCAAGGATGCATGGCCCATCACGGGCGCCACCTTTATCCTGATGCAGAAGGCGCAGGACAAGCCCGCGCAGGCTGCTGCCTCGCTCAAATTCTTTGAGTGGGCTTACAAAAATGGCGACAAGATCGCCGATGACCTGGACTATGTGCCTATGCCCGCCAGCGTGAAGGCGATCATCGAAAAATCATGGGCTGACATCAAGGACACGTCGGGCAAGGTTGTTGCTTACAAGTAAGCCTGCTGCATAGCCTGTTTTCCCTGAAAGTGACGACGAATCATGGGGTTTTTTTAAGTGTCCTCTACACTTCCGGCTAGCCGGGCCGCTTTTGATCACCCGGCGAATGCGACCGGACGTGACATGACCAATCCTCCTCCTGTAAAGGCTATGCGCAGAAGCTCCCTGGCTGACCGGCTTTTCGGCTGGGCCGCCCAGGGGGCAGCACTGCTGACGCTCGGTTTGCTGATCGGTATTTTGCTGTCGCTGATCGTCGGAGCGTGGCCAGCCATCAGCAAGTACGGGCTCGGTTTTTTGACCAGCAGCGTCTGGGACCCTGTCAAAGACGAGTACGGCGGACTGATCATGATCTATGGCACGCTCGCCACGTCATTGATCGCTTTGGTGATCGCCGTGCCCGTGAGTTTTGGCATCGCGCTGTTCCTGACCGAGCTGTCGCCCGCCTGGCTCAAAAGGCCTTTGGGCACCGCTATTGAACTGCTGGCCGCCGTGCCTTCCATCGTGTACGGCATGTGGGGCTTGCTGGTGTTCGGGCCCATCCTCGCTACCTACGTGCAGCAGCCGCTGCAAAGTCTTTTCAGCAATGTGCCTTATTTGGGGGCACTATTTTCGGGGCCGCCGGTGGGTATTGGCATATTGTCGGCCGGCATCATTCTCGCGATCATGATCATTCCGTTCATCGCTTCGGTGATGCGCGATGTGTTCGAGGTCACGCCGGTGCTGCTGAAAGAATCGGCTTACGGCCTCGGATCCACAACCTGGGAAGTGGTCTTCAAGGTGGTGCTGCCCTACACCAAAGCCGGCGTGGTGGGCGGCATCATGCTGGGCCTGGGGCGTGCGCTGGGCGAGACCATGGCGGTGACCTTCGTGATCGGCAACTTCAACCAGCTCGATTCCCTGAGCCTGTTTCAGGCAGCCAACAGCATCACGTCGGCGCTGGCCAATGAGTTTGCCGAGGCGGCTGATGGTTTGCATCAGGCTGCATTGATCTACCTGGGCCTGGTGCTGTTCTTTATCACTTTTGTGGTGCTTTCGCTGTCCAAGCTCCTGTTGGCCCAGTTGAGGAAAAACGAGGGAGCCAAATCATGAGTGCCGTGATGCATGATGCGCGCCTGGCCAAGTTTGCCCGCCGCAAACGGGTCAACCAGATTGCGCTGGTGCTCTCCCTGGCAGCCATGTCGTTCGGGCTGTTCTGGCTGTTCTGGATTCTGTGGGAAACGATACGCCTGGGCATCGGCGGCATAGCGCTGGCGACCTTCACCGAAATGACGCCCGCGCCCAATGAAGCCGGCGGCATTGCGAATGCGCTGTATGGTTCGTTCCTGATGGTGCTGCTGGCGACGTGCGTCGGCACACCGATCGGCATCATGGCCGGCATTTACCTGGCTGAGTACAACACCAAGGGTTGGCTGGCATCGGTCACGCGCTTTGTGAACGATATTTTGCTCTCGGCGCCCTCCATCGTGATCGGCCTGTTTGTGTACGCTGTGGTGGTGTCGCGCTTCAAGTCCTTTTCAGGATGGGCCGGTGTGATAGCGCTTGCATTGATTGTGATTCCGGTGGTGATCCGGACCACGGAAAACATGCTTCAGCTGGTTCCGGCCGGGCTGCGCGAGGCTGCCTACGCGCTGGGTGCGCCCAAATGGAAGGTGATCACCAGCATTACGCTCAAGGCGGCCCGCTCGGGTGTGGTGACCGGCATCCTGCTGGCCGTAGCGCGTATCGCGGGTGAAACAGCGCCTTTGCTGTTCACGGCGCTCAACAACCAGTTCTGGACATCGGATCTGAGCCAGCCCATGGCCAGCTTGCCGGTGACGATTTTCAAGTTTGCCATGAGCCCGTACGAGAACTGGCAGCAACTTGCCTGGGCTGGCGTGTTCCTGATCACGCTCGCGGTACTCGGCTTGAACATTCTGGCGCGTGTATTGACGCGCACCAAACATTGATGGGCTGACCGACGGTCGACCCACATACCAAGACAAGGTCAAAGATGGATACCCTCACTGCCTCACGCGAAAAGCTGGCCGAGAAATCGAAAATATCGGTCAAAAACCTCGACTTTTATTACGGGAAATTTCATGCCCTCAAAGGCATCAACCTGGAAATTCCCGAGAAAAAAGTCACGGCCTTCATTGGCCCCTCGGGCTGCGGAAAATCCACCCTGCTGCGGATCTTCAACCGCATGTATGAACTGTATCCCGAGCAGCGTGCGGAGGGGGACGTTACGTTTGACGGGGAAAACCTGCTGACCTCCAAAAAGGACGTGGCACTGATTCGCTCCAAGGTCGGTATGGTCTTTCAGAAGCCCACGCCATTTCCCATGTCGATTTATGACAATATTGCTTTTGGGGTCAAGCTGTTTGAAAGCCTCAACGCCTCGGATATGGACGAGCGGGTCGAGTGGGCATTGCGCAAGGCGGCTCTCTGGGGGGAAGTCAAGGACAAGCTGAACCAGAGCGGTTCCAGCCTGTCCGGAGGCCAGCAGCAACGGTTGTGCATTGCCCGCGGTATTGCCATCAAGCCCGAGGTGCTGCTGCTCGATGAGCCTTGCTCGGCGCTGGACCCTATTTCCACGGCCAAGGTGGAGGAGTTGATTGCCGAGTTGAAAAACGACTACACGGTGGTGATCGTCACGCACAACATGCAGCAGGCCGCCCGCTGCAGTGATTACACGGCCTATATGTACCTGGGCGATCTTGTTGAATTTGGTGCCACGGAAGACCTCTTCTTCAAACCCAAGCGTAAAGAGACGGAAGACTACATCACCGGCCGTTTCGGATGAACAAAGTTGCCCCCTGTCTCGGCTCACTGCGTGTAGCCGGAATCCCCCTCAGGGGGACGGCGCCTGCGGCCCGGCAAAGCCGGTTCCGCGGCGCCTGCTGGCCTCGTACTCGGTGCTCCATGCGTTGCAGTTTCGATCGCAGCGGCGAATAATTCAAAGGGAAAATATGCCTGATAAACACCTATCGACCCAGTTTGACAGCGAACTCAACGGCGTGTCCTCGCGTGTGATGGAGCTCGGCGGCCTGGTTGAATCCCAGATCCGTCTGGCCATCTATGCGCTGTCGCAATTCAGCACCGAGAGCGCCAACCAGGTGATAGAGGCTGAGGCGCGTGTCAACGCGATGGAAATCGACATTGACCGCGAGCTGTCTTCCATCATTGCCCGCCGCCAGCCTACTGCCCGCGATTTGCGCCTGCTGATCGCCATTTCAAAGACCACGGCCAACCTGGAGCGTGCCGGCGACGAAGCCGAAAAAATCGCGCGCATGGTCAATTCGATCATCGGCAGCGGTTCGGCACGCGTCCTGCCGTCGTCCGATCTTCGCGTTGCCGCCGAACTGGCTTCCGGCTTGCTGCGCAAGGCGCTGGACGCCTTTGCCCGGCTTGATACCGCTGCGGCGGTATCCATCCTCAAGGAGGACGACTTGATTGACCAGGAGTTTGACGGTTTTGTGCGCAAGCTGATCACCTACATGATGGAAGATCCGCGCACCATTTCAGCCAGCCTGGATTTGCTGTTTGTCGCCAAGGCCATCGAGCGTGTGGGCGACCATGCCAAGAATATCGCCGAGTTCATCATCTATATCGTCAAAGGTGCGGATGTCAGGCATACCTCCATGGACCAGATCGAGTCCGCCGTCAAGTAAGGCCGCATGAAACATCAAGCCCGCATACTGATTGTTGAAGATGAGCCAGCGATTGCCGAACTGATTGCGGTCAACTTGAGGCATGGTGGGTTTGAACCTGTTGTCGTGCAGGACAGTGTGGCGGCCCAGCGCGAACTCGACGCCGTGCTGCCCGATGCCATCCTGCTCGACTGGATGCTGCCAGGGCAGAGCGGCCTGGCGCTGGCGCGTCATTGGCGCAAGCAGGCGCGCACCAAGGCCATTCCCATCCTGATGCTGACCGCCCGCGGCGATGAGCCTGACAAGGTCGCGGGCCTGGATGCCGGTGCCGACGACTACATCACCAAGCCGTTTTCAACGCAGGAGCTGCTCGCCCGTATTCGCGCCGTGCTGCGCCGCCGCGCACCCGAGTCGGTGAACGACAGCGTGACGGTGGGTGCGCTGGTGCTGGATGCCGGCACCCATCGTATTTCGTTCCAGAACCAGGAACTGAAGTTGGGCCCCACGGAGTTCAAGCTGCTGCATTACCTGATGAAGCATGCGGAGCGTGTGCACAGCCGCAGTACCTTGCTGGACAAGGTGTGGGGTGACCATGTGTTCATTGAAGAGCGTACGGTGGATGTTCACGTGAAGCGCCTGCGGGAAGCGCTGGGCGCTGCCGGTGCGATGGTCGAAACCGTTCGCGGGGCGGGCTACCGTCTGACCGCGGCGGCCACTGCCAGCCGGGTCGCTGCTGCGGCACAATCCGGCACATGATCAACCGCTGGATTGCTTTTGCCGCCTGCATGTTGGCCGGTGGCGCTTTGGGTTGGTGGACTGCAGCGAAGGGTGGGCTCGCGTGGAGTCTGGGTGGGGGCCTCGCACTGGGCGCTTTGGTCTGGTTGATGATCGACAGCCTCTACATGGGGCGACTTCTCCGGTGGCTGCGTACCGAACAGGGCAGGGAAGTGCCGGCAGTGGTGAATAGCCAGGAGCTACCTCGCTTGCCCGGTGTCTGGGGGGAGGTGGTTGACCGGACCCGCCGGCTGCTCAAGAACCGCGATCAGCAGTTGCAGGAAAGCCAGGCACGCCTGGACGAGTTTCTGGCGGCCATGCAGGCTTCCCCGAGCGGGGTGGTGTTGCTGGATGCGCAGGGGCGCATCGAGTGGTGCAACCAGATGGCAACCCAGCATTTCGGTTTCGACGCGCAGCGCGACGTGATGCAGCATATTGCCAACCTGGTTCGCGAGCCTGCCTTCAAGGCTTACCTGGCCTCGGGCAATTATTCGCATGACGTTGTGATCCCTGGCAGCCTGAGTACACCGGCGCGACCCGTGAAATTGTCGGTACATGTGCACGCTTACGGCAAAGACCGCAAGTTGCTGCTGTCGCGGGACATCACCGCCGTCGAGCTGGCGGAAGCCATGCGCCGGGATTTCGTGGCCAATGTGTCGCATGAGATCCGCACGCCGCTGACGGTGTTGTCCGGCTTCATCGAAACCCTGCAAACCCTGCCGCTGGAGGAGCCGGAGCGCGCCCGTTACCTGGCGCTGATGGCGCAGCAATCCCAGCGCATGCAAACGCTGGTGAGTGACTTGCTGACCCTGTCGCGCCTGGAAGGAAGCCCGTTCCCCGGCGCCAATGACTGGATCACCACCAATGCACTGCTGGCCCAGTGCGAGCAGGAGGCCAGGGCGTTGTCGGCCGTGATTACGCCGCAGGGGCATCAGCTGGAGTTTGACCCGGGGCCGGCCTGTGAGATCGCGGGCGTGCAGACGGAGCTTTACAGCGCCATGTCCAACCTGGTGACCAATGCCGTGCGCTACACGCCGGAGACGGGCCTGGTCAGCGTCAGCTGGACGCTGCTCAAGGATGGGCGTGGCCAGTTTCAGGTCAGGGACACCGGGCCGGGTATTGAGCCCGAACACGTGCCGCGTCTGACCGAGCGCTTTTACCGCATTGACCGCAGTCGTTCGCGTGAAACCGGCGGAACGGGCTTGGGTCTGGCCATCGTGAAGCATGTAGTCCAGCGCCACAGCGCTGAACTGCATATCGAGAGCCAGCCGGGGCACGGTTCGCGTTTTTCAATCATTTTTCCGGCGGCACGCATACGTCG
Source organism: Polaromonas sp. P4_F4 (assembly GCF_056401355.1). NCBI lineage: Bacteria > Pseudomonadati > Pseudomonadota > Betaproteobacteria > Burkholderiales > Comamonadaceae > Polaromonas > Polaromonas sp. P4_F4. The sequence goes on along the minus strand of NZ_JBFUJO010000001.1, from coordinate 167,627 downwards.
GGCTCACGCTGCCTGAATTTTCTGAAGGCTTGCCCGCTGGCTCTGCCGAACGGCGTGCCACAGCAAACCCAGGAGGCAGGTGGCCACCAGTCCGATGGCGATGGTGCTGGCAGCCCAAAAACTGCCGGCCGATTGCGTGGCGGCCCGGCCTGCAACACCTTCATAGGCGAGCTGGTAACCGCCAAACAGACCCAGCCCCCACAGCAAAACTCCATACAGCACCAGCGGCGTGAGCGTGATGCGGTAGCAACGCAGCAAAAATGCGCACAGCGCCTGGGTTGCATCGGCCACATGATAAAAAGCCACCCATACCAGCAGGGATGATGCGAGGGAAATGATCGCCGGGTTGCCCGAATACCAGCCTGCCAGTAACTTCCCTGCTACCGAAATAGTAGCGGCCAGCGCGAGGGCCGCCAGGCCTGTGAGTTTCAGGCCCAGAACAACTACCCGCGCGGCGTAGTCAGGCCGTCCGGCACCCAACCAGAACGACACGCGCGCACTGCAGGCAATGGCCATGGACAGCGGCATCATGTAAAGCACGGCCGCCACACTGGCCGCGATCTGGTGGCTTGCCGAGGCCGTGGTTCCCAATCGCGCGATGAACAGCGCCATCAAGGTAAAGGAGGTCACTTCCACCAGATAGGCCAGTCCACCCGGAATACCGAGCCGGGCAAAGCCGCGAATCTGCGGCCAGTCGGGCCGCTCCATGCGTCGCCAGAGGTAAAACGGCTTGTACAGCGCTTGCGAGCGCAGCATCACCAGCGCTAGTACCAGCAACAGGTAGTTGACGGTCAGCGTGGCCCAGGCACAGCCGGCGGCACCCATGGGCGCGACGCCGCCACCGCCGGCCACCAGCCAGACTGAGAGCGGGATTTTGACCGCCAGGGCACCGACCTGAAGCCAGGTGACCAGGAGTGGTTTGCCCAGCGACTGGTTGAACGTGCTGTAAACCCGGAACAACAGCGAGGGAAGAAAGCCGAAGGCCAGAATGGCGAGGTAGTGCTGCACTTCCTCCTGCATGAGTTCGGGCACTTGCGCCCAGCGCAGCAGCGGGCCGGGAAACAGCAGCGCAGCCATGCCGACGGCAGTGATCAAGCTGCACAAGTAAAGACTTTGCCGCAAGGATCGCCCGACAGCTTCGTATTCGCGGGCGCCCCGCATCTCGGCCCAGATGGGCAGCAGGGCCTGGACAATGCCAATCAGCCCGACGTAGACACTGATGTAAATGGCCGACCCTACCGACAGCGCTGCCAGGGCCTCGTCGCTGTAGCGCCCGGCGATCACGGTGTCTGCCACGCCAAAGGCCATCACGGCCAGCTGGCCCACCAGCACAGTTCCCGCGTGCTGGCTGATGATTTTGAGTTCGCTCAAGGGTGGGCAGGCGAGCTGGCTGGCTTGGCCGCCCGGGCCTGCGTATCTGTGCTGACCCGTTTGAACACCAGGACATTTTCGTTTTTGTCCGTCGGTCTGCGTACGGTGGCCAGGAACGCCCAGTCCGGCATATTCACGGTGCTGCTGAGGGTCGACTGGGCATCGACATCCACGACGAGGTAAGGACAGCTCGCATGAGGCGTCGCCTGGCGCAGCTCCAGCTGGCCGTGGTACTGCAGCCCAGCAGCCTGGGCGCTGTCCACCCCATATATCTCGACGCAGGCTTTTTTGTCAACCAGGCTGGCGATCTGCCGCGACATCGGTGCATAGCTGCGCGCGTAGTCGAGCAAGGGCATCCAGAGTGTCATCAGCAGCAACCAGCAGAGGGTGGCGCCGCCGGCAGGCAGGACCATCGACTTCCAGATGGCTGCGCGCTGTGCACCGGCCCGCCATTTGACGAGCCAGGTCCACGCCAGCGTGGCTGCCACTGCTGCCAAAAAAGCAAACCACGAAAAGCTGGGTTCGAAGCCTGGCGCCAGCTTGGCCACATTGGCCGCGGGTTGCCGCGGCACGCCGGTTTGCATGGCAATCCAGACCACCCAGATGATGGTGGCGCAGCCCGTGAAAAAAAGCAGCGTGAACCAGTCAATCAGCGAGGTCCAGCTACGCTTGAGCGTTGGCAGGGAAAATGCCGCCAGTGCCGCCAGCGGTGGCAGGCTCAGCAGCAGACTACGGTCGGAGGCTGTGGTGGTCAGCGTGGCGGCCACAGCCATGCCCGCGAACCACAGGGGAAGGGCCACGTGGCGGCTCGCCAGCTGTCTGCGCCAGCGCCACAGTGTCCACAGCGCCAGCGGCCATGTCGGCCAGGTGAACCACAGCAGCAGACGACCCAGCCGGCGCCAGTCTCTCCAGGCCGGTTGATCACTGGCGCCGGGCAGCTGAATTCGCCAGCGCCAGAGGTCCAGCTTGTACGCCAGCAGTGCGGCCAGCAGCGTGGCGCCGGCAATCAGCAGCACCCAATGCCAGGACTGCCGCCTGCTGTCAGCGTCGGCCTGGCTGCCCTGGCTATCCTGGTCGTAGCCCCAGCGAAGATGAGCCGCCTCGACCAGTACACCGCCCATACCCAGCAGCAGGGCCAGTGTGGGCGCGCCGCTCAGGGTAAGTCCTGCAAGACCGATCAACAGGCCCAGTGCAGGGCCCCGAATTTTGGTCGCCCGGCGGTACGGGCTGGCAGACATTGCGTAAAACACCAGGGCCGTAAAGCCCAGCTGCGCCAGCGCGGGGGTCGTCTCGTGAGACAACTGTGCCAGGCCCAGACTGGCAATCAGCGCCAGCAAACCGGCGTCTGCAATGGCGCGGGCGTAGTCCACCGGGCCGGCTTCTCCGCCGAAGGCAAAGGCTACCGGCTGCGCTTGTGGGCTGCGGGCCAGGTAGTAGATGGCGTACCAGGTGGTGAGCAGCGTCAGGACCAGCAGCAGGCCGAACGGAATGCGCACGGCAAAGGCCGGGTCCAGAAAAGGCAGGCATTTGATCGCGAGGGCGCCCAGCCAATAGGGCACAAGTGCTTCAAAATCGGTGACCTGTCCGAGCAGCTGAGGCTGCAGCCAGTTGGCCGCGCTGGACGTCAACTCCCGCATGACGCCGAAGGCGGCGATGTCCTCGTATTTCCACGGACCACGGCCAAAAAATCCCGGCAGCACGTAGGCCGCGCAAAACAACAACAGCGCCAGCCGCGGCAGGCGGCGCACGGCAGACTGGGCAATGATGGCGGGCGAAGGTTTGTTCAAAACGGCTTGGTGCTCAGGAAAGATGTCTGCAGGGGGGCCGGATAGCGATTTTCATGGCAAGCAAGGGCAGTTTTAGCCGAAAAAAAAGCAGCCTGAAATTCAGGCTGCTTCTTGCAGGCTGGCGAAAGAATGTTTCGCAGCTTACTCGGCAGCTGGTGGCGTTGCCTCTTTGGCAGCGGTTTTGCCGAAGCGGTTGCGGAATTTCTCAACGCGACCACCCATGTTGTCCACGGATTTTTGGGTACCGGTGTAGAAGGGGTGCGATTCGCTGGACGTATCGAGCTTGTACAGGGGCAGCTCGCGGCCGTCTTCCATCTTCACCATTTCTTTGGTGTTCACGCAGGAGCGGGTCACAAACTTGAAGTTGTTGGACAGGTCCAGGAAACAAACTTCGCGGTAATTGGGGTGAATGCCTTCTTTCATGATCTTTCCTTATTCGTTGCGGGAGCCACTCAAGCCATTCCTGGGCACTTTCCGCTAAGCCTAATATTATGGCATGAAATCAACCACTTACAGCGGTTTTGGCCTCATGAGGGGTGATTTTGTGGCGAAAGCAGCTCCGGGGGCTTCGAAGGGCTTGGATTTAACCGAGCCGGGGCCGCGGAACCGGCTTKGCCGGGCCGCAGGCGCAACGGCCCTCTCGGGGGGGGCAGGAAGCTACACGAAGTGAGCCGTGGGGGCCATAGTTGGCGAGTCGGCTTTAGCCGCCTCGCCGCATCATGTCGAAGAATTCGTGGTTGTTTTTCGTCGCTTTCATGTTCTTCAGCATGAGCTCCATGGACTCGATTTCATCCATGTTGTACATGAATTGACGCAAAATGCGCGACTTTTGGAGAATTTCGGGCGCTAGCAACAGCTCTTCCTTGCGGGTGCCGCTGCGGTTGAGGTGGATGGCCGGGAACACGCGTTTTTCGTACAAACGACGATCCAGGTGAATCTCGCAGTTGCCGGTGCCCTTGAATTCCTCAAAGATCACCTCGTCCATGCGGCTGCCGGTATCGACCAGCGCCGTGCCAATGATGGTCAGGCTGCCGCCTTCTTCGATTTTGCGGGCCGCACCAAAGAAACGCTTGGGGCGCTGCAGTGCATTGGCGTCGACACCGCCGGTCAGCACCTTGCCCGATGAGGGCAGCACATTGTTGTAGGCACGGGCGAGGCGGGTGATGGAGTCCAGCAGGATGACCACGTCCTTGCCGAGTTCGACCAGGCGCTTGGCGCGCTCGATCACCATTTCGGCCACATGCACGTGGCGCGCCGCGGGTTCGTCGAAGGTGGAAGAAATCACTTCGCCGCGCACACTGCGCTGCATCTCGGTGACCTCTTCAGGACGCTCATCCACCAGCAACACCATCATCACCGCTTCGGGGTAATTGGCGGTGATGGCGTGGGCGATGTTCTGCATCATCACCGTCTTGCCGGATTTGGGCGGTGCCACCAGCAGGGCGCGCTGCCCTTTGCCAATGGGGGCAATGATGTCGATGATGCGGCTGGTCAGGTTTTCTTCGGCCTTGATGTCGCGCTCGAGCTTGAACTGCTCGCGCGGGAATAGCGGCGTCAGGTTCTCGAACATGACCTTGTGCTTGTTGTCTTCCGGCGCGCCGTCGTTGACCTTGTCGAGCTTGTTCAGTGCAAAGTAGCGCTCGCCGTCTTTGGGGGTGCGCACTTCGCCTTCGATCATGTCGCCGGTGTGCAGGTTGAAGCGGCGGATCTGGCTTGGGCTGATGTAGATGTCGTCGGTGCTGGCGGTGTAGCTCGAGTCGGGCGCACGCAGAAAGCCAAAACCGTCCGGCAGCACTTCCAGCACGCCATCGGCGACGATGGTTTCGCCGGTTTTTGCCCGCTTCTTGATGATGGCAAACATCAGCTCCTGCTTGCGCATGCGGCCAACGTTTTCGATCTCCAGGGCTTCGGCCTGCTTGAGGACTTCAGACACGTGCAGTGCCTTGAGTTCGTTTAAGTGCATGGAATTACTCCTTGCGGAGTTCATTTAAAAAACGGGGGAGGTTTGAAAAGAAGCCGCAGAGGAGAAAGGCTTACAAACCGGGAACTCGAACCAGCCGGTAACAACCGTCTGGCGAATAAAGCGCATTATGACAGGAAAATCAGGATGTAAATCGGGGGTATCGAGGCGTCCCCGGCAGGCGCCCGGGGCGCGGGCTCAAAGGGACAAGGGATTTGCGCTGGGCAAGAAACAAGCCAGTGCCGGATCAGGAAACCGGGGCAGGCCCGGCTTCCTGATGGCAATGCGAAATGTTCAGGCCAGTTGCTGGTCGATGAACGCGGTCAACTGGGCCTTGCTCATGGCGCCAACTTTGGTGGCCGCCAGCTGGCCATCCTTGAACAGCATCAGCGTGGGAATGCCGCGAATGCCGAACTTGGCGGGAATGTCGCGGTTTTCATCGACATTCATTTTGGCGATCTGCAGCTTGCCGTCATAGCCGGTGGCCACTTCGTCAAGAATGGGGGCAATCATCTTGCAGGGACCGCACCACTCGGCCCAATAGTCCACCAGGACGGGCGTCGAGGATTTCAGCACGTCGGCTTCAAAAGTGGCATCGGTGGTATGTTTGATCAATTCGCTCGCCATGACGGCTCCTTTGGTCTAGTTACGAGATACGGCTAAAGTTGCAGTCATTGTGTCAGAAAGCAAGTAACCGGGTCGCTTATGCAGCCGCTATGGCCCCGATAGCCGTCCTCTGAAATATGCCCTGCGTATCGCTCGCCGCCCGTTTTTCCTGTTTCCGAGTTCCCTGATCAATCCATGCCGCCAGAGACCCCAAAGACCGCTGATATCGCCGTGAACGCCGTGACTTCCCCGGATGTGCTCTGCTGGCAGCGCGTCGTGGCGCAACTGGCCGCGACGCTGAAAGCGCGCAATGTGCATCCCGCCGAGGCCGTGGTGCTGCTGCCTTACGTGCAGTTGATACAACAGGCGCGGCAGGCATGGGCAGCCGCCGCAGGCGAGACTTTTTTTGTGCCCCGGTTTGAGACCACCATGAACTGGGCCAGCAGCCTGGGTGGCACGCTGGGGCTTTTCACGCCATCGGGTGACGATTTGCGCATGGATGTGGCGGTAGACATGCTGACTGCCGCCTCGCTGCTGGAGCGGGCCGGTTTGGGGGCGCAACAGGACGCACTCGCCGGGCGACTCGTCGACGCCGCATGGAGCCTGGCGCGGGTGGCGGCGGCCGTGTTGCCCGCGGAGCGCCAGGCCTGGAGCCAACGCCTGGCCGTCTCGCTGCAGGCTGGCCAGGATTCCCCGGTGCTGGCGCTGGAAGCCGCTGTGGGACAGATTGCGCTGGCTTGGGCGGCGACCTCGGCCTACGCATCCGATCGCCTGTTCCAGGCCCGGCCGGCGCTGTTTGCGGTACTCGAAGGCTTTCAGGCTGAACCGCTGACCGACGCACTGAAGGCTCATTTTGGAGAGCGGTCCGTCTCCATTGCGCTCTGCCTGCCGGAGGACCTACCGGCCCAAGGCGAATTTCCCTTGCCGTCGCTACACGCCGCGATGGATGCCGAAGACGAGGCCTGGCGGGCCGCCGCCTGTGTGCTGACGCACCTGGCCGAGGGGCGCAGTCCCGTCGCGCTGATTGCGCAGGACCGGCTCCTCACTCGCCGGGTTGGCGCCATGCTGGCCGAGCGCGGCATCGCGATGCGCGATGAAACGGGCTGGAAGCTGTCCACCACGCGTGCTGCGGCCAGCCTGATGGGCCTGCTGCGCGCCATGCCCTGGGACGCCTCCACCGATGCGGTGCTGGACTGGCTGAAGAACGCGCCCGCATTCAGCCCAGGCGAGGTAACTGCAGCGGAAATCGAATTGCGCAAGGCTGGCCTGCGCGCCTGGCGCGATCTGCCCGCCACGCCGCAGCCGGCTTTCGCCGCCATCCAGCAGCTTGCCCCACGGGTGGATGGGCTGCGCAAGGCCTCGGCCCGCGCCCGTCCGCTGGCCGTGTGGCTGCGCGACCTGCGCGCCGCCCTGCAGTCAGCGGGGCAGTGGGAGGCACTGGCGCTCGATGAGGCCGGCCAGACGGTGCTCGACGTGCTCCGCCTGCACGAAGGCGCCGAGGCGGAGTTCGACAGCGCACCCACGATGACGCTGGCTGCCTTCACCAGCTGGGTGAACCAGGCGCTGGAGGGTGGCAAGTTTTCCCCCGAGCACCCACAGGGCGAGCAGGTGGTGATCCTGCCGCTGGCGCAGCTCCTGGGGCGGCCCATGCAGGCGGTCGTGTTGCCGGGCTGCGATGAAATCCGCCTGCCGGTTTCGCCCGAGCCTGCGGGTCTCTGGACACCCGGGCAGCGCGAAGTGCTCGGCCTGCCCTCGCGTGAAACTCTGGCCGGGGCAGCCCGCCAGGCCTGGCACTATGCCTTGCAGCTGCCGCATGTGGATTTGCTCTGGCGCACCAGCGAGGGTGGTGAGCACCTGATTCCCAGTGGGTTTGTGCAGGAACTGCTGCTTGCACAAGCCGGGCATGGCGAAAGCCCGGCCCTGGCGAGTGACTCCCGCAGCTTGCGCGCCGTCGCCGTGCGACCCACGCCGCATCCCGCGCCCACGGGCGAGGCCCTGCCGGTGACCCGGCTGTCGGCCAGCGCCTATGAAGACTTGCGCCGCTGCCCCTACCGTTTCTTTGCGCTGCGCCAGCTCAGGTTGCAGGAGCCCGAGGAACTGGAGGGCGAACTGGGCAAGCGCGACTTCGGCAATTGGCTGCACAGCCTGCTGCACCACTTTCATGAAGCACTGAAAGCGGCCCCAGCCCAGGATTTACCTGCGCGGGTAGCCATGATCAATGCAGCGGCAGAGCGGGCCACGCAGGAGCTGGCCCTGAGCGACAGCGAGTTCCTGCCATTCGCCGCGATCTGGCCGCGCGTGCGCGAGGGCTACCTGGCCTGGCTCACCGATCACGAGGCGGTGGGCGCCCGTTTTGAGGAGGCGGAAGCCGAGCGTGAAATGCCCCTGGGCAAGCTGCAGTTGATCGGCAAGCTGGACCGCATCGACCGCCAGGCCGATGGCCACACGCTGCTGATTGACTACAAGACCGAGCCGCGCACAGTGACGGCCGAGCGCATCAAGGATGGGCAGGAAGACACCCAGTTGGCGTTTTATGCCGCGCTGATGGATGACGACACGTTGGCGGCCGCTTATGTCAACCTCGGCGAGAAAGAGGCCACCCGCACCTACGGGCAACCGGAGATCGTGGGCCTGCGCGACGCGCTGATTGACAGCATTTTGACCGACATGGACCGCATTGCGCGCGGCGCTCCGTTACCTGCACTGGGCGAGGGCAAGGCCTGCGGGTACTGTGCGGCGCGGGGCCTGTGCCGCAAGGATTTCTGGAATGAGTAGGACCCCCACGCTTGTCACTTCGTGTACTACGCTTCCCCCCGAGGGGACCGCTGCGCCTGCGGCCCGGCAAAGCCGGTTCCGCGGCCCCTGTTGGTATGGAATGCCTGCGGCTCGGCCCTGCGACGGGCTCAGGGCAGGCCAAGGCCGGTTCCGCTGTCCCTGCTGGGATGAGATGCCTGCGCCCGTCAGGAGGTTCGGGCGATGAAGGTCGTCCATCATGCCGCCTACGAGTGCAACGGTGAGCCGATTTCCGCTGACGCGTTCTACGCCATCGCTTGCGATCCGCGCCGCAGCGTTGCGGTCGAGGCCTGCGCCGGCGCTGGCAAAACCTGGATGCTGGTGTCGCGCATCGTGCGCGCTCTGCTGGACGGTGCAGGGAGTGATCCCGATGCGCAAGTTCGGCCCCACGAAATACTCGCCATCACCTTCACCAAAAAGGCCGCTGGTGAAATGCGTGAACGGCTGGACGACTGGCTCAAGGTTTTTACCCACGCCGACGATGCCATGCTGCAGCGCGAGCTGGAAATACGCGGTGTCCGGTTTGGCGATTCAAGCGGAAAAGGCCTGAAAGCTGCGCTTGAAATGCGCAAGCGGCTGTCAAATTTATACCGTTCCATCCTGACCAGTGGGCGCTCGGTGCAGATCCGTACCTTCCACAGCTGGTTTGCCGCCTTGCTGCGCAGCGCGCCCGTGGCCGTGATGCAAAGGCTGGGCCTGCCGGTCAATTACGAACTGCTGGAGGACGATGCCCCGGCACGCGCGCTGGTGTGGCGGCGGTTTTACGCCGCGGTGGCGGCCCATGACTCGCTGAAGGCGGACTTTGAGGCGGTGGTGCTGACACATGGCCGTTTCCAGACCGACAAGGCCCTGCAGACCGCACTCGACAAGCGCACCGAATTCACGCTGGCCGACGAGCAGGGCGTGATCGATGCCTCGGTGCTGCCCTTTGGCGTGCAGTACCCTGACTTCGGCGGGCTGGATGCGCCCGGGGAATGGCTGGTCCATCCCGTGCGCCGCCAGACTTTGCTGGAAGCGGCAAAGGCGCTGGGCCGGGCCAGTGCTCCCACTTTCTCGGCCAAGGGCGTGGAGTTGATGCAGGCTTTGTCGGCGGAGGATATGGACATGTCCGCCGTTTTCGGTGCGCTGCTGACCGAGAAGGGAAGTCCGCGCAAGTTCGGCGAGAAAATCGTCGGCATCGACATCGTGCGGCAGGCGCAGGAACTGGCGTTGCGCGCGATGGCGGCCGGCCAGCAGCATGAGGCCTGGCTGCACCAGCAGCGCATGGTCCGTCTGACTCGTGCCCTGATCACGCAGTTCACCGGCCTCAAGCGCGAGCGTGGCTGGATCGACATGAATGATGTCGAGCGCGCGGCGCTCGTCATGCTGGGCGACCCGGTGCTGTCGGGCTGGGTGCAGGAGCGGCTGGATGCGCGCATCAAGCATTTGATGATTGACGAGTTCCAGGACACCAACCCGCTCCAGTGGCAGTCGCTGTATTCCTGGCTGATCGGTTATTCCGGCGCCGGGTCGGCGCCCAGCGTGTTTCTGGTGGGCGACCCCAAGCAAAGCATTTATCGCTTTCGACGCGCCGAACCGCAGGTGTTCCGTGCCGCGCAGGCCTTTGTGGTTGAGGGCCTCGGCGGCGACCTGCTGAGCTGCGACCATACCCGTCGCAATGCCGAGGGGGTGATTGACATGGTGAACGCCGCCATGGTGACGGCTCGCGAGGCAGACGGGTATGAGGGCTTTCGCGAGCACACCACGGCGTCTGGCCGCGCCGGCGCGACGGGACGCCTGCCGCCGATACCGAGGCAGAAAGACACGGGCGAAGCAGCCCCGGATGGTCTGGATTCGGGCTGGCGCGACAGCCTGACCACGCCGCGCGAGCTGCCCGAGGAAACCCTGCGCACGCGCGAGGCGCGGCAGGCCGCAGCATGGATCTCCGGGCAGTTGGCCAGCGGGCTCAAGCCGTCCGGCATCATGGTGCTGTCGCGCAAGCGCGCCGGCCTGCTGCCCTTGCAGGACGAGTTGCGCGCGCTACACATTCCAGCGCAGATTGGTGAAAAAACCGACCTCATCGACTGCTGCGAGGTGCTGGACGTTGTGGCGCTGCTGGATGTGCTGGTGTCGCCGCAGCACGACTTGTCGCTGGCGCGAGCCTTGCGCTCGCCGCTGTTTGGCGTGGCCGATACCAGCCTGGTGCAGCTTGCCCTGCTGCAGCGTGAGCTGCGGGTTCCGTGGTACCAGGTGCTACAAGAAACAGAGCTGCTTACTGGTGAACTGCAAGGACTAGGCGCTATTTTTACCCGATGGAAGGGCTGGCTGGACCAGCTGCCGCCGCATGATGCGCTACAAGGCATTTACGACGACGGCGATGTCCTGGCGCGTTTTGCGGCTGCCGCGCCGGCCGCCCAGCGCAGCACCGTGCTGGCCAACCTGCGCGCGCTGCTGGGTGTGGCGCTGGACCGTGACGGCGGGCGCTATGCCACGCCTTATGCCTTTGTGCGGGCGCTGAAGGCGGGCGGCACGCTGGCCCCTGCGGCCGTCAGCAACGATGCCGTCCGGCTGCTGACCATTCACGGCGCGAAAGGACTGGAGGCCGATGCCGTGTTGCTGCTGGATACCGACACGGTGGAGCGCAATGCCGACAGCATGGGCGTGCTGGTCGACTGGCCCGGCGAAGCTGCCGCGCCGCATAAATTTGTGTTTTTGGTCAGTGAAAGCCGGCCGCCGGCCTGCGCGGAAGAGCTGCTGGCCGCAGAGCTGCTGGCGCGCAAGCGTGAAGAGCTCAATGCGCTGTACGTGGCCCTGACCCGCGCGCGCCACACGCTGGTGATCTCGTCAATCGAACCGCACCGCGAGACCAGCGAAAGCTGGTGGCAGCGCCTGCACGGGCTGGTCGGCGAGTTGCCGGCGCCGGTGGCTGAATCCGCTGGCTCGGTCGCCGCTGGCGCTGTGGATGGCCGCATTTTCTACCTGCCCGAGCTGCCCGTCTTGCCTGACACGGCGACCCCCAAGGCATTGGCAGCGCTGTCTGAGCAAGAAGACAGTGCCGTTGCCCGTGTCGGCAAGGCCATGCACCGCCTGCTGGAATGGGGCGCACCGTTTTCCGCTCAGCAGGTGGCGGCTGTCACGCGTGAATTTCACCTCAGCCCGGCGCAGGCCGGGCGGGCAGCCGAGCTGGCGCGGCGCATTGTGACGGGTGAGGGCGCCTGGGCCTGGAACCCCGAGATGGTGGCTTGGCAGGGCAACGAGGTTGATCTGGTCTACCAAGGCCAGCCCCTGCGGCTGGACCGTCTGGTGCAGCGCAAGGACGCCGGCCACGAGGGCCATTGGTGGGTGCTGGACTACAAGTCGGCCGGCGCGCCACAACTGCAGCCGACCTTGCTGGCACAGATGCAGGCCTACCGCGCGGCGGTGCAGCAGATTTACCCGGCGGCCATGGTGAAGGCCGCTTTCCTGACGGGATCGGGAACGGTGGTGGAACTTTCCTGACCGGGGCCGATGCGTTGCGCGGAGCGACGCGCACCGGCCTGCAATAATTGAACCAATGGCCAGGCTGGCGGCGTATCGCCCCTGGCTGGGGCTATCAACCTTTTTACGCTGTTGTCCTGATTTACGGGCTTCCAGCTATCAAGAACAAAGAGCAGAAAGCAAAGTAAAACCGTGACAAGCTCGTGCCGCACGAAATGGCCCCGGTTTGCCGCGACTGCGGCTTTTTGACCTTGACGCACAACCATGCTCACCCAGGGCAGACGGAAATTACTTGAACCACTTGACCTCTCCTGATAAATCGCTGCAGTCCCCGCAGCACACGCCGCGGCAGGGTCCGTTGCGGGTTGCCGTCATTGGTGGCGGCCCCGCGGGCCTGATGGCCGCGGAGGTGCTGGCAGGCGCCGGCGCTGCCGCGTCGGTCACCGTTTATGACGCCATGCCTTCGGTCGGTCGCAAGTTCCTGCTGGCCGGCAAGGGTGGCCTCAACCTCACGCATTCTGAAGAGCCGCCGGCCTTCCTGGGCCGATACGGCGAGCGCAGCGGCCAACTGCAGCCTTTGCTCGCCGCTTTTGGTCCGACCCAGCTGCGCGCTTGGGCCGAAACACTGGGTGTGGAAACCTTTGTCGGCAGTTCAGGCCGCGTGTTTCCCAAGGACATGAAGGCCGCGCCGTTGCTGCGCGCCTGGCTGCACCGCCTGCGCAGTGCGGGCGTGAAATTTTCCATGCGGCACCGCTGGCTGGGCTGGGCCGATGACGGCGACCTGGGCGGCGCCCTGAAATTTTCAACACCCGCCGGTGAGGTGCTGGTACAGGCGGACGCCGTGGTGCTGGCACTGGGCGGCGCCAGCTGGGCGCGCCTGGGATCGGACGGTGCGTGGGTGCCGCTGCTGGCCGAGCGCGGCGTAGCGCTTGCACCGCTGAAGCCTTCCAACTGTGGCTTTGACGTGGTCGCACGGCCGGCCGGCGAGGCGGAGCCGGTCATGACGGGGCCTGTCGAGAGCCGCCGTGAGTTTTTGAAGGAGCTGATCGGCAGCGCACCGCTGCCGCGAGTGGGCTGGACCGAACATTTCACCAGCCGCTTTGCCGGTCAGCCTTTCAAGTCGGTCGCCATCCACTTCACGGATTCACGCGACCGCACTTTCCACCGCAAGGGGGAATTCGTGGCGACTGCCACAGGTGTCGAGGGCAGCCTCGTTTATGCCGTTTCAAGCCTGTTGCGTGATGAGATTGCGACGCACGCAAGCGCCACCTTCAAGCTCGATTTGCTGCCGGACAAATCGCCAGAGCAGGTATTGGTTGAGGTGCGTCACCCGCGTGGCTCGCGCTCGCTGTCCAGCCACCTGAAAAGCCGCCTGAACCTCGACGGCATCAAGGCCGCCATCCTCCATGAACTGCTCGGCAAGGACGCCATCAACGACCCCGTCCAGCTTGCCCACGCCATCAAGGCATTACCGGTGACGCTGCTCGCTCCCCGGCCGATCGACGAAGCCATTAGCAGCGCCGGTGGCGTGCCTTTTGAAGCAATGGACGCACAGCTGCAACTTCAGGCACCCAAAGGTATAGCCCAACCCGTATTTTGCGCCGGCGAAATGCTTGACTGGGAAGCGCCCACGGGCGGCTACCTGCTCACGGCCTGTTTTGCCAGCGGATATGTGGCCGGGCAGGGCGTCCTGCGTCATTTTGATCTCCAGCAGAAGGATGCCGGCAATCGCTATTGACCCATCGCTGTTGATCTGACCGCAGATTTGATAGCGGTTCAATTGCTTCAATTGCTTCAACTTCTTCAATTGCTTTTTGACTCTGGCATTGGACTGGCTGTTTGCCGCAGCGCTCATTGAGCGCCACGGTAGCAGAATCTGGATAAAGTCAGCCCCCTGTGAAGGAAGCACTTTCTGCTTCACAATCCCGGATATGCTTTCCAAGAGCAGCCCTTCATGAAGACCCGACCCCTCGCCGGCAGCCGCGTTGCAGAAATTTTGCTGGTTGAAGACAACGAGGACGATGTTTTTTTAACCCGCGAAGCGTTTGACTCGGCCAGTCTGCGCGTCAATCTGCATCATGTCGACGACGGCAAAAAATGCATGCAGTTTCTGCGCAAGCAAGGTCCTTATGCCAATGTTCCCACCCCTGACCTGATCCTGCTGGACATGCACATGCCGATAATGGATGGTCATGAAGTGCTGTCTGAAATCGTCAAGGACGAAAAACTTCGCCATCTGCCGGTGGTGGTGCTGACCACCTCTTACGAAGCCGCCGACATCCAGAAAATGTACAGTCTGCGCTGCAACTCCTACATTACCAAACCCGTCGATTTTGAGAGCTTTGTCAAAGTGATCGGCGAGTTGGCCGGTTACTGGCTGACCGTGGTGGTCATGCCCGAGGCCGATGGATTTCCTGAGAAAGACCTGCTGGCATGATTGTTCGTTTTTCCATTGACCCTGACGGGGCGGGACGTTTTGACTACCGCGTAAGCCATGAAGGCCAGGAGCTCTTCGGCGACGCAGGCCTGGCGAGTGCCGAGGAGTGCATCACCGCCGCCACCGAAGGACTGGGCCAGGATGCGGTGGCCGCCGAGGTCGCCTACTGCGGCATTGTCAGCGGCACTTACCCCCTGGCTTCGCTGGCGCTGATGTCGGCGCAGATCGCCGAACACGCGCTGAACACCACGGCGGCCATCGAAGAGCTTTTACGCTGATAGCGGCGCGACGTCTTGTCTTTGGGGCCGTCCGCCAGATGGTCGCCGGCGTTGGGCAAGGGGTTCAATCCATGGGTTGCACAGGCCGCGCAGCGCGCGTGAGGGAAGCCCTTCTATCTGTGCCATGTCTTTATCCGTAGTCATAGATTAAGAAAGTGACACAACGAAGTGATACAAAAGCCGAAGCGAGAGCCCCGATGGGCTTGGAAACCGCATGAATACACGGTTTTTGATGAATAAGGTGACGAGCCTTGACCCCGGCACTGACTCCACAGTTAGGGCTGCTTGGTTCCCCACCTGACCCGGTTGGCCGCTTTATCATGCGGGAAGGCCCGTCACCGGTTATTGTAAGGGAGTTGGGAATGACCTTGCTGCGGCGTTGCAAGCCGCGACACCTGTCAAACCATTTTTACCAGTCGTTTACCCATGGTCCAAGGGAGCTTGGCGTGTCGTGTTGAATAAAAAACTATCGCCCACACCGTCTCGCGGGGGCTGATGCCGGGCGCCCGCCGCCTCAGCAGTTTCAACCGCATAATCCCACGGCAATTTAGAATGGCTGAATGTCCTATCTAGTTCTTGCCCGCAAATACCGTCCCCGAAATTTCTCTGAAATGGTGGGTCAGTCGCATGTGGTGCAGGCACTTGGCAATGCGCTGAGCACACGGCGCTTGCACCACGCCTATCTCTTCACCGGCACGCGGGGCGTTGGCAAAACCACTGTGTCACGCATTCTCGCCAAGTCGCTCAATTGCACAGGACCTGACGGGCAGGGCGGCATTACCGCCGAGCCCTGCGGCGTTTGCCAGGCATGCATCGACATCGACAGCGGCCGCTTTGTCGACTACACCGAACTGGACGCGGCGTCCAACCGGGGGGTGGATGAAATTGCGCAGTTGCTGGAGCAGGCGGTTTACAAGCCGGTGGTCGGACGCTTCAAGGTCTTCATGATTGACGAGGTTCACATGCTCACGAACACGGCGTTCAACGCCATGCTCAAGACGCTTGAAGAACCCCCCGAGTACCTCAAATTTGTGCTCGCCACAACCGATCCGCAGAAGGTGCCGGCCACCGTGCTGTCGCGCTGCCTGCAGTTCAATCTGCGCCCCATGGCGCCTGAGACGGTGCTGGAGCACCTGGCCTTGGTGCTGGGCACCGAAAATGTGCCCGCCGAGCCCCAGGCCCTGCGCCTGTTGGCGCGTGCGGCCCGAGGCTCCATGCGCGATGCGCTCTCGCTGACTGATCAGGCCATTGCCTTTGGTTCTGGCCAATTGCTGGAAGCCAGTGTGCGCACCATGCTGGGCAGCGTGGACCGCAGCTATGTGTTTCGCCTGCTGGATGCGCTGGCGCGCGGCGACGGGAAAACGGTGGTGGAAACCTCCGAAGCCTTGCGGCTCAATGGCCTGAGCGCCGCTTCCACGCTCGAAGAAATGACCACCGTGCTGCAGCGCATGGCGGTGCTGCAGGCTGTGCCGGACAGGGGGGCCGGCGATGATGCCGACCCCGAAATCGCCGAAACAGCCCGGCTGGCCCGCACCTTGCCAGCCGACGAAACACAGCTGCTATACAGCCTGTGCCTGCATGGCCGCGGCGAGTTGGGCCTGGCGCCCGATGAGTATGCGGGTCTGACCATGGTGCTGTTGCGCTTGCTGGCGTTCAAGCCGTCGGCCATTCCGGTGCCTGCCGCACAGCCCAGGTCACCAGGCTCCTCGCCGGGGAGCGCCGCCGAGCCCGAAAAAAAGCCGCAGCCTGAGCCGGCCGTTGCTGCCGCGCATGCGGTGCCTGAGCCGGCTGTGGCGGCGCCGATGTCCCGGCCAGTGCCTGACATGGCGCCGGAACGCTTCCCAAGCCAGGGTCAAGGACGCAACGAGGCTCCCGCTACAGTAAAAGCTGAGCCTGTTGCTATCAATTCAGAAGCGTCTGTGGAGCCGCCTCGCGGGCCGACGCCCGCACAGCGGATGCAGCCAACCGCACCCGCTGCCGTACCCCTGGCCATCACGCCGCTCGGCGATGTATGGAGCCAGACCGTGAACCAACTGGTGGTGGCCGAGGCGGTTGCCGCGCTGACACGCGAGCTGGCGCTGCAGTCAGAGCTGCGCAGCCGGGACGACGGCTCATGGATCTTGCGTGTGGAGCGGGAGTCATTGAACCAGACCGCAGCCCGCGAGAAATTGCAGGCTGCATTGCAACAGGCCCTCGACGACACGGCCATCAGGCTGACGGTGGAAATAGGCCCCGTGAGTGACACCCCGGCACGCCGCAACGCTGCCGCGGCGGCCGAGCGCCAGCGGGCTGCCGAAGAGATGATTCAGAACGACCCGTTTGTGCAGGACATGATTCGCGATTGGGGGGCCAGGATCGTTCCGGGCAGCATCAGGCCCCTTGCCCCCAAGCCGATATGATCGACACCCGTTGTAAAGCCGGAATTTAAAGGAAAGAACCATGTTCAACAAAGGACAACTCGCAGGCCTCATGAAACAGGCGCAGGCGATGCAGGACAACCTCAAAAAAGCGCAGGAAGAACTGGCTTTTGTCGAAGTGACGGCGGAAGCCGGCGCCGGCCTCGTCAAGGTCACCATGACCTGCAAGCACGACGTCAAGCGCATTGAGATTGACCCCAGTTTGCTGGCTGATGACAAAGACATGCTCGAAGACCTGGTGGCGGCTGCTTTCAACGCGGCAGTACGCAAGGCCGAGGAAGTCAGCCAGGAAAAAATGGGCAAGTTGACAGCCGGCATGCCGGGACTGCCTGGGGGCATGAAGTTTCCATTCTGATCGTCTCCGGTCTGGCTGAGGCTGCCGTTGCGGGCTTGTAGCCGGGTATTTGTGCGAACTCGACACCCACGGCGGACCCGCATTTCCAATGGCTGACTCCAACGCTCTCGAAGGCCTGACCCAGGCGCTGCGCAAGCTGCCGGGGGTGGGTGTCAAATCGGCTGCGCGCATGGCTTTTCATCTGCTGCAGCACGACAAGCCCGGCGCTTTGCAGATCGCGCGGGCCCTGGAGCATGCGGTGAGCAGCATCAGGCATTGCACCCTGTGCAACACCCTGACCGAGCAGGAGGTTTGTGCCACCTGCGCGAATCCGCAACGCGACCGGAGCAAGCTGTGTGTGGTGGAAACTCCGGCAGACCAGGCGGCACTGGAGCGGACGCTGGCCTACAGGGGCCTTTACTTCGTGCTCATGGGCAAGCTCAGTCCGCTGGATGGCATTGGACCGAACGACATCGGCCTGCAAAAACTGTTTGACCGCGTCGTGCCCCGGGACGAGCATGGCGAGCCGGTGCCGCCGGCCTCGCGTGAGGTGCAAGAGGTCATTCTGGCCACCAACTTCACCGCCGAGGGCGAGGCAACGGCGCACGTGATTGCCCAGGCGCTGAAAAGCCGCGGCGTACAGGTGACGCGCCTGGCCCGGGGTGTTCCCGTAGGCAGTGAACTGGAGTACGTGGATTTGGGCACGATTGCCCACGCGCTGGTGGACCGCCGATGACGGCGGCGATGGCGATAGATGCAACTGAAACAGTGGAGGGGCAGGCTGCTATCATTTTCATAGTCTGCGCGATGCATTGAATAAAAACAGGGCGAAAGCGAAAAAAACTAAGCCCAAAAAAACTGGACGAGGGATTCACCATGACGTTTGCACGTTTCACCATTGCCTATTGGTGTGTACTGATCGCTGCCTTGCTGCCCCTGGCCTGCGCCGGGCTTGCGAAGTACGGCATGATGACCACCCCCAAACGCCAGGGAGGCTTTGACAACAACAACCCGCGCGGCTGGCTGGCCCGACAGACTGATTGGCGCGGTCGGGCCAATGCAGCCCAGGCCAACACCTTCGAGGCGCTGCCTTTCTTCTTTGCCGCGGTCATCATTGCGCACCTGTTGCAGGCCGGGCAGACAAGCCTGGACATTCTGGCCTTGCTGTTCATCGTGCTGCGTATCGCCTACATCATGATGTACATCGCCGATTTGGCCCAAGCCCGCTCTGCAATCTGGGCCCTGGCGATGCTGGTCAACATCGGCATCCTCTTCTCCGGCTATCGGTGAAACCAGGGGCGTCCGGCGCGCCTGATCTGTTATGTCTGGCAAGGGCTAGTAACCACTGGTAACCGAGCGCCGCCCTTCGGTAAAAACCCGCACGGGATGACCCCGATGCGGGTTTTTTAACGTCCCGATATCCTTCTTTTTGACCAAAGAGAGGACTTCGCATGACCCGCCCACCCTTGATTTCGCGCCGGATCTTTGCCGGTGGCGCCGCGCTGGCCGCGGCTACGTTGTCATTGTCGGTCCTGCGTGCACAGCCCAAGCTTGAAAAAACAAAAATCTCGCTCGCCGTCGGCGGCAAGGCCGCGTTTTATTACCTCCCCCTGACAATCTCCGAGCAGCTTGGTTACTTCAAGGCCGAAGGCCTGGATATCGAGATCAGTGACTTCGCTGGCGGCGCGCGCGCGCTGCAGGCGGTGGTGGGTGGTTCGGCCGATGTCTGTTCGGGTGCCTTCGAGCACACCATCAACCTGCAGTCCAGGAACCAGATGTTCCGGGCTTTCGTGCTGCAGGGCAGGGCGCCGCAAATTGCGTTTGGCGTTTCTACCAAAAACCTCCCCAATTACAAATCGATTACCGACCTGAGGGGCAAGAAGATCGGTGTGTCGGCGCCCGGCTCGTCCACCAACATGATGGCCAATCTGGTGCTGTCGCGCGGCGGCCTCAAGGCCAGCGACGTGAGCTTTATCGGTGTGGGAACCGCTGCCGGGGCGCTCACTGCGCTGCGCTCCGGCCAGATTGATGCCATGAGCAACACCGACCCGGTCATGACCATGCTGGAGCAAAAGGGCGAGGTCAAAATCATTTCAGACACACGCACGCTCAAAGGGACGCTTGACGTATTCGGCGGGCCGATGCCGGCCGCATGCCTCTACGCGCCCGCGGACTTCATCCAGAAAAATCCGAATACCTGCCAGGCGATGGCCAATGCCATCGTCCACGGCCTGAAGTGGTTGCAGACGGCTGGTCCCGGCGACATCATCAAGACCGTGCCAGAAAGCTACCTGCTGGGTGACCGTGCGCTGTACCTCGCCTCATTCAACAAGGTGCGCGAGTCGATTGCGCTTGACGGCATCATTCCTGATGACGGTGCGCGTACGGCCCTGAGGGCGCTGGCCAGTTTTGACCCCAGCATCAAAGCCGACAGGATAGACCTGGCCAAAACCTACACCAATGAATTCGCGCGCCGGGCCAAAGAGCGGTTCAAGGCTTGAGCAATACCCTGTAGGCTCCCGGTGCCGGCCTCTACTGGCCTCTACTGGCCTCTGCCGGGCGGAAAGCATGGGGCAGGCTCGCGCCATGTCAGACATAGCTGACGCCTGCGCGCTTGAGTTGCACGACATCACCTGCACCTTCGTGTCGCAGAATGATGGCGGCCCGCGCTACACAGCTGTCAGCAACACCACACTGCGCTTCAAGGCGGGCGAGTTTGTCTCGGTGGTTGGTCCGACGGGTTGCGGCAAGTCCACGCTGCTCAATATGGGCGCGGGCCTGCTGCAACCTTCTTCGGGTGAAGTGAGGGTATTTAGCCAGCCGCTGCAAGGCATCAACACGCGTGCGGGCTACATGTTCCAGACGGACGCCCTGATGCCTTGGCGCAGCGCCATCGGCAATGTCATGATGGGCCTGCAATACCGCGGTGTGCCCGACAGCGAGGCACGCACACGGGCGCAGGCCTGGCTGGGACGGGTCGGCCTGGGCGAGTTCGGTGACTGCTATCCGCACCAGCTGGTGGGAAGTGGGGCGGTTCTGGCTCGGTAAAGGGGCCGCTGACCAACGCAGCCGGAAAGCGCTGATCCGAATGCGCTGAATTTTTCAGCAAACACCTGCTGTCTGCCGGTTTTCGAAGCTCATCCTGCCGTCCTACAGCGATGGCTCGCGCGGTTCAGTACAGTTGAGGGTAGGCCTCTCCGGGAATCGCCTTCGTACAAGACGGAGACAGTTCCAGAGCCCGCCCCAAGACTACAGGAGACACCATGAACGCCTCAATCAGCATCGGTCCGATCGTCTCCCTGACAGCCGGCATTCTGATTCTGCTCATTCCACGCCTTTTGAACTACATCGTGGCGATCTACCTGATCGTCATCGGGCTCATTGGCCTGTTTGGGGTGGGGACGCTTCGGCTTTAACCCCTCGCCGGGTTCCGTGCGCGGCAGCTTGACCGTCCTGAAGCACTGCGGCAGCATTTACCGCGCAGCATGGTTGCTTGCCGTCACCGCGGCTATCTTTGCGGTGGAGTGCTTTAGCAGGGTGACCAGTTCGGGGATCCGCTCCGGTGGAATCCGCGATGAGATCGCTGAGACGCTTAACGCCATATAGGGCCGCTGGTAGCTCGCCGGCACGGCCATCCCGACCGCTGTCACGCCTTCCATGACGGCATTCACCCCGACCGCGTAGCCCTTGTGGCGAGCCTCTTCGACGTGACGCTTCACGTCAGCGGGTGTCATTCTGCAAAAGTCCGCCAGACTGGCGCCGTGGGTATCAATCAATGCGTCGGATTCTTCCCGTGGCAGGCAAGCCAGAATGCCGAGTCCGGCCACGCTCGCGCCGAGCGGGCGTCTATCACCGAGTGCCACCACATTGGCCTTGATGGGGTAGGCCCCCTGGGCTCGCCATGCGCACACCACGTCGTCGTAACTCCGCAGCATCAGGTAGACCGTGTCATTGGTGCTGGCTGCCAGTTCTTCCGCGATGCTGCGCACCTGCGGAAATTGGGTGATCGGGTTGGGCGCCGCCAGCCCCAGTTCGAACATCCCGCTACCCAATGCATAACGGCGGTTCTCGGTGCTTTGCTGCACCAACCCGGCCATCTGTAATGAACGCAGGATGCGGTGCGCCGTCGGTCGACTGAGTCCCGCGGCGTTGCACAGATCAAGGAGGCGTATGCCGCGCCCGCCCGTGCGCGCGATTTCGCGCAGTAACTCGCAGGCCCGGTCGACAGTCTGCGCGCCGGTAACCAGCTCGGCTTCAGGTTCAAGTTCATGTTTCATGTCCTGGAGCATAGGGGTAAATCAAAAAAAAAGTCCAAATAACGTACGTTTTTATAAGAAATCGAAAAATACGATGAAACAAATGATCTTGTTCCTAGGGTGTTAACTCGTAAATTCATAAAATTTAAGTTGAAAAATAAGTTCATATATAGGACTTATTTTTGAAACCTCATTTTTTATTAATCATATACATGGAGACAAACATGAAATTACTGCGTCGTTCGATGGTGCTGGGTGTGTTGGCGGGGCTGGCGTGGGGTGGTATCGCGCAGGCCCAGACTTATCCCTCCAAACCGATTCGCATCGTTCTGCCATATAGCGCCGGCGGTCCTGCTGACGTGATGGTGCGCGCCATCAGCCAGAAGCTTGGTGACAGCTGGGGCCAGCCCTTCATCGTCGACAACAAGCCGGGTGCCAATGAAATCATTGCCGCCGACCTGGTGGCCAAAAGCCCGGGAGACGGCTATACCTTCCTGGTGGCCTCCGACGGCGCCTACAGCCTGAACCAGAACCTCTACCCCAAGATTCCCTATGACCCGGTCAAGGACTTCGTGCCGGTCGCCAAGCTGGCCGTCGGCAATCTGATGCTGGTGACGCGTCCCGACTTTCCGGCCGCCAACGTCAAGGAGTTCATCGACTACGTCAAGCGCAACCCGGGCAAGCTCAACTACGGCTCGATAGGTGCAGGCGGCGTGAACCACCTGGCCTCGGCCTGGTTCAACAGCATCAACGGCTTGCAGATGGAGCATGTCGCGTTCAAGGGTTTGCCTGCGGCTGTTCAGGAGCTGATGGCCGGCCGCATCGACGTGATGTTTGCGGTGACGGGCGGCGTGGCGCCTTTCCTGGAGTCGGGCAAGATCAAGGCGCTGGCGGTTTCGGGTCGCAACCGACAACCCGCGGCCCCGAACGTGCCTACTTTCGCCGAAGTCGGTTATCCCTCGTTTGATGCCTCGTACTATTTCGGCGTGGTGGCTCCCAAAGGAACACCGGCCGACATCACCAGCCGCTTTGCCCGCGACATGAGCAAGATCATCAACGCCGCGGACTTCAAAAGCAAATACCTGCAGCCGCTGGGCTTTGACGCGGTGGGCGACACGCCCGAGCAGTTCGCGGCCTTTCTCACCTCCGACCGTGAACTCGGCGCGCAGAAGGTCAAGGTGTCCGGCGCCAAGCTTGACTGACCGAAGGCAACCGTTGGCAGGAAAAGGGTTCGCCCTTTGGCGCCGGAGGGCCGACCCCGGCCATCCAGCTACAGAGCTATAGACCACATGAGGACATGAGGACACATATGAGTAAAAGAGCCCCTTTGCGTTCGGACATTGCCTGGAGCACGCCCGAAGCCATTGGTGTGCATGGCTATGACCTGTGCAATGACCTGATGGGTGAGGTCAATTTCGGCGACATGGCGTTTCTCGAGGTGACGGGGCGCCTGCCCAACACCAACGAATCGAGGATGTTCAATGCCATCCTGGTCACGCTGGTGGAGCACGGCATTGTCCCGTCTACCCTCGCGGCCCGCATGACGTACGCCGGCGCACCGGAGGCCATGCAGGCCGCTGTGGCTGCGGGCCTGCTTGGCCTGGGCAGCGTCTTTGTCGGCTCGACAGAAGGATCGGCGCGCATGCTGGCCGCCGCTTTGCCGCAGCCAAAGGGCGGGCCGGATGAGCCGCCGGTAGCCTCTCTGCAGGAGCTCGCGCAGGACATCGTGCAAACCCATAGGGAGCAGAAAAAAATCATTCCGGGTTTGGGCCATCCGATTCACAAGCCGGTGGATCCCCGCACGCTGCGTCTGTTTGCCATTGCGCAGCAGACCGGTTTTCACGGACGCTATGTTGAACTGATGCAGGGTGTGGCCGACGCTGCAGGTGCTTCCTACGGCAAGCAGCTGCCTATCAATGCCACCGGCGCCATTGGTGCGCTGTGCTGTGAGATGGGCCTGTCCTGGAAGGTTTCGCACGGCCTGGGCGTGATGGCCCGGGCGGTGGGGCTGGTCGGCCATGTGCTGGAAGAGGCGCGGCAGCCCATGGCCATGGAGCTTTGGCATCGTACCGAGGAGGAGGCCACAACCCATTCGCGTGGTCACCTGCGTGGCAAGAATGCCTGAAGCCATGCTGTCACCACTCGATGTTTTAAAGCTGTATCCGCCGCATGACGGCACGATGGCATCGATGCTGCGAAGTCGCGTTGCCGTCGCGGGTGCGCACGAATTCATTGTCTACCAGGGGCGTTCCATCAGCTATGCCGAGGTCCTGGACGAGGTCGGGCGTACGGCGGCCGTGCTCGCAGCCAAAGGGGTGAGGGCGGGCGACCGGGTGGGTGTGATGTCGCTCAACCATCCGTCTACCGTTTTTGCTTTTTTTGCGCTGGCCAGCTTGGGGGCCATCATGGTGCCGGTCAACCCCGACTACGGCGTGGAAGAAACGCGTTATGTGTTCACCCATGCAGAGGTATACGGCGTAATCTGCTCCCCGGTGGCGTTGCCGACGGTGCGCGCGGCCTGCGACCGGCTGGAAGCGATGCCCTGGCTGATGCTGAACGAAGCGGGGAACGGCTCCGAGCTGCAAGCCCTGCCGGTTTTGTCGGTGGAGGCGAGGGCCTACCCTGACGTGGCGCCGGTGCCGCTGAAGAGTCCGGACGCGACCAGCGTGTTCATTTACACCTCGGGTACAACGGGCTTTCCCAAAGGCGTGATGCATAGCCAGCGCAGCTTCCTGACCGCCGGCGAGGGCTTCGTGGAGCGCATGTACCTGCAGCCGAATGACAGACTGCTGTGCGTGCTCCCGATGTTCCATGTCAATGCGATTTTTTATTCGCTGGCGGGTTCGCTGGCGGCTGGCGCGACCCTGATTCTGGAGCCCAGGTTTTCTGCATCGAAATTCTGGACAACCGTGAAGGACACCGGCGCGACCGAGGTCAATACCATCGCGGCGGCCAGCAGCATTCTGATGCGGCGACCCCGCACCGAATACGTGCCGGGCCATCGTCTGCAAAAAATGTACGGCGCACCGTTTGACGAGGAAACCTTTCGTGTCTTCCAGCAGGAGTTTCATGTGCCGACCCTGATTGAGGGCTACGGCATGTCGGAAATCCCGGGCGCCCTGAACAACCCGTTTTGCGGTCCGCACAAGGTACTCAGCATGGGCAAGCCCAGCCGGCATCCTGACCCGGCGGTATCGCTCGCCGAACTGCGTATTGCCGACGATGCCGGTCAGTTTTTGTCGGCAGGGCAGGTGGGTGAACTGGTTGTGCGCACGCCCATGGTGATGCAGGGCTATTTCAGGGACGAGGCGCAAACCCGCGCGGCATTCCGCGACGGCTGGTTTCTCACGGGAGACCTGGCTTATGTCGACGAGGATCACTATTTCTGGTTTGTCGCCCGCAAGAAGGACATCATCCGCAAGCGTGGTGAAAACATCTCTGGCGCGGAGCTGGATCGCGTGATTGGCAACCATCCGGCCGTACTTGAGTCAGCAGCCATACCGGTCCCCTCGGAGTTGGGTGAGGACGAGATTCTGGTGGCGGTGGTGGTGCGGCCGGGCATGGCGCTCAGGCACGAGGAGATTGCCCAGTGGTGCCGTGAAAGGCTCGCTGCCATCAAGGTGCCACGCTATGTGGCGCTGGTCGAGACGCTGCCGCACACGCCGACGCACCGGGTGGCCAAATTCAAATTGCGGGACGACGCTTCGGTCAGGGCCCTGGCGGTCGATCTTCAGGCCATCAACTCCTGACGCCGTATTGCGTCGTGGCTGTTTCGTCGGCGTGCTCAGCGTCTTTTGGTTTTGACCACGGTTTTGCTGGTGCTGCGCTTGACGGCCTTGACGTTGTTGCGGCCGGAGGACGTGCTCTTGACCGGCAAAAACACAACCACCTGATGCCCCAGCTTGAAGGCGGCAGAGGTGCTGACACCGTTCCATTCGGCCACGTTGGCCGCGCTCAATTTGTAGCGCCTGGCGATGGTGGCTACCGATTCACCCTTGCGCGCCTTGACGGTGGTACGCCGCGTGACGATTTCAGGCGCCAATGACATCTGGGCACTGTCGACCACGTGACCCGTCACATCGTCTTCCATTTTTGCCGAGCGCGGCACCAGCAGGGTAGAGCCTGCCTTGATCAGCATGCGCGGCGGTATGTTGTTGACGCTGCGCAGATCGGTCTCACTCATGCCGGTGCGGCGCGCTGCCTCGGCCGGGTTCATGGTCTTCGGGGCTGTCCACGCCGTCCAGCTGGCGTACTGCCCCTGGCTGTAGGCTTCAAAATTGCGCAGGAAGACGATGGCGTTGTCCCACGGCAGCAAAATTTGGGGGGTGCCTGCCGCGATGATGACCGGGCGATGGGCCGAGGGATTGAGCGCCTTGAAGTCTTCAAGCTTGACGTCCGCCAGCCGCGCGGCCAGGGTAACGTCAATGTCCCGGGTGATCATGACCTGCTGGAAATAGGGGTGGTTTTCGATCAGCGGCAATTCCGTGCTGAACGCCTGCGGGTTCGCCACGATGTTTTTCACGGCCTGCAGCTTGGGAACGTAAAGCCGGGTCTCCGCCGGCATGTTGAGGTCAAGGTAACTGGTGCCCAGGCCGGCTCGCTGGTTTTTGGCGATGGCCCGGCCCACGCTGCCTTCGCCCCAGTTGTAGGCGGCCAGCGCCAGGTGCCAGTCACCAAACATGCCATAGAGCTTTTGCAGATAGTCCAGCGCCGCCCGGGTCGAGGCCAGCACATCCCGGCGGTCATCGCGAAAAGCGTTTTGCTTCAGGTCGAAGTACTTGCCCGTGGCAGGCATGAACTGCCACATGCCGGCGGCTTTGGCGCTGGAGACTGCCTGGGGATTGAAGGCGCTCTCAATGAAGGGCAAGAGGGCCAGTTCGGTAGGCATCTGGCGGCGCTCGAGTTCTTCAACAATATGAAAGAGATACTTGCTGGAGCGCTCGGTCATGCGCTGGATGTAGTCGGGCCGGCTGACATACCATTGCTCACGGTCAGTCACCAGCTCATTCTGCAGGTTGGGCATGGCAAAGCCGCGGCGAATCCGGTCCCACAACTCCTTGGGTGGCTCGGTGGACGCAATCTGGTGCGAGCCGGCCTGGCCCGGCGTGATGACCTGTAGTGGGCCATTGGGGACCAGCGGCTTGGGGCCGGGATCCTTCGCCGGGCCTTGTTGTCCCGTCCCCTGTTGCCCCGTCATGAGCACCGGATCACCTGGCATGCCCGGCGGGCTGGCGCAGCCCGCCAGCACTGCGAGCACGAGAAGGAACGCAAGAGACACGAAGCAGGCGTGCGGGATGAAAAAGCGGGGGGCAACTGCGGTTGGTGGGGAAGGCATCATTTGAATTGGTTTTTCTACTGCCTTGTGGCGGCAAATACCGTGGCGTCATCATGGGCCGATGCAGCAAAGCGGCGGGCAGCTGCCATGATAGTGGTTTGCTTGGCAAGAAACGGGTTAATGAGGAGTTCCCGGCCGACGGACGTCGGCAAGGGTGGCGGGGCCGCCCGCTGATCGGGCGCTGAATGTATTGGCGTCGGCGTGCCCCCAAACACCGCGGCCCCGGCGGCACTAGGCAGAGCGTCTACACGTCCCGTGTAGTCCGCAGGGTGGTGCGTGACTAGAATCGACTCTAATTGCAATGCGTGCTGTTTCAGTGCGTGTAGTAGCGGCCCGGCATCACCTGGATCCACGATCAGGGCGCGCTTGCCGTCATGCAACGACCCGAGGTAGTTGTCGGTCAACGCGGGAATGGGGATCAAATACATGCAATGGCTTCGATGAACTCGGAAATTATAGGATTGACCGATTGGCTGACGACCCCGCCTGGCAGATACCTGCTGCGCTGGGAACGTACCCATTTCGACCAGGTGGTCAATGATATTTTTGGCTACCATGCCTTGCAGCTGGGCCTGCCCGAACTCGACACCCTGCAAGCCAATCGCATGCCGCACAAGTGGCTGGCGCTGGACTCCCCATTGACAACGACTTCTTCGGCACCTGTGGCTGACGGCGCCCCTGATGCGACCTCGGCCGCCATTCGAAGTTCCCCGTGTGCCGCCCTGATCACGGATTCCGCGGCACTGCCGTTTCCGGAAAACAGCCTGGACCTGGTGGTCCTGCCGCACACGCTCGAGCTCAGCAGCGACCCCCACGCCACGCTGCGTGAAGTGGAGCGGGTTCTGGTGCCCGAAGGGCGCGTGGTCATCAGCGGGTTCAACCCGACCAGCCTCTGGGGTTTTCGCCAGTCGCGCGGCCACTTTTACCAGCGCCTGGGTTATCAGGACCTGTTTCTGCCAAAAACCGGTGAGTTCATTGGCTATTGGCGTTTGCGCGACTGGCTCAGGCTGCTTGACTTTGAGGTAGAGTCGGGGCGCTTTGGCTGCTACCGACCGGCGCTCACCAGCCAGAAATGGCTGGACCGTTTTGAGTGGATGGATGCGGCGGGAGAGCGTTGGTGGCCCATCTTTGGGGCCGTTTACTTCCTGGTCGCGGTCAAGCGCGTGCGGGGTGTCCGTTTGCTGGAGCCCGCCTGGAAGGCGCGCAAAAACCCGGCCGCGGCGCCAACCGCCGTGGCCAACAAGCAGCCGGCAACGCGCTCCAGGCCGCAGGCCTGAATTTTTCAACCCCCGTGGGCCAGACCTTCGAGTCCCCCTGGAATTCACGACAACTCATGACCGACACACAAGCAGGCACAACAACACAAACACAGGTAGTGATTTACACCGATGGCGCATGCAAGGGTAATCCCGGGCCCGGTGGCTGGGGGGTGTTGCTGGCGATGGGCGATACCGAGAAAGAGCTGTTTGGCGGTGAAGCCGTCACCACCAACAACCGCATGGAAATGACCGCAGTGATCGAGGCGCTGGCCGCATTGAAGCGGCCATGCCGTGTCACGCTGTACCTGGACAGCGAATATGTCCGCAAGGGCATCACCGAGTGGATCCACGGCTGGAAGGCCAGGGGCTGGCGTACCGCCGCCAAGGCGCCCGTCAAAAACGTGGATCTGTGGCAACGGCTGGATGCGCTGGTGACGTCCAGCGGTCACAAAATTGATTGGCGATGGGTCAAGGGCCATGCGGGCGATCCCGGCAACGAGCGCGCTGATGCGTTGGCCAACCGGGGCGTGGAGCGTGCCCTCGGCCGTCGCTGACTTCCTTGAGCTGCCACGGATTATCCCGGGCAGGAGAGGAAAAAAGGGGAAATAAAAGGGGGGAATAAAAGGGGGAAAGGCGCACCACAAGTATGCGTACATAGCATTGCCCCGGCCCGACCGGGCCCGGTGTGTCTGCGGTTTGGTAAAGGCGTTGTAAAGCTGTCCACAACTTCGTGGTCAAGGGCCCGGATAAGCTGCACCCGGCGCCGCGTCCTGCTACATTGAAAGCTTGTTTCTTTTCCTAACAAGTTACTTCGTTCATGGCATCCAAAGCAATTTACACGGCGGTCGCGGTTGCGGGCATTGCGGTTGCCTCGGGCGTTGCATGGTGGTACCAGCAACCCAAATCCAGTGAGGGCTCCGCAGGGGGGTCCTCGGCGGCATCACCGCCGGCTGCGCCGGCTCAGGGCGCTGCCAGCGCAAATGGAGGCGGCAAGCCGCCGACTGTGGAGGTTGCCAGTGTGGAGCTCACCCGGCTCGTGGACGATACCCAGGCCGTGGGGAGTTTGCGTTCGCGCAGGGGAGTGGTGTTGCGTCCGGAGGTCAGCGGGCGTATTACCCAACTCAATTTCGTCGATGGACAGCGTGTGCGCAAAGGCCAGGTGCTGGTGCAGTTTGATGACCAGTTGCCGCTGGCGCAAGTCCAGCAAAGCCTGGCTGAGCTGTCGATTGCCCGGGCCAACCAGAAGCGCAACCAGGAACTGGTGGCGCAAAACTTCATCAGCCAGCGCTCTCTCGATGAAAGTGCGGCCAATCTGCAGGTCGCCGAAGCCAAGCTTGCGCTGGCCAAGGCCACCGCGGCGCGCCTGAAGATCGTGGCGCCATTTGACGGCATAGCCGGTATCCGGCAGGTCAACGTCGGGGACTACCTGAAGGACGGTGCCGACATCGTGAACATTGAAGACATCGAGGCCATCTATGTTGACTTCCGGCTGCCGGAGCGTTTTCAGAGCAAGATCAAGCGCGGCCAGACGGCGGTGCTGGACATCGATGCGCTACCAGGTCGCCCCTACACGGCGCAGATTCAGGCCATTGATCCCCTCATCGACGCCAATGGCCGCTCTGTAGGGGTTCGGGGCTGCATTGACAACCGTCAGCTGCAGTTGCGTCCCGGCATGTTTGCCCGCGTCAACACGGTCTTTGGCGTGCGCGACAACGCCAGGGTGATTCCCGAAGAGGCGATTGTGCCGCTGGGCGGCAGGCAGTTCGTCATCAAGCTGCAGGGCAACCCGAACGAGCAGACGAGAACAACCCAGCGCGTGGAAGTGAAAGTGGGTTTGCGCAGCCCCGGCAAGGTGGAAATTCTCTCCGGACTTGAGCCCGGCGAAACCGTGGTAACGACCGGTCAGCAGCGCGTGCAGCGTGATGGCACCGTGGTGACGGTGGTGGATCTGGCCAGTGCCCGCGCGGCTCGCCCGGCGGCCGGCGCAGCATCCGCCGCATCGGCACCTCGGCCTGATAGCGCGCTTGCCAATGCCCCGGCGGTGCTGTCGGGCCCCAACCCCTGTGGGGTTCTGGTCTCCGAAGTCGTCCCGGCAACGCCTGCGCCGACCCGCAACGCCGCGACGCCGGAGCGTCGACCCGCCAGCCCGGCGGGCCGCGACCCTGCCTGAGTGCGAACCCGAGTGATTGACGCAACAAATACTTATGCAACTCGCTGAAGTCTCCATACGCCGCCCGGTATTTGCCACCGTGCTGTCGCTGCTCATCGTGTTGATTGGCGCCGTGAGCTTTAACCGCCTCACGGTGCGTGAATATCCCAAGATCGACGAGCCCGTGGTCACCGTGAGCGTGCGCTACGCCGGGGCCTCCGCCGAGGTGATTGAGTCGCAAGTGACCAAGCCGCTGGAGGACTCCATTGCGGGTATTGATGCGGTGGACGTGATCACCTCCATCAGCCGGGCCGACCAGGCGCAGATCAGCGTGCGCTTCCGGCTCGAAAAAGATGCCGACTCAGCCGCCGCCGAGGTGCGTGACCGCACCTCGCGTGTGCGCAACCGCCTGCCGCAAGCGATTGACGAGCCCGTCATTGCCAAGGTCGAGGCTGACGCCTTCCCGGTCATACAAATCGCTTTTTCCAGCGATTCGATGACGCCGCTGCAGATCAACGACCTGGTCAACCGCATTGTCAAGCCACGTTTGCAGACCGTCACGGGTGTGGCCGATGTCCGCATTTTTGGCGAACGCAAGTACGCGATGCGGGTCTGGCTGGACACCGACAGGCTGGCCGCTTACCGGCTGACCACCCAGGATGTCGAGGATGCGATCCGCCGCAGCAACCTGGAGTTGCCCGCTGGCAGGATCGAATCGCAGCAGCGCGAGTTCAGCGTGACCTCGCAAACCGACCTCGTGAAGCCTTCGCAATTTGGCGAGATTGTGATCAAGAACGTCAACGGGTTTTCCGTCAAGGTCCGCGATGTGGCCCGGGTGCAAGAAGGCCCGGCTGACGAGCGCACTGCTGTCAGGCTCAATGGCCGCTCGGCAGTGGCGGTTGGCGTGATTCGCCAGGCCACGGCCAACCCGCTCGACCTGTCCAAGGGTGTACGGGACGTCATCCCCAGGCTGAAGGCCGATCTGCCGCCGGGCATGCTGATTGATATTGCCAATGACAACTCGGTCTTCATTGACCGTTCGGTCAAGAACGTCTATCGCACCATTGCCGAAGCGGTGGCGCTGGTGGCATTGGTGATTTTTGTGTTTTTGCGCACACTGCGCGCCTCGCTCATTCCCATCGTCACCATTCCTGTCAGCCTGATAGGAACGTTTGCCCTGATGGCGCTGGCCGGGTTCACCATCAACACGCTGACGCTGCTGGCCCTGGTGCTGGCGATCGGTCTGGTGGTGGACGATGCCATCGTGATGCTGGAAAATATTTTCCGCCACATTGAAGAGGGCATGGACCCGTTTTCTGCGGGCATCAAGGGCGCGCGTGAAATCGGCTTTGCGGTGATCACCATGACCGCAACGCTGGTGGCGGTGTATGCGCCGCTGGCGTTCACGCCGGGGCGCACCGGGCGCCTGTTTGTGGAATTTGCGCTGGCGCTGGCCGGTGCCGTGGTGGTGTCCGGCTTTGTGGCGCTGACGCTGACGCCAATGCTGTGTACCCAGCTGCTCAGGCATAACCCCAAACCCAATCTGTTTGACCGCACCATGGAGCGCGTGCTGACGTCCACCTCGGACCGCTATGCGGCTGTGCTGCGCTGGCTGGTCACCACACGCTACCAGCCAGAGGCTGGCGGTGGCATGGGGCAGCGGATCAAGGGCTGGGTATTTCAGGCGCGCTGGATGGTGGTGGCGGTGATGTTGCTGAGCGGACTGGCGATCGCGCTGGTTTTCCCGTCCATGAAACAGGAGCTCTCGCCAATCGAAGACCGCGGCGTGATCCTGGCCAACGTCAATGCGCCCGACGGCGCCACACTGGACTACACCAACCGCTATGCCCAGGCGCTTGAGAAAATGGGGCAGTCCTTCAAGGAGTTCGACCGCATTTTCGCCAACGTGGGCAATCCGACGGTCGCGCAGGCCAGCGTGGTGTACCGGACGGTGGACTGGGATGACCGCAAGCGCACCACCATGGAGATGGCGCGCGAACTGCAACCGAAGTTCAACGCGTTGCCCGGCGTCACGGCGTTTCCGATCACGCCACCGTCCCTGGGCCAGGGCTTTCGCGAGCGGCCCCTCAACTTTGTGATCCAGACCTCGGACAGCTACCAGAACCTCAATACCGTCGTGCGCCAGATGCTCGATGAGATTGCCAGGAATCCCGGCATCGTCTCTCCCGATGTGGACTTGCGCCTGAACAAGCCCGAGTTGCGCATCGAGGTGGAGCGCGACAAGGCGGCGGACCTGGGTGTAAGCGTCGAAGTGGTGGCCAAGGCGATTGAAACCCTGCTGGGTGGGCGGAATGTGACGCGCTACAAGCGCGATGCCGAGCAGTACGATGTGATTGTGCAAACCGAGGCCAGCGGGCGCAGCACACCCGAAGACATTGACCGCATTTACGTGCGCGGCCGCAACGACGTGGTGATACCGCTGTCGGCGTTGGTGAAGGTGCATGAAAGCGTGTCGCCACGCGAACTGAACCACTTCGGCCAACGCCGGTCGGTGTCGATTACCGCCAGCCTGGCGGCCGACTACTCCCTGGGCGAGGCGCTGAAGTTCATGGACCAGACCGCGACCAAAGTGCTGAAGACGGGCTACAGCACCGACCTCAACGGCACCTCACGCGAATTCAAGAACTCCCAGGGTGCGCTGGCTATCGTGTTCGTGCTGGCGCTGGTGTTCATTTTTTTGGTGCTGGCTGCGCAGTTTGAAAGTTTTGTGGACCCGCTGGTGATCATGCTGTCGGTGCCGCTGTCCATGATTGGCGCGCTGCTGGCCCTGAAATGGAGCGGCGGCTCGCTCAACGTTTATTCCCAGATCGGGCTGATCACGCTGGTGGGGCTGATCACCAAGCACGGCATCCTGATTGTCGAGTTCACCAACCAGCTGCGCGGGCAGGGCATGGAGATGATTGATGCGCTCGTGAAGGCATCGTCGCAACGCTTGCGCCCAATCCTGATGACCACCGGTGCCATGGTGCTGGGAGCGATGCCCCTGGCAATGGCGCATGGCGCCGGCGCCGAAAGCCGCATCCAGATTGGCTGGGTCATTGTGGGCGGCATGTCGCTGGGCACCTTGCTGACCATTTTTGTCGTCCCGACCATGTACTCGCTGTTTGCCCGCGCCAAAATTCCGGGTGCCAACAAGGCCGTGGTCAAGGATGCGGTGTCACACCACAAGGGCGATCTGGTAGCAAAATAGGGCTGTCATGCCCACTGTTGAGTTCGCCCCGGCCCTCACACGCCATGCTGCATGCCCACCCCAGCAGGTGGCTGCGGCCACCTTGGGTGCGGCCCTCGATGCAGCATTCCTTGCGGCACCCGCCTTGCGCAGCTACGTACTTGACGAGCAGGGCGCGATACGCAAGCATGTAGCTGTGTTCATCAATGCGCACCAGATAGCCAGCCGGACGCAACTGGACGTTGCACTGCAGCCGCAGGACAAGGTGGTGGTGATTCAGGCGCTCTCGGGAGGTTAGACATGGCAACCCCGACTCCGGCGGCGCAAGCCGCCCCCGTGACTCCTGTGGCGGCACACACCCTCTGGGTGGGCACGCGCAAAGGCTTGTTTGTCGTGCGCCGGTCCGATGCGGGCTGGCAGATCGGCGAGCCGCACTTTCCCGGTGAGCCGGTCAGCCAACTGCTCATAGACCCGTACAACGGGGCCTGGTACGTGGCGCTGCGCCTGGGGCACTTCGGTATCAAGCTCTGGAAAAGTGTCGATGCCGGCGTTCAATGGCAGGCCATCGCGGCGCCCGCGTTCCCATCCAAACCCGACCATGGTTTCTGGAAGGACGACCCTACGCCGTGGAGCGTGGACATGGTGTGGGGCCTGGAAGCGGGGCCTGGCATTCTCTGGGCCGGCTGCCTGCCGGCGGGGCTGTTCAGTTCTGCCGATGGCGGCGCCAGCTGGCAACTGGCTGAAAACCTGTGGCTGCGGCCTGAGCGCAAGGAGTGGCTTGGCGGGGGTTATGACCATGCCGGCATCCATTCGATATTGATCGACCCGCGCGACCCCCAGCATCTGACGGTGGCCATCTCCTGCGGCGGGGTGTGGCAAAGCCGTGATGGCGGCGCCAGCTGGCGCAATACCTCCGAAGGCCTGGAGGCCGGATACATGCCGCCCGAGCGGCGCGCCGACCCCAACATCCAGGACGTGCACCGCGTCGTGCACTGCGCGGGGCAGCCGGACGTGCTGTGGTGCCAGCACCATTGCGGCATCTGGCGCTCGACCAACGGTGGGGAGTTCTGGGACGCGGTCGCCGCGCCGCAGCCCAGCGGGTTCGGGTTTGCCGTGGCGGCGCATCCGCTCGATCCCGCACGCGCGTGGTTTGTGCCCGCGCATTCGGATGCCCAGCGCATACCCGTTGGGGGACGGCTGGTCGTGAACGAAACCCGCGATGGCGGCGCCACGTTCGCCAGCCACGGTGAAGGACTGCCGCAGCAGGCTGCTTTCCATCTGGTGTATCGCCACGCCCTGGCGTCCAGCGAGGACGGCCAGATGCTGGCCATGGGTTCCACGACGGGCGGCCTGTGGGTCAGCGAAGACGCCGGGGTTTCCTGGCAGTGCCTGTCACGGGACTTGCCGCCGATCGCCGTGCTGCGGCTGGTTTAGTGGTTTACTGGGCGGATTAGAGGACGCCCTCGAACATCATCACATCAACCTCGTCACCCACCGCCACGCTCCCCTGACCGTGGTGCAACATGATCAGGCCATTGGCCTCGGCCATGGAGCTGAGCACGCCGGAGCCCTGGTTGCCCGTGGTCCTGACCTGTAGCGAGCCGTCGGGCGCTGTGGATACCCAGCCGCGCTGGTATTCGGTACGGCCCGGCTTTTTGCGGATGGCTTCCGTGCTGCGCGCCCTGAGCAGCGGTGGTGGCAGTGCGCTCGCGCCCATCATCTGCAGCAAGGCGGGGCGCACAAACGCCAGAAAAGTGACCATCACCGCCACCGGGTTGCCCGGCAGGCCGAACAGGATTGCGCCGTGAGGGTTGCCACGTCGTTGATAACCGTCTTGCCCGGTTGAGCCTGGGCTGAGTGCGGGTTTTGATGGCAGGATGCGCCCGACGGCCATGGGACGGCCTGGTCGCATGGCAATGCGCCAGAAGGCCACATCACCCAGCTTCTTCATCATGGCCTTGGTGAAGTCGGCCTCGCCCACACTGACGCCGCCCGAGGTAATGACGGCATCGGCCTGTGCCGCTGCGCGGGAAAATGCCGCTTCGAGCAGGGCCGGGTCGTCGCGCACCACACCCATGTCGATCACCTGGCACCCCAGGCGGCTCAGCATGCCGAAGACGGTGTAGCGGTTGCTGTCGTACACGGCGCCTTCGCGGGGTGCCTCACCCAGCGACAAAATCTCGTCGCCGGTGGAAAAGTAGGCTACCCGCAGCGGCCGCCAGGTCTTCAGGGTTTTAAGGCCCAAAGATGCTGCCAGCCCAAGGCGGGCGGGCGTCAGCAGCTCACCTTTTCGCAGCGCCGGCTTGCCCTGCATCAGGTCTTCGCCACGCAGCCGGCGGTTGTCCCCGGCGCGTAACAGGCCGGGCGGGATGCTGATACGGGTGCTTTCAGCGGATTCCCCGGCAGGCTGCAGTGTGGCGAACTCCTGCGGCACCACCGTGTCCAGCCCCGGCGGCATGATGGCGCCCGTCATGATCCTGACGCACTGGCCCGACAGAACGCTGCCTTGCCACGCCTTGCCCGCCAGCGCCGTGCCCACCACCTCCAGTTCAAGTGCGGCATCGACCGTCAGTTGCTGGCTGGCAAAGGCATAGCCGTCCATGGCCGAGTTGTCATGAGGCGGTACGTCGAACGGCGAAATCACGTCGTCGGCCAGCACCCGGCCGAAGGCGTCGAACAAAGGCAGCTCAACGACTTCCTGAACAGGCTCGACAAGCCTGGACAGGAAGACCAGCACATCGGCGGCGGATATGGACTGGGGGTCGTAGCCCTGCAGTTCCGCGGCAATCTGGTCCAGTGTTTTCACGGCAGGCGGGATTCCAGCTGGTGCAGTTCAGCCAGCGTATTGGCATTGAAAAAGCCATGCGCGTCGTCGGTGGGCCGGTCGAATGGCACAAGGACTGTTTTGTGCTGTGCGGTCCAGGCGTCGATTTTGCGGCCGCCATCCTTGGTAAAACGCACCAGGCTCTCGAGCATGCCGGTGTGCATCAGGCAAAACACCGGCTGCGGTCTCAGCTGTCCGTCCTCCTCGGGCGCAGAAGCTACCGCAAAATCGGCACCCTCCCGCACAAACGCCTCTGCCATGCGTGCCACCAGGTCTTCCGGAAACAGGGGGGTGTCGCAGGGCACGGTGAGCATGTAGGGTGTCTCGCAGCGCTCCAGGCCGGTCAGGAAACCGGCGAGCGGCCCGGCATAGTCGCCCAGGTCGGTGCTGTCGGGCCAGACGGGAACACCAAACGACTCGTAGGCGGCCAGGTTGCGATTGGCGTTGATCATGATGCCGCCGACCTGCGGACTCAGCCGCAGCAGCGTGTGCAGCGCCAGCGGAACGCCGTTGAAGTTTTGCAGGCCCTTGTCCACGCCGCCCATGCGCGAGCCGCGGCCGCCCGCGAGGATCACGCCGGTAATGGCTTCCGCATGGAGCGGGGCGGTGATATCAATGTTTGCCAAATCTGCCTCCAATGGACTGCCAAGCATGAGCGCAGTCATGCCTCAGTCGACAATTTTCCGCCGGGCCGCTCCAAGGAAAATTAGCCCCCTCGGGGGGCAGCGTATTACACGAAGTGAAAAGCGTGGGGGTCATATATTTTTAGCCCCCGATGTAGCTCATTTCAACCCGCTTGGGTGTCCCATCCGACGGGCTGGTGTCTGCCGGCATGGCAGCGCGCAACTCCGAGTAATGGTCGGTGCGGGCCTGCCAGATGTGGCCTACTGCCGCGGCGATCTGGTCGTCGGCAAAACCACCGCGCAGCAGGGCGCGCAGGTCATGCCCCTGGCTGGCAAACAGGCACAGAAACAGTTTGCCTTCAGTCGACAGCCGTGCCCGGTTGCAGTCGCTGCAAAAGGCCTGGGTGACGCTGCTGATCACGCCAATTTCGCCCGCGCCGTCAACATAGCGCCAGCGCTCGGCGGTCTCGCCGGTGTAGTTCGGGTTGACGGCTACCAGGGGGAATTCGGCCTGGAGGCGCTCAATCACCTGCGCCGACGGCAACACTTCGTCCATACGCCAGCCGTTGGTGGCGCCCACATCCATGTATTCAATAAAACGCAGCACCGCACCCGTGTTGCGGAAATGCCGCGCCATGGGGAGAATCTCGGCATCGTTGGTGCCGCGCTTGACCACCATATTGATCTTGAGGGGCGCCAGGCCCACCCTGTGGGCCGCTTCAATTCCCTTGAGCACGTCGGCCACCGGAAAGTCCACATCGTTCATGCGGCGGAATGTGGCATCGTCCAGTCCGTCCAGGCTCACCGTGACGCGCTGGAGCCCCGCATCCTTGAGCGACTGCGCTTTTTTGGCAAGCAACGATGCGTTGGTGGTCAGCGTGATGTCCAGCGGCCTGCCGTCCGGTGTTTGCAGTTTTGCCAGCATCTCGATCAGCACCTCGAGGTGCTTGCGCAGCAGCGGCTCGCCGCCGGTCAACCGGATTTTCTCCACCCCATGCGCCACAAAAATTTTGGCCAGCCGGGTAATTTCCTCAAAGCTCAGCAGCGAGCTCTGCGGCAAAAAGGCGTAGTCCTTGTCAAAGACCTCACGCGGCATGCAGTAGCTGCAGCGGAAGTTGCAGCGGTCCGTCACGCTGATGCGCAAATCGTGCAGCGGCCGGCCCCGCGTGTCGCTCAGCAGGCCCGTGGGGGCCTGCAGCCGGGCAGGGATATGCGGCACGCGGCTTGCGTAGCGGATATCTGCCAGGGGAATTACTTTGTCGGTCATGGTGAAAGGCATAAAGGGCCTAAAGGGAGAATTTACTCCATTGGCCCGGCCAAGCGGAAAAGTTCCGCCCTTATCCCCAGGCGCTGAGCGTTATTGACCGCCGGGCCGTCCCGCCCTTGCATGGGGCTCTCCTCCCAGCAGGGGCCGCGGAACCGGCTTTGCTGGGCCTGAGCCTGTCGAAATGCCGGGCCGCCGGCGCAGCGCCCCTTCGGGGCAGCGAACCACGCGCAAGTGGGGAGCGGGGGGCCAAGTCCATTCCAGCAGGGGCCGCGGAACCGGCTCAGCCGGGCCGCAGGCGCAGCGCCCCCTCGGGGGGCAGCGAACCACACGCAGTGGGGAGCGTGGGGGCTTTATACGAGCGTGGGGGCTCTATACACAGCGCGCGCCGTCCACCTCGATACACACGCCACTGATGAAATCGGCCTCGTCGCTGGCCAGGTAGAGGGCCGCGTTGGCCACATCCAGTGCCGTGGAAAAGCGGCCCAGCGGGATGCTGGCGCGGAACCGCTCCCGGCGTTCTTCATCCAGCGGCCCCCCGGCAAACTCGGCCGACAGGCCGGTATCGGGATTGAACACCGGGTTGATGCAATTCACCCGGATGTTGTCAGGCCCGAGTTCGGCCGCCAGGGATTTGGAGGTGGTGATGACCGCGCCTTTGGAGCCGTTGTACCAGGTCAGGCCCGGCCGCGGGCGCACGCCAGCCGTGGAGGCGATATTGATGAAGCTGCCGCCACCCTGGCTGCGAAACACCGGCGTGGCATGAATGGTGGCCAGGTAAATGCTTTTGACATTGATGGCGTAGCACTTGTCGAACTCTTCTTCGCTCACGTCAAGCGCGGGCCGGTTGCGGTGCGTCCAGCCCGCGTTGTTGACCATCACGTCGAGCTTGCCGTAGCGCTGCAGGGCCGCATCGACTAGCGCCTTGACTTCCTCGGATTTCGTGACGTCGGCGGCAAAGAAGGAAG
Organism: Polaromonas sp. P4_F4; assembly: GCF_056401355.1. Taxonomy (NCBI): domain Bacteria; kingdom Pseudomonadati; phylum Pseudomonadota; class Betaproteobacteria; order Burkholderiales; family Comamonadaceae; genus Polaromonas; species Polaromonas sp. P4_F4. The sequence goes on along the minus strand of NZ_JBFUJO010000001.1, from coordinate 128,320 downwards.
CGGTACCACCGGCCTTGACAATGGCGGCCACCACTTTTTCGCCCATTGCCACGTTGATGTCATTGACGATGACCTTGGCGCCTTCAGCCGCCAGCCGTCTGGCTATGCCTTCGCCAATACCGCCGCCGGAGCCGGTGACGATGATGGATTTGTCTTTGACCCGCATGGGATGATCTCCAGGTTTTTATTGATACGTGAGCTTAGTGCATCTGCCAGGCTGGGCCGGGCAGGCATGTCAACCATGCCGCACCGCCACCGTCTTCAAAGTCGTAAATCCATATAACGCCTCAAATCCCTTCTCGCGTCCATAACCCGATGACTTCACGCCGCCAAAGGGCAGCTCCACGCCGCCGCCGGCGCCGTAGTTGTTGATGAACACCTGGCCGCTTTTGACGCGCTTGGCCATGCGGAACTGGCGGGCGCCGTCGCGGGTCCAGATGCCGGCCACCAGGCCAAAGCGGGTGGCGTTGGCAAGTTCAACTGCATGGTCTTCACTGTTGAAGCTCATGGCGCACAGCACCGGGCCAAAGACCTCTTCCTGCGCCAGCCGGTGCATTACCGGCACGTCGCGCAGCAAGGTGGGCGCCTGGTAAAAACCGGTGTCGGGTGCTTCTTCCACGATCTGGCCTTGCGCCACCATGGGGATGTTGGCGACCTGTGCGTCGCTTAGAAAATCCCACACACGCTGCTGCTGGCTTTGCCGGATCAGCGGGCCGACGTCCAGGTCCATGGAGGCCGGGCCGACACGCAGGTTTTCGAAGGCCTGCCCCAGCCGCTCCAGCAGGGGCTCGTAGATGGCCTGCTCCACCAGCAGGCGGGAGCCGGCCGAGCAGGTTTGCCCGGCGTTTTGCACGATGGCGTTGATGATCGTGGGAATGGCCTCGTCGAGGTTGGCATCGGCAAACACGATTTGCGGGCTTTTGCCGCCCAGCTCCAGTGTTACCGGGCAATGGCGCTCGGCCGCCACTTGCTGGATCAGCGTGCCGACCGCCGGGCTGCCGGTAAAGCTGATGTGGTCAATGCCGGGGTGGCGGGCCAGCGCGTCGCCGACCTCATGGCCGTAACCCGTCACGATGTTGATCGCCCCTGCGGGAAAGCCGACCTCGGCCGCGAGCTGGGCCACACGGATGAGCGACAGGCAGGCGTCTTCAGCCGGCTTGACGACGCAGACATTGCCGGCCGCCAATGCGCCGCCCACACTGCGCCCAAAAATCTGCATCGGGTAGTTCCAGGGTATGACGTGACCCGTGACGCCGTGCGGCTCGCGCCATGTCATCACGCTGTAGCCGTCCTGGTAGGGAATGGTCTCGCCATGCAGCTTGTCACAGGCGCCGGCATAAAACTCAAAGTAGCGTACCAGCGCGGCCGCATCGGCCCTGGCCTGTTTGACGGGTTTGCCGCAGTCGCGCTGCTCGATCAGTGCCAGCTCATCGGCATGCTGCGCCACCTTGGCCGACAGGCGCATCAGCAGCCGGCCACGCTCTGCGGCGCTGAAGCGCCGCCAAACCAGTTCCAGGCAGCTGCGTGCGCCGCTGACAGCCATGTCAATATCGTAGGCATTGCTGCGCTGGATGACGTCAAAGACCTGGCCATCGGACGGGTCGAGAACGGGAATGGTTTTACCGGAGGACGAAGGGATGGACGCGTTGGCAATGTAATTGAGCTGCATGGGCATGATTTTGCGTGAAAAGCACATGCCCCCAGTCAAACCTCAATAGGTTATTGCCGGGGCGGTGCATCCCGTTGCAAAAATGTACACATCGCTGCGCCGGCCTCGTTCGCAACCGCTATGCGAAAACCGGGGAGCAAGTTCAGATTCAGATATGCAGGGGAACGCTGGCCCGTAGCTTGCCGGTCGCGTAAAAAGAGTCCAGGTTGTCCACCACCAGCTTGGCCATGGCCTGGCGTGTCTCATTCGTGGCGCTTGCGAGATGCGGCAGCAACACCACCTGATCCAACGCCAGCAATCGCTCTGGCACGCGCGGCTCATCCGCATACACATCCAGACCGGCGCCGGCGATGGTGCCGGCCTCCAGCGCCTCAATCAACGCGTCTTCGTCGATCACCGAACCGCGCGACACATTGATCAGGAAGCCTTCGGGGCCGAGCGCGCGCAGCACGCTGGCCGATACCAGGTGACGGGTTTCGGGGCCGCCGGCGCTCACGACTACCAGAAAGTCCGCCCAACGGGCCAGTGACTCGATGGAGGGTTCATAGGTGTAGGCCACCGCCGGATTGGGGCGACGATTGTGATAGCGCACTTCCATGTCAAAACCGCTGGCACGGCGCGCGACGACCTGGCCAATGCGGCCCAGCCCGAGAATGCCCAGCCGCTTGCCGCTGACGCGCGTGGCCAGCGGATAAGCGCCCTGCAGCCAGCGCCCGGCACGCACGAACCTGTCTGATGCGCTGAAGCGGCGCGCCACATCCATCACCAGGCCAAAAGCCGTGTCGGCCACGCAGTCATTCAGGACATCCGGTGTGTAGCCCACCGCAATGCCGCGGGCCTGGGCGGCCTCCAGAGGCAGGGTTTCAGTGCCTACGCCGAAGCTGGAAATCACCTGGAGATTGGGCATGGCCGCCAAGGTGGCATCGTCCACGCCAAAGCGTGCGCTGGTCACGTAGCCGGTGAATTCATGGCCATGTCGGGCGAGGAAGGCCGAGGGGTCGGCTTCTTTCCAGAGGGGATGCGCGTCGTAGCGGGTGTTGAATTCGGTGGCGAGCAGGGGGGGGATGGCTACGTGCTGGAGGAGTCTGGGTTTCATGGGTTTGGAAGAGGGAGTCAAGGAGTCAAACAGTCAGTGGTTGGGTTTTTCGGGCCTGGCGCAGCCGCAGGCGCCAGGCACCGGCGTCCAATTGCCAGATCTGGCTGACCTGTACGTCAGACGTGCCGGGCTCGCCCCGGTTGAAGATGTCGTAGAGCGCGCGATGACTCACCAGCGCAATCTCGCCCGCCAGCTGTACGGACGCATTGCGCAACTTGATGCCGCGGAAGACCGACTGACCGTTGACCAGCGCGTCAATGAACGCCTCACGTGTCTGGATGCGTCCATCGGTGTGGCTGTAGGTCAGGCTGGCCATGGTGAGTTCCGCAAGGTCGGCCCGGCTGGCATCCAGGCAAGCCTGGCTCAGTGCGTGCATGGCTTGCAGCACGGCCGCTTCCGCAGCAGCCGTGGGCTCGCATGAGCCATTGGCCAGTAGCTGGGTGCTCGCCGGGGCGGTGTTGTGGTTCATGCTGTGATTCACAAATCAGTCCTCAGGCTATCTCTATTCGGGCCTTACTCGGGCTGGATGTCGGCGTCCTTGGCCACTTTGGCCCACTTGGCCATTTCAGACTGGATGAAGCTGCCAAATTGCTGGGGCGTACCGCCGCCCACTTCAATTCCGGCTTCCTGCAGGCGCTGGCGCACGTCCGGCGCGCTGAGGGCCTTGTTGATTTCCGCGTTCAGTTTGGCGACGACTGCCTTGGGCGTGCCGGCGGGCGCCAGGATGCCGCCCCAGGTGCTGGTCTCGTAACCCGACATGCCCGCCTCGGCCATGGTGGGGACGTCGGAGGCAACAGCGGACCGCCTGGCCGTGGTCACGGCCAGCGCGCGGACCTTGTCGCTCTTGACCTGGGTGTTGATGGCTGCCACCGTGTCAAACATCAGGGACGTGCGGCCGCTGATCAGGTCCGGATGGGCCAGCGTGCTGCCCTTGTAAGGCACGTGCACCATGTCGATCCCGGCCATGGTCTTGAACAGTTCGCCGCTGAAATGGGGCGCGCCGCCCAAGCCGCTGGATGCAAAAGACAGCTTGCCGGGGTTGGCTTTGCCATAGGCCACCAGTTCCTTCAGGGTCTTGACCGGCAGCGTCGGCGACACCACCAGCATCAGGGGCACGACGTGCGTGATCACCACCGGTTCAAAGCTCTTGAGCGTGTCAAACGGCAGCACTTTCTTCATGCTCGGATTGATGGCATGGCTGCTGGCCACCAGGGCCAGGGTATGGCCGTCGGGGGCCGACTTGGCCACGAAGTCGGTGCCGATGATGCCCGTGGCGCCGGCCTTGTTGTCAATCACCACCGGCTGGCCGGTGGATTCTGTCAGCTTCTGGCCGATCAACCGCGCCGCTAGGTCAATGGCGCCTCCGGGGGAAGCCGGTACGACGATGGTGATGGATTTGCTGGGAAAGGTTTGCGCATTCAGTGCGCCGCTGACAGACAGGGCGGTGACGGTGACGGCGATGGCTGTAAAAAGCTTGTTCATGTTGATTTCTCGGCCTATGGATGGGTTGTGGGTTGCGGGTGGGTATTGGGGTTGAAACTTTTGGGCTTTTGAGTTTTGCTCTATTCGATCGAGATGCCGCTGTCGCGGATGATGCGACCGTAGCGCTGCCGGTCTGCATCGATGCGTGCCTGGAAGGCCGCGGGCGTGAGCCCCAGGGGTGTAGCCCCCTGCATGATCAGGGTCTGGCGGGCATCGGGTTGCGCCAGCACTTCGCGGACATCGGCAGAAATTTTTTCCACGAGTGCGGGTGGCGTGCCTGCCGGGGCCAGCATGCCGATCCAGGATCCGGTGTCAAAGCCCGGCAGGCTTTCACCCACGGTGGGCATGTCGGGCAGGGCGGGCGAGCGGCTGGCGGAACTGACCGCCAAGCCGCGCAGCTTGCCCGACTTGAGGTGTCCGATCGACTCCAGCACCGTGGCAAACAGGATGTCGACGTGGCCGGCCATCAGGTCGGTCACGGCGGGGCCACCGCCTTTGTAGGGCACGTGCAGCATGCTGAGGCCGCCGGACTTCCTGAAGATTTCGGCCGCCAGGTGAGGCGCGCCGCCACTGCCGGAGCTGGCGTAGCTGAGCTTTCCGGGCTCCGATTTGGCAGCGGCCATCAGGTCCCGGACCGACTGGTAGGGCAGGGACGGCGTGATCAGCAGCACCAGCGGCAGCTCGGCAATCATGCTGATGGGGGCGAACGCCCTGTCCGGGTCGTAGGCCATTTTTTTGTACAGCGAAGGGTTGACCGACTGCGTGCCAACGTTGCCGGCCAGCAGTGTGTAGCCGTCCGGTTTGGCCTTGGCGACGACATCAGCGCCGACCATGCCGGAGGCGCCGGCCTTGTTGTCGACCAGCACCGGCTGCCCCCATTTGACCGATAGTTTCTGGGCCACGAGACGGGCGCCGACATCGGTGCCGCCGCCCGGCGGGAAGGGCACGACCACCGTGACGGGCCGGGTGGGAAAGGGCTGCGCAGCAGGCGCTTGCGCCTGGGTGGGCGCAGCAGACCACGCGACCAGTGTGGTGAGCAGGGCGGACAGTAAGTGTTTCATGGTGTCTCCTCGCGGTGGGTAGGCCCTGTCCGTTTTGGGCGGATGGGCGGTTTATCGGGTTGTTGCGCCGAAATTTCTTTGTAGTATTCTAGTATGCCAGAATACTACGGAAATCCAAACAGTAAACTCGCCCCATGGCCCGCTCACGACTGCACCTCCCTGAAATCCCTGCCAACTCCGCATTGACTGACCGGTCAGGCGGCCGGGGAATGATCAGCCAGGAAGCCTATGAAAGCATCCGCACGGCGATCCTCAACTGTTCATTCACGCCGGGCATGGCGCTGTCGGAACTGGCGGTGTCGGAGGAACTGGGTGTGAGCCGGGCACCGGTGCGCGATGCGTTTCGCCGCCTGGTGGGCGAAGGCCTGCTGGAGGTCACGCCGCAGCGCGGAACCTTTGTCACGCGGCTGAGCCGGGCGCGCATTGAAGATGCCATTTTTGTGCGCGAGGCCATTGAATGCCTGGCGGCGGAACTGGCCTGCGAGGCGCCACTGGCGGAGCGCAAGAAGCTGCATGACGTGCTGGAGCGGCAGATTGCGGCTTCAGACCAGAAGGACTTTGGCGGGCACCTGAAAGCGGACGAAGACCTGCATTACCAGATACTCGTGTTGGCGCGCCATCCGCATGCCTGGAATCCGCTGATGCTGGCACGGACGGGCATGAACCGGATCCGCCACATCGCCATCCCGGAACTGGGCGGCAACCGGATCGCCATCGAGCAGCACCGGCAGCTGGTGCGTGCTATTGTGGGCGGCGACCGCGCCAAGGCGCGTGAACAGATGCTGCTGCACATCCGCTCGCCGCTGCGTTTTGTGGACGCCATCAGCGAGCGGTACCCGGAGTACTTTGTGCAGGAGTGAGATGAGGTTCTATCGTCCCCTGGCCTTGCGCCAGACGGCGAAGTCGTCTTTCGATTGCTGCTCGGTGGGCGGATACAGGCCAATGATGGGCCGGCCTTTCAGGACTTCCTCGGAAACGAAGTCTTCAAAGGCGGTCATCTCCACCGCCTCATCGGCAATTTCGTCGGCCAGGTGGGCCGGAATCACAAAGACGCCTTCCTTGTCGCCGACGATGACGTCGCCGGGAAACACCGCCACATCGCCGCAGCCAATGGGCACATTGATGTCCAGCGCCTGGTGCAGCGTAAGGTTGGTCGGCGCCGACGGGCGGTGGTGATAGGTGGGAAACGGCATGGCCGCAATCTCGGGCGAATCCCGAAAGCCGCCATCGGTAACGATGCCGGCAGCGCCACGCACCATCAGGCGGGTGATCAGGATGGAGCCGGCCGATGCGGCGCGGGCGTTTTTGCGGCTGTCAATCACCAGCACCGCGCCTTCGGGGCATTGCTCGACCGCCACGCGCTGCGGGTGTTTGGGGTTCTGGAACACCGTGATGGGATTCAGGTCTTCGCGCGCCGGGATGTAGCGCAACGTGAAGGCTTCGCCCACCATGTTGGGCAGGTTGGCGTTGAGCGGGTGCACGTCCTGGATGAACTGGTTGCGCAGGCCGCGCTTGAAGAGGGCGGTGCACAGCGTGGCGGTGCTGACGGTTTTGAGCTTGTCGCGGGTTTCGGATTTGAGGGTCATGGGAGTCTTTTCTATCACTTCGTGTTGGTTTGTGTCAGGTCGTGTCTGTTCGTGTCAGTAAATGTCGGGCTCGCCCACCGGCGCGCCAAACGAGGTTTCCAGAAAGTCAAAATCACAGCCCTGGTCGGCCTGCTGGATATGGCGCGCGGCCATCCAGCCGTAGCCGCGTTCATAGCGTTTGGGCAGCGGCGTCCAGGCGGCTCGGCGCCGCGCCAGCTCTTCGTCGCTGACTTCCAGGTGAATGCGCCGGCCTGGCACGTCCACCGAAATCAGGTCACCGGTTTTGACCAGTGCGAGCGGACCGCCGATGTAGGCTTCAGGCGCCACATGCAGGATGCAGGCGCCATAGCTCGTTCCACTCATGCGGGCGTCTGAAATGCGCACCATGTCCTTCACACCTTGCTTCACCAGCTTGAGCGGAATGGGCAACATGCCCCACTCGGGCATGCCCGGGCCGCCCTGCGGGCCGGCATTGCGCAGCACCATGACATGGTTTTCTGTGACGTCAAGGTTCTCGTCGTCAACGGCTGCCTTCATGGAGGGGTAGTCGTCAAACACCAGGGCCGGGCCAGTGTGCTTCAGGAGCCTCGGGGCGCACGCGCTGGGCTTGATCACGCAGCCGCCGGGCGCCAGGTTGCCGCGCAGCACGGCGAGCGCGCCTTCGGCATAAATGGGATTGTCCAGTGGCCGGATCACGTCGTCGTTGTAGACCTCGGCACCTTCCAGTGTTTCGCCCAGGGTGCGGCCGCTGACCGTCATCGCATCCAGCTTCAGATGGCTGGTCAACCGGCTCATCATGCCGCGCATGCCGCCCGCGAAGTAGAAATCTTCCATCAGGTAGGTGTCGCCGCTGGGCCGGATATTGGCGATCACGGGCACCTTGCGGCTGGCGGCATCGAAGTCGTCCAGGCCCACGGCGCAGTGTTCGCCGGCGCGGCGCGACATGGCCACCAGGTGAATGATGGCGTTGGTCGAGCAACCCATGGCCATGGCGATCACGATGGCGTTTTCAAATGAGGCGCGGCTGAGCATCCTGGCCGGGGTCAGATCCTCCCAGACCATGCTGACCACGCGGCGGCCGCATTCGCTCGCCATGCGGATGTGGTTGGCATCCACCGCGGGAATGGACGATGCACCGGGCAGCGTGAAGCCGCAGGCCTCGGCAATGCCCGTCATGGTGCTGGCCGTGCCCATGGTCATGCAGTGGCCGTGGCTGCGGGCAATGCCGCCTTCCACTTCCAGCCATTGGGCCGCGCTGATCTTGCCGGCGCGCCGGTCATCCCAGTATTTCCAGGTGTCTGAGCCCGAGCCCAGCACCTTGCCCTTGACGTTGCCGCTCAGCATGGGGCCAGCCGGCAGGTAGATGCAGGGCATGCCCGCGCTCATGGCACCCATCAGCAGGCCGGGCGTGGTCTTGTCGCAGCCGCCCATCAGCACCACGCCGTCGATCGGGTGGCTGCGCAGCAGCTCTTCGGTCTCCATGGCCAGCATGTTGCGGTAAAGCATGGTGGTGGGTTTGACGATGGATTCCGACAACGATATTGCCGGGAGTTCAATCGGGAAACCGCCGGCCTGCAGCACGCCGCGCTTGACGTCTTCCACGCGCTGTTTGAAGTGGCCGTGACAGGTGCCGATGTCGCTCCAGGTGTTCACAATGGCGATCACCGGCTTGCCGACCCAGTCTTCGGGGCCATAGCCCAGCTGCATCACGCGCGAGCGGTGGCCGAAAGAGCGCACATCGTCGGGGGCGAACCAGCGCGCGCTGCGCAGCGATTCGTAGGTTTTTTTGCTCATGTCAGTCCTTGGGGTCCTTTGGTATCGGGGTTCACAGCGTGTAATCCACCGCCGCCCATTCAAAGTAGGGCTTGAGATCGGCTATCAGGGCCTGGTGCAAGGGGTGGAACAGATACTCGTTCAGCGCGCTTGCGTCGTCAAATTGCGATTCGAGCACGTAACCCCAGCAAATGGGCCGGTCCAGTTCGTTGGTGCTGAGTTTCCAGCCCCGAATGCCGGCAATCTGCGTGCCGAGCGCGTCCATGCGCTCGACCAGCGAGGTCTCCAGCCCGGTATTGGCCGTGACGTCCGGCTTGCGGCGGAACATCACGATGTGGTTCAGCATGGCTGTCCGTTGCGGGCCAGCAGCCAGGCCGGCGCGTCCTGCAGGGCCACAGGGCGCAGAAAGCGCTCCATCGCCGCGTCACCCACCGAGGTGGTCATGGGCTGGGTCGACGAAGGCCATGGGCCGCCGTGCTGCTGCGCGGCCGTGACGGCCACACCCGTGGGCACACCGGCGAACAGCACGCGTCCCGCAATGGCTGTGGCGCCGCGCACCAGTGCGCGGGTGTCGGCGTTGTCGTCTTCCGCACCCCAGAGGGTCACCGTCAGGCTGCCACCCACGGCGTGCAGCACGTCGAGCACCTGCGCGATGGAATCGGCACGCACGATCAGGCTGGACGGGCCGAACAGCTCTTCGCGCAACTCGGTTTTGGCGATGAAATTCACGGCGTCCACCTGGGCCAGGAAAGGCCGCGGCGCCTCGGCGCTGCCGGCTTCTTGCAGCAGGGGATGTACGCCGGCGGCGGTCATGTGGGCTACGCCGGCATCGAAGGCGCTGCGCATGCCCGGGGTCAGCATGGCATGGGGTTTTTGCGTGGCCAGGGCGCTGGTCAGCTGCTGCATAAACGCATCGCTCGCAGGGTCCTTGAGCAGCACGATCACACCGGGACTGGTACAGAACTGGCCGCATCCGAGGGAAATCGATCCGGCGAGCACGGCGGCCAGTTCGGCTCCGCGTGCAGCGAGGATGCCGGGCAGAGCGATAACGGGGTTGGTCGATCCCAGTTCGCCATAAAACGGAATCGGGCGTGGCCGGGCGTTGGCCTCGGCCTGCAAGGCCGCGCCGCCGCGCGTCGAGCCGGTGAAGGCGCCGGCGGCCATCGCCGGGTGGCGCACCAGACGCACGCCCACATCGGAGCCACCGCCCTGGATCATGCCGATCAGCCCCGCGGGCAGGTTTTGGGCCTTGAGGACTTGCTGGACCAGGCCAAATACCCGGTTTGACAACAGCAGGTGGCCCGAGTGGGCCTTGACGACCACCGGGCAACCGGCGGCCAGTGCCGAAGCGGTGTCGCCACCCAGCACCGAGAACGCGAAGGGGAAATTGCTGGCCGAGAACATGGCGACAGGGCCCAGCGGCACGCGCAGGCGGACCATGGCGGGGTGACCGGCGGGCGGGGGGCCGGCCACGGCGGGATCATCCGTGGTGGCAAAGGGCACGCCGCGCTCGGCGATATCGGCAAAGCGGCGCAACTGGAAGGCGGTGCGGTCGAGTTCGCCATTGAGCCGCACCGGGCCCAGTGCGGTTTCCTCGTCGGCCACGGCGACCAGGTCTTCCCGGTCAGCTTCCAGCGCGGCGGCGAGCGCACGCAGCAGCGCCGCGCGGGTGTTGCCGGTGCTGGCTGACCAGCTGGCAAAGGCCGCGTGGGCAGCGGCCGCGGCGGCATCGACCTGCTCCGGCGTGGTTGCGGGCAGAGGCGCGCCAAGGGGTTCGCCTGTGCGGGCTGTAAAAGATTGCAGGGTTTTCATGGGCAAGGTAATGGTTTGGATGGCTAAATTGAAAGAAAAAGTGCCCTGATCGGGACGGGCGGACGCTTCAATTGCTGGCAGTTTGTGCTATATGTTAGCGCTAACAATTGGCATGGACATTAGTATAAACACTTGCCCTGGAGAAAAAATGGCGTTGAAAAGGTGGAGGGGCGGGTGGTAATCGTCCCGGCCCGCGAAGTCTCGCAAAGTCCACCAAGGCAAGTCCGCTCATGCTGGCATTGCGGTCATTGACCGCACCCTGTACGAAGCACTGCCGAAGCTGGTGGCTTGCTTTTGGGCATGGGGTGTTTGGTCGTTTAACAGAGGTAGAGGTGATAGCGGGCGCGTGGAACTGGCAGGGCTGCAGGCGCCGCCAACGGCTGGATCGATTGGCCGTTTCATCCTCGCGACGCTGGTTTTGAGTCAAAAGTGTCATGACGCCAGAAATCGTCATTCATTATTGAAACCGGGCAATAAAAAAGCCCGCCGAAGCGGGCTCCTGATGCGCAAGACACCTTATTTGGATGCTGGCGTTGCTGGTGCTGCCGGAGCCATGGGTGTGGCCGCCATTGGTGCAGGCGTCACCGGAGCTGGCGCAGACACTGCTGCAGGCGCCGCCACCGGCATGACCGGCGCTGCGTTGGCCGGTCCGCCATGGAACTTCATCATCAATGGCACGATCAGCAGCGCCACGATGTTGATGATCTTGATCAACGGGTTCACGGCCGGACCAGCGGTGTCCTTGTAGGGGTCGCCCACGGTGTCGCCGGTCACGGCGGCCTTGTGCGCTTCCGAACCCTTGCCGCCATGGTTGCCGTCTTCAATGTATTTCTTGGCGTTGTCCCAGGCACCGCCACCGGTGCACATCGAGATCGCCACGAACAGGCCGGTCACGATGGTGCCCATCAGCATGCCGCCCAGCGCCTTGGGGCCCAGCACCAGGCCGACCAGGATAGGCACCACCACCGGCAGCAGCGACGGGATCACCATTTCCTTGATCGCCGCGGTGGTCAGCATGTCCACGGCCTTGCCGTACTCGGGCTTTGCCGTGCCTTCCATGATGCCTTTGATCTCGCGGAACTGGCGGCGCACTTCCACCACCACCGAGCCGGCGGCGCGGCCCACGGCCTCCATCGCCATGGCGCCGAACAGGTAGGGGATCAGGCCGCCGATGAACAGGCCCACGATCACCATCGGGTCGCTCAGATCAAAGCTGATGGCGTTGCCATAGCCTTCCAGCTTGTGGGTGTAGTCGGCAAACAGCACCAGCGCGGCCAGGCCGGCCGAGCCGATGGCGTAGCCCTTGGTCACGGCCTTGGTGGTGTTGCCCACCGCGTCCAGCGGGTCGGTGATCTCTCGTACGCTGGCGGGCAATTTGGACATTTCGGCAATGCCGCCGGCGTTGTCAGTGATCGGGCCATAGGCGTCCAGCGCCACCACAATGCCGGCCATGCTCAGCATGGCGGTGGCTGCGGTGGCAATGCCGTACAGGCCGGCCAGCGAATAGGCCGTCATGATGGCGATACAGACGCAGAGCACCGGCCACGCGGTGGAACGCATGGACACGCCCAGACCCGCAATGATGTTGGTGCCATGACCGGTGGTGGAAGCTTGCGCGATGTGCTGCACCGGCGAGTACTGAGTGCCGGTGTAGAACTCGGTGATCCAGACCAGCGCACCGGTGAGTATCAGGCCGACGGCGCAGGCGCCGAACAGGCGTATCTGCGTGCCGGAGGCGGCAATCGCGTTGTCAGGCATCAGCCACATCGTGACGAAGTAGAAGGCGATCAGCGACAGCACGCCGGCCACGGCCAGGCCCCTGTACAGCGCCGGCATCACGTTCTTCATGCCGGGCGAAGCCTTGACGAAGAAGCAGCCGATGATGGACGCCACGATGGACACGGCACCGAGTGCCAGCGGGTAGACCACAGCGTTGAGCGGGGCAGCCGCCACCAGCAGGGCGCCCAGCACCATGGTGGCAATCAGCGTCACCGCGTAGGTTTCAAACAGGTCGGCCGCCATGCCGGCGCAGTCGCCCACGTTGTCGCCCACGTTGTCGGCGATCACGGCCGGGTTGCGCGGATCATCTTCGGGAATGCCGGCTTCGACCTTGCCCACCAGATCGGCGCCGACGTCAGCGCCCTTGGTGAAAATGCCGCCGCCCAGACGGGCGAAGATCGAGATCAGCGAAGCGCCGAAGGCCAGGCCGATCAGCGGGTTGAGCAATTCAGCCAGCTTGCGGTCGGGCGTGTAGTTGCCGTTGCCCACCAGGAACCAGTAAAAGGAGGTCACACCCAGCAGGCCGAGACCGACCACCAGCATGCCGGTGATGGCGCCGCCGCGAAAGGCGACGTCGAGTGCCGGGCCAATGCCGCGGGTGGCGGCCTGTGCGGTGCGTACATTGGCGCGCACCGATACATTCATGCCAATGAAGCCGCAGGCCCCTGACAGCACGGCTCCGATCACAAAGCCGATGGCGGTTTTTCCATCCAGGAAGAAGCCGATCAGCAGGGCCAGGACCACGCCAGCAATCGCGATGGTTTTGTACTGCCGGGCCAGGTAGGCCGCGGCGCCGGTCTGGATGGCGGCCGCAATTTCCTGCATGCGTGCATTGCCGGCGTCCTGGGAAAGAATCCAGCTGCGTGCCCAGATGCCGTACCCCACGGCAATAAGCCCGCAGACGAGCGCAAGAATGAGCGCTGAGTTGCCTGTCATAGAGATCTCCTTGTTTTTCGCTTGGAGGGGGTAGCAACGCTAGTGTGGTGTGAAACCCCCGCTGCGTTGCTTCCTCGCTGCTTCCAACATGCTTGGAGACGATTGGCCAACTCGCGCAATTTACTGCCAAAACATGACAAATTGACGACCCGTAAGGTATGAATCAGTAAAATGAGGGTAAATCCTGAGTAGCTAAATCCAGCGGTTGACTCCCTCAGCCAACACCGCCTGCTGCAACGTTTCGTGTTCCTGTCTTTCCCTCTTTTTTTTATCAACATCAATCGACCATGTCCCTAGATAAAGTTTCTCCTGGAAAAAACGTTCCTGATTCCTTCAATGTGATCATCGAAATCCCGATGAACGCTGACCCGGTGAAATACGAAGTCGACAAGGAGTCGGGCGCGATTTTTGTGGACCGCTTCATGAGCACGTCCATGCACTACCCGACCAACTACGGCTATGTGCCCAAAACCATCAGCGGCGATGGCGACCCGGTGGATGTGCTGGTCATCACGCCCGTTCCGCTGATTCCCGGCGTGGTGGTGACTTGCCGCGTGATCGGCATTTTGAAAATGACCGACGAGGCTGGCGAAGACGGCAAGGTGCTGGCCGTGCCCATCGACAAGAAGTGCTCGCTCTACAGTCATTGGCAAAAGCCTGAAGACATGAACCCGCTGCGCCTGAAAACCATCGCGCATTTCTTTGAGCACTACAAAGACCTCGAAGAGGGCAAATGGGTCAAAGTGCAGGGATGGGAAGGCCCGGAGGCTGCGAAGAAGGAAATTACCGACGGCATTGCCAACTACGCCAAGGCGAACAAGGCCTGAGGCCAGGGGCTGGTAAATTGCTGAAGGGGCTGGCGCTTTTTTGGTGCTCTTGCCTCTTCAACTTCAGATAGATCCAGGATGGCTATAAAAAAGATAGCAAAAAACCACCGCACACATCTTGCAAAAAGCGCCTGCACTGAACTGTGCAGGCGCTTTTTTATGGCGCCTGGTCGTGGCAGGGGTGTCCGAACCGGCGCATTGCGGACTTTTCAGCGCGTGGCGCCAGGGTGGGATGTCAGGATGCCTGGCAACTTCACACCACGGCCATGCCGGCGCAGGATTCCGCGCATTTCCGGCAGGCCTGCACGCAGTCATCCATCTCGCCAATGGCTTCGCAACTGGTGGCGCAAGCCTCGCAAATTTCGGCGCACAGGGCGCAAAGTTTGGGCACGTACTCAGAGCCGCTGAGCTGCAAATTGGCCGATGTCTGGCAGATATCCGCACAGGTCAGCATCAGGCTGAAATGGTCGGGGTCGATGTGCTTGCCGCCGACCTGGAGGCAATGCGTCATGGCCGTCTGCAGGCACACCTGGTGGCAGTGGGTACAGGCCTCGATACAAGGCTGCATGCTGGTGATGGTGTGGTCCATTGAATGTTCCGCGATGAAGTGCGTGGCCATTCATTGTGGGTCGCGCAGCCATCCCGCGGCTAGCAGACGGTGTCAACTGTTGTTGTAGGCGCGGGCTGACGCCGCCACCTGTTTGAGGCCAGCGACTGCCCGCAAGGCGGTGCTCAGGCGGTGCGTGCCGGATCGGGATAAATCAGGCCGTGGATTCGGCCTCTGCGGCCTTTGTCTTCTGCTGCAAAGGGGCGCCACTGGCCCTCGGCCTGCGCCAGACGGTCGGCGATGGCCCACCAGGCGCTGGGATTGACTCCCAGTCCAATGTGGCTGGCCACCACCTCGATGTTCTCGGTGTAAGGGTTGCTCGTGCAGGGCGACTGAATGCTCCCTTGCCAGGCCACAATGCCATCGGTGCGCGAATAGATGCTGGTGGTTGGCACCGGCGGTGCGGTGGGCAGGTCGTAGTTTTCCGCTTCGCGCTCAATGCTGCGGCCGCTCACCAGTTCGTAAATACGCCAGGCGTTGGTGGATTTGTGTGAAGCGGAAAAGGGCGTTCCCAATGTGATCACGCCGCGCACCATGTGAGGCAATTCCTTGGCCAGTTCCCGCGCGTACACGCCGCCCAGGCTCCAGCCGACCAGGCTGACCTTGCGACCGGTGGATTCAAAAGTGCGCGTGAGCTGGGCCTTGGCTTCGTCAATCACGCCGGCGCGCGGGCCCAGGTTGAAACCCTGCTCCCAGCCCCAGGCCTTGTAGCTGAGCGACTGCAGGTAATGGCGCAGCGGCACGGTGGAGACATCGTTGGCAGAAAGGCCCGGAAACACCATCACGGCATGCCCATCACCCTCGGGCGCGCGTGCCAGCAGCGGCCATGAGGGAAGCAGGGCGCCAAATTCCCAGACAGCACGCAACTCCAGCGCCAGCAGCCAGGCGCTGGGCGGCGCAATGTCATGCGGGCCTGGCTGGCTTGGGGGTTGTTGTGCGCTGGATGCGTGGGGTGTGGGTTTTTTGCGGAACGTGCTTGCCATGGCTCGGAGCATTGGACGTTTTGGTGCTGTTATGGATGGAAACAGTATCGGGGCGTCTGCGTCTTTTTCCAGAGGGAGGCTCCTCTAACCTGGCTGCGTTGGTCACGTTCAGGACGGCAGTTTTGCGGGTTTTTACGGGTGTTTTTACCGCCGGCGGCCCACTTGGGGTTGCAGCGGGAGCGGGTGCTGTACCGACCATCAATGCCTGCGCTTGCTCGAAAGCAGCTTCGATCGCCTTGGCCAGATCCTGTGTATGCGGCAGCGCTTTCTTGTCGCCAATGATGCCGAAATCAACATGGCCGGCATAGGTCTGGATGGTGATGTTGAGTGCCAGGCCATGCATGATGATGGACAGCGGGTGGAAGGTCAGAAAGCGGGCACCGGCCAGGTACAGGGGCACCGCTGGTCCTGGTACATTGGAAATTGCGAGGTTTGCCACCATCGGCAGGCGGCTGGCCAGGCCGCTTTTGCCATAGGCATTGAGCGCCAGCCTGGCCGCGCCGCCCACCAGCCACGGCGCCAGCAGCGAAGGGTAGTCGGTCGGCAGCAGGCCTTTCAGGCTTTGCAGGGAATCTTTCACCTTGCCTGTGGACGCCATGATGGCGTTCAGGCGCTTGAGGGGATGCGCCAGGTGCGTGCCCAGATCCACCAGGCTCATGCTCACCTGGTTGCCCAGGTTGCTCGTGTCGGTGGCGCCATTTTCACGCAGCGAGACCGGCATGGCCGCCACCAGGGATTTTTTGGGCAGGCTGTGATGCTGCGTGAGGTAATCGCGCAGGGCGGTCGAGCAGATCCACAGCACCACGTCGTTAAACGAGCCGCCCACTGCCTTGCCCATGGCCTTGCATTCAGCCAGCGGAATGGTGGCCGTGACGAAAACCCTGCCCGAGCCTATGCCCGCATTGAACGGCGAGGGCGGCGCCAGCTTCATCGGCATCTTCGGCCGCACGCCGGTGGCCGAACTGCCAAGCGATTGTTTGGCCAGCGTGCGGCCGAGGGTGCCGGCTGCCGCTGGCAATGACCTGGCCACCTTGACCAACTGGCCCAGCGAGCTGGAAAACACCGAGCCGATCATCTTGCCGACCTTGAGATCAGCCTCCAGCCTGCGGCGGCGGCCGGGGTCGGGCGGAGGCACGTCACGTGGCACCGGGCTGACGTCCAGCAGGGCGTTGGCCAGCATCACGCCGCCTTTTCCGTCCAGGGCCGCATGATGGATTTTGGAGAAAAAACCGGCCACGATCTTGCCTCCCTGACTGGCAGGCAGCTTGATGCGGTCAAAAATATAAAACTCCCAGAGCGGAAAGTTGCGGTCAATCAGCTCCCCATGCAATTGCGCGCACAGCTTGTGCACCTCGGCCAGCGTCATGGGTGCAGCGCCTTTTTTCGTGGCGTCGGCGCGGCGAATGTGAAAGCCGATGTCCACCGAGTCAGCCTCAACCCACAGCGGATGACCCAGGTCCAGCGGCATGAACACCAGCTTGCGGCTGAACACTGGCGCCAGGTGCATGCGTTTGGCAATGTGCCTGGTGACTTCTTTATGAAAGCTGCCCTTGAAGCCGGCCGGCAGTTCACACAGGTTCAGCGAGCCCACATGCATGGGCATTTCGGGAGTTTCCAGGTAGAGGAAGGTCGCATCGAGGCCGGTGAGCGATTTCATGGTTATTGTCTCCGTGGAGGACGTTAACCGAGCGGGGAGGGTTGCGACAGTAGGGTTTGCCGTAGAGAAGCCCAACCCAATGAGCCGCTGCGCAGGGACACCCCGGAAGCTGTGGCGCATCGCCCCCAGCCACTGCGTCATGGCACGTCAGGACACCCGCCGTGGCTTTGCGCCTTCGCAAGTACAAGCTGTTGCAATTCAACAGCTAGACCGGTCTCCCTAGAATTTGCTGCGGCGCAACAAAATTACTTGCGAATGTTCTGGTTTTCTCCATAATAGAGTCCATGCTGCACTGCAACATAAATAACCGGAAACGGGTTTATGCAGGGCAGACGCCCAGAACGTCCATCAACCCAGGAGCTTTCAATGACCTACACAGCTGAACAACTCATCGCGACCAACCAAGCTAACGTCGACGCCCTGGAAGGCCTGACGACCCACACTTTTGCCGGATTCGAAAAACTGGTCGAGTTGAACCTGGCGGCCTCCAAGGCTGCTTTGGCTGAATCTTTCAACTACGCGCGAGCCGCTCTGGGCGCCAAAGATGCGCAGCAGCTGCTGGCCCTGCAAACCGGCTTGCTTCAGCCCCTGGCCGAGAAGTCGGCTTCCTATGGCAACCATGTCTACAGCGTTGCCGCTGAAACCGGAGCCGTATTCACCAAGGCTTTTGAAGCCAAGGTGGACGAAGCAAAAAAAGCTTTTGCCGTTGCGGTGGAAAATATGACGAAGAACGCCCCCGCTGGAACCGAGTCCGCTGTTGCTGCTTTCAAGAGCGCTGTGAACGTGAGCCAGAACGCTATCGAAACCGCCCAGGGAACGGCAAAGAAGGCCGTCGAACTGGCTGAGGCCAACTTCACGGCCGTGACCAAGCAGGCTGTCAGTGCAGGCGCCGCTGCTTCCAGGAAGCGTTAATGGTTGATTGGGTTGATTGCCTTACGGCATAAAGGCATAACGGCATCAATAAGCAACTGCTTTCCGGCAGTGAAAACTCTGGAACAGTCCCTCAAGAAATGCCTCGCTATCGCGGGGCATTTTCATTTTTGTTGCTGGCTCCGTTGTTTTTGCGTTTTCCCCTGGCCGATCTTCAGCGGCAGCGGAACTTGTCTCAATTCCTGTCTCAATTCCGCTCGGCATCCGCGAGCATTCCCTGTTCATCATCGGTTAATCCAGCCACAGGCGTAGCCTTGGCCAGTGCCATCCATACCCCCAGCGGCAAGGGCTGTCGTGAGCGCCGGGGCGCTGCGCGGGCGACGGCCAGGCGATCGGCATCCATCACCATGACGCCGCACTCCAGCGGGATCTCATCGGCCGTGCCAATGGGCCGGCCTTTGGCGTCGCAACCCAGTACGTACCAGCATTCGCCGCCCAGGTCCAGATAGGCGGCACGTTTTTCGGGACGGCGAAGGTCGCCCAGCAAGTCGGCGCGATGGACCTTGACCTCGTGAACGATGGGGTCCACATACTCCTGCACCGAGGTATTGCGGATAGAGAACACGTCAGGGCGTGCCATGCACCAGCGCGCTGGCACGCCTTCGCCAGCGGCAGGCAATTGCGCACGTAGGCCGAGGCCACGCCAGGTGATGCGACCTGCGCGCACCATCTCGCAGGCCACGCGCTCTACCAGTGCTTCGTGCTTCGACAATGCCGCGCGGTTGCGTACCAGGGTGGCGGCGAGGTAGGCCACGCCCGTATCGGTGACCCGCAGGGTTTCATGGCCTGCCGGGCCGGCTATGCGCTGCAGCAGGCCGGCCGCCAGCAGTTCAATTTCCAGCACATCCTGGCAGGGCCAGCCGGCCGAGCGGTAGACCTCGCGCAGGCGCCGGGCGTGCGCGCGGCCGAGCGGCGCAGTAAACGATGCTTCCAGGGGGGTGGTGGCGGGCTGGGTGTCGGTCATGGCTCAGAAGTTTCGATTTTGCCTCGCAGCTGGGGCATATGCACTGCATGGTCGCTGCATGGCCAGGATTCGCGGCAAGGGGGCAGGCTCTACCGGCCGCAATGAAATCACACGTGCCCGACGGCCACCCTGCGTGCTAATCTTGACACTGATTTGTCCCCGTTCTTCACATTGATCATGGCCACACAGCATGCAGACATCAGGTGCATCTCTATCCAGCCTGTTGGCCCGATAGCCCCCGGCTTGCAAGCCCTGCCGTATTCATCCGGCGTCGAAAGAGAGGTCCAGCATGCATAACCACGCTTGGTATTCCCGATTTGCGAAGGCGGCGGCGCATTTTTGCGGCCGGCCGAGGGTGTTTGTTCTTGCCGTTGCCGTCATCGCAGCCTGGGTTGTGACCGGACCTCTGTTCGGTTTCAGTGACACCTGGCAATTGGTCATCAATACCGGCACCACGATCATTACCTTCCTGATGGTCTTCCTGATTCAGAACACCCAGAACCGGGATACGGAGGCGATCCAGGTGAAACTCGATGAACTCATTCGTGCAACCCAGGGTGCGCATAACGCGCTTCTCGATCTGGAGGAACTGGAGGAGGGGAGTCTCGATGCATTCCGGGCCAGGTACGAAGCACTTGCCGCGGTAGCGAGGGCGGAGTTAACGCGTGGATTGCAGGACACCGGAACGCCAGAGCCCTGAAGCACCCGTAGTTGAAACGCGCCGCAGTTGAAACACCCGGGAGTGGTGGGTCCGGACCGGCCATTCGGGCAGTTGCTGATTGGAGAGGATTGGTATGAGCCGGTACCAATGTGCCCTCAGCCGCGAATCTCAAACCGCGCATCTCCCATCTTTTTGCCCAATGGCCTGAACGCGGCCACGATGGCATCGGCTTCAGCCTTTTCCCACAGCGCGATGACCTGTTGCTCAGCCTCGGCTAGCGATTCAAGGGGCGAGTTTTCGTTGAGTGTGCGCACGAGCAGGCAGGCCTGCAGCGTGGGCAGCACGCTATCGGGCCCGCCCAAGGCAAATTCAAGGGCCATGCGAAAGCGCAGTTCGGCGGCGCTCCGCTGGGCGGCGCTCAGGCCGGGGGCGTCGACCAGTTTGACGGTGTAGGCGGCGGGGGGGGGGCAGTAGTCATGGCCAATTGTCGCGGGCGAATGACGCCATCCGGGCGCCATCAGGCAGTTTGTGTCTGGCGGGTGCGCCGTCCTACAGTGAAATCACTGGTGTCTGACAGCAGGCGTGCATGCTAGTCTTTAAATTAACTCATCTCCTCTCCTCCTTCAGACTTCCGATTGCCCATGGCCATACAAAATGCAGACCTCAGCCGACCCGACGCCAAACCTGCCAGCCCGGCAGCTCCAGCGTTACAAACCTCGGCTTCAGCAGCGAAACAGCCTGCACCGTCCGGGAAAACCGCCCATGCCTGGCCATTCATGGTGCGTCCGGGAGATGAGGCGAAGGCGCAGTGACGTAGTGAATGACGGGTGCCCTGCCTGGATGGCGCCTTACGTGGCCTGCCTGAAGGGGCTGCGCCGCTCCAGCTCTTCCATGTAGTTTTCAATTCCTGCGCCTTCGCGGGCGAGGAAGCGCTCGACGGCGTCGGCAAACGAGGGGTGTGCCAGCCAGTGGGCGCTGGTGGTTTTGACAGGCAACAGGGCTCTGGCCATTTTGTGCTCGCCCTGCGCGCCACCTTCAAAGCGCTGGTAGCCGTGTTCTATGCACCAGGCCAGCGGCTGGTAGTAACAGGCTTCAAAGTGCAGGCAGTCGACCCGCTCCAGGGCGCCCCAGTAGCGGCCATAGGCTATTTTGGGTGAATTTTTTAAGTTCGACTGATCTGTAGCCTCAGCCCCTGTAGATCCTGGATCGACAGCTATCAAACTAGTAGCTATTTTGCGTCCCCGTCGTTCCGCTACAAATAGCAGCCAGTTCTCGGGCATGGTGCGGGCCATGCGCGCGAAGAAGTCGCGGCTGAGATATGGCGCGTTGCCATGCTCGTAATAGGTGCGTTCGTAGCACCGGTAAAAGAAGTCCCAGTCCCCTTTGCTGATGCCCTCGCCCAGAGACCAGCGGAAGGTCACGCCAGCTTCAGCGACCTTGCGTCGCTCCTGACGGATTTTTTTGCGCTTTTCCTGGCTGAGGGTCATCAGGAAGTCGTCGAAGTCGCGGTAGCCGCATCCGCTATCGTTTTGGCAAGAAGTGTCTCCGGTGCTCCCTGAGCTGCCTGTCCTGTGCAGCACCGAAAGGGCGGAAGAGCTGACCGAGGCGGGAGTTGCACCGGCAGGCTCAGCCCGACCGGAACCGGTTTCAGTGGTCGGGGGGAGGTTATTGCTTTTGCTTTTGTTCTGCCAGTGAAACTGCACGTTGTGGCGCAGCATCAAGCCTGCTTCTTCGCAGGCCGCTACGTCCTCGTCGGCGGCAAACAGCAGGTGCAGTGACGACAGCTTTTCTTTTTCGCACCAGGCCACGAGCGCCTGGATCAGCAATGTGCGTGTCGCCGCGTCGCGTGCGAGCAGCCGCGCGCCGGGTACCGGGGTGAAGGGCGGGGCAACCACGGCTTTGGGGTAGTAGGCCAGGCCGTGTTGCTGGTAGGCGTTGGCCCAGGCCCAATCAAATACGTATTCGCCGTAGGAGTGGGTCTTGAGGTAAAGCGCGCAGGCGCCCGCCAGCACATCGCCCTGCCAGAGGGTGATGATGCGGGGCGTCCAGCCGGTCTCGGGCGTGGCGCTGCCGCTCTCATGCATTGCCGCCAGGTATTCATGGCGCATGAAGGGGTTCATGCCGCTGTCCGGACTTTGCGCCATCAGCAGGGAATTCCACGCAGTGCTGCTGATTGCCAGCGGCGAATCCAGCACGCGGATGACATAATTGTTTTCAGGCACGCAATCCCCCATACACCCTGAGTTCAGCCTGCCCTGAGCTTGTCGCCGGGGCCAGGGGTTGTGTGCATTGATTGACCAAGGCTTCGACAAGCTCAGCCCGAACGGAATTTGTTGTTTTCATGACCCTCAAAATCTGCGTTGCCCAATTGAACTACTGCGTGGGCGACATGCCGGGTAACGCGCAAAAAATCATTGATGCGGCCCGCACTGCCTATGCGGATGGTGTGCGCTTGCTGCTCACGCCCGAGATGGCGATTTGCGGCTACGCGGCCGAAGACCTGTTTTTGCGCCCATCTTTCATCCAAGCCTGTGATGATGCCGTGAATCTGGTGGCCCGTGAGCTGGCCGGGTTAAAAGGCCTGACGGTGGTGGTGGGCACACCTACGCGCGGCGACAACGGCAAGGGCCTGCGCACCAAGAGCGTGGAAGTACAGCAGCGCTACAACGCCGCCAAGGTGTTGCATGAAGGGCGCACCCTTGAAACCTATGCCAAGCGTGAGCTGCCCAATTACCAGGTGTTTGACGAGCGCCGCTACTTCACACCCGGGCAAGGCGTGTGCGTGTTTCAGGCCGGGGAGGGCGAAGACGCTATCAGCATCGGCCTGCTGATCTGCGAAGACGCCTGGTTTGAAGAACCGGCGCGGCTGGCCAAAGCGGCCGGCGCCGAACTGCTGGCCGTCATTAACGCCTCGCCGTTCCACGTGGGCAAGGGAGGCGAGCGCGAGCTGATGATGCGCAGCCGGGTGCAGGCCACCGGCCTGCCGCTGGTCTATGCGCATCTGGTGGGTGGTCAGGACGAGATCGTGTTCGAAGGCCATTCGTTTGCACTGCAAGCCGACGGCGCATTGGCCGGACGGGCTGAAAGTTTCAAGGAGAATTTTTTTGTAGTTCAGGCGGAACGTACGCCGGATGCTATCAAATTAGTAGCTGATATTGAACCAGATCGCAGCAACGAAGCCGACTTGTGGGACGCGCTCGTGCTCGGCGTGCGCGATTACCTGGGCAAAAATGGCTTTCCAGGCGCGATTCTGGGCCTGTCAGGTGGCATCGACTCAGCTCTGGTGCTGGCCATCGCGGTGGACGCGCTGGGCGCCGACAAGGTGCGTACGGTCATGATGCCGTCCCCTTATACGGCTGACATTTCATGGGTGGATGCGCGTGAGATGGCGCAGCGCCTGAAGGTGCGCTATGACGAGATTTCCATTGTTCCCGAGTTTGAAGCTTTCAAGGGCTCGCTGGCCCATGAGTTCAAGGGCCTGAAGGAAGACACAACCGAAGAAAACATCCAGGCGCGCATTCGCGGGGTGTTTCTGATGGCGCTGAGCAACAAGTTTGGCTCCATCGTGCTCACCACCGGCAACAAGAGCGAGATGGCCACCGGGTATTGCACGCTGTATGGCGACATGGCTGGCGGCTTTGCGGTCATCAAGGATCTTGCCAAGACGACGGTGTTCAAGCTGGCGCGCTGGCGCAACGAAAATGATCCGTATGGGACGGGTGCCAATCCGATTCCCGAGCGTGTCATCACGCGGCCGCCGAGTGCCGAGCTGCGCCCCGACCAGACCGACCAGGACAGCCTGCCGCCCTACGAGGTGCTGGACGCGATCCTGGAGCGCTACATGGAAAACGACCAGAGCGTGGAAGCCATCATTGCCGCCGGCTATGAGCGCGCGGTAGTTGAGCGCGTGGCCAGGCTCATCAAGATCAACGAGTACAAACGCCGCCAGGCCCCGGTGGGCATCCGGGTCACACACCGCAGTTTTGGCAAGGATTGGCGCTATCCTATTACCAGCAAATTTCGCGCCTAGAGCCGGGCTTGGGAGCCGCATTGGCGCTACATTCAAGGCAGTAGCCAATATTCAGAATTCAGAACCAACGGAGATCTTTCAGTGAAACAAATTACCGCGATCCTTAAACCCTTCAAGCTGGAAGAAGTCCGGGAGGCCCTCGCTGAATGTGGGGTCACTGGCCTCACCGTGACCGAAGTCAAGGGTTTCGGTCGCCAGAAAGGCCATACCGAACTCTACCGTGGCGCCGAATACGTGGTCGACTTCCTGCCCAAGGTCAAGGTGGAAGTGGTCGTGAAAACCGACGACGTGGAACGCTGCGTGGACGCCATCGTGCGCGCGGCACGCACCGGCAAGATCGGCGACGGCAAGATTTTCATCACCGCCGTCGAGCGCACGGTGCGTATCCGTACCGGCGAAGAGGACGAAGCGGCCGTTTAACCGGCCCCCACGCCCGTCACTTCGTGTATGAGGCGGCCCTTCGCTGCGTTCGGTGGCTACGGCGTTCTGCCGGGCAGCGTTAAATCTGGTCCAGCCGTGCGGTGGACGCCGTCATGCCCGCCGCCTGCACCAGTTGCTCCAGCAGCGCCTGCGCGTCCTGGCCGGTGCAAATCAGTTCCATCTGCCAGTCGCTCATGAAGCCGCTTTTGACGGCAGAGCCCAGAAACGCCAGCAGGCTGTCGTAATGGCCGGCCATGTTGAGCAGGCCCACGGGTTTGTCGTGGTAGCCGAGCTGGCGCCAGGTCCAGACTTCAAAAAACTCCTCCAGTGTGCCGATGCCGCCCGGCAGCGCCAAAAACGCATCGGCATGCTCAGCCATGATGCGCTTGCGCTCGTGCATGGTGTCCACTATGTGCAGCTCTGTGCAACCGGTATGGGCCCATTCCTTTTCCACCAGTGCCTTGGGAATCACGCCCAGCACGCGCCCACCCGCTGCCAGTGCAGCGTCTGCCATGATGCCCATCAGCCCATTGCGGCCACCGCCGTAGACCAGCTGGCCGCCGTGTCTGCCTATCCAGCTGCCGACTTCACGCGCCACCGCGGCAAATTCAGGGGTATTTCCGGGCCGGGAGCCGCAGTAGACACAGACGGAAAAAGCGGGTTTCAGGGTGCTGGAATTCATGCTGCAAACCGCTGAAACAGGGCCAGAGCCCACGTGCCTGCGCAAAGCAGCAGGCTGAGCAGCACGGCGGCGCTGCCCATGTCCTTGGCGCGCTTGGAAAGGTCATGCCACTCGGGACCAATGCGGTCAATCGCGGTTTCAATCCCGGTATTGAGCAACTCGACAATCATGATGAGAATGACCGTGCCGGCCAGTAAAACGGTTTCGACCCAGGTTCGACCCAACCAGAAGGCGGTCGGAACCAGCACGATGGAGGCAATGGCTTCCTGGCGAAAAGCCACTTCGTGCCAGCCGGCGCGCAAACCGGCGACAGAGTAGCCCAAGGCGTGCCAGACGCGGGAGAGGCCCTTGCGGTGTTTTTGAGGGTTGACGGGGTCGTTGGTGGTCACTCGAGGGATGGTGCTGGCTGCTGCGGTAGCTGAAAACGGGGCTTGTTCGGACATGGGGGCATTGTCTCGCAGCTTTGTGGCATGTTGATGTTAGGACGGATCGGGGGCTACTGGGTTGTTCTTCGGCTTGCGCTTGCCTTCGCGCTTTTGTTTTTCGGGCGCCACCCAGGTCACCAGCCTCGTGCCAGCCCAGGCGTCGTGCCAGAATTGCCGTTCGGGATGAAAGCGCGCCAAAATCGCCCAAATGGCGACCCAGCCCAGCGTCAATACGCCCCCTTCCGCACCTGAAAGGCCGAGCAGCCAGCTCGCACCGAGCGGCGGCAGAAACCACAGCCAGCTCAGCAGGTAGCGCAGCAGGGCGCGTTGCTGGGTAATGGGAGCGCCGTTTACATCGACCACGCGGATGTTCCAGGTCTTCATGGCAAGTGTCTGGCCTTTCGCCCAGAACCAGACAAAGTAAATGCCGAAAATGACAAAAACAAAGGCCTGCAAGGCATGGCGATTGTCCAGCGCATTGCGCGTCTGGCTAAGGGTGCCGAACAGATAGCCGGCGATGAAGACCACCCCGAACATGAGCAGGCCTTCATAGACCCAGCAGGCCATGCGCCTGGGAAGTGATGGTGTAGGCGGAAGAGGGGTAGGTGTGTTAACCGGAGTGTTGGATACTATCAATTTTATAGCGCCAAGTAGGCGCCCCAAATGGCTGCGGCACTGCTTATTAAATAACCTCGGCCAGTATGCACACTGGCGGGTTCAGCGCTGGGGTGCGGTACCGGGTCGGCTGTTGGCGGCTTCACCCGGGCGCGGTGCCGATGGGTTGCCGGCCTCCGCCGGTTGTGAAGGCATGATTTTAGGCGCAGGCTTGGGGGCCGGCTTGTTGGTATGGGGCGGAACGGCGGCGAGTTTCTGCGGAGCCACCGGCTTGACAGCCGTGGCGGCGCCAGTCGGCTTGGGGCTGGCCTTGGCAGCCAGCTTCTGTTTTTCTTCGGCGCTCAGGGCCTGGTAAGTTTCCCACTTGGCTTTTTTCTCTTCCGGCGTCAATTGCCCGGACAGTTCCTTTGTTTTGCCAAAGTTGAGCCGTGCCTGCGCGCGTTGCTGGGGGCTCAACATGACCCAATCGTTCATGCGGCTGTGCATGGTGGCCTGGCCTTCGGGAGGCAGCGAGGGGTAATTTTTGGAGATTTCCAGCCATTTGCGCTTTTGCCCCTCATTGATGGCGTTCCAGCTTGAAGCCAGCGGCTTGAGCGCCTGCTGCTGCATGGGCGTGAGTTCTGTCCAGGTAGGGCGAGATATGGCGGGCTTGACCTGCGGCGGCGCCAGGGATGGCTTGCCGGTTACCAGTGCGCTGGCGGGGGCTGCAGGCTGGGCTGCCTGGGCGAAACAGAAGGTGGGCAAGGCCAGCAGGCTGCTCACCAGCAGCCCAAGCGACAGCAACCGCAGCCTCAAAACCCGGCCACCCGGCGCTTGGCGCATCAAACAAGGTGGACGGTTCGCTAGCGGTTGGACGTGTAAGGCTGCTTGCGCGATCATTTGAGCAATGAGGAACGTCGGGGCTTAGCGCGTAGCCTTGAGAAACTGGACGAAGCCAGGGTCGGCGAATGCGTCGGGCGGTAGTTCATCGGTCAGCAGGGCCACGTCCACTTCGGCCAGTTCCCGGGCCTGGTTGTCGTTTTGAATCGAATTGATGACCAGCAAGCCGACCACCAGCGCGATGAGCGGCAGCACCGAGGCAATACGGGACCACCAGTTCAGGCCGTCATCGGAACCCCAGGTGAGCGCAGCGCCGCCGCCGGCATTGACAACGCTGCCGGCGGTTTCGGTTTTTGCGATTTTTCGCTGGGAAATCGCTTGGGCGCGGGCAGCACGCAGGCGTTCGGAGACGTCGTAAGGCAGGTCCGCTGCTCCAGAGGACAGGTACGAGACGGTTTTCAGGCCAAAACGATCCTGCAGGATATCGGCTCTTCTTTTATGTAATGAATTAGTCATAGTTTTAAACCTTTGGCGCTCAATGCTTTACTGAGGGCCTGAACTGCACGGGAACAGTGCGTTTTCACGCTTCCTTCCGAGCAACCCATGGCAGCAGCCGTTTCAGCCACATCCATCTCCTCCCAGTAACGCATCAGAAACGCTTCCCGTTGACGGCCGGGCAGCTCCTTGACCGCCAGTTCGATTTCCCGCAATACCTGGGCCCGTTCTGTGGCGTCCTGGGCGCTTTCTGTACCTTCAGAGTTTGTCAGGGCCTCTAAAGTTTCCAGAAGATCGAAATCTCCGTCTTCACCCGGCGATTCGAAGTCGCTCATGTTTGAAAACAGGGCGTTTCGGGTCTTGCGGCGGCGAAACCAGTCCAGGGTGGTGTTGGACAAAATGCGCTGAAACAGCATGGGGAGTTCGGCGGCTGGCTTGTCGCCATAGTGCTGCGCCAGTTTCATCATGCTGTCCTGAACGATATCCAGAGCGGCTTCTTCGTCCCGTACGTGATAAACGCTGCGCTTGAAAGCGCGCTTTTCAACGGTTTTCAGGAAATCAGAAAGTTCTTGTTCAGTTGCCAACGGTTTGGGGTTCCGGTTTGTCCCAGCACTGTCATTATTGTGTTTGCGGATACCGCCTAAACATGCCTGCCAAGCATGTATCTCAAGGATTCAGCCTCAAAATTATCGCATCAGGGTACCTGCGCATAGCCCTCGCCGGACACTTTTTCCGCCATTGCTGCTATTGCGCAACGCGAAATGTCATAATACGGCTTGCAATTCAAACGGCAAACGGGTCATGACTCGGCGGATTATGTCTCTGCTTATGGTTCTGGCCTCAAGTCTCAACGCCGCTTCACAAGAGTGGGCGAAGAGGCACCCAAGGTATTTCGTTAGAGAAATTCACAAAGGTTCATCATGGAAGTCTCCAAGGCGGAAATTGCTTCCGCGGCAGCCGCGTCTGCCAACACAAACGCAAATTCACAGGAACTCCGGGGCGCAGAAATCCTCGTGAAGTCGCTTCAGGCTGAGGGTGTCAAGTACATCTGGGGCTATCCGGGCGGCGCAGTTCTTCATATCTACGATGCTTTTTACAAGCAGGACTCGATCCAGCATATCCTGGTGCGCCACGAGCAGGCTGCGGTGCATGCGGCCGATGGTTATGCGCGTGCTACGGGGGATGTCGGGGTCGCGCTGGTCACCTCCGGCCCGGGCGTAACCAATGCCGTGACCGGCATCGCCACGGCCTATATGGACAGCATCCCGATGGTGATCATCACCGGCCAGGTGCCAACCCACGCTATTGGCCTGGATGCTTTTCAGGAATGCGACACCGTCGGCATTACCCGACCCATCGTCAAGCACAACTTCCTGGTCAAGGACGTGCGCCAGATGGCCGACACGCTTAAAAAGGCGTTCCATATCGCCCGCAGCGGCCGGCCGGGCCCGGTGGTGGTTGACATCCCCAAGGACGTTTCGTTCAACAAGACGTCGTACACCGGCTATCCGCAGAGCGTCGAAATGCGCTCCTACAATCCGGTGCGCAAGGGGCATGGCGGGCAGATCCGCAAGGCGCTGCAACTGCTCATGTCTGCCAAGCGGCCGTACATCTACACCGGGGGGGGCGTGCTGCTCAGCAATGCTTCGCAGGAGTTGCGCACACTGGTGGACATGCTGGGCTATCCCTGCACCAACACGCTGATGGGGTTGGGCGCCTATCCGGCCAGCGACAAGAAGTTTCTCGGCATGCTGGGAATGCACGGGACCATTGAAGCCAATAACGCGATGCAGCATTGCGATGTGCTGCTGGCGGTAGGGGCCCGTTTTGACGACCGCGTGATTGGGAACCCAAAGCACTTTGCGCAAAACGAACGCAAGATCATTCATGTCGACATTGATCCCTCGAGCATTTCCAAGCGCGTCAAGGTCGATATTCCAATCGTGGGCGATGTCAAGGACGTGCTGACCGAGCTGATCAGCATGATCCGGGAGTCCGGTCTCAAGCCCGATGCCAATGCACTGGGCGGCTGGTGGGAGACGATTGAAGGCTGGCGCAAGCGCGACTGCATGAAGTACAGCATGGGCAAGGGCGATGTGATCAAGCCCCAGCATGTGGTCGAGACGCTCTGGAACATGACCAAGGACGCCGACACCTACATCACTTCGGATGTGGGCCAGCACCAGATGTGGGCCGCGCAATACTACAAGTTTGACCAGCCGCGGCGCTGGATCAATTCGGGTGGCCTGGGGACCATGGGCGTTGGCATTCCCTATGCGATGGGCATCAAGCTGGCCAGACCCGACTCGGAAGTGTTCTGCATCACCGGTGAAGGTTCGGTGCAAATGTGCATTCAGGAACTTTCCACCTGCCTGCAGTACAACACGCCGATCAAGATCGTGTCGCTCAACAACCGCTATCTGGGCATGGTTCGCCAGTGGCAGGAAGTGGAATACGCCGGGCGTTACAGCAGCAGCTACATGGACGCGCTGCCTAATTTCGTGAAGCTGGCCGAAGCCTATGGGCATGTCGGCATGCTGATCGAAAAACCGCAGGATGTGGAACCAGCGCTTCGTGAGGCCCGCAAGCTCAAGGACCGCACGGTGTTCATGGACTTCCGCACGGATCCCACTGAGAACGTGTTCCCGATGGTGCAAGCCGGCAAGGGCATTACGGAAATGCTGCTGGGCTCTGAAGACCTGTAAACCCGCACCGTTCTATTTATCAACCGTCAACTGACGAATCTATTGTCTGCCAAGCCTGCGCATTACCGTGCGCGGGGGAGGGCAACGAAAAGAGGAATCTTCTTATGAAGCACATCATTGCAGTTTTGCTGGAAAACGAGCCGGGCGCTCTTTCCCGCGTGGTCGGCCTGTTCTCGGCGCGCGGCTACAACATCGAAAGCCTGACCGTCGCCCCCACCGAGGATCCGAGCCTGTCGCGCATGACCATCCAGACCACCGGATCTGATGACGTGATCGAGCAGATCACCAAGCACCTGAACCGGTTGATCGAAGTGGTGAAGGTGGTCGACCTGACCGAAGGCTCCTACACAGAGCGGGAACTGATGATGGTCAAGGTGCGCGCCGTCGGCAAGGAGCGCGAGGAAATGAAACGCATGGCTGATATATTTCGCGGGCGGATTATTGACGTGACTGAAAAAAGCTACACGATTGAGTTGACGGGCGACCAGTCCAAAAACGATGCGTTTCTGGAGGCGATTGACCGCAGTGCAATCCTGGAAACGGTGCGAACCGGTTCAAGCGGCATCGGCCGTGGCGAGCGAATTCTGAGAGTTTGAAGTTGCCGGTAAAGGCATCGCTTGCGGCGCTTTTGCCGGATTTGTTTGATTTATTTGTGATTACTTAGGAGCCAGAGATGAAAGTTTTTTACGACAAGGATTGTGATTTGAGCCTGATCAAGGGCAAAACGGTTGCGATCATCGGCTACGGCAGCCAGGGTCACGCCCACGCACAGAATCTGAACGACAGCGGCGTGAAAGTGGTCGTAGGACTGCGCAAAGGCGGCGCTTCGTGGCCCAAGGTCGAAAAAGCCGGCCTGAAAGTTGCCGAGGTTGCAGATGCCGTCAAGGCCGCCGATGTGGTCATGATTTTGCTGCCCGACGAACAGATCGGCGCGGTTTATGCCAACGACGTGGCACCCAACATCAAGCAGGGCGCTTCGCTGGTGTTTGCCCACGGTTTCAATGTGCACTACGGCGCCGTGATTCCGCGCGCCGACCTCGACGTCTGGATGGTCGCTCCCAAGGCGCCAGGCCACACCGTCCGCAACACCTACACCCAGGGTGGCGGCGTGCCTCACCTGGTGGCTGTACACCAGGACAAGAGCGGCAAGGCGCGCGATCTGGCGCTCAGCTACGCGATGGCCAATGGCGGCGGCAAGGCCGGCATCATTGAAACCAACTTCCGCGAAGAGACCGAAACCGATCTGTTCGGCGAACAGGCTGTCCTGTGCGGTGGTACGGTCGAACTGATCAAGGCCGGCTTTGAGACGCTGGTGGAAGCTGGCTACGCCCCGGAAATGGCCTATTTCGAGTGCCTGCATGAACTCAAGTTGATCGTGGACCTGATTTATGAAGGCGGCATCGCCAACATGAACTACTCAATCTCCAACAACGCCGAGTATGGCGAGTACGTGACGGGCCCGAACATCGTGACCTCCGCTACGAAGGAAGCCATGCGCAAGTGCCTGAAGGACATCCAGACCGGTGAATACGCCAAGAGCTTCCTGCTCGAAAACCGTGCCGGTGCGCCAACGCTGCTGAGCCGCCGTCGCCTGAACGCCGAGCACCAGATCGAGATCGTGGGCGAAAAACTCCGCGCCATGATGCCCTGGATCGCCAAAAACAAGCTCGTCGACCAGACGCGCAACTGATTTCACGATCCATCAGGCCTTGTCCTGCAAAGGGCCGCGCAATTTTCTTGCGCGGCCTTTTTATTGGCTGCGCGAAACTCGGGCAAGGTTCCCTGTCGCTTTGCCTTTATCCGGGCAATTGATTTGGTATCCTCAGACAGTCAACCTTCAAAGGACACCTTTTAACGCAGGGTGTGATTTCTGGGCCACGTTTGGCGGATATTGGTGTGCTATTGATTTGGTGTGCGCTACAGACGCCAATAAATGCTATGAATTGAATAGCATGTAACCATTGCACACAAGGCTTGTGCTTCAGGAGTATTTTTATGCATGACGGCGAGGAATCGAATTCAGTGCCCGACGAGATAGTCGTGCGCAAACGGCGTAAAGGCATTTACATACTGCCCAACCTGTTTACGCTGGCTGCGCTCTTTGGTGGCTTCTATGCCATCGTCATGGCCATGAACGGGCGTTTTGACCAGGCCGCCATTGGTGTATTTTGCGCCATGGTGCTCGACAGCCTGGATGGCCGGGTGGCACGCATGACCAATACCCAAAGCGCTTTTGGCGAGCAGATGGACTCCCTGTCGGATATGGTGTCTTTTGGCGCAGCACCTGCACTGATTGCCTATGTGTGGGCGCTGACCAGTCTTGGGCGCTGGGGCTGGATTGGTGCCTTTGTGTACTGTGCCTGCGCGGCATTGCGCCTGGCCCGCTTCAACGTCAACACCGCCGTGGTTGACAAGCGCTTCTTTCAAGGCCTGCCTTCGCCGGCCGCCGCGGCACTCGTGGCTGGTTTTATTTGGCTGATGACCGACGCGGGAGTCGAGGGACTGGAGGTTCGCTGGATTACTTTTGGCCTGACGCTTTACGCCGGTCTGACCATGGTGACCAATGTCCCGTTTTACAGCTTTAAAGACCTCAGCCTGAAGCGCAGTGTGCCGTTTGTCGTCATTGTGCTGATTGCGCTGGGAATTGCGGTGATCAACATTCACCCACCCACCGTGATGTTTGCGCTGTTTGTGCTTTATGGTTTGTCCGGTTATGTCTTGTACGGCTGGCGCAGGGCCAAGGGCCTGCAGACCAGCGTGATCTCGACGTCCACGGATGAGCCTGACGAGCGCGGTCTTCACAAATAAAGTGTGGTATATTTATTTCATGAAACAAATTTCGCTGGCACTACTGCTATCTCCCCACGGGCGGAGACGGTAGCGCGCACGCGTACACCCAATTCAACGGCCCGTTTGCAACAGCAACGGGCCGTTTTTCTTTGGGTTGCTGTTTTTTTGAAATCTTCAGAGTTGACGAGATGAACATGTTGAAAACACCTTCGAGCAAATACAAGTCCTTTCCCCCTATTCGCCTGGCCGACCGTAGCTGGCCTGATGCGGTGCTGACACGTGCTCCGATCTGGTGCAGCGTCGACCTGCGCGATGGCAATCAAGCGCTGATCGAGCCGATGGATATCCCGCGCAAGCTCAAGATGTTCGAGACACTCGTGAAGATCGGCTTCAAGGAGATTGAAGTCGGTTTCCCCTCGGCCTCGCAAACTGAATTCGACTTTCTCCGCCACCTGATCGACGACAAGCTGATCCCTGACGACGTCACCATCCAGGTACTCACGCAGGCCCGAGAGCCGTTGATCCGTCGCACGTTCGAGGCGCTCAGGGGCGCCAAAAAAGCGATCGTCCATCTCTACAATGCCACCGCGCCCGTCATGCGCCGGGTCGTGCTTGGCATGGACGAGGACGAAATCGTCAAACTCGCCACAGATAACGCGCGTCTTTTCATGCAGCTGGCTGCCGAGCAGCCCGGCACGCACTGGACATTCCAGTATTCGCCTGAAATGTGGTCGGGAACCGAACTCGAGTTTTCCCGGCGTGTCGTCGATGCGGTAACCGAGGTATGGCAGCCCACGCCCGGACACAAGTGCATCATCAACCTGCCGTCGACGGTGGAGCATTCCACTCCCAACATCTTTGCCGACATGATGGAGTGGATGCATCGGCACCTGGCGCGGCGCGATGCCATTGTCTTGTCTGTTCATCCGCACAACGACAGGGGAACGGGTACAGCGGCCGGGGAATTTGCCCTGATGGCTGGCGCCGATCGCATCGAAGGCTGTCTTTTCGGCAACGGTGAACGCACGGGCAACCTTGACCTCGTCAACGTTGCGCTCAACCTTTACACCCAGGGTGTATCGCCGGGCCTCGATTTCTCGGAAATCGACGAGATACGCCGCACGGTGGAGTACTGCAACCAGTTACCCGTGCATCCGCGTCATCCTTATGCGGGCGACCTGGTTTACACGTCGTTTTCTGGTTCGCACCAGGACGCAATCAAAAAGGCTTTCGCCGCGCGCAAGGAGGGCGATATCTGGGACATGCCCTACCTGCCCATCGATCCGAAGGACCTCGGCCGCAGCTACGAAGCGGTGATTCGCGTCAACAGCCAGTCGGGCAAGGGCGGTATTGCCTACCTGCTCGAAAGCGAGTTCGGCCTGGAGCTTCCGCGTCGCCTGCAGATCGAATTCAGTCAGGTTGTGCAGGGCGTGATGGATGCCACAGGCAAGGAACTGACGGCGCAAGATATTTTTGCGTTGCTTGAAAAAGAATATGGCGTTCAGACGGTCGCCGCACCTCAGCATCTTGTGATCGAGGAAACGGGCGGCGCCGATGGCAAGTCGTTCAACATCAAGGCCGACGTGCGAATCGCCGGCCGCAACCACCAGGTCGAAGGCAGGGGCACAGGCCCGATTGATGCCTTTGTCGCGGGCCTCAATGCGGCGACTGGCCATGCGGTTCGCGTTCTCGATTACCACGAGCACGCCATCGGCTCCGGTGCCAGCGCGCAGGCCGTGGCTTACCTGGAACTGCGCATCAACGACCAGACGCTCTTTGGCATCGGCATGGACGGCAATATCGTTTCGGCGTCGCTCAAGGCGATCGTTTCGGGCCTGCAGCGCAGCAGGGCCGGACAGGGCGTCGCTACGGCTACCATTGCGCATTGAGACCTACAGTACACCGACCAGCCCATCAGGAGCTTGCCATGACCGACAAACTTATCATTTTTGATACCACCTTGCGCGATGGCGAGCAGTCGCCCGGCGCGTCCATGACGAAAGATGAAAAACTGCGCATTGCGCGCCAGCTGGAGCGTCTCAAAGTTGATGTGATCGAGGCCGGATTCGCAGCAAGCTCCAACGGCGATTTCGAGGCCGTGCAGGCGATCGCCAATACGATCAGGGATTCCACCATCTGCTCGCTGTCGCGCGCCAATGACCGTGATATTTCTCGCGCCGCTGAAGCACTCAAAGGCGCCAACAACGCCCGTATTCATACCTTCATCGCTACCAGTGCGTTGCACATGGAAAAGAAGCTGCGGATGACACCGGAGCAGGTACTTGAACAGGCCAGGCTCTCGGTGCGTTTTGCGCGCAATCTGGTGGCGGATGTCGAGTTCAGTCCCGAGGACGGCTATCGCAGCGACGTTGACTACCTGTGCCGCGTCCTTGAAGCCGTGATTGACGAGGGCGCCACGACCATTAATGTTCCGGACACCGTGGGGTATGCCGTGCCGGAGTTGTACGGTCACTTCATCAAGACGCTGCGTGAACGCGTGCCCAATAGTGACAAGGCCATCTGGTCCGTTCATTGCCACAATGACTTGGGCATGGCGGTTGCCAATTCACTGGCGGGCGTGATGATCGGCGGTGCGCGGCAAGTGGAATGCACGATCAACGGACTCGGTGAACGCGCCGGCAACTGCTCACTTGAAGAAATCGTCATGGCCGTGAAAACACGCAAGGACTATTTCAAGCTCGACATGAACATTGATCCGCTGCATATCGTGGCTGCAAGTCGCATGGTCAGCCAGACCACCGGCTTCGTGGTGCAGCCCAACAAGGCCGTGGTGGGCGCAAACGCCTTTGCGCACGCGTCGGGTATTCACCAGGACGGCATGCTGAAGGCGCGCGAGACATACGAGATCATGCGTGCCGAAGATGTGGGCTGGAGTGCCAGCAAAATGGTGTTGGGCAAGCTCAGTGGCCGCAATGCCTTCAAGCAGCGATTGCAGGATCTTGGCGTGTCGCTGGAAAGCGAAGCCGACATCAATACGGCATTTGCCAGGTTCAAGGAACTGGCCGACCGGAAAAGCGAGATTTTCGACGAAGACATCCTGGCGCTGGTCAGTGACGAAAGCATCATTCATCATGACCAGGAGCAATATGGATTCGTGTCCCTGGCACAGCACAGCGAAACCGGTGAGCGGCCGCATGCGGTCGTTGTATTCACCGTGGCTGGCAAGGAAATGCGCGGCGAGTCAGACGGTAACGGCCCGGTAGATGCCTCGCTCAAGGCCATCGAAACGCATGTGAAAAGCGGAGCGGAGATGGTGCTGTATTCCGTGAACGCCATCAGCGGATCCACCGAGAGCCAGGGTGAAGTGACCGTGCGGTTACAAAATAATGGACGCGTGGTGAATGGCGTTGGGGCGGACCCGGATATTGTGGTGGCGTCGGCGAAAGCCTACCTTAGCGCGTTGAACAAGCTTCAGAGCAAGGCTGACCGCGTTGCTGCACAGGGTTGATCTCCCAGTCGTTGGCTTAAATATTGTTTATATTCAATGACTTAGAGTGATGTCATAGCGAAAATCTCAATCTGAGTTGTAGAACTTCCCCCCGAAACTGATGAGTTTTTAGGAAAGTCACGCAAGTTTTTGATATTGCGTGACTTTTTCTATTTGTATACACTGCATCCATTACTTACATTGCAATCCACGGCAGGCAAAATTCACCATGTCTCATCAGATTTTCAATCGCGCATTAAAAATCGTTGGATTCCTGGCTTTGTTTGCTGGACTTGCAATGCCGGTATCCAACGCGGCAACTGACAAGACCGAAATTGTAAAAAAGCAGCGCGCCGCGAAGACAACTGTTACCAAAAAAGCTGTCACGGCCCGCAAGAGTGCCCGGTTTACAGCGGGCACAAAAGGTAGAACCATTGTTCGCGCGGCTATTCCCGGCAAACCTTCTTTCGGTCAGATGGCCGGCCTGCATGGGGCCCAGGATCCACTGGAATTGAAGTCTAGTGTGGCGCTGGTCATTGACCAGGATACGCGTGAAGTACTGTTCAGTAAAAATGACCACGCCGTATTGCCGATTGCTTCACTCACCAAATTGATGACCGGCGTCATCATCAGCGGTGCAAAGCTGCCCATGGACGAGATGATCACGGTGACGCAGGATGACGTCGACACCGAAAAAGGCAGCAGCTCACGGCTCAGGGTCGGCACCACGCTGACCCGCGGAGAATTACTCCATCTGGCCCTGATGTCCAGCGAGAATCGTGCAGCGCATGCCCTGGGCCGTACTTACCCTGGCGGCATGCCCACATTCGTCAATCTGATGAACGCCAAGGCAAAGATGCTGGGTATGAATGACACCAGCTATGTCGAACCAACGGGCCTTTCCAGCCGTAACCAGTCCAGCGCGCAAGATTTGGCCGCGCTGGTCAATGCGGCGCATGGAGACCCGATGCTTCGTGAATTGTCCACGTCGACCGGCTATCAGGTGGCTGTCGGCAAGCGTACGCTGCAGTACAACAACACGAACCGTTTGGTGAAGAATCCGGAGTGGGATATCGGCCTGCAGAAAACCGGCTATATCTCTGAAGCGGGTCAATGTCTCGTGATGCAGACCAAAATTGCGGGCCGCAAGCTGATCATGGTGTTTCTCGATTCCGCTGGCAAGCTCAGTCGCCTGGGTGATGCCGAGCGCGTGCGTCGCTGGGTAGAGTCAACTCCTTTGACCGATAACAAGATAGACATCAGCGCTTCAGCCAAGCAAATTGGTGGTTGATGTCTGGCGGGGGTGCCCCGCGTTGTGTCATCGCGGCCCATGCGCAGAGCCGGGTGGACAGCCTCTTTTACTTGGCTTTGTAGCCCAGCGCCGCTGAAATTTCGTTGGCAGTCGCCTGCAGCTTGGGTAGCCAGTGCTCATCAAGCCTGTCGGCGGGGGCCGAAATGGAAAGACCAGCCACCAGCCTGTTCTGATCGTCGTAGATACCGGCTGCCATGCAGCGCACGCCCAACTCCAACTCTTCATTGTCGCGCGCAATGCCGTATTGTCGCGCCTTTGACAGTTCGCGCTCCAGTACCGATAACTGGGTGATGCTGTTACGGGTTTGGCCCGACAGGCCGGTACGAGTGGCGTAGGCGCGCAGCCGTTGTGGGTCGTCAAAAGCCAGAAACAGCTTGCCGACCGAAGTCAAATGCAGCGGTGCCCGCCCACCGATGGCACGCACCACCTGCATTCCGGATCGCTCACTGTAAGCACGTTCTACGTACACAATTTCATCACCCTGGCGCATGCTCAGGTTGACGGGTTGTTGAGTGAGCTTGTGCAGCTCGCGCATCGGCGTAAGCGCTGCGTCGCGTACGTTCAACCGCGCTTTGACGAGATTGCCCAGCTCCAGGAGACGCATGCCCAGCCGATAGTTGCCTGCTGCCGGACGGTCCACAAAACGCCCGGTGGCCAGGTCGTTCAGGATACGGTGGGCGGTGGAGGGGTGAAGCCCTGATTTTTCACTGATCTCCTTGAGGGAGACCGCCTCTTCGCGATTGGCGAGAATTTCAAGCAAAGTGAACATGCGTTCAATCACCTGAACGGTTGGGGTAGAGGCAAGGGCAGTGTCTGGCTTTTTCATGGGTATTACGTACTAAATTTTACCCTGTGAAATCGCAATGCACCTATTGATTTTGTTCGAGGCTATTTCGGTGATGAGTCCTTCGGCCAGATCAATCCGTTTTATGTTCCGGGGCCATAGCGGGGTGGGAGAGTGTCCATTGGCCGTTCAGCAGTACTTCGTTCGGTTTGAATCCGGCCTTGTAGCTCATTTTGGGACTTTGAGCGATCCAGTAACCCAGATACACGTAAGGCAACTCAAGCCGCCTGGCCTGCTCTATTTGCCAAAGGACGCTGTAGTTGCCATAGCTGGCTCGGGCGTCCGGTTCGTAAAACGTGTAAACCGCCGAGATCCCGTCTTCCAGCACGTCGAGAATGGAGACCATTTTCAGGGCGCCTGCCTCGCCATTGGGCAGGCTTTCCCGAAACTCCACCAGACGCGAATTCACGCGGCTTTGCAGCAGGAATTGCGTGTACTGGTCGATGCTGTCGTGGTCCATGCCCCCGCCCGCATGCCGGCCGTTCTGGTAGCGCAGGTAGAGCTGGTAGTGCTCTGGCATGAAACACAGCTTGAGTACGCGTGCCTGCATCGTGCGATGCCGGTTCCACGCGCGTCGCTGGCTGCGATCTGCCTTAAAGCTTTTGACGGGCACACGAAGCGGAACGCAGGCCTGGCATCCATCGCAATAAGGCCGGTAGGTAAACATGCCACTACGCCGAAACCCGTTGGTCACAAGCTCCGAATAGGCGTCGTTGTGGATGAGGTGACTCGGGGTAGCAACCTGAGAACGGGCCTGCCTTCCCGGCAGGTAGCTGCAGGGATAGGGTGCCGTTGCATAAAACTGCAAGGTTTGCAGGGGCAGATCTTTGAGGTGCGTCACGGTAGCCTCGGCTTTTCAGCCGCCAGTATCTGATTCCAGTATACGGTTTCAAATTGCCAGGCGGGAGTGGTTTTCCCCACGTTTTGACCGAGATGGGTCGCGAAAGTGGTGCGGTCAATTTCAGCCGCCCCAAGGGATGCCAAATGCCGGGTGTTTTGCTGGCAGTCGATCATGGTGATCTGGTGGGCGCGGCAAAAGCCCACCAGCGCAGCCAGTGCAATCTTGGAGGCGTCGGTCTGATGAGCGAACATGGATTCT
This sequence comes from Polaromonas sp. P4_F4, assembly GCF_056401355.1. Taxonomy (NCBI): domain Bacteria; kingdom Pseudomonadati; phylum Pseudomonadota; class Betaproteobacteria; order Burkholderiales; family Comamonadaceae; genus Polaromonas; species Polaromonas sp. P4_F4. The sequence goes on along the minus strand of NZ_JBFUJO010000001.1, from coordinate 88,813 downwards.
CCAAAGACCATCCGCCCCAGCTTCACGCAGTACAGGCCGCCAACCAACTCGCCCCGTGACCATGTTTCTACGCTATGGGCGTGCCCGGCCCGATGCAGGGCGCAGTAGGCTTGCACCATGTCCGGAACAATCCAGGTGCCTGGCTGGCCCGCACGGGGTTGGCTGGCGCAGGCTTTGATAACGCGGTCAAAGGCACTGTCAAACCGTATTTCGCATTCTGGATCGTCCAAAAAACGATTCAGGCTTTTGCGCAGGGATCGATGCAGCTTGAATTTTTCGGTATGCAGCACCATGCGAGGGTCTGGACTCCACCAGAGCACCGGCTGGCCCAGACTAAACCAGGGGAAAATCCCGCGCGAATAAGCCTGAATCAACGTTGGCACATCAAGCGCCGCGCCAGCGGCCAACAGACCGGGGGCAGGGTCGTGACGCCCCCAAGCGAATTCCAGCGGAGGAAAATTCTCCCCGGCGGCAAGCCAGGGTACGGGGCGCGGCAGTTTTCCCATGGCTCAGAATCTCGGCAACATGAGGGCTTTAAAAATGTTTCAGGAGAGACATCTGCAGATGGTAGCTGAGCTGGCAGCTTTGAGTGGGCGCAGTGGATTGGCAGGGCTTGATGTTTTTGCTATTAAATCGATAGCAAATGTGTCCTGTATAAAAATCGGCGATCCTTGTTTGTTGTTTGTGGAATAAAAGACTGCCGATGAGGTGCGTTGATAAGAATGCGTCGCACGGAAAAGTGGAGAAAAATGACGCTATAATCTAAGGCTGTATTCCTCAATAGCTCAGTTGGTAGAGCGCCGGACTGTTAATCCGTAGGTCCCTGGTTCGAGCCCAGGTTGAGGAGCCATATAAGCCGCATCGGCATTGAAAAGCCCGCTATCGAAATGGTAGTGGGCTTTTTTACTTTTAGACAAGTATTAGGCAGCTGTCTAATATCCAGTGCTTCACAGGTACTCAACTTTGTTGGCGGCTGTGGTCAGCTTGGCGCGACTGGCTTATGTCGGGCTCGGTTTCCACCGGGTAGCCGTCAACCAGTCAACGGATGACGTGATCGGCCTGCATTGTGGCGGCGGGGATTTGTATGAACTCGAAGAAGGTCTCGGTCACGCGCTGGGTACGCGAGGGACTGGCGTTGCCCTTGTAAACCGTGTTGCGCAGCAGTTCCGACAGGTTGAGTGATATGCCGAAGTAGGCGTGGCGGGCCGGCGGAGTCAGCGCACGCGAGTTTGTGTCGAAGTTGCGCGTTCCGTAGCCGAGGTTAATCTCAAGGTACTTGAGCAGCGGGTGCTGCTTGAATTCCGGCACGCCGCTGGCCTTGAGCACCAGCAGGTAGCGCTGGCTGGAATAGTCGCCAAACGGATCGAATTTGTGCCCTCCTGACGGCGAGCTGTATTGAAGTCGTAGATCGATCAGCGCGTCCAGCTTCGGGTTGCGCTCCATCATATAAGCCAGTGCGCCGCCTGCAAGATTGGCCACGGCATCTTCTTTTGAGAAGCGCCATTTCTTGGAAAAGCCATCGATCAGCTCGACCCCCATCAAGGTACCGACCGATGTCCATAGACCCAGCTTCAAGGCGGTTGTTGAATCGTTGCCCGCCCACTCGAAAGCCCGCGTCAACAACCGGGTACCGGTATAGGCAAACATGGCATGGCCGAGCTTGTCGGCGCCCCCAGAATTCGTGTCCTGGCCGAACCATCCTTCATTGACGGTCTTAAAGCCGCCGGCGAACCCGTTTCGCCACCACTTGGCCCGCCCGTAGGCCAGCGTTCCGCCGATGCTGGTGGCCATCAGCGCAGCAGTGCGAAAGCGTGTGGTTCTTTCATTGAGCACTGCAGGCTGCGCGGGTACAGGTTCTGCTGCAGCAGATGCTTCGTCTACAAGCGTTCGCGGCTGATCGCCTGCTGGCTGGGCAGCGGGAGTCCCGGCGGTATCCGGTGTCATAGCCGCGGCGGTGGCGTTGTTCAGTACAGCAACTTCCCGGTCATCTTGCAGCGCTATTGAAAGTTGYGAGGCGAAGATCAGTCTTTCGTCGATGGTGGACGGCGGCGATGCAATACTGGAGGTAGAAAATAGACTGACTGCGGCGATCAGCAAGCCTGCGCAGAGGTTTCGAGGCTTAAGGAGGATGTACATGCCGCTGGTCCTTGTTAATTGCCTGCAGGCATTATGAGAGTCGCAGTGTATTTTCAGCTACTCCTGTGCGGGTCCTCTAATTCCAAAGGTGCGGTTTTGCCGTGACAAGCTTGGCAGTTCCTGGCGAAATGTGATGAGCGAAGGTGGGTATAAGTTATTGAAAAGTAAGGATTTTTATCCCCCCTGTTTCACCGTAGGCCCCTGGCTCGAGCCCAGGTTGAGGAGCGATATAAAGAAAGCAAGGGCCCGCACGTAAAGGTAAAGTGCAGGCCCTTTGTCTTTCTGTGATCGCGCCCTGAATTCACTGCCGGCGCATCAACTCCTCACGCCGGCGCAAGGCCCGCGCGAAGAAAATGCCGATGGTTACCAGCACGCCACCTCCCAGCGCGATCACGGAACCGGAGCCAATCCGCTCCACCAGGCCGGCGGCCAGCAACACGCCGACCGACTGGCCCATGAAGAGTGCCGAGGCGAAAAGCGACACGCCTGTGCCGCGCGCCTTGGGCGCCATCTGCGTGGCATTGGTCTGCATGGTGTTGTGGAACATGAAGAAGCCAAAGCCGGCGATCAGGCACGCCGGAAGGCTGGGCAACCAGTGCGGCGTGAACCCCAGCACCAGGGCAGACAGCCCCATCAGGCAGACCCCCAGCACGGTAAGCCCCTGTTCACCCAGGCGGCGAATCAGGTGGCGCGCCACCGCCATATAAAGCATGCCGCCCAGACCGAACAGCGCCACAATGGCACCAGCCGCCGACAGCGACAGGCCCTGCGCCCGGTGCAGATGCGACGCCCAGATGGCCAGAACGCCGAAGCCCGCCGCGCCTTCGACAAAAGCAACTGCCAGCACGATGCGCGACCATGGCCCGGTGACGATGATGAGCGCCTGCGCCACAAAACCAGGGCGAACGATGGGTTCGGTGCTGGTGACCGGTACGTGCGCAGCTTGCTGGCGGCGCCGGTCGACGTAGAGAAGCGATCCCACCACGCCGAACAGCAGCGTCATGAGACCGAACGCCCAGCGCCAACCCAGCGTGTCGGTCAGCAAGCCACCTACCAGCTGGCCACACACAATGCCCAGCGTGGTGCCAAGGCCGACACGTGCCAGCGTTTCCTGGCGCAGCTCGTAGGCGACTGTGTCGCCGATCCATGCCATGGATAGCGGAATAATGGCCGCGGCGCCCAGCGCAACCATGACACGCGCCAGCACCAGCATGTCCAGGCTGACAGCAAAAACCGACATAAGGCTACCAGCGCAACACGACAGCGTGGCAAAGGTGACGATGCCGAACTTGCTCAACCGGTCGCCCAGTGGGCCATAAACCAGCTGGGCCAGGCCGTACACCACCGCAAATACCGAGACCACCTGCGCTGCCTGCGCAAGGCTTGCGGAAAAAGTGCGCGACAGCTCGGGCAGCATTGCGTCGCAAATACGCTGTACCGCCATGCTGGCAAAGGTGGCAAACGACAGCAGCAGGACGGAACGTCGCGTAGCCGCAGAGAGGGTGACAGAAGCGGTGTTCATTGATGAATGAAGTCAGGCAGATCGGGTGCGCCAGTTCAGTACGGGTTGGAGCCGGACGCCTGTGCCGGTAGATTGTAGGCAGCGCCGGCCAACGTACCTGCCGGGGGTGTTTGAGGGCTTACTGCCCGGTGCTGGGGTTTTCAGGTGCCGTGGATTCTCGCAGGATAGGGACGCCGCCGCGATCGGGTGGGGCGGTCGGTCGGGAGGGGACGAACACGAACCGCGGATCCGTGGCGCCGGGGGGCGCCCCCGCTTGCGAAGGCGCGTTAGGCAAAACAAGGACTGATGGCGCCGCGGGCGTGGGCGGCGTGGCTGGTTCGGGTGCCGGAATAACCTCGGCGTCGGGAACCGGTGCTGGTGGCTGTGCGGGGCTGGGGGGGAACAGGCTGCTGAACCAGTCATTTACCTGACCCGCCATGCCACCGTTTTGCGGTGCGGAAAATCGTGCCTGCTGGTCTATCACCCGTGTACGCAGCGACTGCGCAAAGAAGTCACCGACGATGGGCAGTGCGCTGCGGGCGCCTTGCCCCCAGTAGTCGCCCATCGTCACCCGGTTATCGTTGAAGCCGACCCAGGCCCCGGCCACGAGCTGCGGGTGCATCAGGATAAACCAGCCATCGGTGTTGTCCTGGGTGGTGCCGGTCTTGCCCGCCACGTCGGCCTGAATGCCGTACCGGCTGCGAATGCCGGCACCGGTGCCCTGGTCAATGACGCCGCGCATCACATCGACCAGCGTTTGTGCATGGGCCAGCGACATGGCCTGCTCCGGCGGTTTGGCTTGGAACGCTTCAAGCACCTTCCCATGGCGGTCTTCTACAGCGGTGACCAGAATCGGCTCAATGTAGTTGCCGCTATTGGCGATGGTGCTGTAGGCCGAGACCATTTCCTTCAAGGTGACCGGGCTGGTTCCGAGTGCGAGCGATGGCACCTCCTCCAGCTTGCTTTGGCGCACGCCCATGGCATGGGCCAGTTTGGCTACCTTCGCGGGCCCTACCGTCTGCATGACCTGGGCGGTGATGGTGTTCTTGGAATACACCAGCCCGTCGCGCAGGGTCATCGTCAATCCACTGGGCGTGCCGGCGTCGGTGGGTCGCCAGACGGTGCCGCCCCCCAGCGGTATCTCCACCGCCTGGTCTACAAAAGCGTCGGTGGGTTGGGCGCCCTGCTCGAAGGCTGCGCCGTAAACAAAGGGCTTGAAGGTCGAGCCGGGCTGCCTGCGCGCCTGTTGCACGTGGTCGAACTGGTCCTGTGCAAAGTCACGGCTGCCGACCCAGGCCATCACATGTCCGTTTCTCGGGTCCATGGCCACAAAGCCGGCCTGCAGGCGGGTCTTGTCCTCGCGCAGCGCCCGCATCGTGGCCGCATCGGCCTGTACCTGCTTTAGCGCCTGCTCGTCGGTCTGTCCTGACTCACGTGCGGTTTTGTAGTCGCGCGTGTCCCGCACAAGGGCGCGTACCAGCTCTTTTCTTGTGCCCCAGGCCCGTGGTCCCCACTCGGCGTTGGCTGAGGCCTGCAGGCTGTTGGCCTGGCGCACCACCGCCTGGCTGGCCAGTCTTTGCAGCCGCGAATCGATGGTGGTGCGTACCACCAGGCCATCGGCGTAAATGTTGTAGTCGTTGCGGTCGGCCCATTCGATCAGCCATTTGCGCAGGTGCTGCGCAACGTGAGGCGCCATGCCTAACGGCTCGGTCTGCCGCTCGAAATCTATCTTCAACGGCCTTTTCTTCAGTGCCTCCAGCCTGTTGGCGTCCAGCTTCTGGTGCTTGGCCATTTGGCCGAGCACGGTGTTGCGGCGCTGCACGGCGCGCTCAGGGTTCAACACCGGGTTGTAATAACTGGTGCCCTTCAACATGCCGATCAGCGTGGCGCTCTCCAGCACATCCAGCTCGTCAGCCGATTTGTCGAAATAAGTGCGCGCCGCCATTTCAATGCCATAGGCGTTGTAGAGGAAGGGCACGGTGTTCAGGTAGGTTTCAAGAATCTCCTGCTTGGTATAAACGGCCTCAATTTTCAATGCCGTGATGACCTCCTTGAACTTGCGCGTCAAACTCCGCGCGCGACCGACCTCCTCGGGGTACAGGTTGCGCGCGAGTTGCTGCGTGATGGTCGAGCCGCCCTGCAGGTCGCCGGTAAAAGTATGAAACACCGAGGAGACCGTTCGCCTGATGTCGACACCGTGGTGCTCATAAAAACGGTGGTCCTCGGTGGTGATCAGCGCAGCTACCACGTTGGGCGAAATGTCGGCGAGCTTGACCCAGTCGCGGTTGGCGCGCTTGAACAGGGCCAGTTCTTTCCCATCCGCTGACAGGACCACCGCAGGCTGCTGCAATTTGGCTTTTCTGACGTCCTTGATGCTCGGGGTAAAAGGAATCAGGACCAGCACATACAGCAGCAACAGCACAGGCAAGGCCGCCAGCGCTAAAACCACGCCGCGCCGGGTAGGGTGGCGCAGTCGGTGAAGTACGTCAATAGCAAGGGGTTGGAGGCGGACAAGAATTTTTTTCATCAGCCCCCAGTGTAGGGCTGAGCGCCTGGCGGGGGCCGCGTGCCGGGCGTGCTGGCGGCATGGTCCGACATGGTTTTCAGAAACAGCAGCACCCCCGCCCACTGCATGGGGTTATTGGTAATTGCAATGCTCAGCAGGTACGCACTCAGCCGGTGCTGCAATAAGCTGCACTGTCCAGAAGTTCAAGGCCCGCCCGCACCGGCCAGGGCAGCGGTCGGTACGTGGATCAGTGCGCTATTCGCTCGCGCAACCAGCCGTTGTAGTCTTTGTCAATCAACAGCGTCCACAGAGCCAGCGCGGCGACAACTATCCCCGCAATCAGCGTACTCAGCATGGCATTGCGATGCATGCTGAACCCGAGTGCCCAAGGCGAGGCCATCAGCCACAGCCCGATTGCGCCTTCGGTCAATTCCTCCCATGCGCGCGGAACGAAGGTTGCCCCCAGCGCCGCGGCCAGCAGGGCCAGCCCAAAGACGACCGCATTCGCCATGGCCACCTGTGTGTCCTGAAATCCCAGAGCCCAAGGTGAAAGAATGACCCATACCCCGACAAGGGCATTTAAGGGGTCTTGCCAATGCTTCGGTTGCCTCATGATTACACCTCCTGTCACTGGAAATATCACCAAGTGACAGAATTTAGACCGGTCACCCCCAACTTTGTTCCCCCGTTCATCGCTTCCCCCGCGGTTCCTGGGTACAAAGGTTCGGGAAGGCCGCCTTGGGCGGAAAAGCAGCCTTGCTGGCGTCTGTGGCATCTGTTCAGGCCGGCGCAATACACTTCAGTGGAGGTAGCCATCCCGTATACAGTGGGCCGGCTGCAAGCGTGAAATGGACCGGAATCAGGAATGATGAATCAAGTTTTTGAATTTGAATACCCGCGCGTACTTTCGATTGCGGGGTCCGACAGCAGCGGCGGCGCCGGCATTCAGGCGGATTTGAAAACCTTTGCCGCGCTGGGTTGCTACGGCATGACGGCGATCACCGCGCTGACCGCTCAAAACACCTTGGGCGTTCGGGCTATTCACGGCGTTCCGCCGGCGATGCTGCGGGACCAGATTGATGCAGTGGTCGAGGATGTGGGTCTGGACGCGGTGAAGATTGGCATGTTGCATGCCCCGGATATTGTGCAAACCGTGGCTCAGGCCATCGATCGCCATGGGCTCAAAAATGTGGTGCTGGACCCGGTGATGGTTGCCACCAGCGGTGCCATGCTGATCGACAACCCGGCTATTGCTGTACTGGTCAATGAGCTGTTTTGGCGTGCAGCCGTGGTCACGCCAAATCTGGATGAGGCTTCATTGCTGGTTGGCCGGCCGCTGGACAGCGAGGGGGCAATGCAGATCGCTGCACAAGAGCTGCTGGCAAAAGGCGCGCGGGCGGTTTTGCTTAAAGGGGGGCATTTGGCCGGCGAGGTGGTGAGTGATTTATTGGTTACCAGCAGCGGGGAGCTGCACTGGATGCGCGCCCCGCGCATTCATAGCCGCAACACCCATGGCACGGGCTGTACCCTGTCGTCCGCGATTGCCGCGCACCTGGCGCTGGGGGCCTCACTGCTGGGCGCTGTACAGCTGGCACGGGCCTATGTGCGCGCGGCGTTGGAGGCCGGTGCCAACGTGCGCACCGGTGCCGGCAGCGGGCCCCTCAACCATGGTTACGCACCCCAAGCCATGCGGCTCAAGCCTCTAGGTTGACCCCTGGACGGCTCACACGTGTGAGGCCCGCCAGCACAAACGTCAGTACCAGCGTGGGCAGGGCGGCGCCCCAGCCAGGCGCCAGTTGTGCGCAGAGGTGGTAACAGGCAATCCCCAGCAGCCAGATAAGCACGGCGCTGGTGTTGACCTTGCGCCTGGTAACGAGCAGCGCCACCTCGGGGTGCCCGGCCAATCTCGCCAGAATGACGCCGTACAGCGGTACAAAGACTGAACTGAGCATCAGCAAAAACGGCTCCAGGCTGTGCATGGGCAGCACCAGGGCCAGCGCCGTACACAGCAGAGCCAGCGCCATGCCCCAGGCCCGCACGCTCCAGTTGGGCTTGAGGCTGTGGCCTGCGACCGAGCCTGAGTAAACATCGCCGTACGCGTTGTCCACTTCGTCGATCAGAATCAGCCCCAGCGCAAGCAGGCCGCCTTGCGCCAGCAACAGCGCCGCCACCAGGTCGGTGCCGGGCGTCGTCAGGGCCACCAGCACGCCCAGCGCATAGCACCAGGTATTGGCAATGGCATAGCCCAGCCAGGTGCCGCGCAGGGCGCTTTTGCCGTCACGCCCGTGTCGCGCAAAGTCTGCGACCAGGGGCAACCATGAGACCGGCATGGCGATCACCAGATCGAGCGCTTGCAGTGTGCTCATGCCGCCTTCGCCGGGGCGATTCCACAGCGCGGCGATGCCCTGATGGTTTGCCCTTGCAAGAAACTGCCAGCTTAGCCACAACAAGGAGGCGATCACCAGCGGCAGACCGTAGCGGCCTATGAATTTGCGCACCAGTTTCACCATGGAGCCCGACAGCAGGGCCAGCAGTATGCCGCCCCAGAGCGCCGTGGCCAGGATGGGCCAGAAGGTGCCGGAAAAACCGCCGGACTGGCGTGCAATGGCCACTGTGCCGTCGCGCATGATGACGAGTTCGAATGTGGTCCAGCCGATGAGCTGCACGATATTCAGCAGCACGGGCAGGCGCGCGAAGCTGCTTCCGTAAGTGGCATGCATCAGGCCGGCACTTGAGAGACCGCTGTCACAGCCGATTCTGGCGGTCCAGGCCAGCAAACCCGCGCCAATGACCGAGCCGCAGACAATGACCCCCAGGGCTGCCCTGGCGCCCAGTGCGGGCACCAGGTAGGCACCGACCTGCATGACGAGCAGGCCGACGCCGAGGCTGAGCCAGAGCGCGGCATGATCGCGCCAGCCGAACAGGCGCTCATGCGCCGCCAGCGGCGTGAGTGCGGTATTGCCTGCGCTGGAGGAGGGGGGAGAGGGGGGTGATGTCGGCATGGTGGCCATCAACTGCTCCGTTCGTCCATGACTGGTCGGCACGGTGGGCGCCGCGAGGCAGCAACTGGACACATGCTTGCCTGCGCGAGGATGACTTCAAACGGGTTCAAAGGGACTTTCTCAGTTGCTGCGCGCCACGGCGGCAAGCAGCGACATTCCCAGCGGATGCACGAACAATGCGGTTTTTGATTCTAGATGATGACCCCACAGAGGGGCTAAACAACAGGCTAAACGACGGAAGGTGATGGATGGGTCAACTGATAAGCCAAACCGATGGCGGTGACAGACCGGTCCCGCGCAACCATCCGCAGGCACGAAAAAGCCCGCACGCGGCGGGCTTTTTTCGGAGGCGTCTACCGGGACTCAGTCAAACACCGGCGACTCGACACCCAGCACCTTGTGCAGCTTGGGACTGGTTGTCGTGTATTGCAGATGGATTTTCTTGTCCGGGAAAATAAAGGGCGCAGCACCGAATGCGGCCAGGGCACATTCGTGAAATCCGCTGAGAATCAGTTTTTTCTTGCCGGGGTAGGTGTTGATGTCACCCACGGCAAAGATGCCTGGAATGTTGGTGGAAAACTTTTCAGTGTCCACCATGAGCTGCTTGCGCTCGATATCCAGCCCCCAGTGGGCAATGGGTCCCAGCTTGGGGCTGAGGCCAAAAAATACCAGGAGCACATCGAGCGGTACGACGCGGGTCACACCATCGGCGCCCGTCACCTTGGCACCGGTCATTTTTCCATTCTTTTCGTCGTAGCCGGTCACCTGGCCCACGATGAACTGCATCTCGTAAGCGTCGCAGAGGTCCTTCATTTTGGTTACGCTGGCAGGCGCCGCCTTGAACCCGTCACGGCGGTGAACCAGGATCACGCTTTCAGCCTTGTTGGGGCCTTCAGCCACAAAGTTCAATGCCCAGTCGAGCGCGGAATCACCACCGCCAACAATCACCAGATTCTTGCCGGCAAAGTCGGCCGGGTTTTTGACGCGATAAAACAGCTGGGTATTGTCAAACTGCTCCAGGCCGTCGACACGCAGCAGCTTGGGCTGGAAAGCGCCCACGCCGGCAGCAATAAAAATCGTCTTGGTCAGGAATTTGGTGCCCTTGGATGTCTCGACAAAAAAGCGGCCGTCTTCCTGTTTTTCGACAACGCTGACTTCTTGGCCAAAGTGAAAGGTCGCGCCAAACGGCTCGATCTGCTTGAGCAGTGAGTCGGTCAGCTCTTTGCCAGTGCACATGGGCACTGCAGGAATGTCATAAATCGGTTTGTCGGGGTAGAGCTCAATGCATTGGCCGCCGGGATAGGCGAGGGAGTCGATCACGTGGGCCTTGATCTCCAACAGGCCCAGTTCGAACACCTGAAAAAGGCCGACAGGACCGGCGCCCACAATGACGGCATCGGTTTCGATGGGGCCATCATGCTGGGCTGCGGTATTGATCACTTCTTGATTCAGTTGAGGTTCCATTTTTTCTTGACTTGCTTATTAAATAGCTCGGGCTAAATAGCCCGGGCGGGATCGGCAGCGCGCGAGTTTCAGCGCACCAGCTCGTCCAGCTTCGCGGTCTTGTCTTTCCACTCTTCCGCGTCGGGCAGGGCGTCTTTGCGCTTGGTGATGCTTTTCCAGCCCGCGGCGCGGCTCAGTTCGGCATTGAGCTTGATGAACTGCAATTGGTCAGCCGGCACATCTTCCTCGGCATAGATGGCGTTGACGGGGCACTCCGGAATGCACACGGCGCAGTCAATGCACTCGTCCGGATCAATCACCAGCATGTTGGGGCCTTCGCGGAAGCAGTCCACGGGGCAAACGTCAACACAGTCGGTGTATTTGCAGCGGATGCAGGATTCGGAGACGATGTGTGTCATGTTGTATTGGCTGATCGGTGGAAACCCTTGATTTTAAGAGGTTTCCAGTAATAGGGTTGAAGCAGTGAATTGAAAGTGCCTTGGCAGCTTAAAGAACCAGTGCGGCGCCGGATGTTTTGTGTGACGCCGTGTCCACCAGCACCAGCGAGCCGAGAATGCGGGACTGCAGGTAGGGCCGTGCCGGAATCGGCTCCAACAGGGCCAACTCGACGACGCCGATGGCGTTCGCGTCCAGGTGCGTTGCGTCGTGGGTCTCCAGGGTATTGATGTTCACCTGGTGGACGATACGCTTGATTTTGGCCTTGACCCAGCGGTGGCCCTGCAAGGCCCAGTACATGCGGCCCGGTACCAGGGGTTCGTCATCCATCCAGGCAACCTCTGCGGTGATTTCGCGCACGCCCAGCGGCGGTTCGAATCCACCCTCGGCCAGCAACCAGTCACCGCGCGATACGTCCAGTTCGCGGTCCAGGATGATGCCGGCGCCGTGCCCGGCCAATACCGCCTTGGGCTGGCGCGTGTGGTCCAGGACCTGGGCCACGGTGGCGGTTTTCCCGCCCGGCAGCACAGTAATCTGCTGGCCCGGTTGTACCGCGCCGCTGGCAATGCGACCCCAAAAGATACGGCGTCCCTGCGAGGTGTCGGCGCTGGATGAAAACTTCTCCACCCATTGCACCGGAAAGGCAAAAGCCTCCGACGTATCGGCCGGCGTGGCGGGAAGGTGCTCCAGAATCTCCAGCAAACTGGGGCCCTGGTAATCGCACCAGCCGGGATGCGCATCCACCACGTTGTAGCCAATCAGGGCCGACACCGGCACGATGGCCTTGACCGGAATTTTCGCCTCATCGGCAAACTGGCTCAAGGCTGCGCTGATATGGGCGAAGGCCAGGGCCGGATTGGCAACCGCGTCGAGCTTGTTGATGGCAAAGACGATGGACGGCACGCGCAGCAGGTCGACCAGCAGCGAATGGCGGCGGGTCTGCGGCAGCAGTTCGGGCGAAGGCGCCTCCCAGGTCAGCTTGGTCGCGTCAACCAGCACCACAGCGGCGTCGGCGCTCGATGCTGCCGTGACCATGTTGCGGGTGTATTGTTCGTGGCCCGGGGCATCGGCAATGATGAACTTGCGGCTCTCGGTGGAAAAGTACCGGTAGGCCACGTCAATGGTGATGCCCTGTTCGCGCTCGGCAGACAGGCCATCGGTCAGCAGGGCCAGGTCGGTCTCACCGCCGCGCTGCACGCCGGCCAGGTGGTCCTGCAGCACGGCGCGGCTGTCGACCAGCAGGCGGCCAATCAGCGTGCTCTTGCCATCGTCGACGCTGCCGCAGGTGACAAAACGCAGGGCGGCACGCGTGTCCTGGGCCGTCGCTGCGGCGGCCAGGCTGGCGGTTTCAACAAGGGGCGTGCTCATCAGAAATATCCTTCTTTTTTCCGCTTTTCCATGGAGGCATCGGAGGTTTTGTCGTCCATGCGGGTGGCGCCGCGCTCGCTGACATCGGCGGCCAGCGTTTCAATCACGATCTCGGCCGCTGTGGCTGCCGGGCTTTCCACCGGGCAGGTGCAGGTGATGTCGCCCACGGTGCGAAAACGCACGGTTCTTTCTTCGGCCTGTTCACCGTCACGCAATGGCGTCAATTCGGTCACGGGCACCAGCAGGCCCTTGCGCTCCACCACCTGGCGCTGGTGGGCGTAATACAGCGACGGCAGCTCGATCTTCTCGCGCTCGATGTATTGCCACACGTCCAGTTCCGTCCAGTTGGAAATCGGAAACACGCGGAAATGCTCGCCGGGTTGCAGGCGGGTGTTGAACAGCGTCCACAGTTCGGGGCGCTGCGCCTTGGGTTGCCACTGGCCAAAGGCGTCACGGTGCGAAAAAATTCGCTCCTTGGCGCGGGCTTTTTCTTCGTCACGCCGGGCGCCGCCGATCAACGCGTCAAAGCGGAATTCGTCAATGGCCTCGAGCAGCGTCACCGACTGGTGCACGTTGCGAGACTCGCCCGGATGTGCCAGGCGCACCGTGCCGCGCTTCATCGAATCTTCGACACTGCGCACCACCAGGTTGGCACTCAGCTGCTTGGCGCGGTAGTCCCTGAAGTCGGTCACCTCATGGAAGTTGTGGCCGGTATCGATCATGAGCAGCGGGTAGGGGATGCTGCCGCCACGTTCTTTGTCGATAAATGCCTTCTCGGCGCATTTAAGCAAGACCAGCGAGTCCTTGCCGCCGGAAAACAGCAGGGTGGGGCGCTCGAAAGCGGCGGCCACTTCACGCAGGATGAAAATGGCTTCCTCCTCCAGCGCGTCAAGATGGGCGTTGCTTAGGACATGGGGTGGATTACTGAGCATATGGGGTTCGGTGCGGGCGTTCATGTGGGGACCTGCCGGATGGGAATGATGCTGGACAGGGGTTCGAAGGCTGCAGGCTCCTGGGCTTCGTGGGTGCCGTCGGCCGCCACATGCAGGCCGCATTCCTTGGCGCTTTCCTGCTCCCACCACCAGCGGCCCGAGCGGAAGTCTTCACCGAGCGTGACGGCGCGAGTGCAGGGCGCGCAGCCGATGCTGGGGAAGAACTGGTCGTGCAGCGGGTTGTAGGGAATGGCGTTCAGCGCGATGTAGTGCCATACATCGCCCCAGGTCCAGTCGGCCAGCGGATTGATTTTCACGCGCTCGGCCTGCTGTTCGATGTCATGCACTTCGGCGCGGGCGCTGGACTGCTCACGGCGCAGGCCGGTCAGCCAGCCATTTTTGCCGGCGAGGGCGCGCTCCAGCGGCTCCATCTTGCGAAAGTGGCAGCATTCCTTGCGCAATTCCAGGCTTTTGTACATTGCATCCGGGCCGTTCGTTTGCACGAAGGCCGAGGCGGTGCTCTCGACCGGGCGATACACATCGACCTTGCGCTGGTAGCGTTCTTCGATGCGGCCAATCAGCGCCACGGTTTCGGCGTGCAGCATGCCGGTGTCCAGCACAAAAATGCTGCAGTCAATGCCGGCTTCCTGCAGCAAATGCGTGACCACCATGTCTTCCGCGCCCAGGCTGGAGGCCTGGGTCAGCGGGGCATGGCTGGCGGCGGATGACTTCAGCAAGGCCAGGCTGCGCGCGAGTTTTTCCGCAAAGTCTGGCGACGCCTTCGCGTAAAGGGAAATGGCACCCATGGTCTGACTTTCAGGTTGCAGAGGATATTGCCGCGGTCACAAAATGCGGCTGGATGTCGATTGCATCGCCCTGGTACTTGCCCACGCCGTAGCCGGGGTAGGCGGCCAGCACGCGCTGGGCGATGGCCATGTCCTGGTCGGCGCGCAGCACGGCCACGTCAAAGCCGCTGCGCTCCATTTGCGCCAGCTGGTCGACCAGCACATCGCCAGTGGCGCGGATCTCGCCCTTGAAGCCGAGCCGGCGACGCAGCAGGAATGCCTGGCTGAAGGCCCGGCCGTCAGTGAATTTGGGAAAGTTCAGGTCAATGCGGTCCACGCCCTCAAGGGAGACCTGGAATGGATCGGCGTCATTTGCCAGTTCAATGACATTTTGGCCTGCCATCCCTGTCGAGTGGGCGCTAGAAGCTATTAATTTCATGGTAATTTTGTCCTTGGAAGGTGCGGCAAGGTGGGCGCCTCAGGCGGCCGTTTCGGCCGTCTCGGCGCGGGTGGCGCTAAAACGCGCACCATTCGCAGCAGCCTTGAAGGGCTCGGCACCGACGCGGCGCAGCGTTGCAATAAAGGTCTCGCCCCCTTCGCGCTGCTGGCGGTAGGTTTCCAGCACCGCTTCGATCACTTCAGGCACTTCCGCCGCCGAGAAAGAGGGGCCAACGGCCTTGCCGGGCACGGCAGGGCCAGACAACGTAGAGCCGTCCGAGCCGCCCAGCGACACCTGGTACCACTCCTTGCCGTCCTTGTCGACACCCAGAATGCCGATGTGGCCGCTGTGGTGGTGGCCGCAGGAGTTGATGCAGCCGCTGATGTGCAGGTCAATCTCGCCCAGGTCATGCAGCTCGTCCAGGTCCTGGTAGCGCTCGGTGATGGCTTCGGCAATAGGAATGGAGCGTGCATTGGCCAGTGCGCAGAAATCGCCGCCGGGGCAGGCAATCATGTCGGTCAGCAGCTTGATGTTGGGCTTGGCAAAGCCTGCCTTGCGGGCGGCGCGCCAGAGCTCGGGCAGCTCGTCGCAGCGCACCCAGGGCAGCAGCAGGTTTTGCTCGTGCGTCACGCGCACTTCACCGGCGCTGAAGCGCTCGGCCAGGTCGGCGGCAGTCTCAAGCTGGGCCGCCGTGGCGTCGCCGGGGGCCTGGCCCAGGCGCTTGAAGGACAGCGTCACGGCGCGCAGGTCCGGGTTTTGGTGCGGCGCGACGTTTTGCTGCAGCCAGCGGCCAAATTCGACATCGTCTTCGGCCGCAGCGCGCAGGATGTGGGCGATCTTGGCGTCGGCTTCCTTGCGGTCGCAGCTGAGGGTGGGCTCCACGAAGCAGGCGGCCACGCGGTCGTATTCGGCTTGCGTGATGGTGTGCGGGCCACCGTCGTGCTCCATGATCTGCTTGTATTCGGCCTCGACGTCGTCGATGTAGCGCTGCCCTTCAGCCTTCACCAGAATCTTGATGCGGGCTTTGTAAATATTGTCACGGCGGCCATAGCGGTTGTACACGCGTACAACGGCTTCCAGGTAGTTCATGATCTGGTTCCAGGGCAGGAACTCGCGGATCACCGTGCCGATGATGGGCGTGCGGCCCATGCCGCCGCCGACCAGCACCTTGAAGCCCAGCTCGCCCTCGGCGTTGCGCAGCAGTTGCAAGCCCACGTCGTGCCAGCCAATGGCGGCACGGTCTTCCCTGGCGCCGCTGATGGCGATCTTGAACTTGCGCGGCAAAAAAGAGAACTCGGGGTGCAGCGTGCTCCATTGGCGCATGATTTCGCCAAACGGGCGAGGGTCGGCGATCTCGTCGACCGCAATGCCGGCACGTTCGTCGCTGGTGATGTTGCGGATGCAGTTGCCGCTGGTCTGGATGCCATGCATGTTGACGCTGGCCAGCAGGTCCATCACGTCGGCTGATTTGTCCAGCGGAATCCAGTTGTACTGGACGTTCTGGCGCGTGGTGAAGTGGGCGTAGCCCGTGGTCAGTTTTGAATGCACCGACTGGCCGTTTTTCAGCGGAATGGCGCCCAGCTTGTCCTGGGTGGCCTGCGCGCCTTCGAGCAGGGCGGCATTGGGCTGGTCGTATTCGCGGGCAATTTTGGCCAGCACACGCAGCTGGGCGCTGGAGAGCTCGCCGTAAGGCACCGCCACGCGCAACATGGGCGCATAACGCTGCACATACCAGCCGTTTTGCAGTCGCAGTGGCCGAAATTCGTCTTCGGGCAACTGGCCGGCCTGCCAGCGCGTGAGCTGGTCGCGGAACTGGTCGGCGCGGGCTTTTACGAACTGGCGGTCAAATTCTGTGTATTGGTACATGGCTGTCGGGGTATCAAACGGTTCAGGATGAAACGGTTTTCAGGGAGCTGCGTGAGCTACGGAAGGAAAAATAGTAGCCGACTATATCGAAATGAGCTTCACGCCGGCGTAGGCCAGCAGGACGGACAGCAGGGAGCGGATCACGCGGTCAGGCGTTTTATGCATCAGGTGCGAGCCCAGCCAGATGCCAGGCAGCGAGCCGGCCAGCAGCTTGATGAGCAAAGACCAGTCTACTGAGCCTATGGAAGCGTGCCCCAGGCCCGCCACCAGCGTGAGCGGCACCGCATGGGCAATATCGGCAGCCACAATGCGCGACAGGGGCAGGGTTGGGTAAAGCAGCATCAGCACGATCACGCCAATGGCGCCCGCGCCCACAGAAGTCATCGTGACCAGAGTGCCGATAACGGCGCCAAACAGTACGGGCAGCGCCCAGTGATGGGCACGGGTCGCCTCGCCCAGCAGTTCGGCGGCGATTTTCTTGGGCACCACTTTGCCGCGAAAGACCTTGTAGAACGTCGCAATAGCCGTCAGCAGCAGCGCCAGGCCTAGCGTTGTCGTCATGATGGTCTGGGTTGTCGGATTGGCCGGCCCCATTCGCTGCAACACGTACAGGGTGAGCAGCGACGCGGGCAGGCTGCCGGCGGCAACCTGGCCGACAATGCGCCAGTCCACGACCCGGGCGCGCGCCAGGCTGACGGTGCCGCCCATTTTGGTGAAGGCGGCGAACAGCAGGTCTGTTCCGATGGCCAGATGGGGCTTGATGCCGAAAAAGAAGATCAAGAGCGGCGTCATCAGCGATCCGCCGCCCACACCCGTCAGGCCGACGACCAGGCCCACGGCAAATCCTGCAAATACAAAGGCAAATTCATGCATAAGCCGGAAAATGTAAGTGGGCGGCTTATAAAAACAAACTACACATTTGTTCTACCTTTATGCGAATAAGCTTATTTGCATGTGTTTATAACGCTTTGCCCGGTTTGGGTGGGGCGTGAACCTGGCTGCGGAGATCGGACTCAACAAGGAGCTGCAGGCGCTGGTACAGTCCGTGCTTCCTCTTCCTGACCGGGGCCTTCCGCGCCTGCCAACACACTGCCAACCCCACTGTCACCCACGGCCAGCATCCTTGCCAGTTGGACCGAATGGCTTATTTTTGGAGAAAACCGTGAAATTTACGAAATCCGCCTGGCTGGGCAGTCTGTTGCTGGCCTCGGTGACTGGGGTGCTGGCGCAAGCCGGCTCAAAGCCGCCGATCAAAATCGGTGAAATCAACAGCTATTCGACCATTCCACAGTTCACCCAACCTTATCGCCAGGGCTGGCAGCTCGCCGTGGAGGAAATCAATGTGACGGGTGGCCTGCTGGGGCGCAAGGTGGAGGTAATCGCGCGCGATGACGCCGGCAAACCCGAGGAAGCGATGCGCCATGCCATCGAGCTCACATCGAAGGAAAAAGTGGACGTCCTGGCCGGCGGCTTTCTGTCCAATGTAGGCTTGGCGCTGGCCGATCATGCCCAGAAGAACAAGAGGGTGTATGTGGCCAGCGAGCCGCTGACCGACGCCCTTGTGTGGGATAAGGGCAACCGCTACACCTTCCGCTTGCGTCCGAGTACTTATATGCAGGCTGCCATGCTGGTCGAGGAGGCGGCCAAGCTGCCCGCCAGGCGCTGGGCCACCATTGCCCCCAACTATGAATATGGCCAGAGCGCTGTCGCCAGCTTCAAGGAGTTGCTCAAGGCCAGGCGGCCGGATGTGGAGTTTGTGGGTGAGCAGTGGCCGGCGCTGGGCAAGCTGGATGCCGGCACCACGCTGCAGGCCACCATGCAGAGCAAGCCCGACGCCATCTTCAATGTGACCTTCGGCGCCGATCTGGCCAAGCTGGTCCGGGAAGGCAACCAGCGTGGAATTTTCCCCAAAACGCCTGTAGTTTCCCTGCTTTCGGGCGAGCCCGAGTACCTGGATGTGCTGAAAGATGAAACACCCAAGGGCTGGATCGTGACCGGCTACCCCTGGGACCAGATCGATTCGCGGGAGCACGCCAGTTTTGCGGCCAATTACTACCGACGTTTCAATGAGTACCCCAAGGTGGGCTCGGTGGTGGGCTATGCCACCATGCAGGCCATTTTTGCAGCGATCAAAAAAGCCAACTCCACCGACAACGAGAAACTGGTGACGGCCCTGCGCGGCCTGAAGTTCTCCACGCCATTTGGACCGGCTGAATTCCGGGCGGTGGATCACCAGTCCACCATGGGGGCCTACGTGGGCAAGCTCGACCTGCGCGGCCACAAGGGCACGATGGTGCAGTGGCGCTATGCGGATGGCAAGGCTTATTTGCCCAGCGATGCCTATGTCAAGGCACGCCGTCCGCCTGATGCCATGAAGTGATCTGCTGGTGATGCGCACTCTGAATTTTCGGGACATGAAAAAGCTGGCTGAATCCCCGCATAATCACCTCCAAATGGCATGCATGGGCGATATGGGCGGCGAGGCAGTCAATCGAATTTTTGTCAAGGTGTTCGGGTTCAGTGACGTGGAGCGCCACGCCCTGAACACGATGTTTCGCCTTTCCGAGAGCCGGTCAACGGCTTATGCGCTCTGGACGGCGGCGGCTCCCCAGGCTGCAGAGATGGCGCTGATTGATGGAGACAGCTGGGAAGCCGCGCTGGAGCTGGCCAACCCCGCCCATGACAGTCTCAAGCTCATTTGGGTTGGTGACAGGGCGCCTGCCAGGGCGAGCCTTGTCGTGGCCCGCCCGCTTCAATGGGCAGCCGTGATTGATGGCATGGATGAGCTGTTTGCGCTGGACATGTCGCCGGCAATTCAACATGACCTTCCTGAGTTCGACCTCGACTTGCCTCTCGGGCCTGAATCCTCTCCCGTGCCGGATACGAACCTGAACCTGAACCTGAACCTGGACCTGGACCTGGATTTTGAGTTCACCACCTCCTCGGCACTACTGGAGCCAGCGTCCGGGATCTGCCGGCCCCACGCCTTGGTGGTCGATGCCAGCCATGATGCCCGTCTGTATATGCGGGCTCGGCTGGCGATGGCCGGGCTGATGCATGTTGACGAAGCCGCCAGCGGCGCAGAAGCGCTGCAATGGCTGAATAACCGGCTCTACAAGCTGGTCATCCTGGACCTGGAGCTGCCGGATATGGACAGCTGGCGGTTGGTCAAGCAGATGGGCGAGGCACGCCCGGCAGTCGATTTCCTGATACTGACCGGAAGCAAGGCTTCGCGATTCGATGCGGCGCGCGGCTGGTTGGCGGGCGCCCGCGCCTGCCTGTGCAAGCCTTTGCATCCCGGGAAGCTCGAGCACCTGCTGCTCAGCCTGACCTGACGCTGTCGCTTCTCCCCGCGCCCCGGCGCCCCCGCACGCTGGTGAGCTGACCCGGCTACAAATTCCTTCAGTCTTTCGACACCGGCTTTGCCTCGCCGTACTGAGGTAGCAAGGCCTCGGCCAAGCGCTGCTCCAGTGGCAGAGGCTCCGCATGAAGCCTGGCGGCCAGCAGCTCCGCGCAGAGCGTGGCAAAGGTCAGTCCCCGCGATCCCATGCCGCTGCATAGCCACAGGCCGGGCGCCGCCGCCAAGGGTCCCAGCGCGGGCAGGCGGCTGGGTGTTGCGCAGCGCACGCCGGCCCACGCCTTGACCTGTCCCGCCTCAAATTGCGCGGTCAGTTTGTGTGCCGCATCGGGAAGCAGTGTCTGCAGCCGGCCGAGATTGTGCCGGTCGTCTTCAGGCTTAAGCTCATTGAGGACGTTGTCCCGTTCAAAGGTCGAACCCGTGACCCACGCAAGCTCGTTGGCCATACCGTTGATGGGCAGCGCGGGAATCAGGCTGCCGTGGCCGTTGACCGGAAATGCCGGCAGCGCGTCAGCGGAGCCCGGTGGGTGCAATGCCCAGGAGACCTGGCCACGAATGGCCTGCAGAGCCAGCGGCGGGGCTGTTGGCGGCAAGGCTGCTTCGGCCAGTGCACGACTGGCATAACCCGCAGCCAGCACCACCAGCTCAGCGCGCGCCAGCACCTGCCCGCGGGCATCCAGCACTTGCCAGGAGTCCGCCTGGCGGACGAGCCGGCTCGCGACTGCGCGCCCATGAAACTCAACGCCTGGCGATGCCAGCCAGGTTTTAACAAGACTGGCGGGTTTGATCCAGCCCGCCCGCACGTGCCACAGGGCAGGTGCCGAGGCCGGCAGGTGGCATTGTGCAAGGTGCCCGGGTGTGGCCGAACAGGTCCAGTCTTGCGCGGCCTCGACCCGATCGGACTGCCAGGCGGCCGGCATCCTGCGCGCATGGTTCACGCAATGCTCCAGCACCCCGGTGGGGTTCCAGTCGCTGCCAGCGTGCAGCATCGTTTGGGCCTGGTGCAGTGTGGCCCTGACCCCGCTGCGCGACAGGCGCGAGAGCAGGCTGTCGTCGGGCGACACATGCGGCGCCAGCACACCCGCGGGCAGGCCGGACGCGCCGCCGGCAGGTGCGTCTGCCGCATCCAGCACCTCCACCTGCCAGCCACGGCGCGCCAGGCTCGCCGCCACCGCCGCGCCGGCCAGGCCAGCGCCGATCACGACGCAACGGCCCGCCCGGTGACGCAGCAGCGGCTGCGTCGATTTTTTGGGTTCCCACGCGGGGTTGAATTCTCCCTGCAGGTTGTCGCGTTTGGGCGGAATGCCCGGCGTTTTCTGCACCACAAATCCGCACTGCGCCAGCGCATCGCGCACACTGCGTGCCACCGTCCAGGTGGCCACGCGGGTACCGCGCCTGCAGCAGCGCGCGACTGCCTTGAAGGTATGCAGATCCCAGATATCCGGTAAATTTTCCGGTTGAAGCCCGGGACTGAAACCGTCGAGGTAGACCGAATCGGCTTCAAACGATTGTTCGCGCAGCATCGCTTTGGCATCACCGATGCACAGCGTCAGCAGCACCCGGCCTTCCTCGAAGGCCAGGCGGTGAAACCCCGGCAACAGGCCCCAGAGCTGCTCCTGCAGTTGCTGCGCAAAAGGCAGCAATTCGGGGTGAACCCGAACGCTGCGCAGCACATCTTCCGCGCTGGCCGGGAATGCTTCTGTAGATACGAAATGCAGCAGGCCAGGGCGCTGCGGGTCGGTTTTCCAGGCTGCCCAAGTCACCAGGAAATTCAGGCCCAGGCCAAAGCCGGTTTCAAGAACACACCATTGCGGTTGCCCGGCCCAGGCTGCGGGCAGGCCGCAGCCCTTCAGAAAAACTTCACGAGCCTGGTCCAGCCCACCCAATTCGCTGCGGTAGCGGTCGCCAAAACGCGGGCTGTAGGGGGTGCCGTCTTTCAGCCACTCAATGCGCTCGGGCATCCGAAATGTTCAGGATGTAAATCTTCGGGGTGTTTACGCGCTCACGGCTGGGAGGGTGGCACGTAGCCCTGTACCGCATCGGCGCCTTCGCCAAAAAAATGCTTTTCCATCTGCCGGGCCAGGTATTGGCGGGCGCGGGCATCGGCCAGGTTGAGCCGGTTTTCATTGACCAGCATGGTTTGCTGTTTCATCCAATCGGCCCAGGCCTCCTTGCTGACTTCTTCCCAGAGGCGCTTGCCCAGTGGGCCGGGATAGGGGGGAAAGTCGAGGCCTTCGGCTTCCCTGCCCAGTTTGATGCATTTGACCATGCGTGCCATTTGAATATTCTTTCGTGGTTATAAGATGTTTTAGGAATAACAAGCTGATTTCTTATTCGTTCCTGTTTTCAATGGCTGCTTCCAGAATCCAGTTTCCCGCATAAACATGCATTTTTGGACCGGAAAGCAACCATGAGTACACGCCGTCACTTTATCAATGTTTCCACCCATGCGGCATTGGCCGTAGCGTTGGCAGGGTCAGTCCTGGCCAGCCATGCCCAGCAACCGGCGGTGACGCTTCTTAATGTGTCCTATGACCCCACCCGCGAGCTGTATGTGGAGTACAACGCCGCCTTCGCCAAACACTGGAAAGCCAAAACCGGCCAGGACGTGACCATCAAGCAGTCGCATGGCGGCTCCGGCAAGCAGGCCCGCTCCATCATCGATGGCCTGGATGCCGACGTGGCCACGCTGGCCTTGGCGGGAGACACCGACGCGCTGGTGAAAAACGGCGGATGGCTCGCCCCCAACTGGCAAAAGAAACTGGCGCACAACTCCTCGCCCTACACCTCGACCATCGTGCTGGTGGTGCGCCAGGGCAACCCCAAGGGCATCAAGGACTGGGATGACCTGGTCAAGCCGGGCGTCAGCGTGATCACGCCCAACCCCAAGACTTCGGGTGGCGCCCGCTGGAACTATCTGGCGGCGTGGGAGTTTGCCAAGCGCAAATATGGCGGCGACGCCAAGGCCAAAGACTTTGTGGCCAAGCTGTACGGCAATGTGCCGGTGCTGGATACCGGCGCCCGTGGATCGACCATCACCTTTGCGCAGCGCGCCCAGGGGGATGTGCTGATTGCGTGGGAGAACGAAGCCTACCTGCTGGAAAAGGAATTTGGCACCAAGTTCGATGTCATCGCCCCGTCGCTCAGCATCCTGGCCGAGCCTGCGGTTGCCATCGTCGACAAGAACGTCGACAAAAAAGGCACGCGTGCCGTCGCCGAGGAATACCTGAAGTACCTCTATTCGGAAGAAGGCCAGGACATCGCGGGCAAGAATTTCTACCGCCCGGCGGTTTCCGAGAAGGCCAAGGCCAAGTACGCCAAGCAGTTCGCCAAGCTGA
Source organism: Polaromonas sp. P4_F4 (assembly GCF_056401355.1). Classification (NCBI taxonomy): domain Bacteria; kingdom Pseudomonadati; phylum Pseudomonadota; class Betaproteobacteria; order Burkholderiales; family Comamonadaceae; genus Polaromonas; species Polaromonas sp. P4_F4. The sequence continues at coordinate 65,683 of NZ_JBFUJO010000001.1, read as the reverse complement.
ACCTGTTCACCATCGACCAGGCCTTCGGTGGCTGGACCAAGGCAGACAAGGAACACTTCGCCGATGGTGGCTCCTTCGACCAAATTTACACCCGGAAATAAGTAGCGCGTGTCAGCTCTTTCCCAGTGCCAGCGCGGAACCGGCTTTGCCGGGCCGCAGCTGGCGCCCCTTGAGGGGAGGCGGCCGCAGGCCGCTTCGGGGTGAGCTTATTAATCAGGGAAAACTTTAAACAATGTCCGCGCAACAATCCATCCTGCTGATCGCCGGCAGCCCATCCGAACAGTCGCGCTCGTCGGCGCTGCTCGACTCGGTCAGCCACCGGCTGGCCCTGCGGGGCGGCTTGGCGGTCGACCGCCTGAACATCCGCGAGCTGCCCGCCCAGGCGCTGCTGCTGGCGGAATGGGGGCATCCGGCCATTGCCGCAGTGATAGCGCAGGTGGCGCGGGCCCGTGCCATTGTGGTGGCCACGCCGGTGTACAAGGCGGCTTACAGCGGCCTGCTCAAGGTGCTGCTGGACTTGCTGCCGCAAACCGCCTTGAAAGAAAAAACTGTGCTGCCGCTGGCCACCGGCGGCAGCCCCCATCACATGCTGGCCCTTGATTACACGCTGCGGCCGGTGCTGCAGTCCCTGTCGGCCCGCCACATCTTGCCGGGTGTGTACGCCACCGACGCGCAAGTCCCGCAGGCAGCCGACCAGCGTTATACGGTCGGCCCCGACATTGCCGCCCGGCTTGATGACGCGGTCCTGACCCTGCTGGCCGAGAGCTTTCGAATGCCGGCCACGACCGGCTTTGAGCCGGTTCATTTCTCCAGGGTGCGATGTAGCGTCTGACGCGCACGTTCCCCGGTTTTCGGCCCCGGCTTTTGAGGCCGATTTTTAAATCTCTTCCAATTTTTCAAGAATGCTGCGCTGCCGGCAGGGCCAAGCCTTGCCTGCGCACCACCCAAAGGACATGACCATGACAACTGATACAACCACGAGCGCGCCCCATGAAAGCCCCAGCCGGCAAGGCTGGGTGCTGCGGGCCGTGCGTGACCTGGCCATCGCAGCGCTCACCGTGGCAGCGCTCGCCCTGATCGTCAGTTTTTTGCTGATGCCTGTGGCCCGCGCCCAGAGTGCCCGGGAGAAAGTCGAGCTGCGCATCGGCTACCAGAAGGCGGCCAGCCTCTTTGTGCTGCAAAAAGCCCAGGGAACGCTTGAAAAGCGCCTGGCACCGCTGAACGCCAGCGTGAAATGGGTGGAGTTTCCGGCCGGGCCGCAACTGCTCGAAGGCCTGAACCTGGGCTCGGTGGATGTCGGTTATGTGGGTGAAGCGCCGCCGATTTTTGCGCAAGCTGCCGGTGCCAAATTTGCCTACATCGGCTACGACCCGGCGGCGCCGGAAGCCGAAGCGATTCTGGTGCCCAAGGATTCCAGCATCAAGTCGGTGGCTGAGCTGAAGGGCAAGAAAGTCGCCCTCAACAAAGGCAGCAACGTGCATTACTTGCTGGTCAGGCTGTTGGAGAAAAATGGCCTCAAGCTCAGTGATGTTCAGCCGGTTTACCTGCCACCGGCCGATGCGCGGGCCGCATTTGAAAGCAAAAACGTCGATGCCTGGGTGATTTGGGATCCGTTCTCGGCGGCCGCAGAAAAAGCCATTGGCGCCCGTGTGCTGGCAGACGGCAAGGGCGTGGTCAACAACTACCAGTACTACCTGGCCGAGCGCAGTTTCGTCGCCAAAAACCCCAGAGTGATCCAGGCGCTGTTTGACGACTCGGTGGAGCAGGGCGCCTGGCTCAAGGCCAATCTGAAAAAAGCGGCCGAGCTGATTGCACCGCTGCAAGGCCTACCCGTCGAAGTGGTCGAGCTCAGCCTCAAGCGCTATGAGTTCAACGTCCGGCCTGTGCCCGACAGCGTGATTGCCGACCAGCAAAAACTGGCCGACACCTTTTTTGACCTCAAGCTGATCCCCAAAGCCATTGCGGTTCGTGATGCGGCTTACCGGCCTGCACCCTAAGACACGAAAAACACAAGAAACACAAGAAACACGAGAAGGAAACACACCATGAGCAAGTCCGTCAGCAAGCCCGCCTCTTTTTCTTTGCGCCGCCGTTTTCTGAAAATTGTCGGCACCACCGCAGCCCTGTGGGGCTTGGGCATCCAGGCCGCCAAGGCGCAACAGCCCTCTGCTACCACTGAGAAAGCACCCGAGCAGCTAAGGATTGGCTACCAGAAGTCCGCCGTCAATCTGGTCATTCTCAAACAGTTGGGCGTGCTCGAAAAGCGCTTCCCCAGCACCAAGGTGGTGTGGGCCGAATTCCCGGCCGGCCCGCAGTTGCTGGAGGCCCTGTCGGTCGGTAGCCTGGAGTTTGGCCTCACGGGCGACTCACCGCCGGTATTTGCGCAGGCGGCAGGCAAAGACCTGCTGTATGTGGGTGTCGAGCCTCCCAAACCCGACAGTTCGGCCATTCTTGTGTTGAACGACTCGCCGGTGCGCTCTCTGGCAGAACTCAAGGGCAAAAAAATCGCCCTGCAAAAAGGCTCCAGCGCGCACTACCTGCTGGTGCGTGCGGTCGACAAGGCCGGTCTGAAGTGGGACGACATCCAGCCGATTTACCTGGCGCCGGCCGACGCACGGGCCGCGTTTGAGCGCAAGAGCGTGGACGCCTGGGCCATCTGGGACCCGTTTTATGCGGCGATAGAGCTGGCCATCAAGCCACGCGTGCTGGCTACGGGGCGTGAGCTGTCAAGCAACAACTCGTTCTACCTCGCCTCAAGGCCTTTTGCCACGCAGCATGAGAAGACCCTGGCGGTGCTGTTTGACGAGTTGACGCGTGCCGACGCCATCGCGCAGAACAAGCGCAAAGAGGCCATCAAGCTGGTGTCCGATTTCAGTGGCCTCGATGCGGGCGTGGTCAGTCTTTTCATTCAGCGCCGTCCGGCCTCACCGGTCGGCCCGCTCAATGCGACGGCCGTGGCCGACCAGCAACGCGTGGCCGACGCCTTCCTGAAGTTGGGCCTTATTCCAAAGCCAGTCCGTGTGGCCGACATCGTGTGGCAGCCTGGGAATCCCCCCCGAATTGGCCTGGCGGCCGCCTCCCCCCCAGGGGGGCGCCACCAGCAGCCCGGCAAAGCCGGTTCTGCGGTGGCCGCTGGAACGCGCCTCGCCAGCGCATCAACAAGGAGTTTCTGATGCAGGTTTTCTGGTTCATCCCCACCCACGGTGACAGCCGTTACCTGGGCACGGGCGAAGGCGCCCGTGAAGTCAACTACGACTATCTCAAGCAGATTGCGCAGTCTGCCGACAACCTCGGCTACGAAGGCGTGTTGATCCCCACGGGGCGCTCCTGCGAAGACCCCTGGGTCGTGGCTTCCAGCCTGCTGCCGGTGACCAAAAACCTCAAGTTCCTGGTGGCCGTGCGACCCGGCCTGCACCAGCCCAGCCTGGCAGCCCGCATGGCCGCCACCTTTGACCGGCTCTCGGGCGGCCGCCTGTTGATCAACCTGGTGACGGGCGGCGACCAGACCGAGCTGGAAGGCGATGGCGTCTACCTGGACCATGCCCAGCGCTACGAGCAATCGGCTGAGTTCATTCGTATCTGGCGTGAGATCCTTGCGCGCAGCCATGATGGCGAGAGCTTTGACTACGAAGGCCAGCACTTGAGCGTGAAGGGCGCCAAGCTGCTGTATCCGCCGGTGCAAAAACCTTACCCACCGGTGTATTTCGGCGGCTCGTCGGCCCCGGCGCACGCGTTGGCTGCCGAGCAGGTTGATACCTATCTGACCTGGGGTGAGCCGCCTGCTGACGTCGCCAAAAAGGTGGCCGATGTGCGCGAGCGTGCCGCGAAGCATGGCCGGACCGTCAACTTTGGCATCCGCCTGCATGTCATCGTTCGGGAAACCGACGACGAGGCCTGGAAAGCCGCCGAGAACCTGATCAGCCGGCTCGATGACGACACCGTGATCCGGGCACAGTCGGCGTTTTCCAGAATGGACTCCGAAGGCCAGCGCCGCATGGCGGCGCTTCACGCGGGGGCAAGGAATAAGGCCCCCACGCTCGGCACTAACGTGTCCTCGCTGCCCCCCGAGGGGGCGCTCACGCCTAGGGGCGGCCCGTCGGCGTTCAGTCGCACACGCGCCGACCTGGAAATCAGCCCCAATCTGTGGGCCGGCGTGGGCCTGGTGCGCGGCGGTGCCGGCACCGCGCTGGTCGGTGACCCGCAGACCGTGGCGGCGCGCATTGAAGAATACGCGGCGCTCGGGCTGGACACCTTTGTGTTGTCGGGCTATCCGCATCTGGAAGAGGCCTACCGCTTTGCCGAGCTGGTGTTTCCGCTGCTGCCGCGCAAGTTGCGTCAAAAGCTCTCGGGGACGGCGCTCAATGGCCCGTTTGGCGAGGTGGTGGCCAACAACTACCTGCCGCGTGTCTCGCAAAGCTGAGCTCAAGGACGATCTGATGACCAACCATATCCGTGAACTGCAGGTCACACCTGTGCCTGGCTTTCCTGATTTTCCTGATGGCGTGGATACGCCGGGGCTGGGCTTTCGGTCCCTGGCCGGTTTGGCCTGGCCGCAGTTTTCTGTCGCCGCTTTCTTGCGTGACCTGGCCCAGCGCTTCCTGCCTTGGGCGGTACCCCTCGGCTTGGTGGCGCTTTGGCAGGTGGCCTCATCACTGGGGTGGTTGTCTACCCGCGTGTTGCCCGCGCCGCTGGAGGTGATCAAGGCCGCCTGGGCGCTGTCGGTGTCCGGTGAGTTGTGGACGCATGTGAAGGTCAGTGCCTGGCGGGCGCTGGCCGGGCTGGCGATTGGCGGCGGGCTGGGCCTGGCTGTTGGCTTGCTGACAGGCTCGGTGCGGTTTTTTGAAACCCTGCTCGACTCCACCATCCAGATGGTGCGCAACATCCCGGCGCTGGCGCTGATTCCGCTGGTGATCCTGTGGTTTGGCATTGACGAAACGGCCAAGCTCTTTTTGATTGCCGTGTCGGTGTTCTTCCCGATCTACATCAACACCTTCCACGGCATCCGCAATGTGGACCCGGGCCTGATCGAAATGGGCCGTACCTATGGCCTGTCGCGCTGGCAGCTGTACCGCGAAATCATTCTGCCGGGCGCGCTGTCGTCCATTCTGGTGGGGCTGCGCTTTTCGCTTGGCCTGATGTGGGTGATTCTCATCGTGGCCGAAACCATTTCGGCACAGGCCGGTATTGGCTACCTGACGATGAATGCGCGGGAGTTTTTGCAGACCGATGTGGTGCTGGTCGGCATTCTGCTTTACGCCCTGCTGGGCAAGCTGGCCGACGTGTTTGCCCGCGGGCTGGAGCGCTACTGGCTGCGCTGGCACCCCGGCTACCAGAGCGCTGGCGTTTAAGGAGGAAAGCCATGACCATTGCTAAAAAAACCGAATCCCGTGGCGTGCGTCTTGAAGTGCGCGGCCTGTCCAAGCGCTACGGCAAGCGCCAGGTGCTGCAACACACCGAGCTGACGATTGAACCCGGCGAGTTTGTCGCCATCGTCGGCCGCAGCGGCTGCGGCAAAAGTACCTTGCTGCGCCTGGTGGCCGGGCTGGAGCCAGCCACGCAAGGCAATATCCGGCAGGGTGGGCAGGACGTCAAGAGCCTGAGCAACGACACCCGCATCATGTTTCAGGACTCGCGCCTGCTGCCCTGGCGGCGCGTGGTGGACAACGTGGCGCTGGGCTTGCCGCCCGGCGGCCATGCGGCGGCGGCCGAGGTGCTGGCCCAGGTGGGCCTGGCCGACCGCCTGCCTGACTGGCCGGCCCGGCTCTCGGGCGGGCAGCGCCAGCGCGTGTCGCTGGCCAGAGCCCTGGTGCACAACCCGCGCCTGCTGCTGCTCGATGAACCGCTGGGCGCACTCGACGCGCTGACCCGCATCGAAATGCACCAGCTGATTGAAGGCCTGTGGCAGCAAAGCGGCTTCACAGCCCTGCTGGTGACGCACGACGTGCAGGAAGCTGTGGCACTGGCCGACCGCGTCATCCTGATTGAAGACGGCCGCATTGCGCTGGATGAGCGCATCCCTTTGGCCCGCCCCCGGGAGCGCAGCAACCCGCAGTTTGGTGTCCTTGAAAAGAGGATCCTGGACCGTGTGCTGCAGCAACCGGGTGAAGAAATATCACCGAGCGAGGCGGCCTGGCCGGGTGCGCTGGCGCATGGTTTGCGCTGGGCTGTCTGAGTGATAAGGAAAGTGGCGCTAGACCAATATTTACAGGCGCATGGGAGCTATTTATTCAATAGCGATTTCATAGCGTTTTTGATAGTGCTTTCAATCGTGTTTTTTTAACCCAAAGGAGTTTATTCATGTCCATCCAGGCCATCAACGTGCGCAACCAGTTCCGCGGCAAAGTCAAAGAAATTATCCGCGGCGACGTGGTCTCTGAAATCGATATCGAAACGCCCTGGGGCATCGTCACCTCCGTCATCACCACACGCTCGGTCGACCAGCTCGAGTTGGCCACCGGCAGCGACGTGGTGGCGCTGGTCAAGTCGACCGAAGTCTCCATTGCCAAGCTCTAGTGCATCACTGCAGTTCAACGCCCGCCTTTTTGACCAGCTTCGCGTACTTCACCAACTCGCTGCGGAAATACTGCGCGGCCGCCTCGGGTGTGCCTGGATTGATGGTGTTGCCCTGTTTGGCCATGGCTTCTTTCACCTCGGGGGTGGCGTAGGCGGCGGCCACGGCTGCCTGGATGCGCCTGGCCTCTGCCGCTGGCAGCTTGGCCGGACCAATCACGGCAAACCAGCCTTCCATGTTGTAGTTGGGCAGGCCCTGTTCGGCAATGGTGGGAATATCCGGTGCGGCGCTCACGCGGGCGCTGCCACCGATGCCAATGGCGCGCAGGGCGCCGCTTTTCAGGTGCGCCTGCACCGACGGCAGCGCCAGCACGCCCATCTCGACCTGCCCGCCAATCAGGTCAGCCACCATGGGGCCCACCCCTTTGTAGGGGATATGTTTGGCCTTGACTTGGGCCTCGTCAAGAAACATTTCCGCCGCCAGATGCAGGATGGTGCCGTTGCCCGATGAGGCGTAGTTGTAGCCATCAGGTTTGGCCTTGAGCAGCGCCACCAGTTCCTTGACGTTGGTGGCCGGCATCTTGGCCGGGTTGACCACCAGCACCATCGGGGTGGTGCCGATGATGGTGATGGGGGTGATATCGGCAATCGGGTCAAACGGCAGTGATTTGTAGACGCTGGGGTAAATCACATGGTTGTTGGACACCACGCTCAGCGTCATGCCGTCGGGCGCCGACTTGACCAGGGTCGCCGTGCCGACTATGCCGCCGGCGCCGGGCTGGTTTTCAATCACCAACGGATGACCCAGCGCCTTGCCCAGCGCAACGCTGGCGGCGCGAACAATGGTGTCCACTCCGGAGCCTGCGCCTACCGGCAGGATGAAGCGCACCACCTTGTCGGTGGTCTGGGCCAGCAGGGCCAGCGGTGTGCTCAGGAGCGTGCTGCCAAAAGCCAGGGCACCCAGGCGTTGCAGGGTCTGGCGCCGGGTCGTTTGTTTCGTGTTGAGGGTGGTCGTTTGGGTTGTCATTTTTTGTCTCCGTCTTTGGGGTGGGTTGCTGAAATCGTTTGGCCGCTCAACTCACGGCCGCCTGCGAATGCAAATTCTCGATGGCGCTGGCGCTGTAGCCCAGTCCCGAGAGCAGTTCCTGCGTGTGTTCGCCCAAGGTGGGTGGGTGCAGGCGCACGCCCAGGCGCTGGCCCTGCATGGTGATGGGGAAGAGGGTGGTTTTAACGGTCTGCCCGGCTTTCGGGCCGTCGGGCAGGCGCACATCGGCCAGGCCGCCGGTGGCCAGCAGGTGCTCGTCGTCGAACAGGTCCTCGGGCCGGCGAATCGGCGCAAAGGGCAGGCCGGCTTTTTCCATCAGGCTTGAGAGCTCGGCGGCGCTGCGCGGGGCCAGCCGTGCGGCCAAATCCTTCAGCAGCGCCGGGCGCACCTCAACGCGCTGGTTGTTGGTCGCCAGCGCGGCATCGCACTTCAGGTCGTCAAAACCCAGCACGGTGCAAAAGGTCTGCCACTGCGCGTCACTCACGGCGGCCAGGAATATCTGCTCGCCGTCTTTCACAGTGAAGACGTCGTACACCGCCCAGGGGTTGTCGCGGGCGGGCATGGGGGCAGGGTGTTTGCCGGTCATGGCGTACTGCAACATATGCTGGCCCATCAGGAACACATTGTTTTCATACAGCGCCGACTGAACTTCCATGCCCTTGCCGCTGATGCCGCGCTGGATCAGCGCGCCCAGCGCACCGATGGCGCCAAACAGGCCGCCCATGATGTCGTTCACGCTGGTGCCGGCGCGCAGAGGGTCGCCGGGGCGGCCTGTCATGTAGGCCAGGCCGCCCATCATCTGCACCACCTCGTCCAGCGCGGTGCGGTGGTCGTAGGGGCCGGGCAAAAACCCCTTGTGGCTGACGTAAATAACGCGTGGATTGGCGGCGCTCAAGGTGGCGTAGTCGAGCCCGTATTTGGCCATGGTGCCGGGCTTGAAGTTTTCGGCCACCACATCGGCGCTGGCGCAGAGCTTGCGCGCCACTTCCACGCCCGCGGCATCGTGCAAATCAATGCCTATGCTTTTTTTGTTGCGGTTGAACAGCGGGAAAAAGCCCGAACCGGCACCCAGCAGGCGGCGGGTGCGGTCGCCGTCGATCGGCTCGACCTTGATGACCTCGGCCCCCATGTCGGCCAGCACCATGCCGCAGGTGGGGCCCATGACCATGTGGGTGAATTCGACGACACGCAAGCCGGCCAGTGGCTGGGGTACGGCTGAGGTTTGATGGTTCTGCATGCAGCTACTCGTTATATGTTGATCGCGTTAATCGCGTTGATCGTTGATCTGGAATGTTTACGCCGTGGCGACTGCCTGCATGGTTTTGGGCAGGCCTGCGCGCCACAGCGTGCCGTGCAGGGTTTCGCCCTCCAGCCAGCCGGCCACCTGGGTGCGCAGCGCCATAAGCTTGTCGAAATCGATGCCGGTGCCGATGCCCATGCTGGCAAACATGTAGACCAGGTCTTCGCTGGCCACGTTGCCGCTGGCGCCTGGTGCGTGCGGGCAGCCGCCAATGCCGGCCAGGCAGGCGTCAAAACGCGTCACCCCGGTTTGCAGCGCGGCATACACATTGGCCACCCCCATGCCGCGCGTGTCATGAAAATGGCCGCAGGCCAGCCGGTCGCCGGCTATGGCGAATGCGGCCACGAACAGGTCTTGCACCATGGCCGGATCAGCATAACCCACCGTGTCGGCCAGACCCACGCGGTCCGCCCCCGCGTCCAGCACCGCCTGCAGCAGGCGCAGCACCTCGGACGGTTCGACCCGGCCCTGCAGCGTGCAGCCAAACGCCGTGCTAAAGCCCACCTCGATCAGGATTTTTGAGCCCGAGGCATCACGCGCCGCCCGGATGCGGCCAATCTCCTGCACCACTTCATCGGGTGTCTTGCGCAAATTGGCCAGGCTGTGCGCATGGCTGGCTGAAAGCGGTAGCAGCATCAGGTCGGCGCCTGAGTCGATGGCGCGCTCGGCACCCTTGAGATTGGGCACCAGCACCGAGGTGACGAGTCCCGGCAGGGTTTTGGCATAGGCCACCAGCTCCGCGGTGTCGGCCAGTTGCGGCAGCAGCCGTGCCGGCACAAAAGAGCCGACTTCGATTTCGCGCTGGCCAGCCTCGTAGGCGCCACGTATCCAGGCCAGCTTGCGGGCAGTGGGCATAACGGTAGCGATGCTCTGCAGCCCGTCACGCAGGCCCACCTCGCGAATGCTGACCTGCCGGGGCAGGGCCGGCTTGACGGACAGGGCGGACAGGGCGGCTTGGGGGGACACCGTAGCGCTTGAAAGCATGTTCACTGACTAGTCTCCAGGTATTTTGAAATTCAGAGGTGCAGTTTAGAATTTCCCGATTGCTTATGGTTATCAATTTTGGAACCTCCAGCGTTCCGTATCGGAATATTTAAAGCAGACAAGCGAGTCCTGCGCAACCGGAGCTGCCCATGAGAGACCTGGACATGACCACTTTGCGGCTGTTCGCCGCCGTGTGCGAGACGCGCAGCATCGCCCGGGCCGCCGAGCAGGCCAACATTGTCGGCTCAGCCATCAGCAAGCGGCTGGCCCAGCTGGAAGACACCGTCGGCACGCCGCTGCTGGTGCGCCGGCGCCGCGGCGTCGAGCCCACACCCGCCGGTGAGAGCCTGCTGGAACACGCGCGTACCATGCTGGCCAGCGCTGAGCAGATCGAGCGCGACATGGCCGCTTATGCGCTGGGCGTGCGCGGCCAGGTTCGCATCCTGGCCACGGCGTCTGTCATGGCCGAATCGCTGGCCGACGATGTGGCGGCCTTTTTGCAGGTTCAGGCGCACCACGACATCCGCGTCACCATGGAAGAGCGCGTCAGTCCCGACGTGATTCGCGGCATCAAGGAGGGCGTCGCATCGGTCGGCATCTGCTGGGATGCCGCCGACCTGACGGGCCTGCAGTCGCGCAGCTACCGCAGCGACCACCTCGCCATCGTGGTCCACCCGTCGCACCCGCTGGCCCGGAACGAGACGGTGCGCTTTGAGCAGACGCTGGATTACGAGCATGTCAGCCTGCCGGCGCACAGCGCGGTGCAGGTGCTGTTGCAGCGCGCCGCCGCGCTCCAGGGCAAGGCCGTCGTGCATCGGGTGATCGTGTCCAACTTCGAGGCCGCGCTACGCGTGGTGCGCGCCAACCTGGCCATCAGCGTGGTGCCGCGCGAAGTGGCCGAGCCGTATGCCCGCACCTACGGGTTGCGCGTGGTGCCCCTGCTTGATGCCTGGGCCAGTCGCCGCTTTGCCATCTGCTTTAGAGATGCATCCAGCCTGTCAGCGGCGGCGCAACTGCTGGTGAGCCATTTGGCCGCAAAGGAGAACGAGGGGGCGGAGTAGCGGTTTTATGGGGAAAACCGGTCAAAAAGCGGTGGGTGGCCCACGATGCACCATGCTCCTGCACCTCCGGTGGCCGGGGTCGCCGATACGGCTGAAAAGACCTGCTCAAAGCCGGGGAAAGCGGCCGAATTGCTTTTAGCGGTAAAATTGGTCTCCAACCCATGGCAGACAAGCACCGGAGGCTATAAAAAATATAGCATTCAGGGCACACCCAGACTATGCCGAAATGGCTCTGGCGACCGGCACAAGTAAACATGCGCCGGTGCTGCACGTGCTTGTATTTGGGGAAGGAACCCCCAGTTTCTTTTCATGAACGCCACCAAATCACAGCCTCCCAAAACCAACCTCACGGTAACGCACGTGCTGGCCGAACTGCTTGAGCGGCTGGAGCACAGTGCCGAACCGGTGGGGGCCGAGCAGTACCTGTCCGTGGTGCAGCATCTCGTCAATGAGCTCAGCGAAGTCGAGCCCGGCGTGGCGCTGGGCGCCTTGCTGGATACCCATCCGGCGGCCGCTGAACTCTATGAAAACGTCAACTACCAGTATGCGGGCCTCTGCCGCTCCGCACTGGATGCCTCGCTGGCTGCAGAGCGCGAGGCTAAAGCGGCCATTCATCAGGCCATGAACCGTTCAACAACCCAACCCAAGGAAGATCCAAACCATGGCAAGAGCTGACGCCAAAACCGCTGTCCTCGCTGACGGCCTGCGCTACAAGTCCAAGGTGTCGGGATCGCCGTTTGCCGCCACCACGTCTTTTGGTGCTGCCACCATGTCGTGTTTCATGTGCGGCAAGCATCGCGCCCGCTCCCTGATGGGCACCCGAAAGGTGCTCGGCAAATCCCAGGCGGTGTGCTCCCCCTCGTGCAAGGCGCTGGATGAAGCGCTGGAGAACGCGGCCGGCTGAGCCCCGCATTGATGCATTGATCATGGGCCTGCCCTTGGCGCATACTGCCTGAAAAATGCACAGATAAAGGCGCACGTAAAAGGTGACTGCCATGAAAACCCGGGACTCGCTGCTAGCCCCTGATGGGGCAACCGATCACATCCGTGGCCAGTCATTCGCCGCTGTCACGGTGATTGAGTACGGCGATTTTGAATGCGCGCTGTGCCTGCAGGCCTACGCGGGGCTGAAGGTGATGCTCCCGCATTTCGGTCAGCAGTTGCGCTTTGTATTTCGCCACTTCCCGCTGCGGGAAATGCATCCGCACGCCGAACTGGCCGCTGAAGCGGCGGAAGCGGCCGGTGCCCAGGGCAAGTTCTGGCCCATGTACGAGCTGCTTTTCACGCACCAGCAACACCTCACGGAAAAGCACCTGCTCGACTACGCGGAACAAGTGGGCCTGGACATGCCACGGTACCGGAACGAAATGAGAGACCACGTCTACCTGCAGCGCGTGCAGGAGCACATACTGGGCGCAAGGCATCTGGACATACGCTCGACCCCCGCGTTTTATGTCAACGGCGTGATCACCGATGTTTCATTTGGCGTGCAGCACCTGCACGAGGCAATTGACAAGGTGTTGCTGGCCACCTGACGTCCTTCGCAGCTCAGAGAGCAGGCGCCACCAGTGCGCCGGCCAGCGCGGCATTCCTGCTCTGCAAACGTCGCACCTGCAGTGTCGCACCAATGAAAAGCAGCACCAACAGCACCAACAGCACCAACAGCACTAATGGCACCCCGGTCACCACCTTCAGTTCCGGCGCTTCCGCGTGGGCCAGCAAAGGTGCGCCCAGCGGCCCAACAGTTTCCAGCGGCCCGCCACGGCCGCCAGCACCAATGCCATCGCGAGGTGCACGGAGCACGCGAAATCGCAAGCAAACCCTGTGCCGAGCAGATTGTGGCCTTTGTTGGCCGTTTGGCCTGGACCCGTGTCAGGGACCGATAATCGGGTTCTTCTGCATCAGGCTGCGCAATTTTGATGCGCCTGCCGGCGGCATTCGCCACACACCTGACACACCAATGACACACCAGGGATACCCGTGAGAAAAACCTACCAACTCAACATCGAAGGCAAGAACCGCGACCGCCTGTTCGACGCAGCCAAGCACGACATCCGCAAATACATCAAACGCGAACGTGCCAAAGCCTTGCCGGCGGGCGTTGATTTCTGGGACTTTGACTGCAAGTCAGGCGCCAGCGAAGCCACGGCTTCCGGGGTGCCGTTTGCTGACCTGATCAGTTCCGTGGATGCCCTGGTGAAAGAGGGCGGCGACCAGTTTTATGTGGAGGTGGTGAGAAAGCACGGCCACCGCGCGGCCCGGCCCACCGCTGCCGGGAGCGAAGCCGATGCGCAGTAAGCAGTAAGCGCGGTTTCGTTGCCCCTTTGTTGTTATTTATCGTGCGTCTGCGCGCGTGCGGCCGCTGCGCGCAGCTTGTCTTTCTTGCTTGGGCGCTTGCCCTTGATGCCACCGGTAGAAGCAGGGTCGGCAGCGTTGGGCGCCTGCGTTTCAAGTGGCTCAAAACCTTCAACCTGCTCACGCGCAACCTTGATGCCCTGGCGCTTTTCAATCAGGCGAAGGTGTGCCTCGGTGGCTGCGCTGACAAAGCTGACAGCCAGGCCGTTTTCCCCGGCGCGGCCGGTGCGGCCGATGCGGTGCGTGTAGTCCACCGCTGAGCGGGGCAGGTCGTAGTTCACCACCACCGGCATCTGCGCAATGTCAATGCCACGCGCGGCCACGTCGGTAGCCACCACCACCTGCACGGCCTTGATCTTGAAGTCCCGCAAAACCTGGGTGCGTTTGCCCTGGCTCAGCTCGCCATGAAAGGGCTCGGCCTCGATGTGCACTTTACGCAGTTTGTCTGCCACGATTTCTGCGGCGTGTTTGGTCGCCACGAACACCAGCACACGCTCCCACTTCTCGGTTTGCACCAGGTGGCGCAGCAGTTGCGTCCGGCGGCTGGCATCGACCTCAATGGCGCGCTGCGCGATGTCGGGTTTGGCCTCGGGCGTCGCCTGCACTTCAATGCGCAGCGGGTTGTGCAGCATGCTTTCAGCCAGCGCCTCAATGGCTGGCGGGAACGTGGCCGAGAAAAACAGGTTTTGGCGCCGGGGTGGAAGCTGTTCAAGGATACGGCCCAGTTCTTCGCCAAAGCCCAGATCCAGCAGGCGGTCTGCCTCGTCCAGCACCAACGTGCTCACTTCAGAAATTTTCAGTGCGTTGTGTTCAAGCAGGTCGATCAGGCGCCCCGGCGTGGCCACCACGATGTCCGCGCCACCGCGCAGGTTCATCATCTGCGGATTGATGGACACGCCGCCAAACACCACGGCCACCTTGACGCGCTGCGGCAGGTATTTGGCAAAGCCGGCGATGGCTTCACCCACCTGCGCCGCCAGCTCGCGCGTGGGCACCAGGATCAGGCCCCGGGTAGGCCGTGGTGTTCCAGTGGGCGCGTTTGCCAGTTGCTGCAGCATGGGCAATGCAAACGCGGCTGTTTTGCCCGAACCCGTTTGGGCGGAACCCACCACGTCGCGTCCCAGCAGGATCGCCGGAATGGCTTGGGACTGAATGGCGGTGGGTGCTCGGTAGCCTTTGTCGCCAATGGCGCGCAGAAAAGCCGGCAACAGCGCCGGCGAGAAGCCCAGTGAAGAAAATGGCATAGACAAAGGCTCAGGAAGGTGAAAGACGGGTGCGGGCCGACTTGCGGCGGGCGAGTGTGGTCGTCGGCTGGCGCGGTTTGAGGCCCCAGTGCAGGGGCGATACATTGCCGCCCGAAGCTGTGAGTTTAAGTCCGGTGCCCGCAGTGCCCAAACAGCGTCGGCATAAATGGGGACATGGGCGCCATGGGCGACATCGAGGTGTCATTTTCCCCGTGCAAGATTGAGCCTCGTCCTTTTTGTTTCTTTACATGCTTCCCGCAATTTCCACCGTTGTTTCCCGTCTCATGATTCGTACACGCTCCATTTCCGTCAAAGAAGCTTCCATCATCGCCGTCGCCGCCCTGGACGACCTCGTGAATGATCTGGTCAAGGCGAGTTGCCTCAACATGTCACCAGCGTTTCTGGATTGGGTAGCCGACGAAGCGACACCGCTGGTGGATCGGTATGTCGCGCATTTTTTCAACAGCCCGCGGTTTGCCAACAGCCTTCGCATGGGTGACCCGAGGGTTGCCATGGCCCGCTGGGTGCGCCACTGGGTGTGCCCCTGGATAGTGGTTAATTTCGACCAACTGGCCGGGTACCTGCCGGAGTTTGCAGAAAGTCGGCCTGCGGGCTTGGCTTCAAGGGCGCCGGCTGCCGCATCATTTGCATGAATTGCCACGCCGCCGCCGCGCTGCGGCAGCGGGTCAGCTCGGGGGCAAGCTGCCTTGCACAGGCTTGACCGTCTCACTTCGATGCCGGCCAGCTAGCGCTTGTCGTGGTAAGTGAGGTCGCTGTGGGGCGCTGCCATGAACTCCGGCAGTTGCTCCGCCTGCAACGAGAATTCACGCAACGCGGGGTAGCGGGTCATGGGTACCACTTCCGGAAGCATCGCTTGCGTGAAGTGCCAGGCAATCGCCGTGCTCACGCCGTCCTGACCCATGGTGTCGCTGGTGGTCGCCAGCGGTTTGCGCTGAAGTTCTGATTCCAGCCCATCGAGGGCGGCGAGAAGCTGGCCGGTGACACGAGTCACCCAGGGTTGATGCAATTTTTCGGCAGGCCGGAGGTTCCGCTCATAGACGATCTGGACGCTTTTTTCACAGGCAGCGAGGGCCAGGCCGATCACGCGCAGGGCCTGCTGGCGTTCTGGAATTGCGGCGGGCATGAGGCTCTTGCGCGGGGCGGCGATCGCTTCGGCGTAGTCGATGATGAGCGTGGAATCCATGAGGACCTGGCCGTCATCACAGACCAGCGAGGGTGCTTTGACCACCGGATTGATCTGCTGAAACTGGGCGAAGGTGCTGAACACGGAGACCGAGCGATGCTCGAAACGCAGACCGAGAAGCTGCAGGGAAATAGCCACGCGGCGAACGTAAGGTGAGTCAAGCATTCCGATGAGCTGCATGGTTTCTCCTGTTGGAACCGGTTACAAGGATTCAGGGCTTGCCGGCAATGGCGGACTTGTCTTTTTGCGGAAGTGGCGACGACTGAACAATGAGATCGCGCATCGAACCGAGGGCCAGTGCCAGGAACACGGCGGCGCAGAGTTTGTAGGTGACCTTGGCCCACTGCGTACCTGCGCGGCGAAAGATTCTGTCAACAACTGCCGCGCAGAAGAACGCCCACACCACCGACGACACCATGAACCCCAAAAAGAAGATGGTGTAGTCGGAGGCCTTTGGCTCATGGATGCCGATGGCCCCAAGGGCGCTTCCCAGAGCGGCCCAATAGGCAATGTTTTGCGGGTTGGTCACGGACAGGAGGACGCCGGCACGCATGGCCCGTTTGGGCTCGACCGTCGCCGAGCCGGTTAAAGAGAACTCCTGGCTGGCGGAAACCCAGGAGTCGCGGGCAAGCCAGAAAAGGTACACGGCCCCGGCGATGCCGACGGGCCAGCGAATCCATTCCAATTGAAGAAGCAGTCCTATGCCTGCCAGCCCCAGCAGGGCCCAGAGCGCATCTCCAGCCAGCGATCCGATTTGCACGGCAAGGGCAGGCCGAAACCCGCCGCGTACGCCCTGGCGCACGGTTTCGGCAAACACAGCGCCGGGCGCGGCGTTGAACAGAAGCCCGAGCAGGAAAGCGGAGATGAAGAGAGCGGCCACGAAGTCGGTGCAAAAAAAAGAAGACCCGACGTTTATACCGCGCAGGCCGCGGCCAGCTCCTTGAATTTCTCAACCTGCCACGCGAACTCGCCCTCAAAAGCCGTCGGATCGGTGACCGCATAGCCGCCATAGCCATAGACGGCAGCGTAAGCCGCGTAGCTGGCCGCTTCAAGGGCGCGGCCAGCCAGCGCGTTTGCTACGGCGTAGGTGGCAGAAACGGCCGCATGCGCCGAGCCGTCAATGGAGTTGGAGCCCCGGTGGCTGTTGGCAAGCGCGGCAATTTCCTGCGCGGCCTGTGCCAAGGCGGGCCTATCCAGTTTGCCGTCAACGAAGGCCTGAAGCATTGCGAGGCAGTCGATGGCCTGGGGGTCTTCCAGCAGGTGCTGCACACGGGAAGCACAGGCAAGGCCAAAGGCCAGACGGAGCGCTTCGTGGCGTGGTTCATTGATGTGGATGGCGGCCGCCAGGCGCGATAGTTCGTGGTTCATGGCAATTTCCCCGGAGCATTTTGCCGAAATGATGGGCTGGATTTTCGGGGCAGGACTAGTGCCGCCAAATGCCGCTGGCGCCTGGTAATTTCCAGGATGAACAATGGGAGCAGCACGCCTGCGGCAAGGCTTGCCGCACTGTTGAAGTGGCCGTTGTGGCTGATGCGGGAAAGTATCAGGAAGGTCCGTCCCTGGGCGAGGTAATGAAACACCAGGATGAGCAGGCTGCCAGATCCTATGTAGGTCAGCGGACGCCGCAATACCGCATATTTCTGCAACAGCGAAGAGGTGCAGAGAACGATGTAAATGCCCAGGGCAGCCTGTAAGGAAGAAATGAGCGGGTTGCCGTAGAACCTCAGATTCAAATCCATGGTTTCGTCAAAGTAGTAATGCAGCAAGGCGAATGCGATGGTCGAAACAAGAAACCCGATGGCGCTGAAATGCATCGATATCACCCGTTTCCTGAGCAGGAATCCGAACAGGATACAGGCCGAGCTGATGAATGTCAGGTCAAGGCTCCACGGAAGCCCGGGCAATCGGTTCAGGCCCATGAAGGGCAACTGCGAGGTATCGATTTGCCAGAACCAGTCTATGAGCCGGATCCCGGTTACCAGAAGGGCCGAGGCAATCAGGAAGATCCAGGCCGGGCGGTTCCTGGCGGCCGTGGTGGCGCGCAGGATTGCCATGGACACGAGCGACGCCACGAAGAGATGCGGCAAAAACCATAGCGGCGCCCACGCGATGGTGGGGGCGGTGGCATAAATGACACCGGAAAAATAAGCAAGCGGGGATGCATCGGCTGTTGGGACGGCTGCCGGATCGAATGCCTCTGCAATGCCCAGAAATATCAACACAACGAAATACGGCTTCAAAAGGGCGTCTGCCCGGGACAGCGCAAACTTCCCCAGGCGGTCGGAGTCCTTGAGAAACAAGCCCGAGAGAAAAAAGAACAGGGGCAGGTGAAACGAGTAAATAACCCGGAAGAGCTCGCCCTTTTCCTGCAAAACCGCCCAGTTATGACCAAGCACAACCAGGATGATTGCGATGCCCTTGGTTATGTCTACGGTGGCGTTACGGCTGGTCATGGCAAGCGGTCAGTCAAGTGTCATCATTTCATGCGCGCCAGACTCATGGAGGCGGTGGTGGTAGAACTTGGACACACCATTTTTCCCCAGTTGGGTTTTTCACGGGATGGGCGGCCGATTCACCGTATTTAAATACTGCGGAAAGGGCACAGGCGCTGTCTTGCTTTGCAGGAATTGCATTTTTGATGCAAACTACTTAATCATCTATTTAATCTATTTAATATTCTTTTGAGTTTTGATGAAATACCTCTAAATTCCCTATCTGTTCCAAAAAAAGAGCCCACCACGCTTGCGTAAAAGGTGAGGGGCATAACGGGTTTTCATGATCGAGCTCAAGGGTATTTTTCAAACGTACAAGGGGTCCACGGGCCCGGTCGAGGCGTTGAGGGGCGTCGACCTTCACATCAATCCCGGCGAGGTATACGGCATCATTGGCCGCAGCGGTGCGGGCAAAAGTTCGCTGGTGCGGGTGATCAACCTGCTGAACCGGCCCACCGCCGGCCAGGTGCTGGTGGATGGCCGGGAACTGACCTCGCTGAACGGCGATGCATTGCGTGTGGCGCGGCGCGACATCGGCATCATCTTTCAGCACTTCAACCTGCTCTCGTCGCGCACGGTGTATGGCAACGTGGCCTTGCCACTGGAAATTGCGGGCCTGTCCGCTGCGGACATCAAGGCCCGCGTCGAACCGCTGCTCGACCTGGTGGGTCTGTCGGCGCTGGCAGACCGTTACCCGGCGCAGATCAGCGGCGGGCAAAAGCAGCGGGTGGGCATTGCGCGTGCGTTGGCCAACCGGCCCAAGGTGCTGCTGTCCGACGAGGCAACGTCTGCCCTGGACCCTGAAACCACACGCTCCATCCTGGGCCTGCTCCAGCAGATCAACAAGGAATTCGGGTTGACGATTGTGCTGATCACGCACCAGATGCAGGTGATCAAGCAGGTGGCCGACCGGGTGGCGGTGATTGATGCCGGGCGCATTGTCGAAAGTGGCCCGGTGATTGACGTTTTCACCCGCCCTCAGCACGAGACCACGCGCAGCCTGATTGCCGAGATCGTGCCGCAGGACTTGCCCGAGAGCGTGCTGGCGCGCATACGCACGCTGATGAGTGCCGAGCACCCCGAAGAAGGGCAGCTGTTGCGCCTGGCGTTTGCCGGCGACGAGTCTGACAGGCCCTTGCTGTCGGACGTGATTCGCCGCTTTGGCATTGACCTGTCTATCGTGCATGGCCAGATCGATGAGATTCAGGGCAAGCCGTTTGGCACGCTGGCGGTGTTTGCGCGCGGTGCGCGCGAGCAGCTCAATGCGGCTGTGGCGCATTTGCGCGGCGCCGGCGTGCATGTGGATCAGGTCAATGGAGCGTTGCCAGGCGAGTTGGCGGGAGGTTTCAGCCATGTTCAGTAATTTTTCGCAAGCCCTGCTCGAGCTGTTTGTCAGCTCGCTCTGGGAAACCATCGTCATGGTCGGCATTTCAGGCCTGGTGGGTGCGTTGATCGGCGTTCCGCTGGGCGTGTTCCTGCGGCTGACGGACGAGGGCGGTGTGCTGCAGAACGCGGGCGTGAACCGCGTGGTCGGCGGCATCGTGAACGCTGTGCGCTCCACGCCTTTCATCATCTTGCTGGTGGCCATCATTCCGCTGACGCGCTTTCTCACGGGTTCGTCCATCGGTACGGCGGCAGCCGTGGTGCCGCTCACGATTGCGGCGGCGCCGTTTATTGCACGGCTGGTGGAAACCTCTTTGCGCGAGGTCGATCACGGCCTGATTGAAGCGGCGCTGGCCATGGGCGCGACCACGCGGCAGATCGTGCTCAAGGTACTGCTGCCCGAAGCGCTGCCCGGCATTGTGGCGGGCCTGACGATCACTTTTGTGAGCCTGACCGGCTACTCGGCCATGGCCGGCGCCATTGGCGGCGGCGGGCTGGGCGACCTGGGTATTCGCTATGGCTACCAGCGCTTCTTGCCGGAAGTGATGCTGGCGGTGGTGCTGGTGCTGATCCTGTTTGTGCAGGCGGTGCAAAGCCTGGGTGACTGGGCCGTGCGCAGGTTGAGCCACAAATGAGGGCGATCCCGCTCCTCTCCCTCTCCCCCTCCCCTTGGGAGAGGGCTGGCGGCGGTCGATGCGCCGCTACGGATGCCAAGGCCGCTGGCCCTCACCCCAACCCTCTCCCAGCGGGAGAGGGAGCAAGACAACAGCGATGTTGAGCGCCTGATTCCCTGATTTCTCCCTCCCCCCGCTGGGGGAGGGCAGGGGTGGGGGCCGGCGGCAGTCGAACGGCTGCTTGGCTTGCGAAGGCCGCTGGCCCTCACCCTAACCCTCTCCCAAAGGGAGAGGGAACAGACAGATTTTTTATGCCAACCAAAGGAAACACCATGAAAAAACGCACCCTCATCCAGTCAGCCATCGCGCTGGCACTTGCAAGCTCCTTCACCGGCGCCGTGCTCGCGCAGGACAAGCCGCTCAAAATCGGCGTCACCGCCGGTCCGCACGCGCAGATTTTTGAGCAGGTCAAAAAGATCGCTGAAAAAGATGGCCTGAAAATCCAGATCGTCGAGTTCAGCGACTACATCCAGCCCAACGCCGCGCTGGCCGCCGGCGACCTGGACGGCAACAGCTACCAGCACAAGCCTTTCCTCGACCAGCAAGTCAAGGACCGCGGTTACAAGATCGTCAACGTCGGCTACACCGTCAACTTCCCGATTGGCCTGTATTCCAAAAAGGTCAAGAGCCTGGCTGAGTTGAAGGAAGGTGCGCGCTTCGGCATCCCGAACGACCCGACCAACGGCGGCCGCGTGCTGCTGGTGCTGCAGGACAAGGGCCTGATCAAGCTCAGGCCTGAAGCCGGCCTCAAGGCCACGCCGCTGGACGTGATCGACAACCCGAAAAAACTCAGGTTTGTGGAACTGGACGCGGCACAACTACCGCGCTCACTGGACGACCTGGACGCCTCGGCCGTCAACACCAACTACGCGCTGTCAGCGGGGTTGAACCCCGCCAAGGACGCGATTGCGCAGGAAGCGGCCAAATCGCCTTACGTCAACCTGCTGGCTGTGCGCGAACAAGACAAGGACAAGCCTTGGGTGGCCAAGCTGGTCAAGGCCTACCACTCTGAAGAAATCCGCAAGTTCATCCAGACCGAATTCAAGGGGTCGGTGCTGGCCGGGTTCTGAAGTTCTGACAGGCCCTAGTACTACAACCCGAAAATATCGAAACATGAAAGCGCGTCTTCGCACCCATGGCGGCGTTGCAATCTTTGCGAAGGCGTAAAGCTTTCGCTGCAGCTTGCGCCTTGCCCTGGGCACGAATCCATCGCTTTCATGATGTTTCGCTACTTCCGGGTTGCAGTACTAGCGTTTTGTAACTGGCGCGGGTGCAGGCGTTAAAAACATGGCCGCACAGGCTGCCGAGGCCAGCGCGCACAGCACGGCTGCCAGCACCACCCAGCGAAACGCGTGGATCAGCGTAGTCGCGGGTGCGCCATCCAGGGGCCCACCCAAGGCAGCGGCAAACACCACGCCCAGCACGGCCACCGCGAGCAAGCCCGCCACCCGCGCCACCGCGTTGTTCACGCCCGAGGCCACCCCGGCGTGGGCCGACGACACCGCGTTCATCACGGTGGTGGTGAGCGGTGCAATGGCAATCGTCATGCCCAGGCCCAGCACCACCATGGCCGGAAAAAAGCCCGCCCAGTAAGGCCAGCCCACACCCGGCAGCGCCATCAACGCCAGACCGGCAGCGGCGATCACCGGACCGCAGATAAGCATGAGCCTGGCGCCAAAACGATCCATGGCCTTGCCGGCCGCAGAGGACAGCAAGCCCAAAATGATGGAGAAGGGCAGCAGCGTGGCACCCGCTGCGGTGGCCGAATAGTGGAAGGCGCCAATCAGTACAAAGGGCAGAAAAAACAGCACGCCGACCAGCGCAAAGTACAGCAGCAGTGTCAACAGATTGGCACCGACAAAGTCGCGCGACCTGAAAAGTGCCGGCGGCATCATGGGCGCACGCACCCGCGCCTGCGCCACGGCAAAAGCAGCCAGCCCGACTACGCCAAACACCAGGGGCCACAGCACGCTCGCGTGGCCCCATCCGCGCTCGGGCGCCAGCGTCAGCCCGTAGGTGAGGGCACCCAGCCCGCTGGCCACCAGCAACACACCGAGCCAGTCGAAATGCCGCGGCGCATCGGGGTCGCGGCTGTCGGGCACGGCATAGACGGCCAGCCAGATGGTGGCCACGGCCAGCGGTACGTTCAGGAAAAAGATGGCGCGCCACGACACCGCATCGACCAGCCAGCCGCCCAGCACCGGACCCGCCGCACCCGTGATGGACGCCCACGCCGCCCAAGTGCCAATCGCCTTGCCGCGTGCGTCGCCTTCAAACACGTTGCCAATAATGGCCAGGCTGGCTGGCACCAGCAGCGCCGCGCCCACGCCCTGCAGCGCCCGCGCGGCAATCAGGGCCAGCGTGCCGGAGGCCAGTCCGCAGGCCGCCGACGCGGCGGTAAAAAGCGCAATGCCGGTGATGAAAATGCTGCGCCGCCCGAACCTGTCCCCCAGCGAACCGCCCACCAGCACTAGCGAACCCAGCGCCAGCAGATAGGCGTTGATGACCCACTGCATGGCCGCCAGGCTGGCGCCGGCGCTACTGGCAAAGTCGCGCTGGATGGCGGGCAGGGCAATGTTGACGACCGAGCCGTCGATGAAGGCCATGGACGAACCGAGGACGGTGGCGGCCAGGGCATAGCCTTTTCGGGCGGCGGCGTCTGCACCGGCAGAAGAGGGCTGCGAAGTCAGTCGGGAAGAGGCCGAGGAAGTGCTGGGCAAGCAGCGTTGTGCCTGAATGACTCCTTTGTCACAAGGAGATTGCGCGTTACCCAGCATGGACTTTTCCGTTGGTTGGGGAGTTAAGTCGGGCATCGAACCGACAGCAGGCGGGAGGCTCTGAATGCGCAGAACGCCCGAGCGCTGTCGGCAGGTTTTTTTGGGATTATGTCGGTGTCATGGCGGCGCTGTCTAATCAGCGTGATGAGGCGTATTGTTAGCTTCAGTCCTACAAAGCACTTGCTCAAAGTGCTTTACATATGGGGCTGCCATTTCCCTTCAATCAACGTCTGATCGATTTCCTGGAGAATCTCATGGCCCAATACACCATTGCCGTCGTCGTCGGCAGTCTTCGCAAGGATTCCTTCAACAAGAAGCTCGCCAAGGCACTGGAAAAGCTGTTTCCGGCCGAGTTCAGCTTTACCCATCTGCGCATTGACGATTTGCCGCTGTACAACCAGGACGACGACGGCAACCCGTCCGAGCAGGTCAAGCGCATCAAGGGCGAGATCGCTGCGGCGCAGGGTTTGTTGTTTGTCACGCCCGAGTACAACCGCTCACTGCCCGGTGTGCTGAAAAATGCCATTGACCACGCTTCGCGCCCTTACGGCCAGAACGCATGGGCGCGCAAGCCCGCGGGTGTGATCGGAATCTCCGTCGGCGCCCTTGGCACGGCGCTGGCCCAGCAGCACTTGCGCAACATCCTGGCTTACCTCGATGTGCCGGTACTGGGCCAGCCCGAGGCGTTCGTTCAGGCCAAAGAGGGGGTTTTCAATGCGGACGGCAGCGTTGGGGATGGCATCAAGAAGTTTTTGCAGGGCTGGGTGGATCAGTATGTAGCCTGGGTGAAAACGCACGTGGGTTAAGCGCATGGGTTAATTTGATCCCGGTGGCAGGCTCGCTCGGACATGCAAAAAAAAGCCCGCAACCGCGGGCTTTTTTGTGGGTGCCTGAAGACGTCAGGCGGCCAATGCGGCCAGGGGCTGGTTGGCAGCCACCGTGGTTTGTGCCTTGATTTCAACTTCAGCCGCTGCCAGCGCTGCGGCCTTGGCCCCTTCACCCATGGCCAGACCTTCGGCACGCACAAAGCGTACGTCGGTGATGCCGAAGAAACCAAACACCACCTTCAGGTAGCTTTCCTGGTGTTCCATGGCGATGGCAGCGTCGCTGGTGGAATACACGCCGCCACGGGTAGAGGCGACGATCACGGTTTTGCCGCCGGCCAGGCCAACAGGGCCTTTTTCGGTGTATTTGAAGGTCCGGCCGACTTGTGCCACGCGGTCAATCCAGGCCTTGAGCTGGGTCGGAATCGCGAAGTTGTACAGCGGAGCACCGACCACGATCACATCGGCGGCCAGGAATTGCGACACCAGTGCTTCGGAGATGGCGTTTTCACGCTTTTGCACGTCGTTCAGCTCAGCACCGGCAGGGGCCCGAAAGCCGAGGGATTCGGCCGACAGGTGGCTGGGGGTTTCAACCGCCAGGTCCAGGTAGCTGACTTCGGTGCCGGGGTTGCTGGCGCGCCACGAGGCGACGATTTGCGCCGTGAGTTGGCGGGAAACCGAGTTGCCGCCAAGAATGCTGGAGTCGATGTGAAGCAGTTTGCTCATGATGAATTTCCTTGGGTTGAAGTTGAATCAGGTTGTTGGCCGTATTCACCATGAATCGCAGCCATGGATAGATTGTGCTGGTGGGTCGATTGTTTGATAAGTAGGCAAAATTGCGATAGATTGTCCTGCTTGTGTAGTGAATCTGCGCCTTGAATGCCGCTACAAGATCAGAACGGAGGAATTTCATGCAGGACCTGAATGACATGCTGTACTTTGCCGAGGTGGCGGAGCGGGGCGGTTTTGCCGCCGCCGGGCGCTCGCTGGGCTTGCCCAAATCGCGCCTGTCGCGCCGGGTGGCCGAGCTGGAGCAGCGACTCGGCGTGCGACTGTTGCAGCGCACCACCCGCAAGCTCTCGCTGACAGAAATAGGCGAGACCTACCTGCGCCACTGCAGTGCCATGCGCGATGAAGCCCTGGCGGCCGCCGAAGCGGTGGCCCAGATCCAGGTAGAGCCCCGTGGCACCGTGCGCATTACCTGCCCGGTCACGCTGGCGCAAAGCACGCTGGGCTACCTGGTGCCGCGCTTCATGGCGCTGCATCCCCAGGTCAAGATCGACATGCGCGTGACCAACCGGGTGGTGGATCTCGTGGAGGAGGGCATAGACATTGCGCTGCGGATAAGGCCCACGCTGGAAGACAGCGGCAGCCTGGTGGTTAAAAACCTGGGGTCGAGCGGCGGCGAATTGTTGGCCAGCCCAACGCTGTTGGCCCGCCAGGGAAGACCCGAAAAGCCCGAAGACCTGATGAAGCTGGACACCGTGGCCATGTCATGGGTGGATGGCCGTTCGTCCTGGACCCTGCTGGGGCCCGAGGGGCAAGAGTTCGTGTTGCAGCACCAGCCGCGCTATGTGGCTGACGATTTACAGACGCTCAAGCTGGCCGTGCTGGCGGGTACGGGCATAAGCTTTTTACCCAATTCGCTTAGCGCCGCAGAGCAGCAGGCCCAGTTGCTGGTGCCCGTGCTGCCCGGCTGGGCGCCCAAGCCCGGCGTGGCCCATGCCGTGTTTCCGTCGCGGCGCGGTCAGGTGCCTGCGGTGAGAAGTTTTCTGGATTACCTGGGGGAGCGTATGAGGGGTGATAGTCTGGTTTAAGGTCCAGGGCTCTTATGAGGCTGGCTGGCCGGGACTCGCCCCGGCGGGGCGAGTCCCGGCCAACACCCCTCAGAGGAGACCTCCCCCACCCGAAAGCACAAAAACCAAGCCTGATGGCCAAACTTAAAACCATCAACCCAAAACATCGTTATGCAAAAGTAGAGATAAATTAAGAGCTATATATTCTTTTGAGTTTTAACGCTTGCTCCCCACAATGCCTTTTTTAGTTCAGCAATCACAAGGAACAAACCATGGCAACTCTCAGACTCGGTGACATCGCCCCTGACTTCACACAAGACTCCACAGAAGGGAAGATTTCCTTTCACGAGTGGGCAGGCGATTCCTGGGTTGTGCTGTTTTCCCACCCCGCTGACTTCACGCCGGTATGCACCACAGAACTGGGCAAAACCGCAGCCCTGGGCAGCGAATTTTCCAAACGCAACGTCAAACCCATCGCGATCAGCGTGGATCCGCTGGAGTCGCATGGCAAGTGGGTGAATGACATCAACGAGACGCAAAGCACCACGGTGAACTTCCCCATCCTGGCCGATGCAGACCGCAAGGTGGCCAACCTGTACGACATGATTCACCCGAACGCCTTGAGCACCGGCCCCACGGCCACGGTGCGCAGCGTGTTCATCATCGACCCGAAAAAGGTGATTCGAACCACCTTCACGTACCCCGCCAGCACCGGCCGCAATTTCGACGAGATCCTGCGCGTCATTGACTCACTGCAGCTCACGGACGGCTATAAGGTGGCCACGCCAGTGAACTGGAAAGACGGCGACGATGTGATCATCGTGCCCAGCCTGCAGGACCCGGCCGAGCTGGCCCAGCGTTTTCCCAAGGGATTCAAGGCCGTCAAGCCTTACCTGCGCATCACACCGCAGCCCAACAAGTAAATGGCCCCCACGCTTTTCGCTTCGCGTAATGCGTTGCCCCCCGAGGGGGCCGCTGCGCCTGCGGCCCGGCAAAGCCGGTTCCGCGGCCCCGGCTTGCAAACGGCAGTGCCGTTGCCCGCAGTGGCGCCTGGCGTGGCTCACTTGCTTGAAACCCGCTGAGGATCACCATTTTGCGCTTCATCATTGTTCCCGGCTGGCGCGACTCCGGCCCTGGTCACTGGCAAAGCCTGTGGGCCGAGCGCCTGCATGGCGCGGTGCGTGTGCAGCAGGACGACTGGATCACGCCGTCCCGCAAGGCCTGGGTGGCCACGCTTGCACGCACCATCGTGCAGTTGGGCGAACCGGTGGTGATCGTGGCGCACAGCCTGGGCTGCATTGCCACCGCGCATTTGCCGCCTGAGGCGGTAGAGCGCATCAAGGGGGCCTTGCTGGTGGCGCCGGCCGACCCCGAGCGGCGTGCCGTGTTCAGCGACTTCGCTCCGGTGCCTTACCAAAAGCTGCCTTACCGCAATGTGCTGGTGGCCAGCAGCAATGATCCGTACTGCCCGGTGCGCCTGGCCGGGGCCTATGCCCGCGCCTGGGGCAGCGAGCTGGTGCGGATGCAGGATGCGGGCCACATCAACATCGAGTCGGGCCATGGCGAATGGCCGCTGGGCATGGCCCTGCTGCAGTCGCTGGCAGGCGATGCGCCCCCGACGGCGGCCCACCCTGGTTTTTCATCCCCATCTTCAACACCTCCTTCACCTTCTTCACCTTCTTCCTCTTCTCTTGGATCCCTGGAAACGRCATGACTTCAAAATTCAAAATCGCTCTTGCAATCCTGGCGCTGGTCACGAGCGGTATCTCCTCGGCGCAAACCTTGCTCAACGGTTCGTACGACGTGGCGCGCGAGTTTTACAAGGACTACAACGCAGCCTTCATCGCCCACTACAAGAAAACCACCGGCAAGGATGTGAAGGTCGACCAGTCGCACGGCGGCTCCAGCGCCATTGCGCGCTCCGTGGCCGATGGCCTGGATGCTGACGTGGTGACCATGAACACCAGCACCGACGTGGAGTTTCTGGCCAATGCCGGTGTCGTGGCCAAAGACTGGGCCAAGCGCTTTCCGGACAATGCCTCGCCCACCACCTCCACCATGCTGTTCCTGGTGCGCAACGGCAACCCCAAGGGCATCAAGGACTGGGATGACCTTGTCAAGCCCGGCATCCAGGTGATCGTGGTCAACCCCAAAACCGGCGGCAATGGCCGCTACGCCTACCTGGCGGCCTGGGGCTATGCGAAGAAGAAGGGCGCCAGCGATGCGCAGGCCGCCGAGTTTGTCGGCAAGCTCTACAAAAACGTACCCGTGCTGGGCAAGGGCGGTCGCGATGCCACCACGGTGTTCCTGCAGCGCAATATCGGCGACGTGCTGATCACCTTCGAATCGGAAGTGCTGTCAGTGAACAAGGAGTTTGGCGAAGGCAAGGTGGACGCGATTTACCCGTCTATCAGCATCCTGGCTGAAAACCCGGTGGCGGTGGTCGAACGCACTGTGGCCAAGAAGGGCACGGCGGACCTTGCCAAGGCGTATCTCAACTACCTCTACTCGGACGAAGGCCAGGAAATTGCCGCCCGCCACGCGCTGCGCCCACGCTCGCAGGCCGTGCTCAAAAAGTACGCCAACACCTTCAAGCCCGTGCAGCTGTTCACCGTACAGGAGTTGTTTGGCTCCCTGAGCGAAGCGCAAAAAGTCCACTTCAATGATGGCGGACAGTTCGACAAGCTCTACACCGTCAAGTAATCCCAAACCATGACTTCCCTGTCTTCTGTTGCACCGCCCGCCGCGGTGCTGCCGGGCTCGCCTGCGGGCGGCAAACGGGCCACCCGGCGGGTATTGCCCGGCTTTCACCTCACGCTGGGCTACACCGTGCTGTACCTCAGCCTGATCGTGCTGATCCCGATCTCGGCGCTGTTCTTCAAAACGTTCACGCTCACCCTGGATCAGTTCTGGGTGGCCGTGACCTCGCCGCGCGTGCTGGCCTCCTACCGCCTCACGTTTGGCGCGTCGTTGATCGCGGCGCTCGTCAACCTGGTGTTCGGCCTGCTGGTGGCCTGGGTGCTGGTGCGCTACACGTTTCCCGGTAAAAAGCTGGTTGATGCGCTGGTGGATTTGCCCTTTGCGCTGCCCACGGCAGTGGCCGGCATTTCGCTCACGGCGCTGCTGGCTGGCAACGGCTGGCTCGGCCAGTACCTGGAGCCCATGGGCATCAAGCTGGCCTTTACGCCGGCCGGCGTGGTGATTGCGCTGATTTTTGTGGGTCTTCCGTTTGTGGTGCGCACCGTGCAGCCGGTGCTGGAAGATGCGGAGAAAGAACTCGAAGAAGCCGCAACGTCATTGGGTGCCACACGCCTGCAGATTTTCACCAGGGTCATCCTGCCGCACATCATGCCGGCGCTGCTGACGGGCTTTGCCATGGCCTTTGCGCGGGCGATTGGCGAGTACGGATCGGTTATCTTTATTGCCGGCAACATGCCCATGATTTCGGAGATCACGCCGCTCATCATCATCGGCAAGCTCGAGCAGTACGACTATGCCGGTGCTACCGCGGTGGCCGTGGTGATGCTGGTGCTGTCATTCATCCTGCTGCTGGTCATCAACGCATTACAGGCCTGGCAGCGCCGCAACGCAGGAGCGCCGGCATGAGCGATAAACAGGCCCCCACACTTGTCGCTTCGCGTGCCTCCGGCGTTGCGCTGCCCCTCGCCGACGGAAAAGGGGCTGTGCTTGCTCGGGGCGGTCCTTCGCGGCGCACTCCTTCACAACCGGTTCGCCGTGTCACGGCCGGAACGACTGAGTCGCCTTGGGTGCGCTACACGCTGATCATGGGTGCTCTTTTATTCGTGTTCCTGTTTCTCGTGCTGCCGCTGGCCGCCGTGTTCACCGAAGCCTTGCGCAAGGGCTTGGGTGCCTACATTGCCGCGCTGCAGGAGCCTGACGCCTGGTCGGCGATCAAGCTCACCTTGATTGCCGCCGCCGTTGCAGTACCGCTGAATCTGGTGTTTGGCGTGGCCGCAGCCTGGGCCATTGCCAAGTACGAATTTCGCGGCAAGTCGTTTTTGACGACGCTGGTGGACCTGCCATTTTCCGTCTCGCCCGTGGTGGCCGGCCTGATCTATGTGCTGCTGTTTGGCGCCCAGGGCTGGTTTGGCCCCTGGCTGCAGGCGCATGACATCAAGATCATTTTTGCCGTGCCCGGTATTGTGCTGGCGACCGTGTTTGTGACCTTTCCCTTCATCGCGCGCGAGCTGATTCCGCTCATGCAGGCGCAGGGCAATGACGAAGAGCAGGCCGCCATTGTGCTGGGCGCCACCGGCTGGCAAACCTTCTGGCATGTCACGCTGCCCAACATCAAGTGGGGTTTGATCTATGGCGTGATCCTGTGCAATGCGCGGGCCATGGGCGAGTTTGGCGCGGTCTCCGTGGTGTCGGGCCACATCCGCGGGCAGACCAACACCTTGCCGCTGCATGTGGAAATTTTGTACAACGAATACCAGTCGGTGGCCGCCTTTGCCGTGGCTTCGCTGCTGGCCATTCTGGCGCTGGTCACGCTGGCCATCAAGTCGGTGGCGGAATGGCGCCACGAAGCAGACATGAAGGCCGCGGCTGATTTGCCGCCTGAACGTCCCGTGTTATCCCCTCTCCCCCTGGGAGAGGGCCTAGGGTGAGGGTGGCCCCACCCCGTAGCCAACGCCGGCCCTCACCCCAACCCTCTCCCAGTGGGAGAGGGAGCAAGAGAAAGAGAAAATTATGAGCATCGAAATCCGCAACGTCAGCAAACACTTTGGCGACTTCCAGGCGCTGGGCGACGTGAGCCTGGACATTGAGTCGGGCGAACTCGTCGCCTTGCTCGGCCCCTCGGGCTGTGGCAAGACCACGCTGCTGCGCATCATTGCCGGTCTGGAAACGGCCGACCGCGGCAGCATTCTGTTCAGCGGCGAAGACACCACCGACGTGCATGTGCGCGAACGGCAGGTGGGCTTCGTCTTCCAGCACTACGCGCTGTTCCGTCACATGACGGTGTTTGAAAACGTCGCTTTCGGCCTGCGCGTCAAGCCGCGCGGCCAGCGGCCCAGCGAAGCGCAGATCAAGGAGAAAGTGCATTCGCTGCTCAACCTGGTGCAGCTCGACTGGCTGGCCGACCGCTTTCCGTCGCAGCTTTCGGGCGGGCAGCGCCAGCGTATTGCGCTGGCCCGCGCCCTGGCCGTGGAGCCCAAGGTGCTGCTGCTCGACGAGCCCTTTGGCGCCCTTGATGCCAAGGTGCGCAAGGAATTGCGCCGCTGGTTGCGCCGCCTGCATGACGACCTGCATGTGACCAGCATCTTTGTGACGCACGACCAGGAAGAAGCCCTGGAAGTGGCCGACCGCGTGGTGCTGATGAATGCCGGCAAGGTCGAGCAGATTGGGTCCCCGCAAGAGGTCTGGGACCACCCGGCCAGCCCGTTCGTCTACGGCTTTCTGGGTGACGTGAATCTTTTCCACGGCCGCGCCCATGAAGGCGAAGTGCATCTCGAAGGCCTGCGCATCGATTCCCCCGAGCATGCCGACGCACAGGACGCCAAAGCCTTTGCCTATGTGCGCCCGCACGACCTGGAAGTGCAGCGTTATTCACCCGGCGCCGAAGGCATCGTCGCGCATCTGGAGCGCGCCATCGTGATCGGCCCGATTGCGCGGCTGGAGCTGATGCCGGTCGAAGGCTACGAGCAGAAGGGGAACGCGTCAGGCGACTCCCTCATTGAGGCCCAGATGCCGTCGCAGCAGTTCAAGGACATGGGCTTGCGGGAAGGCGACATGCTGGTCGTGACGCCGCGCAAGGCGAGGGTGTTTGTAGAAGGTTAATGCGGCTGTAAAGCGGCACCGATGGCTGGTCGCCGTCAGACGTTTTCTGCCCTGGTTGGTCATGTACCTTTTGGAGCGGTTGGGCGCCCGAATGTGACCGCGGCGGTTACCTCGGTTGGTGCTGCGGCCGCCAGCTGCCAATCCGGTTCTGCTCCGAGCGCATCGTTGACGACGGAAAAGGCAAGCCTGAACGCTATGAAAAAGGTGGCCTCGGCGATCTCCCGGTCCGTGAAACCGGCAGCACGAAGTCTGGCTACATCCTCAGTGGTCGTTCCATTCGGCTGGGTCACGACCTTTCGCGCCCATACCGACAGCGCCTGGTCTCGCAAAGTCAATTCGGTTGTGGCCCTGCCTTGCAGAACGGCTGCTGCGGACACTGGGTCCGAGGCCTCGGCAAGCTTCTTGCCCCACGCAAGCGCGCAGTACGAGTCACCAAGCGCAGCGGCGGTAGCGCATACGAGCACCGCCAGTTCCCGCTTGCCAAGGGACGAGTTGTCGGTAAGTTGGGAGCGTAGTGCTGCGAATGCGTCAAAGACATCCGGCCTCCATGCCCAGCCTCTTGTCAGGTTCATCACGAATCCCTGACTGTCAAGGCTCGACTGGTAGACGCGAGAAGTCGCTTCGGATTCGGGGGGCGGAGAGATAAGCATGTTATGACCTTGCTTGATGGTGGGCAGGGAATTCAGGCCGTTGAGGGGAAGTCCCAGTAGAAGGGGTAGACGCCTTCGACATCGGTGAGTCAGACGGTGCTGAGCCTGACGACGGGCCGCTGTGGCTTGCGACGCGCGACTTCCTGGAAACCGGCCTTGTCGTACATGGACTTTGCCCCAAACCACATAAAGTCGTCGTTGGAACGAGCAGGTTTGTCCACAGGATAGGCCTCGACCAGCGAGGCGCCGTTCTCCTTGGCGTAGGCAACAGCTCCCTTGAGAAGCGCCTGCGCAACGCCCTGGCCGCGGTGCTCGGCGGGTACAACAAAGCAGACGATGGACCACACGGGTTGTTCGTCAACAGGCTTCATCACGGACGAGCGCTTGAGCCTGGCAAACTCCTCGCGTGGGCCTATGGACACCCAGCCGACTGGAACCTTGCCTCGATAGCCGATGAGGCCTGGCGGATGGCCGGCATCGACAAGTGCTTTCAGCGCAGCACGATTCGCTTGTGCATGAGTCACTCCCGAAGGCGGCGGTTCGCGTGCCCCGCTGAGGCGGTAAGCCATGCACCAGCAACCGCGAGCGATTGAACAGCCTTTGGCACCAAATATTGCTTCAAGGTCAGGCCAGCGCTCGGGTGTGAGAGGCGCGACTGTGAGTTTCATGGGTGTCTCCTGAGGCGCCTAACTTTGAGACATCCCGCAAAACTGCGAAATAACATAGGGCGTTGCGGAATAGCATTGCGCGCAAAATTCGAAAAAATGGTTTGCTGTCATGAGCTTGGTCCACTGGTCTGCATGAAATGTGACGGTATATTGGTTTTGCCAACCCCCCAAACCAGACTTGGCAAGCTGCCGACTACTCAACTCCGTCCTTTTTCAACTGGTCGAGGGCCCAACCTTTGTGTGATGTGAAGAAAAACATCTTCCACGTGCCCCCTTCCTTTCTCCATCGGCTGATTACCGGGTCACTCTCAAATACGGTCTTGTATTTGCCATCGGTCTTGGGCAGGTACGAGAGCACCTCACTCATGGCGACAGTGGCCGTACCATCCGGCATCATCCGTATCCGAACAACCTGTTGGGCCAGTTCTGAATCCAGAAAATTGGACTTGAACAAATCCACTGCGTTGTCTCGACCTTTTTGACGGCCGTAGCTGTCCCTCGCCTGCGTGAACCAAATATCGTCAGTCAGGAATGACGACCACGCATTGGCATCATGGAGATTCCAGGCTCGTTCATAGTTACGCAATACCTCGCGCAGTTTCTGCTCCTCGGTGGCGGGCCCAGGCTGTGGATGCACCGCGATCGGCAAGGTAAGCGCCAAGACAGAGACGCCAAGAAGAAGCAGGTGACGTTTGTTCATGATGTGACCTCCGAGTTACGTCCTCTGACGTTGATTTGTCCCGCAAGACTGCGGAAAAACTGGCGCATGGCGGGAGAACATGTCGCGCAGAATTCAGGAAAGTCGTTTGCTGCTATTGGGTGAGCTCGTTGATCCGTATAGGTGGGGAGGTCGATGAATCTGGCCAAGTGGTCCCGAATTTTTTCATGATTTCCTTGGCTGAACAAGTTGCACGCCACCTCGCCCGGGAACTTATCCTCTCCCAAACCCACGAACCATCGGACAATTCACAATCAATCCAAAAAGAGGGTTCCCGATGTTTTTGACGTATTTCGACGCCATGCCACGCCGTGTGCTGGCCCTGGTGTCCGTGGCCTGTGTGGCCCTGCTGGCTTTTGGCTTGTACTTGCAGCATGTCGTTGGCCTGGAGCCTTGCCCCATGTGCATCGTGCAGCGCTACGCGCTGGTGCTGGTGGCTGTGGTTGCAGGTATCACCGCGGTAGCCAAAAGCAGGGGGCTGCTGATCACGGGCTCGGGCTTGCTGGTGCTGCTGTCCGGCTTTGGCGCCTTTGTGGCGGCCCGCCAGAGTTTTCTGCAGTGGTACCCGCCTGAGATTGCCTCCTGCGGCCGTGACTTTTACGGAATGATCGAAACCTTTCCGCTCAAGCGCGCGATTCCGATGATCTTCAAGGGCAGTGGCGACTGCACCAAAATTGACTGGACCTTTCTGGGCCTGTCGATTGCCAACTGGTCGTTTCTGTGCTTTGTGGCGATTGCCTTGGTGGGACTGGTCCTGATCACCCGCCTGGCTCGCCAGCGCTGAGGGCGGCGCTTTTTCGCTTTCCCGCTTTCTCTTTCTCCTTGGGCGCCGGGTCGACTACCCCGGCCCTTTTCGTTTTCATGTTTTTCGTTAATGGGATCAGTCTGTTAAACGGGCAGGGCGTTACACGCCCGAGCCGGGCGAAGGGGTAATTGCACAGGGCATGAGTCAGGCAATATACTGTACATAAATACAGTATTTGATTGAATTTTCACCCCTGATTGAGCCCACCCCATGCTTTCACCGATTCCTGTGGCCCGCGCCGAGCCGGACCTCGCCCACGTGTGGCGCGCGGGCGAGCTGGGCAGCGCGAGCCTGCAGACCGTGGACACGGGCTATGCGGCGCTCAACCATGTGTTGCCCGGCGGCGGCTGGCCGCAGGGTGCGCTGGTGGAGGTGCTGCAGCCGCAGGCTGGGCAACACGAATGGGGTTTGGTCGCGCCGGCTTTGGCTTGCATGCAGGCGGCGGCGCCTGATTTGTTGACGGTGCTGGCGGGCGCGCCCTGGCTGCCCTTTGGCCCGGCGCTGGGCGCGCGCCAATTGAATATGCAGCGCCTGCTCAGCATTCACGGCAAGCCCGGTGACGCGCCGTCGCTGCTGTGGGCCACACGCGAAGCCTTGCAGTGCGCCGACGTGCACAGCGTGCTGGCCTGGCTGCCCGATGCGCGCAGCGCGCATGTGCGCCGCCTGCAGATTGCAGCCCATGCGCACAACAAGCTGCTGTTTGTTTTCAGGCCGCTGCGGGCGCAGCATGAGTCGTCGCCCGCGCCGCTGCGGTTGTTGGTTGAAGGCGCGGTGAACGAGGCGGGCCAGTTGCTGGTCAGCGTGCTCAAACGCCGCGGCCCGCCGTTGGCCGCGCCGGTGCTGCTCGATACCCGGCCGGCCCGGCTGGCGGCGCTGCTGGCCGCCAGCCGCGAAAGAGCGCGGCGCCAGCGGGAAGAAGCCGGCGTTCCGGCGCTCATGCTGCTGCCTTCGCTGGTGTCGCCTCTTGTCACTTCACCTCAGGGCCCCATCCATGCGCTGCTGGATCGCATTGCACATCTCGACCACCATTGAGCCGGGCCCAGCCACCCCGGTGCTGGACGCCGCTGCGGCGCAGCGGTTGGTACTGGACGCCGCTGCCGTGCAACGGGCGGTGGCCAGCATGGCGCTGGGCTTTACGCCGCGTGTGGCGCTGGTGGACGAGGCCGTGCTGATGGACGTGACGGGCAGCCTGCGCCTCTTTGGCGGCTTGGCGCGGCTGATGCAGCTGCTGGAGCAGCGTTTGGCTGCTTTTTTTGAAGAAAACGGGTTGCAGGCCCAGGTAAAACGGGCGCAAGGCGCGACGTCCTTGATAGCGCTTGGCCGTTTGCGGCTGCAAGACGGCCAGACTCAGACTGATACCGTGAAAAAGCGCGTGGCCGACCTGCCCATGCACACCCTGACGGCTGCCCGCCCGCATCTGGGCGTGCTGGAGCGCATTGGCTGCCGCAACTGGGACGACCTGCTGCGCCTGCCGCGTGACGGCGTGGCCCGGCGCTTTGGCGCGGAGTTGCTGGAGGCGCTGGACCGCGCCCGCGGCAGCACGCCCGACAACTACGAGTGGCAGGTGCTGCCCGAGCACTTTGAGGAAAAGCTGGAACTCAACGCACTGGTCACTCACGCCCCCGCTTTGATGGCGGGTGTGGAGCGGCTGCTGGTTCACCTGCACGCCTGGCTGCTCGGGCGCCAGAGCGGGCTGTGCGCCCTGAAAATCATCTGGCACCTGGACAAGCGCCGCGACGTGGCGCCGACCGGCGAACTGGAGATCCGCACGGCCCAGCCCGCGCAAGACCTTCGCCATGTGGCGCGGCTGGTGGCGGAGCACCTGGCCCAGCAAAAGCTGCCGGCGCCGGTGCACAGCCTGACCTTGCAGTCACTGGCCACCGAGTTGCTGGCCGACTCGGTCGCCGCCACCGGCAGCCTGCTAATGGAGGCGCGCGAACAGGGTGACAGCGTGGTGGAACTGGTCGAGCGGCTGAGCGCCCGCCTGGGCGATGCGCAGGTGCAGGCCTGGCAGCCTTGCGCGGACCATCGGCCGGAGCTGATGCAACGCTGGGTTCATGCCAGGGGGGTGATTCAATCGATCGCTGCGCATAAAAATCCTGTCCGGGCTGGAGGGTTGAAACGTTCAAGAGATGCTTCAAAAACCCCTGGTCCGGAGATCAAGACCGAAGCTTTGTATCCGACCTGGTTGCTGCCCGAGCCGCTCAAACTGGCCACCGTTGGCAACAGCCCGGTCTATCAGGGCAAGCTGCATCGCCTGACGGGGCCGCAGCGGCTGGAGGCCGCCGAATGGCTGTTGGCCGACAGCGACGCCGCCCGCGGCGCCGGCCTCAGTGAAAAGCCGTGGGCGCTTCGCGACTACTTCATTTACCGCAGCCAGCAGGGTGGCCTGCTCTGGATTTACAGCGAGAGGCTGGGCGCCACACCCGAGGCCGCGCGACAGCGCGCCTGGTACCTGCACGGTTTTTTTGCCTGAGAGGAACGCATGTCCGCCTACGTGCTGCCCGATTACGCCGAACTGCATGCGCTGAGCAATTTCAGCTTCCAGCGCGGCGCCTCGCATGCTCAGGAGCTGGCCGAGCGGGCTTTCAAGCTGGGCTACAAGGCGCTGGCCATCACTGACGAATGCTCGGTGGCCGGTGTCGTGAGGGCGCATGAAGTGACCCGGGAGCTCGGTCTGCAGTTGCTGCCGGGGGCCGAGTTTCTGGTGCAGACCGGCCATGCGTTCAGGCTGGTGGTGCTGCCCCACAACGCGGCAGGCTGGGGCAACCTGTGTGAATTCATCACCGAAGCGCGCCGTGCCGGTGACGAGGTGAAGAAGGGCAGCTACCGCGTTGCGATGGGTGAGACGGATTTTTCACGGCTGACCGATTGCGAAATCCTGCTGTCGCCTTTGCCCGACGCCATCGATGTGCAAGCGCTGGGCGCGCACGCTGCCTGGGCCAAAGGACTGTTCGGCCCGAATGCCTGGCTGGCCGTCGAACTGCTGCAAGGCCTGGACGACGCGCTGCGCCTGCAGCAACTGCAGGAGGTTGCGGAGCACACCGGCATACGCCTGGTGGCGGCCGGCAACGTGCTGATGCACAAGCGCTCGCGCAAGCCGCTGCACGACGTGATGACGGCCATCAAGCTGGGCAGGCCGGTGCATGAATGTGGCTTTGCGCTGCAGGCCAATGCCGAGGCGCACCTGCGCCCGCGCATGCGGCTGGCCGGCATTTACCCGGCCGCGCTGCTGCGTGCCACGCTGGAGGTGGCGGCGCGCTGCAGCTTCAATCTCGACGAGATCCGCAACCTGTACCGCTACCCCCGGGAAGACATGGTGCCGCCTGCCGAAACGCCCGCACGCTGGCTCAGGCGGCTGACCTGGCAGGGGGCCCACACACGCTATCCGCGCGGTATTCCCCGGAAAATCGGGGCGCAGCTTGCGTTTGAACTGGCGCTGATCGAAGAGCTTGAATACGAGATGTTCTTCATCACCGTGCATGACATCGTGCGCTTTGCGAATGAGCAGAAAATCCTGTGCCAGGGGCGCGGCTCGGCGGCCAATTCGGCGGTCTGCTACTGCCTGGGCGTCACGGCCGTCAACCCGGTTGAAAGCAATCTGCTGTTTGAGCGCTTCATCAGCCGCGAACGCAGCGAACCGCCTGACATCGATGTGGACTTTGAGCACGAGCGGCGCGAAGAGGTCATCCAGTACATCTACAAAAAGTACGGGCATGACCGCGCCGCCATTGCCGCCACCGTCATCCGCTATCGGCCGCGCAGCGCGATTCGCGATGTGGGAAAGGCGCTGGCGATGGCGCCCGGGTTGATAGACCAGTTCGCCAAAGAGCATTTCTGGTTTGACGGCAGCGAGGTGCTGGAAGAAAAAATCAGGCAAGCCGGCCTGGCGGGCCAGGCGGGGCCGGTGCTGCAGTGGCTGGATTTGTCGGCCCAGCTGATCGGCTTTCCGCGCCACCTCAGCCAGCACGTGGGCGGATTTGTCCTCACGCAGGGCAAGCTCACGCGGTTGGTGCCGGTGCAGCCCGCCTCGATGGAAGACCGCCGCATCATCCAGTGGGACAAAGACGACCTGGAGGCGATGGGTTTGCTCAAGGTCGATGTGCTGGCGCTGGGCATGCTGTCGGCCATCAGACGCTGCCTGAGCCTGGTCAATGAAACCCGGCAACGCGATGATCAGATGCACACCCTCCCGCTGGAAGACCCGCAAACCTACGACATGATCTGCGAAGCCGACACGGTGGGCGTGTTCCAGATCGAAAGCCGCGCGCAGATGTCCATGCTGCCGCGCCTGCAGCCGCGCAATTACTACGACCTGGTGGTGGAGGTCGCCATCGTCCGGCCGGGGCCCATCCAGGGCGGCATGGTGCACCCTTACCTGAAAAACCGCGAAATCCTCCGCAAGGGCGGCGATATCAAGCCTGAATACCCGGCGCTCAACCCGGCCCTGGAACGCACGCTGGGCATCCCGATCTTCCAGGAGCAGGTGATGCAGATCGCCATGATCGCTGCCGACTTCACGCCCGGTGAGGCCGACGACCTGCGCCGCTCCATGGCGGCCTGGAAGCGCAAGGGCGGGGTGGATCGCTTTCATGGCCGCCTGGTCAATGCCATGGTCAACAATGGCTACAGCGCCGAATTTTCAGAGCGCATCTTCAGCCAGATCCTGGGCTTCGGCGACTACGGCTTTCCCGAGAGCCACGCCGCCAGCTTTGCCAAGCTGGTCTACGTGAGCTGCTGGCTCAAGTGCCACGAGCCGGCCTGCTTCCTGGCGGCCATGGTCAATTCACAGCCCATGGGCTTTTATTCGCCCTCACAACTGGTGCAGGACGCCATCCGGCACGGCGTGGAAGTGCGCGCCGTGGATGTGATGCACAGCCACTGGGACTGCACGCTGGAGCCGGCGGCAGCGCATGTCATGCCCCGCCATCCCGGCATCCATGCAGGGCAGCCGGCGGTGCGCCTGGGCCTGCGCCTGGTGTCCGGCCTGCGCGAAGACGCTGCCATTCGTCTGGTGGAGGCGCGGGCGCAGGCGGCTTTCAGCTCAACCGAAGACCTGGTGTCGCGCGCCCGGCTCAATACGCTGGAAATCAACGCGCTGGCCGCTGCCGATGCCTTGCTGCCCTTGTCCGGCCACCGGCGCCAGCAGGTGTGGGACGCCTCGGCCATCAAACCGGCGCCGCGGCTGCTCAAGTCCGTGCCCACGCATGAAACACCGCTGGCGCTGCCCGACACGCCCGAGGGCGAAAACATCCTGTTCGACTACAAAGCCACGGGCCTCACGCTGCGGCGCCACCCGGTCGCGCTGCTGCGGGAACGGCTGGCGCGCCGGGGCCTGCTGAGCGCCAGCGAGCTCAATGCCTTGCCCGACGGCGAAGAGGTGGCCGGCTGCGGCATCGTCACCGTGCGCCAGCAGCCGCAAACGGCCAATGGCACCATCTTCGTCACGCTGGAAGACGAGACCGGCCCGGTCAACGTGATCGTGTGGAAATCATTGCGGGAGGCGCAACGCGCCGAGGTGCTGCATGCCCGCCTGCTGGCGGTGTATGGGGTGTGGCAGCGCAGTGAAGAAAGCGGCACCGCCAAAGGCTATGGCGCGGTGCGCAACCTGGTGGCGCACCGGCTGGAAGACCTCACGCCGCTGCTGGGGCGGCTGGGCACCTCCAGCCGCGACTTTCATTGAGCCGTCCGGCGTCCGGCCCCCCGCCAAGAACCAGGCGTTTACTTCCTTCGCGCTTCGTCGATCTCGACCGTGCCCTGGTGCACGGCGTGCTCCAGCAGCTTGCTGTAGTTGTCCAGTTTTTTATACAGCAGACGGACTTCCAGCATGTTGTGGATGCGCGTCTTGACTTCAACCAGGTCAAAGGGCTTGCTGATGAAGTCCTTGGCACCGGCTTCCAGGGCGCGCAGCTTGTGGCCCGGCTCCGCGGTCAGGACGATGACGGGCAGGTAGTCGTCGCTGGTGTTTTTCTTGAGCTCCTGCATCACCTGGAAGCCGTCCATGCCGGGCATCTTCAGGTCCAGCAGGATCAGGTCATAGCGGTGCTCCGCGTGCAGACCGGCCACCTCCAGCGGGTCCATGGTGGAGCGGACGCGGGTGTAGCCGGTGTTGCTCAGAAACTGCTCCAGCAGCTGCACATTGGCGGCCTGGTCGTCTACCACCAGGATGCTGGCGTTCAGGATGTCGAATTCGGTGTTCATGAGGTTTTCTCCGGCACGGGAGGGCGTGGGGACTTTGTTTTTGAAAACTTCAGCGCCAGGTCCAGGGTGTCCATGAATTCATTGATCTTGATGGGCTTGGTGAGGTAGCGGAAGAAGCCGGCCTCCATGCCCTTTGCAATGTCGCGGGGCATGGCATTGGCGCTGAGCGCCACCACCGGAATATGCGCCGTCAAGGGGTCCGCGCACAGAACCTGCACCGCCTTGATGCCGCTGATGCCCGGCAGGTTGATGTCCATCAGGATGATGTCGGGCTGCGAGGCCTTGGCCATCGCGATGCCGCTGATGCCGTCCCGGGCGGACAGCAGGCGTATGTCGGAGCGGCGCGCGATGAGGTCTTCCACCAGCATCAGGTTAGCCGGGTTGTCTTCCACATACAGCAGGGTGTGGGCGCGGGGATCCGTCGGCACCTGGCTTTGCAGGGCCGGCGCCAGGCTGGCCAGCTCCGGGTGAAGCTCACGTTCCTCGGTGAGGTCCATTTCGATCCAGAACACGCTGCCTTTTCCGACAATGCTTTCCACGCCGATGACGCCGCCCATCAGCTCGATCAGCCGCTTGGTCATCACGAGGCCGATGCCGGTGCCTTGTTCGGTATTGGCTTCCTGGCCCAGGCGGTTGAAGGGCTGGAAGAGCTGGGCAATTTTGGCCGGGTTCAGGCCTTCGCCGGTGTCTTCCACGCAGATGCGTATGCGCTGGGGCGAAACGTTCACGCATTTGAGCGCCACCGTTCCGCCGCTGGTGTTGTACTTGATCGCGTTGGACAGTAAATTGATCAGCACCTGCTTGAGCCGTGTACGGTCGGCGCTGACGAAGCAGGGCAGGGAAAATTGCGGAAAAGTCACGCGGATGCCGCGCTTGGCGGCCTGCGATTCGACCATGGTTTCACATTCGAGCATGACTTCCGCCAGCGACACCGGCTCCAGCGACAGCGACAGCCTGCCGGACTCGATCAGCGCCAGGTCCAGGATTTCGTTGATCAGCTCCAGCAGGTACCAGCCGGCCTGGAGGATCTGGTCCACGCTGCGCTTTTGCGACGGCGTGGGCTGCGGCATGCCGGACTCGATCAGCTGCGCAAAGCCGAGGATGGCGCTGAGCGGCGTGCGCAGCTCATGGCTCATGCTGGACAGAAAATCCGATTTGGCGAGGTTGGCCTTCTCGGCCACCGCCATCGCTTCTTTCAAGGCCACTTCGACCTGCTTGCGCACTGAGTTGTCGGTGCCGATCAGCAGGTAGCCGATGATGGTGCCGAAATCGTCACGCAGGGCTGTGATCGACACAATGGCCGGAAAGCGGCTGCCGTCCTTGCAGATGTAGGTCAGCTCGTAAATGTCCTCAATGCCGCGTGAGGCCTTGAAGGCCAGCGCCTCGAAGCCCGGCGTGATGGTGGTGGCGAGCTCCACGCTCAGCGCCTGGGCCCGCGCCATCACTTCCTGCGGGTCGTGGATGTCGCTGGGGTTGATCTTGTTGACGACTTCGGCCGCCATATAGCCCAGCATGCGCTCGGCGCCGACGTTGAAAAGCTGGATGATGCCTTTCTCGTCGGTCGCGATGATGGAGAAATTTTCGCTGGTCAGAATGGCGGTCTGCAGTGCGCCGGTTTTCAGCAGGGCTTCCTGGCGCTTGACTTCAATGCCGTCGGCTTTGGCAATGGCGTCAAGAACGCTCAGACTTGAAATGGGTGACATGGGCCATGTTTCTGTAAAAGTAACGACGATCCTGCGAAGTGCCGACTGTGGGGCGGCGCGTCCAGGATCCTGGCCGGGGAGGGTGAGAAGTCTTTTAAAGACTCCGGAAGTTTTACAGATGCGCTGTGAAAAGTCCGTGCGCCAGCGCACATACCAAGCCCCGAAGATACCACGGGCGAACGAAATGAGGCCCCCGTAAGGAGCGGTGCGGTTTTTATGGGCCGGCGCGCAACCTGGTGGCGCGCCGGCTGGAAGACCTAAAAAGCCTGACAGGCGGCTATTGAGATGCGGTTGATGGCCACACCCCGATTCTCGACAATCCGGGGCAGATGAAGGAACTGATACCTGGTTGATCCCTGGCGAACGCCGGGATTGAACGCCGGCATTAGATACCGGAGGGGAAGGTTTCTGGCGCCTCACCGGTGTTCCAGACCGGGCCTTTGTCCAGGGGCTCCAGCGCACCGGTCTCGTCCAGGTGGATCACCGCATCAAACTGGCTGGCCAGGTGGGTGTGAAAGTAGTGGCTGTGGCGTTCCGTTTCCGGCCGGTAGATCACGCCGATGGCCCGCTGCAGCCGCAGCGGCGCCAGCAGGGGGCGCAGAGCCGCGTTGTCACGCAGCGCCAGCATGAAGCGGGCCGAGCCCGTCTGGTGAAACATGTCCTCCCAGCTGCCGGGCAGACCCGGACGCACCCGCTTGCGGTGTGCGGCTTCACCCCAATCCGATGCGGCCGTGACCCAGCCATGATGGGTGCTGAAGCCCACCAGTACGGCGTCGCCCGCGTAGCGGTCGCGCATGAGTTGGCCCACATTCCATTCGCCCCGCTCGCCCTTCTGGGTGGCCGAGGCATCACCCAGGTGAGAGTTGTGCGCCCACACCGCGATACGCGGCGGCGGGCCATTGGCGCTCAGGTGGCGGTCCAGCGCCTGGAGGGTCTCCACCATGTGGCTGTCGCGCAGATTCCACGAGGAGACACGCCCGTGAAACATGGTACGGTAATACTCTTCGGCGTTGTGCACCAGGCGTGCGTTCTGCTGGGCATGGAAAGCCTCGTCCCACTCCAGGCCGTTAACCGGCGAAAACTCACTGGCGCGGCGGTTCATGTCGCGCAGCTGCTGCACCGCCTCGTCCTCGCAGCTCGCTCCCAGGCCAAAGGCGGCGGCGTAGCCGTAGGCCTGGCTGTCTTCCGCCGCGTGGTCGAAGCAGGCATAGCGGTAGCGGGCGCGGCGCGCGGCTTGCGGATCGGTTCTGTCAAGATAGGCGAGCACTGCCTGGATGGAGCTGAACAGGCTGTAGAGGTCCAGCCCGTAAAAGCCGGCCTGCTGTCTGGGGTCTCGTCCGCTGTTGTGATCGCGCAGCCATTCGACGAAATCGACCACCACCGTGTTGCGCCACATCCAGGCTGGAAACCGCTGGAAGCCCGACAGCGCGGCAACCGCGTCCGTATCGTCCGACACGCCGCGCACATAGCGGTTAACACGCAAGGCGTCGGGCCAGTCGCCTTCGATGACCACGGCGTTAAATCCTTTTTCGGTGATCAAGCGTTTGGTGATTTCGGCCCGTTCGCGGTAAAACTCCTGCGTGCCGTGAGAGGCCTCGCCGAGGAGCGCGAAGCGGGCCTGCCCGATCAGCTGCATCAAGGGGTCATGGGCGCGGTCATGGTCTGCCAGCGGCAGAAGGTGCCCGCGCAGCCCTTCGAGCACCGCAGTGTCGCTGAGGCCGTGCCGGGTCTGGTGCTGGTTCATGGCAGATCCCCTGGCTTCTGGTGCTGCGGGCATCAATGGCTGGAATACGAGCTGACGATCGGGTTGCCCGTACGTTGTTCCCGTCGGGCCACTTTCAGCAGCAGACTGACTTGTTCGTCAGTGGCCTGGGGGAATGCCTCGTAGTGCAGCCCGACTGCACGAAACGGCTCGGGTTGGGCCGGGCAGATCACCTCGTCGGCGTGTCTGCGCAGCATGGCGCAGGTGTCGCGCGCGCCCACGGGCACGGCCACCACCACCCGCAGGGGATGCCGTTGCCGAATGGCCTGCACCGCTGCCTGCATGCTCATGCCCGTGGCCAGGCCGTCATCCACCACGATAACCGTGCGGCCCTCAAGCGGCAGGGCTGGCTGTTGCTGGCGGTAGAGCTGTTCGCGCCGCACCAGTTCGTCCTGTTCACGTTCGAGGGTCTCGGTAATCTCCTCCGGCCTGATCTGCATGCCGGACAGGGAGCTCAGCACCTGTACGCCACCGCTGGCAATGGCGCCCATAGCGTATTCCTCCTGGCCGGGATAGCCAAGCTTGCGCACGACAAGGATGTCCAGCGGCGCGTGCAGTTTGTGGGCCACCTCGTAGCCTACGGCAACGCCGCCACGCGGCAGGGCCACGACGACGAGGCCGTCGCGCCCACGGTAATGCGCCAGTTTGCCGGCCAGCACCCGGCCCGCATGCCGCCGGTCACGATAAGGCAGGTGTACGTCCGCCGTGCCATGCGCCAGGGCCCGGCCCAGGTGAAGGCTGAACCAGGAGGTAGCCAGTTCTGCGACTTCCTCCAAGGCTCCGGCTTCTTCAAACAGATGGGTGGCGTCGGGCACGATGACGAGGTTTTTCTCGCCT
Source organism: Polaromonas sp. P4_F4 (assembly GCF_056401355.1). Taxonomy (NCBI): domain Bacteria; kingdom Pseudomonadati; phylum Pseudomonadota; class Betaproteobacteria; order Burkholderiales; family Comamonadaceae; genus Polaromonas; species Polaromonas sp. P4_F4. Next base: position 20,891 of record NZ_JBFUJO010000001.1, on the reverse strand, counting down.
TGCAGGTAGGGGTAGGCAGCCTGGTTGAGCTCAATCACCTGGGGGTCGGCCCCGCCGACGATCATCAGCGTAGGCGCCCTGACGGCCGCCAATGCCGCCGGCCCGGCCAGATCGGGGCGTCCGCCGCGGGAAACGACGGCCGCAACACGGTCTCCCAGCCGGGCAGCCGCAATGAGTGCGGCCGCGCTGCCCGTACTGGCGCCAAAGTAGCCAATGGCGGCATGTTGCAGCTCGGGCTGGGTGGTGGCCCAAAGGGTCGCGTCCTGCATCCGCCGGGTCAGCAAGGGAATGTTGAAGCGGTGATGGCGCGTCTGCACCTCTTCCTGCTCCTCCTGCGCCGTCAGCAGGTCAAACAGCAGGGTGGCAATGCCCGCGTCCTGCAGGTGCCGGGCCACCTGCCGGTTGCGTGCGCTGTGGCGTCCGCTGCCGCTGCCGTGGGCGAACAGCACGAGGCCTTCGAAGCCGGACGGCAGTGCCAGATCACCGTAGAGCCAAGTGTTCTCCCCTACGGGAATGCGGACTTCCCGAACGACAACGCGGCTGTCACGGTCAGGCATTTTGTTTACCTCGTGAAAATCAGTTCCAACCTCAAATTCTTTTTCGATTGCGACCGTTAGTCGCGACAAGGAATGCTGTTTTTAATGTAGGACAAGCTGCGGTACTTGCGGGCGCGAAACGGCGCGCACTGTGTGGCGGTATTTGTGTTGGATCAACGGTGGCGTGAAAAATTCCAAAAAAAGCCCGGCAACCCGGGCACCACCGTCGAAATCAGGAGGCCATGCCGCAGCCTGATGGCTTGAAGATACGTTCCTTCGAGGCGGGATATTTGGCCAGCATGTCCGCCGGACGCCGCGGCCGCACGGCAAACTCGCCGCCGCAGTTCGGGCAAACCCCCTTGAGCCGGGTGCTGACGCAATCGGCGCAAAACGTGCATTCAAACGTGCAGATGCGTGCGTCGGTGGAGTCGGCAGGCAGATCCTTGTTGCAGCATTCGCAGTTGGGGCGAAGTTGAAGCATGGTGTTTCCCCGGTTTGATGGTTAGGTATCTGGCTATCGCCGGCCCGCATCGCCGCATCGGCTCCTTGCGTCATCCCCGCCGCAAAGTCATGACCGCACTCAGGCCAGCTTTTTCACCAGCACCTGGCTTTTCCGGTCCCAGTTGTACTTGCGCTTGCGCGCTTCGGGTAGCCAGTCCGGGTCGACCTGCACAAAGCCGCGTTTGATGAACCAGTGCATGGTGCGGGTGGTCAGCACAAAAATGCTTTGCAGGCCGGCGGCGCGGGCGCGCTGCTCGATGCGTTTGAGGATTTTTTCGCCGTCACCCTGGCCCTGGCTTTGCGGTGACACCGTCAGGGCGGCCATCTCGGCGGTTTTGGCTTCGGGGTAGGGGTAGAGCGCGGCGCAGGCAAAGATCACGCCGTCGTGTTCGATGATGGTGTACAGGTCGGCATCACGCTCGATTTCCGTTCGGCCGCGCTTGACCAGGGTACCGTCCTTTTCAAACGGCTCGATCAGCTGCAGGATGCCGCCCACATCGTCGGCGGTGGCTTCGCGCAGGGACTCCAGCTTTTCATCGACCACCATGGTGCCTATGCCGTCGTGCACATAAATTTCGAGCAGCAAGGAGCCGTCCACGGCAAAGGGCAGGATGTGGCTGCGCTCCACGCCCGCCTTGCAGGCCTTGACGCAATGCTGCAGGTAAAACGCCGTGTCGGTCGGGCGTTCGCCGTTGGGCAGGGTGGCCAGCAGCTTTTCGGCTGCAGCCAGGGGCAACTCGGTGTCTATCGGGTTGTCCTCACTTTCAGGCTGGTCGTGGTGGATACGGATGCCCGGGATTTCGGTCAGGAAAATCAGTTTGTCGGCCTGCATGGCAGCGGCTACCGAGGTGGCGACTTCTTCCATGGTCAGGTTGAAGGCTTCCCCCGTCGGGGAGAAGCCGAACGGCGACAGCAGTACCATGGCCCCGAAATCGAGCGTGCGGGAGATGCCCGCCACATCCACCTTGCGCACCATGCCGGAATGTTTGAAATCCACCCCGTCCAGGATGCCCACCGGTCGCGCGGTGAGGAAGTTGCCCGAAATCACGCGCACGGTGGAGCCCGCCATGGGTGTATTGGGCAAGCCCTGGCTGAAGGCGGCCTCGATTTCATAGCGCAACTGGCCGGCGGCTTCCTGGGCGCAGTCCAGCGCCACTTCGTCGGTAATGCGCATGCCGTGGGAATACCTGGCTGCGTGCCCTTTGGCCCTGAGCTGCTCGTTAACCTGGGGGCGAAAGCCGTGCACCAGCACGATCTTGACGCCCATGCTCTGGATCAGGGCCAGGTCCTGCGCGATGTGCGGCAGCTTGCCGGCGGCAATCGCCTCGCCCGCAATGCCCACGACAAAGGTCTTGCCGCGGTGTGTGTGGATGTAGGGCGCCACCGAGCGGAACCAGGGGACAAAGGTGAAATTGAAAACGGTGGACATGGCGCGCTTTCGGGGTCAGGAGAAAATGGGGCAAAAGCAAATCGGGCAAAATGCAGGCGGGCAGGAAGCGTGACTCGTCACCCCCTGGCGCTCCCTGGCGCTGTTTGCCCGCAAAACGAAAAAGTGCAATGAGTGTAAGGGAGGTAGCCGGGGAGCCAAGGCGGGTCGGGATAATCCCGTCTACCTGCAAGTTTTCTTTCAGGTATCGTTCACGTTCATGGAACAATTCGCCATCGGGTTTTGGGGCTGCTATTTCGGGGCGACAGGTTTGATGCTGGCCGGCTCGGTCTTTGCCTTCATCCGTTCCCTGCGACGAATCTCGTTCAATGCCGCGCTCGCGGCCATCGCGTCGGCCCTGTTTGTGGTGGCCTTTCTGGGCGGGCTTCCGATGGAGAGCGCCGACTCCCTGGCCCGGCTTCTTGCGCATGTTGCCAGCGTGGTGTCTGCGCTGCTGGCCTATCTGCTGTTTTCCTTCCTGGGTATCCTGCGGCAGCCCGAGGCTCGGTGGTACACCATCAAGGCTTTGCTTTTACTGGCGGTCGCGGTCATCGTGATCGGCTGGCTGCTGCCGCCCCAACAGGCGCTGGCCTTGAGCCTCGCCATGGCTTACCTGCTCGGGGTGACCGCGTTGGTCCTCAGCATCCGCAGCGCGCTGCGCGGCGACCGGCTCGCATGGGTGGCGGTATCGGGAGTCTCCTTTATGCTGGTGGCCATTGTCGGGCTGGGCTGGATTGCGCTGTATCGCGCCCATGCACCCTGGCAGGTCCATGCCGTGAGCGCTCTCGCCGGAACGGCTTACCTGGCCACCATGGCGTCGGTGCTGTGGATGCGTTATTCCTACCTCATCGAACTCAACCAGGTGATGGCGCATGGGCCCAGCTATGACCCGGTCACCCGCATGCGCTCGCACAGCGAGACGGGAAACATGGTGGGCGCGGCCTTCAAGCTCTACCGCGACGAGCCCGTGCCGCTGGGCGTGATTGTGGTGTCCATCGCCAACCTGTATGTGCTGGAAAAGCTCTACGGACTGGCGGCGATGAACCACGCGCTGTTTGTGTGCGCCGGCCGCCTGCGGCGCACCGTGCCGGCCCATGTAGAGATGGGCAGGCTGGGCAGGGACGGTTTCCTGCTCCTGGTGCGCAATTGCACGGACAGCGGCCGGCTGATTCACCTGGCGCACACGGTTCAGGCGCGTTTGTCCCGGTCCGTGGTGCTCAACACCAGTCCGGACGCCGGGCTGCCGGGCCAGCAGCAAACGGTGTGGGCGGCGGAGATCGGGTTGGGGGTGCAGCGGGTGTCCAAGACCGATGCGCGTGCAGCTACCGCGGTGGCCATGGGCCGGGGCATGTCGCGCACGGCCTGGAGCTACCCGAGCCGGATCGCCTGGTATGACGAGAAAAGCGGAGAAATTGTCGACATGCCCGTTCTCGCGGCCTGACAGCGCGCATCGCCGGCCTGCTACCCACCGCCCGCCGCCCCACAGCGCCTGACGCACCGAAAAGCGCTTGCACGCCAGCGCTGGCAAGAACACCGATTTGAAGAACACCGATAATTGGCAGCTTTGATTGCTGGTTCTTTCTTGTCGCTTTCCTTGCCTTCTTCCCTGCCGCCCCTGGCCATCACCTTTCCTGAGTCGCTGCCGGTCTCCGGCAAGCGCGACGACATCACCGCTGCGCTCAACGCGCACCAGGTCATCATTGTGTGTGGTGAAACCGGCTCGGGCAAAACCACCCAGTTGCCCAAGATTGCGCTGGCCATGGGACGTGGCAAGCTCAACTACCCGGCGGGCCAGGGCAAGCTGATCGGCCACACCCAGCCGCGCCGCATTGCGGCCTCCAGCGTGGCCAAGCGGATTGCCGAAGAGCTGAAAACGCCGCTGGGCGAGGTGGTGGGCTACAAGGTGCGCTTTCAGGATCGGCTGAGCCGTGATGCGTCCGTCAAGCTCATGACCGACGGCATCTTGCTGGCCGAGACGCAGACCGACCCGCTGCTTCGGGCTTACGACACCCTCATCATCGACGAGGCGCACGAACGCAGCCTGAACATTGATTTTTTGCTGGGCTATTTGCGCCAATTGCTGCCGCGCCGGCCCGACCTGAAAGTGGTCATCACCTCGGCCACCATTGATGCGCAGCGCTTTGCGGATTATTTTGCGTCGGCCAAAGGGCCAGCGCCGGTGATCATGGTGTCCGGGCGGATGTTTCCCGTCGAGCAGCGCTACCGGCCCTTTGAGGAAGCCCGCGACTACGACCTCAACGACGCGATCGCCGACGGCGTTGATGAACTCTGGCAAAACCCGCACAGTGCGGGCGACATCCTGGTGTTTCTGCCCGGTGAGCGTGAGATCCGCGAAGCCGCCGACCATTTGCGCAAGCACCTGGCCCACCAGCCGCTGACCCGCAACGCCGAAGTGCTGCCGTTGTTTGCGCGCCTGAGCCAGGCCGAGCAGGACCGAATTTTTGACGGGCACACCGGCCGGCGCATTGTGCTGGCCACCAACGTGGCCGAAACCTCGCTCACGGTGCCAGGCATCCGCTATGTCATCGACGCCGGTACCGCACGCGTCAAGCGCTACAGTTTCAGGAGCAAGGTGGAGCAGCTCATGGTGGAGCCGGTGTCGCAGGCGGCGGCCAACCAGCGTGCCGGGCGCTGCGGACGCGTGGCCGACGGCATTTGCATACGCCTCTATGACGAGCAGGACTTCCTGGGGCGGTCCCGCTTTACCGACCCTGAAATCCTGCGCAGCTCACTGGCGGCGGTGATTCTGCGCATGAAGGCCCTGCACCTGGGCGCGGTGGAGGACTTTGCCTTCATCGAGCCGCCGCAGCGCCGCGCGATAGCCGACGGCTACCAGCTGCTCGCCGAGCTGGGCGCCGTGGACGATGACAACGAACTGACCCCGGTGGGCCGCACGCTGGCCAAGCTGCCGCTGGACCCGCGCGTGGGCCGAATGATCCTCGAGGCGAAGGACCGGCAGGCGCTGGACGAGGTGCTGGTGATCGCCAGCGCCCTGAGCGTGCAGGATGTGCGCGACCGGCCCATGGACAGGCAGGCGCAGGCGGACCAGGCGCATGCCAAGTTTGACGACGAGAAAAGCGAATTCAGCGGTTATTTGAAGCTGTGGAAATGGCTGGCTGACTCACGTGGCGGGAAGCCCCTACCCCTAACTCAACCCTCCCTCAGGGGGGGAGGGAGCCATTCACCATCTTTATTCCCTCTTCCCTTGGGAGAGGGCAGGGGTGAGGGCTCCCCGGCCCACAAAATTTCCAACCGCCAGTACGAAAGCCTGCTGCGCGAGAACTTCATCAACATCCGCCGCGTGCGCGAGTGGCGCGACATTCATTCGCAACTGCACAGCGTGGTGGGCGAGCAGGGCTGGCACCTGAACGACCGGCCCGCCAGCTACGAGCAGCTGCATTTGTCCATGCTCTGCGGCCTGCTGGGCAACATTGGTTGCAAGAGCGACGAGGACGACTGGTACTTGGGCGCACGCGGCATCCGGTTTTACCGGCACCCGGGCGCCAAACTCAGTAAAAAACCGGGGCGCTGGATTGTGGCTGCCGAATTGGTGGAAACGACCCGGCTGTTTGGCCGCGGCATCGCCAACATCGAGCCGCAGTGGATAGAGCAGGTGGCCGGCCATCTCCTGAAGAAGCAGTTGCTGGACCCGCACTGGGAGAAGAAGGCCGCGCAGGTCACGGCGCTGGAGCGTGCCACGCTTTACGGGCTGGTGGTTTACAACGGCAGGCGCGTCAACTTTGGTCGGGTTGACCCGGTGTCGGCGCGTGAGATTTTCATTCGCGAAGCGCTGGTAGCCGGCAACTGGGACACGAAATTGCCGTTCCTGGCGGCCAACCTCAAGCTGATCCAGCAAGTGCAGGACCTCGAGCACAAGGCGCGCCGGCAGGACGTGCTGGTGGACGAAGAGCTGATTTACGCCTTTTACGACCAGCAGCTGCCTGCCGACGTGTGCAGCGGGGCCAGTTGTGAGAGCTGGTACCGGGACGAGGTCAAAAAGCAGCCGAAACTGTTGCTGCTCACGCGGGAGGAGTTGATGCGCCACGAGGCGGCGGGCATCACCACCCAGGCCTTCCCCAAGACCTTGCGCCTGGGCGGCGTGGACTGCATGGCGACCTATCTGCACGAGCCGGGCGACGCCAAAGACGGCGTGACGGTGGATGTGCCGTTGTTTGCGCTCAACCAGGTCAATGAAGAGCGCTGCGAGTGGCTGGTGCCCGGCATGCTCAAGGACAAGGTGCAGGCGCTCATCAAGACCCTGCACCAGCGCCCGCGCTCACGTTTGGTGCCGCTGCCCGAAACTGCTGCGCGCATGGCCGAGCAGCTGCTGCAGCCCCAGGTGTTTGGCGGTGGCTCGCTCACGGACGCGGTGCTCAAGCTGGTGCGCGATGCGACCTCGCTCGATGTCAAACGCGCAGACATGAAGCTGGACATGCTGCCTGCCCACCTGTTCATGAATTTCCGTGTGGTTGACGAACATGGCCGGCAGCTGGGCACGGGGCGCAACCTGGGTGCGCTCAAAGGCGAGCTGGGCTCCCAGGCGCGTGGTGCGTTTCAGGCGCTGGCAGGGCTGAAAAACCTGACGGTGCTGGTTGAGCCGAACCCAGCTGGAAATACCGGTTTCACCCCGAATTCAGTATCAAACAGGCCTCAAACCAAAGCAGGACAGGCGCAAGCAGTTCTTGAAGAGACAGCACCTAAAGCGCCTGATCGCTACACCAGCTGGAGTTTTGGCGAGCTGCCGGAACTCATGGAAATCCGCAAGGGAAGCCAGACATTGATCGGTTTTCCGGCCCTCATCGACCTTGGGGATGCCGTGACCATCGAGGTGTTTGACGAGCCCGACGCGGCCACGGTCAAACACCGTGCCGGCTTGCGGCGCCTGTTCTCGCTGCAGATCAAGGACGCGCTCAAGTACCTCGAAAAAAATCTGCCTGATTTGCAGAAAATGGCCACGGCCTACATGCTGGTCGGGCGTGCCGCCGACAATTCCGGCGGCGGGACGCTGGAGGAGCTGCGTGCGCAAATCATCGAGGTGGCGCTGGACCGGGCGTTTCTGCTCGATCCCTTGCCGACGGGCGAGGCTGATTTCAAGCGACGGGTGGACGACGGGCGAGGGCGCCTGACCTTGATCGCCAGCGAAGTGGCACGGCTGGCTGCCGGCATTCTGGCCGAATACGCGGTGGCCCAGCGCAAGATCAAGGACACCAAAAATGCGGCGGAAGCTGTGGCAGACGCCAGCCAGCAGCTGCAGCGCCTGGTGCCCAAACGCTTTTTGACCATCACGCCCTACCCGCAGCTACAGCACTTTTCCCGCTACCTCAAAGCGATCACGCTACGCCTGGAGAAATGGCGAGCCGACCCGGCCCGTGACGCGGTGCGGCTGGCCGAGCTGCGTCCGCAGGAGCAGCGCTACTGGCGCCTGGTGGCCGAACGCAAAGGCGCGACCGATGCACGCATGCAGGAGTTTCGCTGGCTGCTGGAGGAGTTGCGCGTGAGCTTCTTCGCACAGGAGCTGCGCACGCCACAGCCGGTGAGCGTGAAACGGCTGGAAAAAGCCTGGCAGCAACTGAATAGTTGATGTCAGCTTTTAGGATGGCTAACAAGTGCCGAAGGCTTGTGATGCCGTAACTACAAAGCCTGGACGCAGATCAACAGTTAAAGCCAGGGCTTCGCAGCGCGAATCAACATTGAACCTGGCGTTCACCAGGTGTTTGCCACGTGCTTGTCATGCTGTTGCTCAACGGATTGGCGTAGACCATACGTCGATTCGACTGCTGACTGCTCAAAAAAAAGACCTTGCAGTGCAAGGCCCTTTTGTTGCGCGAGAAGCACAATCTGGATGCTAGATGCGCCCCATCAGCAGCAGTATGACCAGGATGAGCACCACGAGGCCCAAGCCACCGCTGGGGCCGTAACCCCAGCTTCTACTGTGACCCCAGGTTGGGAGGGCGCCGATCAGGATCAGGATCAGGATGATGAGCAGTATGAGGGAGATGGACATGGAAGGGCTCCTTGTTGTATGCCTTGATTCTTGCCCGGGGCAGAGCAAAATCAAGCAGGAAGGAGGCCTGTTCGACCGTCAGGAGGCGCCTACAGTTTGGCCAGGCGGTCCCGCGCAGCGTGCAACGTCTCGTCATTTTTCACAAGGCAGAAGCGCACCACGCGCAGGTCAAAGCCGTTGCCGTAGAACGCCGACAAGGGAATCGCTGCCGTGGCAGTGATCTCCAGGCTCGCGTGGTCAGGGGTGGTCAGGGCAACATGGATTGAAGTCACGACTCAAAAAGTGCTTGACCCGAAATTCAACCCAGACGCGCAAGCGTGCCGTTTCAATGAATAATCGTCACTGCTGACGGCATCACTGCCTTCAAGCCATCAAGGTAAATGTAATTGAGATAATTTGGCATTTCAGCCTTGCTTGTCAGCTTGTTCCTGATTGCCCACCGTGCCTCGTCCTCCAGGGCCAGTATCAAGCCCTGGTCCAGGGACATGTTGAACCGGTACGACGGCCACGACGCTTTCAACTTCGTCGCATCCAACATACCCGCAGCAATCAGTTCGCGTGCCGCATCGGGCGCGTCGCTGCAAAATCGCGCACCCTTGGCCAACGCGCGCAGGACTTTTTTGATGGTTTCCGGGTGGCTGACGACATAGGCCCGCATTCCGGCAACGTTGTATAGGCTTTCGTAGATGCCCTGAGCGTAGTGAATCACGCCGTTGCCACCGAGCGCTGTCAACGATGTGTCCAGAAATGGTTCCCACGTTGCAATGGCGTCAACATCGCCTTGCGCGAGCGCTGTGGGAAGATCCTCCGGTTTATAGTTGCGCACCGTCACTCCATCTGACGACAACCTGTGCCGGCTGAGGAAAGCATGGAGAGTGAAGTGGCCTGAAGTGCTCAGCGTAACGCCTATGCGTTTTCCCTTGAGGTTCCCGGGCGTCACGACATCCCTGTCCCTTCGCCCGACAATCCCATGGTCTTTCTCCGCCTTGAATATTGTGGCGATGACAGATACAGGTTGATCGCTCATGCCGGCGAACATGATGGGAATGTCGGCAACGGTCGCCAAATTGGCCTGTCCTTGCAAAACCGCTTCCATGGCAGCCTTGCCGCTGGAGTGAGGTTGAACAACGGCAAGTATTCCCTCGCTCGCGAAATAACCTTTTTCTCGAGCCACGATGACCGGACAGCTTCCGACATAGGCGGTATTTGTCGCGATGGTTACTTGTTCCGGCGGTTCTGCCTGAGATGCTGGTGACGTGCGGGTAAGCCATCCATAGCCTCCGCCCAGTAACGCTACCGCAATGAGCAAGCCCGCGATCGCGGTAGTTTTTCCGCTGAATCGCCTTTCCGGTTTTCTTGTCATCGTGAATCTCCTTCAAGTCGTCAGAGTGCTCGCTGTCGTGAACAGAGGTACCGCGGCAAGCGCTACAGGAAGACAAAGTTGCCGAAACTCAAGGAACTGGCTGTCGATGCAGCAGGGTTTTGAATAGAACGGAAAATAAAGGCAAACTGAAGCCTCAATACGTGCGAGCAAGTTTCCAGGTCAAGAAAGGCTTGCGCCCGACTCTAACTCTTTCAATAAGCCTGGACAAGCAATTGCAGTTTTGTTGTGATTTATTTCCTCACGCCACGCCACGCCGCGTCAAAGCCGAAACAGCGGCAATGTTTGTTCCAGAAGAGCTCTGGACGGTGAAGAAATTTTCGAATATGCCGGTCCCTCTTCCGCATGGTATTTGAGGGCGGGCATCTCCGTTCAGGCCGGCCCTTTGTTTACAGCTTCGCCAGCCGCTCCAGCGCCGAGTGCAGCGTTTCATCTTTCTTGGCAAAGCAAAAGCGCACCACGCGCTGGTCAAAGTCGTCGCCATAAAACGCCGACAGCGGAATCGCTGCCACGCCAATCTCGGTGGTGAGCCATTGGCAAAAGTCAGCTTCATTCAGGTCGCTGACCTCTGAAATGTCCACGCACTGGAAGTAAGTGCCCTCGCTGGGCAGCAGCTTGAAGCGGGTTTTGGCCAGCCCGGCGCGAAAGAGGTCGCGTTTGCGCTCATAGAACGCGGGCAGGTCCAGGTAGGGCTTGGGGTCGGCCATGTAGGCGGCCAAGCCGTACTGCACCGGCGTGTTGACGGTGAACACATTGAACTGGTGCACTTTGCGGAATTCGGTGGTCAGCGCTGCCGGCGCTGCGACATACCCCACCTTCCAGCCGGTCACATGGTAGGTCTTGCCGAAGCTGCTGACGATGAAGGCACGGGCCGCCAGGCCGGGGAAGCGGGCGGCACTCTGGTGCACCTGCCCCTTGGCCACGTCAAACACCATGTGCTCATATACCTCGTCGCTGATCAGCAGCACATCGGTGGGTGCAAGGATCTCCTGCAGCTTGAGCATGTCGGCTTCGGTCCAGACCGTGGCACTCGGGTTGTGCGGCGAGTTGACCACGATGGCGCGGGTTTTTGACGTGATGGCGCCCGAAATCTTGTCGAAGTCGGGACGGAACGTGCCGGGCGTCAAGGGGACGCGTACTACCGTGCCGCCGGCGAGTTCGATATTGGGCACGTAGCTGTCGTAGCAGGGCTCCAGCACGATCACTTCGTCGCCGGGGTGCACCACGGCCAGGATGGCCGTGAGGATGGCTTGGGTGGCGCCCGCAGTGACGGTGATCTCGGTGTGGGGGTTGTAGCTTCGGTCGTGCAGTCGGGCCAGCTTTGCGGCAATGGCTTCGCGCAGCACCGGAACGCCTGTCATGGGGGGGTACTGGTTCAGCCCCTTGAGCATGGCATCGGTCACCGCATTGACCAGCCGGGGATCGCATTCAAAGTCCGGAAATCCCTGGCCCAGATTGACCGCCTGCTTTTCGGCGGCCAGCGCGGACATCACGGTGAAGATGGTGGTGCCAACGGCCGGCAGCTTGCTGGTGAGCGGGGGCGTGCGGACTGCGCTGGTGGGGGTGGAGAGCGGGACTGAAAGAGGGGCAGTCATCTGCGTGTTCATGCTTCGTAGTCGTTGATGCGGCCAGCCATGGCCTTGGTGATAAGGGCGCGGTCCAGCTTGTCGCTGAGCAGCTCGGCAAATTTATAGACGAAATTGCGCAGGTAGGCGCTGCGCTTGAAAGCCACGCGGGCCACGTTCACGCCAAACAGCGGCCCAGCCGGTTTGGCCACCAGGTCTGCGTTGGTGCCGTCGTCCTTGAGCGCCATCTCGGCCACAATCCCGACACCCAGCCCGAGGCGCACATAGGTCTTGATCACATCGGAGTCGATGGCTTCAAGGGCAATGCGGGGCTGCAGGCGCCTGGCCGCAAAAGCCTGGTCGACCTTGGTGCGCCCGGTGAAGGAGGGGTGGTAGGTGATCAGCGGTTCCTGGGCCAGATCCTCCAGCGTGATGTCGTCCTTTTTGGCCAGGGGATGGTCGACGGGCATCACGAGCATATGCTGCCATTCGTAGCAGGGCAGGGTCACCAGTTCTTCGTAGTGGGTCAGTGATTCCGTGGCGATGCCGATTTCAGCGACTTCGTCGATGACCATGCGGGCCACCTGATCGGGTGAGCCCTGATGCAGGCTGACGTTGACCTTGGGGAAGGCTTCGCGCAGCCTGGCCACCGGTTGCGGCAGCACATAGCGGGCCTGGGTGTGCGTGGTGGCGATCGACAGCGTTCCACTGTCCTGCGCCGAAAACTGCTCACCGATACGCCGCAAGTTACCGACCTCGCGCATGATGAGTTCTATGCTTTTGAGCACATGCTCGCCGGGTTCGGTCACGCGTTTTAGCCGCTTGCCATGGCGCGCAAAAATCTCCACCCCGAGTTCTTCTTCGAGCTCGATGATGGCCTTGGACACCCCGGGCTGCGACGTGTGCAGGGCGCGAGCGGTTTCGGTGAGGTTCAGGTTGCGCCGTATGGCCTCTTGAACGAAACGGAATTGGTGGAGGTTCATATCAAATTCAGGCTAATTATTGACTTTATTATGCCTGTTTGTGCTAATGAATTGATGGTTGCACGCTGATTTTTCGTCGCCTGAAGAAGGTCAGGACAGGGCGATGTCGGCCATCAGGGTGGTGAGCTGCTGGTATTCGCCGGCAGTCGGCAGAAGTTCAACCGTCACGCCGGGATGCGCGGCCCTTATTTGCTCGACAAGCAAGGGAAAATCCTCGCGTGCATGTTTGCCAACGCCAAGAAAAAGCGGAAATACCCTTATTCTTTCAACGCCTTCAGCTATCAAATCAGTAGCGGCTTCGGGCAGTGACGGTGCACTCAGCTCGAGGTAGGCACAGCGTACGGGTGTGCCGGGCTGGCGCGAGCGGATCTCCGTGGCGACGGCCTCAATGGGGGCCCGCCAGTGGGGGTCACGCGAGCCATGCGCAAACAGGACAATGCCTGTGCCTGCCGGCGTGGGGTTGGAAGGAGTCATGTTTGTCTTGCGGTGAGTGTGCGCCGGCCCGTCAGCGCCGCAGGACCAGCCAGCCAAACGCCCCCAGTGAAACGGCCATGTACATCAGCCCGGGTGTTGCTGCGGCCAGCCAGGGCTGCCAGTTGCGCAGGTTGCCGATGTAGCCGAACACGTTGTTGAGCAGAAAGAAGCTGATGCCAATCATAACGCCCGCAAAAACATAGCTGGCGATACCGCCGGAACGGAAATGCAGGTAGGCAAAAGGCAGTGCCAGCATCACCATCACCAGGCAGCTGAGTGGATAAAACACTTTTTTCCAGAATTCAATTTCATAGCGCTGGGCCGTCTGGCCGTTGGCGTTGAGGTGGCGGACGTAGTTGAAGAGGTCCAGGGTGCTCATACGCTCGGGCTTGAGCAGCGCCACCGACACCATCTCCGCGCTGATCTCGGTGGGCCAGCGAAAGGTCTGAAGGGTCGTCCGGCTGACCCTCGCGCCGTTCTGCGGTTTGCTGATCTCGGCAGGGCTGGCGGGAACGTCAAATTCTGCGCGGCTAGCCTGCTTGAGCATCCAGGCGTCGCCTCCGGTGAACACGGCCACGGGGGCCTGGGTAGTGGAGACAATCAGGCCCTTGTTGTCGAATTCGAAAATCTGCACGCCCTTCATTTCGTTGTTGGGCGTCAGCTCTTTGACGTTGACGACATAGTTGTTGTAGGGCTGTTTCTCCTTGAGCCAGGCGCCGGTCTGGCCGACGGTAATTTTGCTTTGATAGCGGGCTTTGAGCAATTGCGCCGCCCGCTCGCTGGCGGGGGCCACGTAGTCGCCCACGGCAAAGCTGAGCGTCACAAAAACGGCACCCAGGACCAGAAGCAGCCGCAGTGCCCGCCACGGCCCCAGCCCGCTGGTGCGCAAAATCGTGTACTCGGAGCTCTGGGCTAGCCGCGCCATGACAAAAATGGTGCCGATCAATACGGAAATCGGCAGGAGTTCGTAGAGGTGATTGGGAATCAGCAGAGCCACATACAGCAGCGCATGGCGAATTTGGTAAATGTCGGTTGCTGCGCTCAGGCCATTGTTTTTGCCGAGGTATTGCAGCTCGTCGACAAGGTCAAAAAAGAAGAACAGGGCCAGAAAACCCAGCGCCACCAACGCAATGGCGGTTAGTACTTCCCCGTAAATCAGCCGGCGTATGGTCTTCATGCGCTGCTTCCAAAGTCGGTGTCGCGCACGCCCAGGGGGGCATGCACAACGCGCCGGGCGGGCCGAAGCACCCAGTTGAAATGCCGTTTGGCCAGCCACAGCAGCCCCAGCAACAACACACCGCCATGCAGCACCACCAGGAAGTTGGTGAAACTGATCAGGCCCACAAAAATCCAGCTTTGCCCCAGATTCACCAGGTTGTTGTAGACGACAAACGTCAGCAGCACAAAAATCATGTTGCCGCTGCGCCCGCCGCGCGGGTTCACGCTTGCCAGTGCGACCGCCAGAATGACGAAATTGACTGCGGCCATGGCCAGACCCAATCGCCATGCCAGCTCACCCAGGTTGCTGCGCGTAGGCTCCTTGATCAGCGAGCGTGTGGACAGGAGCTTGGCTTCGGGTGTGCGTTCGCCAAGGTAGGCGGAGTCGCCCGTCCGGGTGCCGTACTCTTCAAAATCGCTGATCTTCAGGGCCGACTGCCCCACCACGTTTTCAAGCCGCTGGCCTTTTTCGAGCATCAGGAACTGGGCGTCGCCCCGGGTCTCGATACGGCCGGAACGTGCCGTGGTGACGGAGCTTTTTCCTTTTTCGGTCGCAGCAATAAAAACGTTGCTGCTGCTTTGCTCGCTTGCCAAATCCCGATCAATGAAAAATACCCGGTTGCCGCTGGACGATTCCTGGAACTGGCCCGGGGCGACCCGGCTCAGGTCGCCGCGCTGCGCGTAGCGGTTTTGCATGTCCTTGGTCTGCTGGTTGGCCCATGGCCAGACAAAAAGCGCCATCAGCGCAATGACCAGCAGAACTGGCCAGGCGAAGCGAAAGAGCGGCTTCAGGAAGCCCCCCAGTCCCTGTCCGCTGGTGAACCAGACCACCATTTCACTGTCGCGGTACATGCGTGACAAGGTACTGACCATGGCAATGAAGAGCGACAGCGTCAGGATAGTCGGCAGGCGCCCCAGGGCCGAGTAAGCCATGAAGAGCATCACGTCCTGGGGACTGATGGAGCCGCGCGAGGCTTGGCCCAAGGTGCGGATCAGCACAATGGTCATCACGATGGTGACCAGCACCACCAGTGTTGCGCCGAAACTGCGCGCCAGCTCTTTGCGTATCGAAGATTGGAATAACATGACTGACTATTGCCGTTGCTCTGCTTTATTGTTGTTTTATTTGCTCAACCCTGAATTATGGACTTTGAACTCAAACTGCTTCCCCGTGCCCGTCTTTGCAGCGAAAAATGCGATGCGCTGGTGGTGCTCATACCCCAGGACCTGAGCGCTGGCGATGATCCCCTGTCGACACTCGCAGCCCTTGCCATCAAGGCGGGGGACCTGGAAGCCAAGCCGGGCAAGCTGCTGAGCGCCTACCGTACGCCGGGCATAGCGGCAACGCGGGTATTGCTGGTGGGGGCCGGTGACGCAAGCCCCCGAAATATCCGTACTGCCGTGAATGCCGCGTTGGGAACCCTCAAAAACGGCAATACGCAACGGGTCGTGCTCAGTCTCGGTGCCCTGAACGACCCGCAGCCGGATGCCGTGCGGGCCGCAGTAGTGGCCTGCAGCGACGCTGCTTACGTGTACAGCACCACCAAATCCAAGCCAAACCCGGTAAAGCTGCAACGCATAGTGGTCGGTGTGAACGATCTTTCGGCTGCCAGGCCGGGGTTCGACAAGGGTGTGGCGTTGACCAAAGGCATTGACTTTGCAAAGGAGTGGGCCAATCGGCCCGCCAACCATGCTACGCCCACCTTGTTGGCTGGCGCGGCACGGGAGTTGGCCCGATTGCGCAACATCAAGGTGGAGGTTCTGGGCCCCAAGGAAGTCGCCAAGCTGGGCATGGGCTCGTTCATGGCGGTGGCCCAGGGTACATCAGAGCCCCTGCGCTTCATCGTGCTGCGGTATGAAGGCGCGGCCAAATCGGTGGCGCCCGTGGTGCTGATCGGCAAGGGTATTACTTTCGATACGGGCGGCATTTCGATCAAGCCGGCCGCCGAGATGGACGAGATGAAGTTCGACATGTGCGGCGCAGCCAGCGTGCTGGGCACGTTCCGGGCACTCGCCGAATTGCAGCCCTCGCTGAATGTCGTGGGGTTGATTCCGGCCTCCGAGAACATGCCCGGCGGGCGAGCCCTCAAGCCGGGCGATGTGGTCACCAGCATGAGCGGGCAAACGATTGAAATTCTGAACACCGATGCGGAAGGACGCCTGGTGCTGTGCGACGCCTTGACCTACGCGGAACGCTTCAAGCCGAGGGCGGTGATCGACATCGCCACGCTGACCGGCGCCTGCGTGGTGGCCTTGGGCGGTGTTCGCAGCGGGCTTTTTTCAAGCAACGAAGAGCTGGCCGGGTCGCTGGCTGCGGCGGGCGAGTCGTCTCTCGACCTGTGCTGGAGGATGCCGCTGGACGATGATTACGCGGAAGGGCTGAAAACGAATTTTGCCGACGTGGCAAATGTCGCTGGACGGGCGGGTGGCGCCGTGACGGCGGCGAAGTTCCTGCAGCGTTTTGCCGCCAGTTTCCCGTGGGCGCACCTGGACATCGCCGGAACGGCCTGGAAAGGCGGAGCGGCCAAAGGCGCGACCGGCCGGCCCGTGCCCTTGCTGCTGGACTATTTGCTGGACCATGTCACCGAGGCCGTCCCGCGAAAGGCCGAACCCAAAGCCAGGGCGGCAAAACGAAGCAAACCTGCATCCAGAACCCGGGCATGACCGAGATCGCCTTTCATTTCAACGTACCCGACAAGCTGGCCTACAGCTGCCGCCTGCTGCGCAAGGCCTATCTCAGCGGCGCCCGCGTGGTGGTAACGGCCGAACCAGAGGTCCTGGCGCAGCTTGATCAATGGTTGTGGAATTTTTCCCCCACGGAGTTTGTGCCGCATTGCCGGGCCGATGCCGGAGAAGACAGCGTGGCGGTCACGCCTGTGCTGCTTGCCGAGTCGCTGCAGGACTGTGCTCATCATGGCGTGCTGGTCAACCTGGGGCGGGGTATCCCCGTTGAATTTGAGCGCTTTGAGCGCTTTATCGAGGTGGTTGCACGGGATGACGACGACCGCCTGGCGGCGCGCGGCCGCTGGAAACATTACACCGACAGGGGGTACGCCATGAAGCGGCACGACCTTGCAACGGCCGGAGAGGGTGCATGAAGAGTTCGTCCGTTCCACCCCGTTTTGTGCCGACGCTGACCGAGGTGGTCCGGCCTACGGCGCCGCCAGCAGTTGCCCCGGGCAAGCCAGCAGCAAAGGCAGCGCCTTCGACCGATGCTTCCGGGCTCGAAGACCAGATGGTGCAACGCGTCATGCAACGGGTCGACCTGATTCTGGAACGGCGTTTGCGTGAAGTGGTCGGGCAACTGATCCTGGAGCATACCCAGACACTCGCCCCCCGCCTTCGCGAAGAAATCGAAATGGTCGTACGCGAATCGGTGAACCAGGCCTTTGAACAGGAAGCCCCCAAATAACGGCTCGGCCCTGGTCCGGATGCCGGTTGACGCACCCTGTTTTCGCGCCCGTGTCGCAGCGCGGGACGGGTGGTGAAACCCCACACTCACATAAGACGATCTACTCCTCGGGTAAACCCCCTCATCCAAATGAACCTAGGGCCGTTGCTATGGTGCGGGCCCGAAAATTGCGTTATGTTCGGCCCCGTTGAGTTATAAAAATTGTTCTCAACCTTTAACGGTAATTTCCTAATCGGAGTGTTTTTATGCAAATGAAATTAAAACTCACAGTAGTGGCTGCTCTCGCTGTTGTGGCGGGTTTTGCTTCTGCACAAGATGTAGTGGTCAAAATCGGTCACGTCGCGCCGCTGTCGGGCTCACAGGCCCACTACGGCAAAGACAATGAAAACGGCGTGCGTATGGCCATTGAGGACCTGAACGCGCAGAACGTTGTCATCGGCGGCAAGAAGGTCAAGTTTGAAATCGTTGCGGAAGACGACGCCGCCGATCCAAAACAGGGCACCGCTGCTGCACAGAAACTGTGCGACTCCAAAGTAGCCGGTGTGGTGGGCCACCTCAATTCGGGCACCACGATTCCCGCTTCCAAGGTTTACAACGATTGCGGTATTCCTCACATTACGGGTGCCGCGACTAACCCGGACCTGACCAAGCCTGGCTACAAAACCACCTACCGTATCCTCGCCAACGACAACGCGCTCGGCGCCGGCCTGGCTTTCTACGCGGCAGACGCACTCAAGCTGAAAAAAGTCGCCATCATTGATGACCGTTCAGCTTACGGCCAGGGCGTTGCCGGAGTCTTCAAAAAGACGGCTATGGCAAAAGGCATGACCGTGGTTGACGAGCAGTTCACCACCGACAAAGCCACCGACTTCATGGCCATCCTCACGGCTGTCAAATCGAAAAACCCCGATGCAATTTTCTTTGGCGGCATGGACCCGCAAGGCGGCCCGATGCTGCGCCAGATGGAGCAACTCGGCATGGGCAACGTGAAGTACTTTGGTGGTGATGGCATCTGCACGGCTGAACTGGCCAAACTTGCCGCTGGCGCCAAGACCCTCAACAATGTGGTCTGCGCTGAAGGCGGTGCATCGCTCGCCAAGATGCCTGGCGGCGAAGCCTGGAAAAAGCGTTACGACGCCAAGTACCCCAACCAGTTCCAGGTTTACAGCCCTTATACCTATGACGCGACCTTCATTTTGGTTGACGCCATGAAGCGTGCTGGTTCGACCGATCCAAAGGTCTACACCCCCGAGTTGATTAAAACCAACTTCAAGGGCGTAACCACCACGATCGCTTTCGAGCCCAATGGCGAATTGAAAAACCCCGCCATCACCTTGTACGTCTATAAGGACGGCAAGAAATCTGCCCTGAACTGATAGGTTCACGCGCATCAAAAAGCCACCGCAAGGTGGCTTTTTTTATGCTCTGCCGTCAGCTATCTTTGGAGGATGGCGTTTCTGGAAACCGATAGATTCCACACGCGCAGATTGCTTTCCCCGTTTGAGTCTAAAACCATTTAGGCACCGAGACCGGCATGGCTAGGGGCTTTTTGGGGTTTTGCCCGCCCTGCAGGGCGGTTAAAGCATTGCTGATTTGTTAATGTTGTACAGCGTTTTCGGTGTTAGATTCAGGCATGTGCCGTCGCGACTCTAGCGCGGTCAAAAAGGCCTTGTTTTAGTCATACTTTAGCTATGCAATCGAGCACCGACACTCATCATGGCCAGACGCCGGAAATCATCTGGGCCGAGATTTTCGGAAGCATGTACCTTTCACTCTCAAAGGGCGAGGGTGACCTCCATAGCCTGATTGACAGGGGCCACGAACTTTGGCCGACGCACGGTGCACGGGATGCCGTTGAGGTCGCGAAGGACGAGTTTGCCAAGGACAATCCGTGATTGTGGGCCTGCCGTCGACGTGACGAAGGGTTTTGTAAGTGTTTTCTCAGGTCAGCTAACCCGCCGCATGCGGGTTTTCCTTTGTCTGATGTATGGACCGGAGACATGGGCGAGGGTTTTGTAACGGAGGCCTGGGGCAGGCCGTGCAATACTGTTCACATTGCAATTGAAAAGAGGCTTGCTATGGTCGGACTTACTGAGAAATTGACTACTTACGAAGCTCTGTTCAAGATCCATCAAGATCAAGTCGACAAGTTCTTCAAGATGGCAGAGCATCCCTTCAACGAGGAATCTTTTCCTTCAATTCGGGTTACGCGCAGAGAGCCTGGCGAAGGCGTACTGGTAGCGCTGGGCACAAAGTACGAACTTAGCTTTCGATTCGTAGTCCTGGCGCATCCTACGAGTATCCTGGAAGTGTCTCTTCCGGCGACAACACACACTGACAAACAGCGGCTAGCACTATGGTACGTCGATGACTTGGGGAATGTGCGGGCTATGGTAGACAGTTCTTCCAGCTTGGCGAACATCAACGATAAGTCCTTTCTTGTCGCTCTCGTGGACAGGGCTCAAACAGCTTACTTTGCACTCGTCAAGAAAACGCTGTCGACCACACAATAGCTAGCGGGTAACCCCAAACAGACGGTTGATCGAGTGACATTGCCCAGATAGTAGGCATTTTGTGGGAACAGAAAGCAAAAACGGGGCGCGAGGCCCCGTATTTACTTTATCTCTGGCGGAAAGGGCGGGATTCGAACCCGCGGTGGGTATAACCCCACGCACGCTTTCCAGGCGTGTGACTTAAACCGCTCATCCACCTTTCCGCGAAGCCTTTGATTGTAGCAGTGCCAGAACACTTGTCAGAATGTGCCGGCTCTTAGAACCTGTTTACGATCTAAACGAGGCCGCGTTGGGGTGCAATCGGGATGAGTGGGGCGCCCGGGTCCGCCGCATGGGCTAATGCCCATGCAAGGGCCCGGGTGGCTCAATCGCCCGATTTCACCCCAACCCGAAGGGCAAGCGCCTTCTCGGGCGGTCTGCGGCGTTGCGGCGCTTGCCCATAGCCCAAGCTATGGGCGGCGCACCGCGCCTTGCATCCCATCCCGAGAAGGTGCTTGCGCGGCCCCGTTTAGATCGTAAACAGGTTCTTAAAACCGCGCTCAATGAACAGCGCCCTGAAACCGGTGCTTTTCCAGTTGCGCCAGCGTAACAAATTCCAGCGCGTTGATATGGGTGGCCTCCAGAATCACCGGCGGGGCAGTGCCTGCCTCCAGGGCCTCCCGCCAGCGCTGGGCGCACAGGCACCAGCGGTCGCCTAGTGGACTGTAACGATTGAATCGGGAGTAATGCGCCGTGACAGATCGCAGTATTTCCACTTTACGGGTTTGGGTTGCTCGTTGTACTGACGGATGTAGCGCATGAGCTTTCTCTTGAGATCAGGCAAGGACGTAAACACGCCACGGGCGATGACCGATGAC